>NZ_JBMFNE010000004.1:108295-196425 GCF_049970315.1 Chloroflexus sp.
TGCCGATGCCCAAAACGCTTTGCGTCCTTTGCGCCCTTCGCGCCTTTGCGTTTACTCCCTCTGCGTCTTTACTCGCTTTGCGTCTGAGTGATAAGCCGTGCGGCATTTGACTACCGCACTCCAGATTCCAGCCAACGTGACTTTGTCACTGATCGACGCTGGCCGTTTGGCTATAGTAGTAATAGGCATAACAGGAATACTATGACGAGGAGGAAAGCAATGACACCAAATATGGGGAATGTTGACCGGATCGCGCGCGTCGTTATTGCGCTTCTGTTCATTGTGATGATCGTGACCGGTGTGTTGTCGGGTGCGCTGGCATGGATCGGCGGTATTCTCGCTATCGTCTTCCTCGTCACCAGTGCAATTGGTTTCTGCCCACTCTATTTGCCGTTCGGCATCAAAACACGCTAATCTTGCTGCGATCCCGTGAGCGGCGCGAGGCAACTATCGCCTCGCGCTATTTTTTTGATTAGAGGTGCGTAGTTCGGTAACGGTATGGTCTCCTATGGTTCGGGGGCTGATCGATGGAAGGTTATCGGTTCACCTCAAGCGCATCGACAAAGACTGTGAATAGCCGTGGATGATGACTTCAGATGTTCATTATCTTTGTCAAGCCGATCCACAACTGCTTCACAATTGCCTTCTAAAGTAGAAGTTAAGAAGAACACAGCATGACAGAGGTGGGATATGAAGCAAACCAATCAAAACTGGCGCAATTTTCTTATCGACGGTGTGATGTTTGTCGCCTTATCTGATCGCGACTGCACCACGCTTTAACAATCCGCTTTGGTAGCAGCACAGATCGAAGAGGTGACGTAATGAAACGATTGGACGAATCCTGATTATTGTGGGTGTGGCGGTGTTGGTGGCGATGGGATTTAACTGGCTGCGGGTGAATAATCTGTTGCCGGTGACGCAGATGGTGAGTCGTGAAGAGGGGTTTCGTGGGCGTGAACGTGGTGAGTTCGTATTCGGTGGAGAGCAGGGTGGCAGGGAGTTCGTCGGGCGCAGCGAGCACCACATCGACGAAGTGCCGTCGTTGGCTCATATAACCGATATGGGTGAGGTGCTGATCAAGATCGTAGTTATTACCATTATTGTGGTGCTCATTGACCGAATCAACCGGTTCGTCAAACGTCGCCGGCGTCCGGTGGAGGCCACACCATAAATTGTGTGGGGTGAACAACCATCACCACCGCATTATGCTGCGGCCCTCCCGTTATGCTGAAGCCGTCGCCACAAACCAACCGGATAGCCAACCATCTTGGCCGCGTCGCCGACCAGCCGGATCAGGGGGACCAATGCCAGCGCGAAGAGCCTTTCGCCGAGCGGTCGGCCGCGGAGCTTCGACCAAAGTCGGCGATAAGGACCACGGGTATACGCAGCGACCCCTAGCCCGATCAACGCTCCAATCGGTGCTCGTAGGCGCGGTTGGTTTAGGGCAATCCCCATTAGCCCACTGAGCGTCAGATAGACGGCGTATCGCAGCGCGTGACGTTGTGACCACAACCCGGCCCGACCATCTCCGCGAGCGTAGAGGTAATACTGGCGAATAAAGGCTCGGAGGGTGGAACGCGGTGCAAAGTGTACCACCGCTTCTGGGACAAAAACGCGGCGAAAGCCGGCGCGCTCAACGGCCAAATCGAAGAGCAGGTCTTCGCAGTGGCTGGCCCATTCGGGAAAGCCGCCTACTGCTTCCCATACCTCTTTGCGAAAAGCCATTGATTTACCGAAGGGTAAGAATGCGAGCGGATCGATCTCGCTGCTGCGACGATAGTTGGTTTCGCCCAGGACAAGCGCAAACAGTGAGCGCGGCGTGGGATGGAAGAAGCCGCCAACCAGATCGGCGTCGCCGGTTTCGAGCGGGGCGATAATGCGGGCGAGCCAGTGCGGATCGAGGATCAGACCGGCATCGGTACTGGCGATGAGCAAACCTCGTGCGTGACGTATCGCGTTGTTCCGCCCTGAGGAAATATTGTGTCCGCCACGAACCAGTTTGATCCGAGGGTAGCGCGCAGCGTAGGCGGCAACGATGGCCGGTGTCTCATCAACACTCTGGCAATCATTAATCACGATCTCGTCGGCAGCGCGTGTCTGCATTAACATTGAATCAAGCAGCGCGGCAATGTTATCGGCTTCGTCACGCACGGTGCAGATAATCGAAACGGTGTGTTGTTGCATAGGTGCCACAAAGTAAAGCCTTCTGGTACAATACCATTGAGCACACCAGGAACGTATTGTACCAGATGAGGTTGTCATGACGAATCTGTACGGATTTGAGCTACTGCGCGATGAATTCATCCCCGAACTCAATACACGCGCTCGTTTGTATCGTCATATCAAGACCGGCGCTGAACTGCTCTCGCTGGAAAATGACGATGAGAATAAATGCTTCGGTATCACCTTTCGGACTCCACCCCGCGACTCGACCGGCATTGCCCACATTCTCGAACACTCGGTCCTCTGTGGCTCGCGTAAGTATCCGGTTAAAGACCCATTTTTTACCTTGGTGAAGGGATCGGTGCATACCTTCCTCAACGCCATGACCTACCCGGATAAAACAACCTATCCGGTTGCGAGCACCAATTTGAAAGACTTCTACAATCTGGTCGATGTCTATCTCGATGCAGTCTTCTTCCCACGTATCACGCCCGAAGTACTCAAGCAAGAGGGTTGGCACTTCGAACTGCCGGCGCCCGATGCACCGCTCACCATTAAGGGCGTGGTCTACAACGAGATGAAGGGCGCCTACTCGTCGCCCGATGGGATGCTCTATCGCTACTCGCAGCAGTCGCTCTTCCCCGATACAACGTATGGCCATTCATCGGGAGGCGATCCTCTGGCGATCCCTGATCTAACGTATGAAGCGTTTAAGCGCTTTCACGAGACTTTGTATCATCCTTCCAATGCGCGTATCTTCTTCTACGGCGATGATCCGGTAGAGGAGCGATTGCGCAAACTCGATGAGTATCTGAGCCAGTTCGAGCGCATCGATCCACCCTCTCAGATCGAAAAGCAGCCCCGTTTCAGCGAGCCACGTGTCTTGGAGTATACCTTTAGTGCTGCCGATGAGTCCCAGCAAAAGGGCATGGTGATGCTCAATTGGCTCCTCGATGATAATCGCGATCCGACCGAGCTGATGGCGCGCGAGTTGTTGGGCTACATTTTGCTGGGGAATGCAGCAGCGCCGTTGCGCAAGGCGCTGATCGATTCCGGGTTAGGCGAAGAGGTCATTGGCGGGTATGAAAGTGATTTGCTGCAACAGACCTTTTCGGTTGGAATGAAAGGGATCGATCCGGCAAATGCAGGGCAGGTTGAAGAGCTGATCCTGCGTACCCTCAACGAACTTGCCGAGCAAGGGATCGATACCGAGACGATAGCAGCAGCCTTTAATACCTTTGAGTTTAGCCTGCGCGAAAACAACACCGGTAGCTTTCCGCGTGGTTTGGTGTTGATGCTGCGCGCGCTGAGTACATGGCTCTATGATGATGACCCGATTGCACCGTTGCGCTTCGAGGCTCCACTGGCGGCAGTGCAGACTGCCGTAAAGAACGGCGACCATCTCTTTGAGCGTATGATCCGTGAGCTGCTGCTCAACAATCCACACCGGACGCGCGTGACTTTACGCCCTGACCCCGAACATGCTGCCCGTTTGGCCGCTGCCGAGCAGGCCCGGATTGACGCCTTCGCCGCGACCCTCGATGAGGCCAAGCGCGTGGCGCTGGTCGCCGAGACGCAGGCGCTCGTCGAATGGCAGCAGACGCCCGATCCGCCAGAGGCGTTGGCGACGATTCCGACCCTGCGTTTGTCAGATCTCGACCGGACGATCAAGCGGATTCCGACCGATATTGATGAGCGAGGTGGCGTAACGCTTCTGCGTCACAATCTATTTACCAACGGCATCGTTTATCTCGATCTGGCTTTTGATCTGCGTGCCTTACCACCGCACTTACTGCCCTACGTGCCACTCTTTGCCCGTGCCCTCACCGAAATGGGTACGGCCACCTCCGATTTTGTCCGTTTACTCCAGCGCATCGGGCGTGAGACCGGCGGGATCGCCGCTGCGCCGATGACGGCAACCGACCTTGTTTCGGGGCAGCCGGTTGGTCGGTTGATGGTCCGTGGCAAAAGTACGCTCGGCCAAGCCGGCGAGCTATTCCGCTTGCTCAGCGAGATTCTGTTAACGGTGAATCTCGATAACTGTGAGCGCTTCAGGCAGATCGTTCTGCGCTCACGGGCCAACCGCGAGTCGTCACTCATACCAGCAGGCAATGCGTATGCTCGCCAACGTCTTGCTGCACGGTTTGCTCCGGCGGAATGGGCCGAGGAACAAATGAGTGGGGTTTCCGCCATTTTCTTCTTGCGCGAGCTTGAGCAGCGTGTGCAGCACGATTGGCCAAGTGTGTTGGCCGACCTTGAAGCGGTGCGGACGGTACTGATCAATCGGCACGGGTTGGTGGCGAACCTGACCCTTGATGCCAGTGGGCAAGAGATGATCATGCCGATGCTGACGGCATTTCTTGCCGAACTTCCTGATGTGCCCTATACGCCGGTGCAGTGGTCGGTAAGTAGTGTTGACGGTGGTGAGGGGTTGATCATTCCGGCACAGGTGAATTACGTTGCCAAAGGGGTAAATCTCCATGCCTACGGCGTTCGGCCCGGTGGCTCGGCGATGGTGGTGTTGCGCCACCTGCGCATCGACTACCTGCTCGACCGCATCCGTATTCAGGGTGGGGCGTATGGTGCCGGCGGTAGTTACGACCGCAGCACCGGCCTGTTCATTACTACCTCGTACCGTGACCCCAATCTCTTGCGCACGCTCGATGTGTACGACGAGATGGCGACCTTCTTGCGTGAAACGGCGCTCGATCCGGCGACGGTCGAACGGGCGATTATCGGCACTATTGGCGATATGGATGCCTACCAGTTGCCGGATGCCAAGGGATACACCGCGCTGGTGCGCTACCTGACCAGCGTGAGCGACGAGTATCGCCAGCAGATTCGTGATGAAGTGTTGGCGACCACCCCGGCCGATTTTGTTGCCTTCGCCGAAGCTGCCGCAGCGTTGCGTGATCACGGTCACGTTGCGGTGTTGGGTTCCGCCGAGGCGATCGAAGCGGCCAACCGTGAACGACCCGGTCTGTTGAACCCGGTCAAGGTTTTGTGACACTATTATGCGTAGTCCGGTTACATCTCTGCATTGTGGCAGCGGAGCTAGACGCTAGGCTTTACAAAGGTACATTTTAGGGTGTCATTAAACTCACCGAACCTTTTAGGTGTATAGGGCAAGTGGCAAAGCTGCACGGTGTCACCGTCACGACATGGTAACAAAACAATGGGAGTACGAGGGGCGATTGATGCCGGTTGTACGAACGGACCGCAATCGTCGCTGTCCCTGCGCACGGGCGATGAGCGACGTGAGCGATGGGGCATAGTGAAGCTACGGCGAACCGCTCCGGGACGCACCTCGGTATCGCGGATCGCTCCTTCCCCACAGAGCTGTCGGTGTTCGGTCGATGGCATAACGAACGAAACGCGCACGGTGCATAGTCGAACCTGGACGTGCCTGGCGTGTAGCGCTGTTCGTGGTCTGGACCACACCCCAGCGCGCAATCGCAAACGGCTGGCAACTGCACCTGCCCTCCCTATGACGAGTCTGACCGATAGCAGGGAGAGGTGGGTGCTCTCGGCAGCAGCAACGTGGCGGTTGTCAGCGACGATTGCTTTGTGCAATCGGGGCAGGAACAGGCCGTCGCGCATGTTCTGGATGGCAGAAAACTATGAGTAACCTGGATCCAACTAATGCGATAGGTGTGCTCGCCTATGAAGCGACCATTGCCCAGCTGCAAGCGGCTATGGATAGCGGCGCGATCAGCGCTGAAGCCTTGACGATGGCCTGTCTCGAACGTATTGAAGCGCTTAATCGGGCGGGACCGTGTCTTAATGCGGTAATCGAGATCAGCCCGTCAGCACTCAAAACGGCGATTTCCCTCGATACCGAGCGTAATGCGCAAGGGCCACGCAGTCCATTACACGGCATTCCAATCCTCCTGAAAGACAACATTGACACGCTCGATGATACCGCCACAACGGCCGGTTCGTTGGCCCTACTCGGTTCGCGACCGGCAACCGAGGCGACGGTTGCGTCTCGGTTACGGGCTGCGGGGGCGGTGATTTTGGGCAAAGCTAACATGAGCGAATGGGCCAACTTCCGCAGCACCGCATCCTCAAGTGGGTGGAGTGCGCGCGGCGGGCAGGCACGTAATCCGTATGTTCTCTCGCGTAGCCCCTGTGGGTCAAGCTCAGGCTCGGCAATTGCCGTCGCTGCCAGTATGTGTGTGGTCGCTATCGGTACCGAGACTGATGGCTCGATTTCGTGCCCGTCGGCGTTGTGCGGAGTGGTGGGGATTAAGCCGACGGTAGGGCTGACCAGTCGTGCCGGGGTTATTCCGATCAGCTTTACGCAGGATACCGTCGGGCCACATGCCCGTTGTGTCGCCGATGCCGCCACGGTGCTAGGTATCATTGCCGGGCCTGACCCGCGTGATCCGGCGACAGCAGCAGCGGCCGACCATGTTCGCCCCGACTACCGCACCTGTTTACAAGCCGATGCGTTGTGCGGGGCACGGATTGGCGTGCTGCGCAGCGAACGCTTTGCCGGCTTTGGTCGTCACGTTGAACAGGCCTTTGCGAACGCATTGACTGCGATGATTGATGCCGGCGCGCATATCGTTGATCCGGTAACGTTACCTAATGAACTGCTCGCTTTTAGTGAGGCCGAATTGACGGTGCTCATTTACGAGTTCAAAGATACGCTCAACCGGTATCTTGCCTCTCGTGTACCCGATCCGCAGGCTACCGCTCCGCCACCGCGTTCGCTGGCCGAACTGATTGCCTTCAATGAGCGGTATGCCGAGCACGAATTGCGGTTCTTTGGTCAAGAGCTGTTGTTGCAAGCAGCAGCAGTCGGTGATCTGAATGATCTGGCGTATCAGCAGGCGTTAGCCGCTAGTCGTGATACTGTGCGGCAGGCGCTCGATACCGTACTTTACGAAAAGCAGCTTGATGCGTTGGTTGCGCCGGCCACAGGTTTGGCCTGGCCGATTGATCTCATTGCCGGTGATCGCTATCCCGGCGGCAGCAGCTCGCTCGCTGCGCGAGCTGGCTACCCGATGGTTACGGTGCCGGCAGGGATGGCATTTGGTTTGCCTATCGCTATCAATTTCATCGGTGGAGCGTGGTCAGAACCAATGCTGATCAGATTAGCGTATGCCTTTGAGCAGGCAACTCGTTGGCGTCATCCACCAACGTATCGGCTGTGGCTCGAAGGAGACAATGAGCTGCCTACGGTGACCGCATAGTACTCGCCTTAGTATAGGGCGCAGCATCGCGTGGTGTGCTACCGGACGATGCCGTCGGCATGCCACGGTATCCCTCCTTTTCGACAAAACTGTTGCGATGAGTCCTATTGACGTTCCCGCGTATTAGATGTACAATGTGCATCCGGTTGAGCCAATCGACCGGGTCATTCGCGCCCCCCGTTACGTTTGGGTTACGGGTTTCGCGTTTCGGGAAGGCACCCGACACACGTAACACGCAACACCGAACGCCGAGCGGAAAGCGCCGTTGTCGCGACAAGTGTCGCCTTGGATGGGAGACGGCGTCGGGTGGGCTAGTGTGAGGCAGTATGGACGGCGCATACAACATACGCGCGATTCAGCGCTTCCCAAACTGCACACATGCATGCCGCGTATTGGTGCGCATCGCCTGCTAGCCGCGCCCGAGTGACGCTGCGCACTCCTGCTCCCCCGGCCACTGCATCAGGTGCAGGGCCTTTTTTGATCCCCAAGTGCTGAATCGCTTGCTAGCCAAGGGTTGATCGTTACCGTGGTTGCGGTGACGGTAGTCGCTGTGTGTCAATGATCTTGCCCGCGAACGGTGGGAGAGGGCTCGTCTTGTCGTGTGTTCGCTTTGCGGGTTATCGCCCGCTGCTATGATGGAGGAATGTGGTACAGTTGAAGACGCTAACTTTTGCCGACCTGATTACACAGCAGACCGGCTTTGCCGGTGAGGGCCGCCTGACCGATTTCGTGAGCCGCTACGACGGTGAGCTCTACTTCGGCGATCGTCTCAACTTAAACCGGTTGGTGCGCCAACACGGTGCGCCGCTGGAAGTGGTGTACACCCCGCAGATTACCATGCAGGTGCAGCGTATGCTCAACTGGGCTGCGCAAGCACGTAGTGCAACCGAGTATCCAGCAGTATTTCACTATGCCTATGCCACGAAAGCTAATTTTGCTGCTGAGGCTGTTCAAACAGCGCTGGCTGCCGGTGCTCACTACGAAACCTCCGCAACGACCGATCTGATTATTGCCCATGGCCTCTGGCGGCAAGGAATCTTGCCCCGTGATCGATTTATCTTTTGCAATGGCTCGAAAGAGCCGGCCTACCGTGAAGCAATCCGCAATATCCGTCTCGACGGTTGCGAGACGGTAATCCCAGTTCTCGATGATCTTGCCGAACTGCGTGATCTACTGGATACGCCGGTGCCACTCCAGTTTGGCGTGCGCGAGCGGGCGGCCGGTAATCGCGATGGGCGTCACCCCGGCAATGACCGGTTCGGTCTTACGGCAGCCGAGATCGAACAGGCTGCCGATCTTATCGCCGATACTCATCACACGTTGGTGCTGTACCACGCCATGGTTGGTAGCCAGATCGAAGACGAAGACCATTTTCTAAATACATTGCGTGCCTCGGTGGAACATTACTGCCGTCTGCGTCGGCGTGTGCCAACCTTGCGCTACTTCAATTTCGGCGGTGGGATGCCAACAGCGGGGTATCAATTAACCTTCAGCTTCGATTACCGGCGCTTTCTGAGCCGGCTGATGATCACCGTGCGTGACCTCTGTGCTGAATATGGCGTACCGACCCCTGAGTTGATCGGTGAGTTTGGGCGCTATACAGTCGCGACGCACAGTGCCTATTTGGTAGAAGTCGGTGCTGTCAAAGCTGGACAAGCAGGTCAACCTGATTGGTATCTGGTCAACGGTTCGCTGATGGTGATGCTCCCTGACACACTCTTTGTCAGCGGACAAGAGTTCGTGATCTTGCCGTTAACCGATTGGGACAAGCCGATACGTCCGGTGCGGCTAGCCGGTCGGCGTACCTGCGATAGCGACGATATCTATCCACGGCCCGAACAACCACCCCTCTGGTTGCCGACGACCGATGGTGGTCTGATCTTGGCGATCTTCGGGATTGGGGCGTATCAGCAGATGATTGCGGGACGTGGTGGTGCGCACCATTGCCTTACTCCAGAAGCGGCACGTTTCATCGTCGAAGAGCGGAACGGTCGGCTCAGCTCACGTCTCACCCCACAGCAAGATCAGGTGACGATTATGCGGTTGCTCGGGTATCGTCCGCAACCGACAGCGCTGCCGGCACCGTTGCCGTTCCGTCAGCCGGTGCGTCCGGCGGTGTTACCGGCTCGACGGCGGGTCCGCGAACGGGCATTATTGGTGTAGCAGTCGTCACAGTTACAATTGTCGGTGGGTCGAAAGGAATATTTCGGCCCACCTTTTTTTGTTGCTTCGGTACTTTTGAATAAGCAGGTTTATTTCACAGCTCCTGTGGCACGGTGTGTTTATACTACAAAAATAGTAAGCATGTCACTGCGCCTACCGCTACCGAATGCGGTAGCGGGTACACGAGTTGTAATTTTCACCCTAGCCAAAATCGCGTTGTGAGTGGTACAATGAATAAGCTGTAATGTACGGAGTTGATCGGTGTCTCCAATAATGTCAAAGAGGATGGTCCTATGAATATTTTAGTTGTTGATGATGATGTTCCAAGCGCCAAACTAACCTCTTACGTTCTCGAAGAGGCAGGCTACCGTGTCCTGCGCGCACATGATGCGACCAGCATTATGCAGATGATCGAGCAGCACAATCCTGACCTCATCCTGCTTGACATTATGATGCCCAAGATCGACGGCTTCGATGTCTGTCGGCAGATCCGGCGCAGCTCTGAAGTACCGATCATCTTCCTCTCAGCGCGTTCGCAACTGCAGGATCGCGTCATGGGGTTGCAAATCGGGGGCGATGATTATTTGGTCAAACCTTACGAACCGTCGGAGTTGCTGGCCCGTGTAGAAGCGGTATTGCGGCGGCGGAATGCCGATGTGCTCAACACCTCAACCCGCCTCAGCCAAGGTGATATTACACTCGATCCCGTCGAGCATAAGGTTATCTTTACCGATGGACGCACGGTTGAACTGACTCCCCTCGAATTTCGCCTCCTCTATTATCTGATGAAAAATGCGGGGCGGATTTTGAATGTCTCCCAAATTCTCAGTAAAGTCTGGGGCTACGACTACGAAGGTGAAAGCAACTTGGTGGCCGTGTACATTCGCCGTCTCCGCACCAAAATCGAGGAAAATCCCAACAATCCCCGCCATGTGATCACCGTTCGCAATCTTGGTTACAAGTTTGAGCCATAAGGTAAGAGTAGTTTGACTGACACCATGTGGTCTAATACCGAACGACTACAAACATTCCTTCGTCGTCTCCTACCGTTACCGGCATTAGGTTTAGGCTGGATACTCACACAACTCGAATTCTCATCGCTGCTATGGTGGGGCATCATCGCATATGGGGTGTTTACTATCGTCTGGTTACGGTTGCTCCGCCAAGAGCGCCTGAATGCCGGGCGGCTCTTGATCGGTGCGGCAATTGGTGATCTGCTAACAATTATCTGGTTTGTCAGCGTAGCCGGTTTAACGCCAGCACTGGTTATTGTGCAAGGTGTTGGTGCTCTACGTGCATGGCGTTACCGGTTTGTTTCATTTTGGCCGGCATTGATCCCGATTCTGATCGGGGTTGGGTTTGTGCCATCTGTAACTGCTCCACTCGTGGCCGTCTCGCCGAAAACCCTCTTTTCGTTTGGCAGTGTCTTGCTAAGCGGGCTCATGTTGATCGCTGTGCTCTTTGTGGGCAATCGGCGTAATCAGGCGGCGCGCGAATGGCGGATACGTTACGACCAGCTCCGGCGTGAGCAGAAGCAACAAGTGACCAATCTCGAGGCCGCGAACAACGATCTGCGTGATCGTTTACGGCGAATGGAGGCCTTAGGCGAAAGCCTGCGGGCAATTAGTAGTTTGCTGAGCCTTGATGATGTCTTACGCCAGATTCTTGATTCACTCAGCTATATGGTGGGGTTGCAGCGGATTGACGATGCTGCGTTGAGTCTGATCCATGGCGACGCGCTCGAACATCGAGTATTATATGCCGATCGCCATACCACCGATTGGGCGGATTCCTTGGCACAAGCTGTGATGACCAATAAGTGTACCGTCTCGATTGATCTGCACGAAATAGGCCTGTGCCCAGAGTGGGTGACCCTGACCGCCCACAATTTCCGCTCAGCCCTAAGTGTCCCCCTCTTTGATCCAGATCAACCCAATTGTGTGCGTGGTGCGTTGAGTATTGTGAGCCGGCAAGAAGGGGCTTTCTCACCAAGCGAAGAACGCCATCTGATATCGTTTAGCATTCAGGCCATGATCGCTATTCGCAATGCCGAGCTGCACGTCCAATTGAGTAAACAACGTGCTATGTTGAGTGCTGTCTTGCACGACATGGCCGATGGCTTGATCGTCTATGACGATCACGGCGAGATCTATCTCGACAATGCAGTTGCGCGGCGTGCGCTCCAGTACAGTGCCGAACATCAAGGTATACTTCACACCCGACTCGCTGCATTTGCTACTCAGTTGTTCCAACGCGGCGAGTCACTGAGTGAGGAAGTAGAAGTAAAAGACGCTGATGGTGCGCAAGCGCGGTATTATCGGATCCAAGGTACCCTTGTCAATCCATCATCGGAGACGCGCCTGGCAGTCGTTGTGCTGCATGATATTACCGATCAGAAATTACGGGAACAGCAACGACGCGACTTCATGGCGAAGGTATCGCATGAATTGCGAAATCCATTACATACATTGCAAGGTTTTCTGAATCTGTTTATCAAGGAGAGTAATAAGGTCAGTAATCTTAATGAACGACAAACTGAGCTGTTGCAAGAAGTCAACGATAGCGTTAATGTGCTCAAGAAGCGCATCATCGACTTGATCGAATTAAATCGCTTAGAAAGAGGTCAGTTTACTATCACTCCGATGCGCACAAATATCATTGATATTATTATTACCAGTTGTATCCAACAACGACCGAAAGCGCTAGAATACGAAGTTGAGCTGATCACAGATATACCGGATCAGTTACCGCAGGTTATTGTCGATGCAGATCGGATCAGGCAGGTCTTGACCAATTTGATCGAAAATGCAACGAAGGCAACACCACGAGGTGGAAAAATCATTGTGAGTGCAGAACAACAGCAGGATAAGATTCTGATTCACGTTACCGATACCGGTAAGGGTATTGCGCCTGAGTATTGGGATAAGATTTTTGCCCCCTTTTATAGCAGGGGCAATGGTATGTTGGTCGGTGAAAATATGGGTGTTGGTTTGACGATTTGTAGACAGTTAGTCGAGGCGCATGGTGGTAAGATCTGGGTTGCGTATAGTGAGGTTGGGAAAGGGACACGTTTCTCGTTTTCCTTGCCGCTAGAACATGAACGTAGTTTTGGTAGTACCGCCTCGTCGTAATCTTTGCTTGAACGGTGGAAACGGACCGTTGGCGTAGGTGTCGAGCTATACGTAATGGCGTTCTCCTCTGACAAAATTGTTACATGAATAAACGGTTACAATGTGCTACACTTTTTGCAGACTGATTTTGAGCGCATCAAAACCGGTAAATCGCAAGAAATCGGCAAGATGGTATCTCACAAATGGTTTCGTTGTTACCGTTCTTGTTCACACAGCTTCTGTATCGGAACGATATGATGGTTGCCTAAAACATCATTCGGGACAGGAGAGTCGGTGTGAAAGTTGCTATTATTGCACTACCTAGCACACACGACAACCATCTACCACCGTTAACTGTTGCGTATGTAGCGGCAATGCTTGAGCAGCGCCGTGCGATTGTACGGATCTACGACCGTGCCCTCGATCCGCAAGGGAGTTGGGAGGATATTCAGCGCCGTCTCCAGACCTTCCAGCCGCAGCGCGTGATCGTTGCCGGTGACGATACGAACGCTATCGAGCAGGCTGTTAGTCAGCTTCACCAGACCTACCCCGATATGTTACCGCTCTTCGTGCGCCGGACCGGGAGTGAAGCGATCGCAGCCGTGACCAGTGTGCTTGCATGGTTTGACGGGACAAATCACTCGGCTGAGGTGTCGGCTGATGAGCTGGCCTACCCGGCTCGTCATCTCCTTTCGCTTGAACACTATGCATTACGTGCGCCAGGTAGCGAAGTACAAACACCGGTCGTGATTGGTTGGCGCTTCCACGGACGTTGGTATCTTCGTGAGCCACGACAGATCGCTCAGGAGCTACGCACGCTGAGTGAAGAGCTAGGTATTCGCCACGTTCTGTTTTATGAACCGGAACTGACCCTTGATACGCAATGGTTCGCGGAATTTGTTGACTACCTCGCCCGTGCCAATCTGCCGGTTAAATGGCAAGCTACTGTATCGATAGTTCAGCTCAGTGAAGAGCAGATTCGGCATCTGGAACTAGCCGGTTGCGAGGCACTCACCTTTGTATTGACGGCGACGAGCGTCTTTGATTCGGCAAAGAGTCGTGCCCAGGTGCGTAAACTGATCGCAGCTATCCGCGAGCAGGGCATCTATACTCACGCGACGGTGTTGCTTGAGCCGCCATACGAATCGATCGGTCGTCTTGTTGATGTTGCGGCAACACTGGGTCTTAACGATGCCTCGTTTCAGCTTATGCAAACGCTCCGGGTCGGCAATGATGAGCAGGAAATTCAAAACTTTGCTCGTCAGCGCTATAACGAGGGCCGTACTCGCCAACGACTGATTGAACGGTTTGGCCCGGCGCTCGGAGGGCTGCTCTGGCAATTGCGGGTTCAGCATCTGGCCAAAGAGTGACGGTGTAGATGGCTATCCTCGTTGTTCCTCGGTACAATCCAACCCAATGTCGAGTGCGCGTACCGAATGGGTCAAGGCTCCTACCGAGATGTAATCAACACCGGTTTCAGCAATCGCGCGCACTGTCTGTAAAGTGACGCCACCGCTGGCTTCGGTTTTCGCCCGTCCACCAACCGCCTGTACCGCTGCTCTGAGCTGGTCGAGTGGCATGTTGTCGAGCAGGATCAGATCGGCTCCGGCTTCAGCAGCAATAATGGCATCGGTCACGCACTCTACCTCAACTTCGAGCCGCACCATTGGCCCGATCTGAGCGCGTACACGGGCGATAGCAGTCGCCAGATCAACCCCGTGTGCGGCAAGGATCGCCAGATGATTATCTTTCAGCATCACGCCATCGTAGAGACCGAAGCGGTGATTACGACCACCCCCCATTCGTACTGCATACTTTTCGAGCACGCGCAGACCGGGGGTTGTTTTGCGGGTGTCAATGATCTGTGCGCGGGTACCGGCGATAGCCGCCACATAGTGGGCGGTAAGGGTGGCGATCCCGCTTAGCCGTTGCAGCAGATTGAGGGCCACCCGTTCCCCACTGAGAATCGAACGGGCCGATCCGGTGAGGGTTGCAACTGTTGTGCCGGCGGAGACGGGGGTGCCGTCGGTGATATGGCACGTGACCCGTACCGTCGGATCGAGCTGGCGGAAGACTGCCGCAACGAGGGGTAAGCCGGCAATAACACCGGCTTCGCGCGTCACAATGTAGGCTGTGGTTGTGATATTGGCCGGAATAGCAGCCAGTGTGGTAATGTCGCCGTTACCAATGTCTTCAGCGAGCGCTTGGCTGACAATGGTGTCGATCAGGTGAAGTGGTATATCCATAATCTATCCTTGCGTCTCAAGCTATGCCGTCTTCCGTTTTCCGAATTCGCTACATCATCGCGACTTGGGGGATGGCTCGCTCATCGTTGCTCCGCTCTGGCGGTGGTGCAATGGTTGCGGCAAAGCACGGTGGTGTGCGACGGCGAAGGATGGTGTGTCTACGCCAAGCTTCATCGCTCTGGGGGTAATCTTGGCGAAAATGACCACCGCGACTTTCGGTGCGGAGCAGGGCTGAAGCCACGATCAGACGTGCAGTCAGTCCAGCATTCACTGCGGTGATCGCTTCGGGATCGAACGGATCGGCGATCATTGGCCACGCCTCTAATTCGATCAATGCCTGACGTAACGTATCGCCATGGCGCAGGGGACCGGCAGCACGCATGATCGTTGCCAAGTGTGCCCGCCACGCTACCGGTACTGCTGTAGTTGTCAGATTCACCGGAAGAGGATCGGGCAACGGCAACGGTATGCGGCGCCACGTTGCTGCTACTTCACCGGCTCGCCGCCCAAACACCAGACATTCGAGTAACGAATTACTTGCCAGCCGGTTCGCGCCGTGTACACCGGTACAAGCCACTTCGCCGGCAGCAAACAAACCGGGGAGATTCGTTGCACCGTTGAGGTCGGTGCGAACCCCGCCCATCAGATAGTGTGCTGCCGGTGCAACCGGGATCGGATCGCGCACCGGGTCGATCCCATCGGCGCGCAAGCGGGCAACAATCGTAGGAAAATGGTGCTCGATACGGTCGGCGGGGAGATGGGTCAGATCGAGCAAGACATAATCACACCCCTCGGCTTGCATCGCTGCCATAATTCCGCGCGTCACTACATCACGGGGGGCCAGTTCGGCACGCGGATCGTAGTCGGGCATAAAGCGCCGGCCTGACGGTGTATAGAGACGGCCCCCTTCACCGCGTGCGGCTTCGGTAATAAGGAAGCCATGCCCATCACGGGTACGATAAACGGTAGGGTGAAACTGCACAAACTCCATATCGGCGACTTCTGCGCCGGCACGGTAAGCTAACGCGATGCCTTCACCAAGCGCAATCGGTTGGTTACTGGTGAGGCCGTACAAGGCGCCGGCCCCGCCGGTTGCCAACACTGTAGCTGCGGCCAGCACCCGCCACCACGTACCATCAGCCAGTCTGACGAGGGCGCCAACCACGCGCTTCCCGGCAGTGAGCAACTCTATTGCTTGGGCTTGTTCACGCACGATAATTCGAGGGGTGGCTCGTACTCGGTCGATTAAAATGCGCGTTACTGCCCAGCCGGTTGCATCACCAACATGAACGATGCGCCGACGGGAGTGACCGCCTTCTAGCCCCAACGCAAACCGATCGGCGTCGCGCTCGAAGGGTACACCGAGAGCGGCTAATTCACGCATTAACGTCGGCGCCTCGTGGGCGAGCGTCGTCACCGCGGCCACATCACACAACCCGGCGCCGGCAGTCAGCGTATCGGCAATGTGGAGATGTGGTGAGTCGGTGGGATCGAGGGCAGCAGCGATCCCTCCTTGTGCCCACGCTGAATTACTTTCGGGCAACGTCCCGCGGGCCAAGACGAGAACCCGTGCGCCGACTGCTGCTGCCGCTAACGCTGCTGTGAGACCGGCAGCACCGGCGCCAATCACCAACACGTCAAACTGTCGATCACAGGCAGGGGGCACGAACGATACTGCACTGCGTGGGGCTGGGATGGGATCCATAGAGTACTCCGCAGCTCGTGTATACATAACGCCATCAACACGGTCATAGCGCCAACATCCGTTCGATAGCCACCCGTGCTCGCTCAGCAATCTCTGGTGGTACCTTCACCGGTTCACGTAAATCGCGCAAGCTATTGCGCACTTTTTCCAGCGTGATCAGTTTCATATAGCGACAACTGATCGAATCGTCAATCGGGACAAACTGCTTGTTGGGATTGGCCTTACGCATGCGGTGTAAAACACCGATCTCGGTCGCAACTACAAAACGGCTGGCCGATGATCGGTTGACGTAGGCAATCATGCCTTCGGTTGAGAGAATATGGGTACCACGCTGATCAATCGCGCCACTGGCCAGATAGTCCATGGCACTGCTCACACAACCGCATTCAGGGTGAATGAGGAATTCGGCATCGGGCATCGCTGCTCGCTTCTGTTCGATCATATCAGGGCGAATAGCGGCATGCACATGGCACTCGCCAGCCCAAATCTTAAGCGGGCGCCCGGTCTTTTGGCGCAAGTAACTGCCGAGAAACATGTCGGGCAGAAAAAGAATGGTCTTGTCGGCGGGGATAGCATTGATCACACGCTCGGCGTTGCCTGAGGTGCAGCAATAGTCACTCTCGGCCTTCACGGCAGCACTGGTATTGACATAACTAACAATAACTGCCCCTGGATTTGCCGCTTTCCACGCGCGTAACTGCTCGACCGTAATCGAGTCGGCCAGCGAACAACCGGCATTGGCGTCAGGGATCAGGACCGTGCGTTGTGGGTTGAGAATCGCTGCCGTTTCGGCCATGAAGTAGACGCCGCATACTACAATGACATCAGCATTGGTGCGCGCTGCGGCCTGTGCCATACCGAGCGAGTCGCCGACATAGTCGGCGATCTCCTGGATTTCGCCGTACTCGTAGTTGTGGGCCAAAATGATGGCATTGCGCTGACGGCGTAGGTCGTTGATCTCTGCGATGAGGGTAGCGGCGGTGTCGCCGGTAGTTTCGTACAGTTGGCCGAGCATGGGTCTTTCCTTAGTTAGTGTTATTATTACACTTTATAGCAAGTGTGACGAGTATACACCTCCACCAAGATATTGTCAAGAGGTCACTAAAAAATTTTTTATCGAGTCGCTCATTTTACCCTCTTCTTTTTTTACCTCTTTCGCTGCACAATAAGGTTATCACGCACCAGTTTGGCAAAGCGTAACTATAAACCAATCTCCGGCGACAAAACGTTTAGAATAGAAGATGCTTGCTTCCCGTTCGCCGGAGTAACCTATGGAAGTCGCTATGACCGGTTCGTTGATCAAATGGCGTGACCTGATGAACTATCTCGATCCTCATCAGGCTGCCGAACTTGCTGCTACCGGCACGCTACCGGCATCGGTGCGTGCGCACATTGGGCAGAGTTTGCGGACCCAGCTCATTGCGTATGCAGCGTACATTCCGGCTCAAATCGTGCAACGCCAACTCATCAACCCGCAGCCCGGTCGTACTACCGGCGCGTTTTGGAAAGGTTCGCTGCTTTTTGCCGATCTTTCCGGCTTTACCGCGTTGTCAGAGCGTCTGTCGGTATTAGGCCGGCAGGGTGCCGAAGAGGTATCGGCGGTTGTCAGCCGGCTGTTTGACACACTCTTGTACGAAGTCCACACACGTAATGGCGCTTTGCTTAAGTTTGGTGGCGATGCGTTGACCGTTTTCTTTGATGCTACTACCTTGGGTGATCAACATGCCATCGCTGCTTGCGCTACCGCATTGGCGATGCAAGCACGGATGGAGGAGTTTACCAACCTAAAGACACGCGCCGGTCCGTTTACCCTTCGACTCCGGGTTGGTGTGCATTCCGGTCAGGTGTTCGCCGCTGAAGTCGGTGATCAGAGCCATATCGAATTGGTCGTGACCGGTTCGGAAGTGAATCGAGTTGCATTGGCGCAAGAGATTGCTGCGCCGGGTGAAGTGGTCATTACCGAACAGACGTTACGTTTGTTGGATTCCTATCAGGTCGAAGCGCGGAGCAAGGGTTTTTATCGTCTGTTGAGCTTAGCTGCTACCACCAGCTCGATCTCGGCGCCGTTACCGTTACCGTTAGCGGGGCCAAACGATCTGGCGACACTCAATCGCTTGGCGTGCCAATTGGCTGCGCTCCAACCATACCTAGTCCATCGCTTACCGCGTCGCTTTCTCGATCCGGCTGCGGGTGAATTGGGTGAGTTTCGTCCGGTGACGGTGCTCTTTGCCAACGTCTATGCTTTTTCGATCTATCTGAATACGTTGCAGCTCGAACCGGAACGGGCTGCTGCCGTGTTCAACGCTTATTACCAACGGGCCCAGGCGGTTGTCCATCGTTATGATGGTATCGTCAACAAAGTCGATATGTATACCCACGGTGATAAGCTGATGGTATTGTTCGGCGCACCGACTGCCCATGAAGATGATCCAACGCGGGCAGTCCGGTGTGCGCTCGAATTGCGTGAGGCGTTGTCTGAAGCGAATCAAGAGATTGCCAAATTGCTGGGTACGGCGGTACCACCGCTCACTCAGAAGATTGGTATTAATACCGGCACGGTCTTTGCCGGGCGGGTTGGTGGCGCAACCCGCTATGAGTATACCGTAATGGGTCCGGCAGTGAATTTGGCGGCTCGGTTGATGGCAGCAGCGCCCACAGATGCCATCTATCTGTCGTCTAGCACCCAAACCGCAGTTGAGGGGCAGTTTGTCCTCGAACCGGGGACATCGTTGCAACTTAAGGGTTTTAACGAGCCGGTGATACCGGTACGGGTGGTACGGATCGCGGCAGTTGCCACACGTCAGAATGATGCAAACCTTGCCGTAGCACCGCTCATCGGTCGTGATCGTGAGATGGCTGCAATGTTGGTTGCAGCACGTGCTGCCTTGAAAGGTCGTGGTACCACGATTGCTGTGGTTGGTGAAGCCGGTGCGGGGAAGTCGCGATTGGCGGAGGAGGTTATTCAACAACTAGTGATTGCCTCAACTGAGCAACACGTAACCGAAGAGGAAGTACCACCATTCACCATTCTGTTTGGGGATTGCCAGAGTTACGAGCAGCGTATGCCCTACGCGGCGATCCGCAACCCTATCTTGAGTGCGTTAGGGCTCGATTTACGGACTGCGCCTGAACAGTTGGTTACCGACATTACGGTGCGTGTTAAGCGGCTTGTACCGGCGCTCAGCCGATTTATCCCGCTGTTACGCGATGCGTTGGGTGTGCCGTTACCCGAGACGACGCTGACCGCTGGCTTGTCACCTCAACAGCGCCATGACCGACTCCAAGAATTACTGGTCGAGATACTCCCGGCAACGGCAGCCCGTGAGCCGTTGTTACTCGTTCTCGAAAATTGCCATTGGGCGGATACGGCTTCGCTGGAGGTGCTCG
Source organism: Chloroflexus sp. (assembly GCF_049970315.1). Lineage (GTDB taxonomy): Bacteria > Chloroflexota > Chloroflexia > Chloroflexales > Chloroflexaceae > Chloroflexus. Next base: position 128,271 of record NZ_JBMFNE010000004.1, read on the forward strand.
AACGGTTGAGCAAGATGCTCGCGGGACGAACGTTAGCTTTGGTGGTGACGTACCGACCCGAAATGGTCATGCCAATGCCATGGGATGCGTTACCGGGGACGGTGCGTATTGAGCTGAGCGAGTTGTCTGCTGATGATAGCTACCGGTTGCTGGCCGCCTTGCTTGACGGTACCCCACCGTCTGAGATGTTGCCGCTGCTTGAACGCACACAAGGTAATCCCTTTTTCATCGAAGAACTGGTGCGAGCCTTGGTACGTGATCGGCTGCTTGTACGCCGTGAATCCGATGGGGTATGGCAACTGACCCGTCTGTTCGAAACGATTGAGGTACCGCGCAGCATCGAAGGTCTCCTCATTGCCCGGCTCGACCGGCTTGATGAACCGCGTCAAGAATTGGTACAGGTAGCAGCGGTGATTGGGCGACGCTTCCCTCGCCCGGTCGTTGAAGGGGTCTATTCCAATCCGTTGGCCTTGGACGAGGGCTTGCAACGTTTGATTGAGAGCGAACTGATCCAAGCCGACCAGCAGGAGCAGATTTTGGCCTATATCTTCCGCCACGCGCTGTTGCGTGATGTGGCTTACGAAGGTATCCTCTACGCGCGCCGGCGGATGTTACACGCGCGGGTGGCGCGTCGGATCGAGGAGATTGCTGCCAATCAGCTTGAAGAGCAATATGCCGTGCTCGCGTGGCATTTCCTGCAAGCTGAGGAGTGGCAACCGGCGTTGGAATATCATCTGCGCGCCGCAGAGCAGGCACGTCGCCGTTTTGCCAATCGTGATGCGTTGGCGTTGTATACAACGGCGCTCAATCTTGCTCCACGTTTGACCACCGTGTTGCCACCAGCGCAATTGATCGAACAGGTTGCCGGTATGCACGAAGCAATCGGTGATCTCTATCTCGTGTTGGGTGACTACGAACAAGCTGAGCATCACTTTCGCGAAGCGCTCCAACTTAGCTTACCGGTAGGCGATGAACCGGTAAGTGAGCGCTGGTTGCGGATGCACCGTATGCTGGCAACCGTTGAAGAGCGCCGGTCACGTTACCAGGCAGCCTTCGAGTTGCTGACGATGGGTATGGCACGTGCGCATCGCGCGTTACAGGCCGAGACAGCGCGGTGTTATATCCTCGGCGCCGGCATTGCCTATCGTACCGGTGATTATGTCCACGCGATGGAATGGGCACGGATCGGATACAACTTGGCCGTGACCACCGAGCAGATCACCGACCAAGCGCGTGCGCTTAAGATCATCGGCAACATTGCCGGTTATCAAGGCGACCGCCAACAAGCGATTGAGGCTCTCGATCAGGCTCGCCTGCTGTACGAACAGGCGAACCTACCGGCCGGTTTGTGTGATGTCCTCAACGATCTCGGTCGGATCTATACCCAGGCCGGGCGGTGGGTTGAGACGATTGCCGTGTTTGAGCGATCAATTGCATTATCGGAGAGCATCGGTGATGTATTGGCTACAGCGCGGACGGCCAACAATCTGGCCGTGGTGTTAGTCGGTCGTAATCAACTTGAACGGGCCGATGAACTCTATCGGCTGGCAGGCGGTCTCTTTGCACGACTCGGTTCACGGTTGGGAGTAGCGGTAACAAGCTACAATCGGGGCGAAGTGCTGCTCTATCAAGGACGAGCCGCTGAGGCCGATGAACTCTTCGCTACCGCTATCGGTGAACTTGAAGCGATTAATGCGCGCAGCTTTTTACCTGAAGTGTTGCGATTAACAGCGCTTGCGGCGTTGGCGCTCGGTGATCTGGAACGTGCTCGTACTGAGGCGCAGCGTTCGTTGGCAATTGCTGAAGAACTGGGTCAAGCTGATGATGCAGCAATCGCGCATCGAGTACTGGGTGAGATTGCACTGGCTGCCGGTGATCTGGCGATTGCTGCCGAACTGTTTGAGCAGAGCAGTGCGATGTTGATCCAACTTGAAAATCGTTATGAGTTGGGGAAAGTTCGTTATCATCAAGCTCGTTTAGCGCTTGCCTATGGTAATGTATCAGCAGCAGTTGCGGCGCGTGCGGAGGCGATTGGTATCTTTATCGATCTCGATGCGCAGCGCGATTTAGCGCTCGCGCAGGCTTTGCCGATCTAGGAGGAGTTGAAGACAATGTCACGTATCTGGTTCGTTGTCAGTATTCTGAGCCTGTTGGCAGCACCACTTGCCTTCGCCCCGACATCGATCCCGGCAACGGCTGCTGAAGTTCCGATCCAGCTCTCGACCGTGACCGAATTGCCCCTCGTTGGCGAAAGCGAACCGAACGGTAGCATCACGCCACCTGGTGTTACTGCGCAATCCATTGCCATCGGCCGTACTGATAGCTGGCGTCAACCGATTGAGGGTGTGATCGCGTCATCGAGTGATATTGATTATTTTGCTTTCACTATCGATGCGCCCGGCTCATTGGTTACGGTGACGTTGACGAATTTACAAGCCGATTACGACCTCGTTTTTGGTGGCGGAGTCGATCCTGTGACCGGACAGGGAGGTGCTACTGAGAGTTTTGAGTTCGATCTTGGGAAAAGCGGCCTGGAAGATGTGACGCAAATCGGCGGGCAGATCACCTCGATCGGCGGGCAGATTACGTCAATTGGCGGACAGATCACTTCGATCGGTGGGCAGATTACGTCAATTGGCGGGCAGATCACTTCGATCGGTGGGCAGATTACGTCAATCGGCGGGCAGATTACCTCGATCAGCGTTAATCCGGGAACACGCGACGAACAGATCGAAACCATCGTCTGGCACCCGGGGCGCTATTTTGTCGCGGTTGCACCGGCAAGTGCCGGTGAGACGAGTCCTGTTCCCTACCAACTGACGATTACGCTCAATCGAAGTACGCTCCAATCGCTCGGACCGGCTCCTCACGTTCAGGTCCTCACCGATGTGCCCGATCCTGAGGTGACCACCCTTTATATTATCAATTCTGCCCGAATGCAAGAGGTTTATCCAGATGAGTTAAGCAACATTCTGGCGATAGATGATTCCCTTCAGTTCTATACGAGCCCCGCAACATTGGTGTGGAGTAGTAACGAAACTCCACTGATTGAAGAAAAAGGGTTTGTGATCGACTTGGCCGATCTCACCGTTGTCACGGGCAGTGGTGCGACGCTGAAACCTCGCCGCGGGGCAGGTCGAACAACGCATGGCCGATCTCACCGTTGTCACGGGCAGTGGTGCGACTCCGTTTAGCCAATTGTTACAGGATTCGGTTCAGACTAATAACCAGCGTAACCCACTGTATGCCAACTATCTCGCCAGCATTATCGACCATGTGATCGAGGCGATGATCGATCCAACAGGCAATGGTCGTTCGGGTGAGGTACGGGTAGGCTACCAGATTTCTGTAGACAACAATGTCGAACCCAGTGATGAGAATGTGCAAACAACACCGTATCCTAACGTGCGCAACATTGTGCTGATCGGGAGTGATGAGATTATCCCGTTTTTCCGCTTGCCCGATCTGACGACGATTGCGAACGAGGCCGATTATCTAAAGTATTTAGAGACGATTGATCCGAATAGTGGCGGGAATAGCCTTATTTCACCCGATAATCCCTTGGGTGCCGCCCTTCGTAACCGTATGCTCCTCAGTGATAATCCCTACGGTACCGACCGACCCTACCGCTTCTACGGCTTTCCACTGTTTATCCCAGACTTAGCGGTTGGCCGGATTGTGGAACGGCCTACGGAGATTGTCGATTTTTTGCGTCGGAATGTACCGGGGTGGGATGACTCCATCGATCTACGGGCCGATTCGTTCTATACGCCAACACTTTCGCTAACCGGGTATGATTTCTTAATCGACGGGGCGACGGCAATTGCCAATACTATCGGCCAAGCGACGACAGATAGTGTTGCCAAGCGACTGTTAATTACGAATACGTGGAATCGAACCGCGTTTGAGAATGCGTGGCTTGAACAACCACTTGACGCGACCGGCTTCTTCACTACGCCGCTCGACGTTTATTCCCGTACCCAAACGGTACTGAGTTCATTGAATGCCCACTTCGACCATTGGCAGCTTCTTCCAGCGGTCAGGAGTGGTACCAATCCCGACTTTCCCGCCGAGCGCATCCTGGCAGTGCAGTACAGCAGTAGCGGACCGACTTCGTCGTGCGATTATTACCCATCGCTATGCCCTGGCTTTTTCTACAATACTATCTACTATTCGATCGGTTGCCATAGCGGTTACAACGTACCGTCCAATGCGATCCTCCAATCACCAGCGACGATCCCGGTCAGTCGGTATACTGCCGACTTTCCCCAAGCCTTCAACCGGCATGCCGGTAACTGGATCGGTAACACCGGCTACGGCTATGGCACACTCGACGGAGTTGATTACAGTGAGCGACTGGCGGTGTTATTGACGCAAGAGTTGCTGCGGAATGAGACACGTCCCGATTCGGCTGCTCCTGAAGGTTTCACTTACGTTGGCCGCAGTATTGGTGAAGCGTTGGTCAATGCTAAAATCCGCTATCTACGGACATCGTTTGGCTTGAACGCTTACGATTACAAGATACTGTCAATAACTACCCTTTATGGCTTACCGTGGAAGCGGCTCTTCGTTGATAACCCATTGAATGCGCCGGTTGAAGACCTCAATGCCGAACGTCCGGTTGACGACCGCACGGCACCAGAGCCAATCGGTAGCAGTCAGTTGACCCGTACTATTACATTTACGATCAATTACGATCCAAACTATCTCCAACCCACGCGTACCGGTTCAGTCGTCCGCCTCCGCGCGAGCAATGTGACGATTAGCGATACCTTCTTGCTTAACAGTACCTTTAACATCACACCTACCGTTACCGTCTTTGACTATAACCAGATCGGGATGCCGAGTTTACCTGCCTTTGCATACGATATTACAGCGCTTTCGGGGAGTGATGATGATGATGATAACCGCGTACCGTTAGTGGTGCGAGATGTGATTTTCCTCGGTGGACAGTACAATACGGTTGACAACTTTAACCCGACTGTCACCCAAATTGTGACCGAGACGTTTGACCCGCTCATCACGACCACCATCGAACCCGACTTTAGTGCCGGCATCGGTTTCTGGCTACCAGACCGGTTTTTTGGTCATAGCCGCCTCGGTGATGGTGCAGGCCAGCGTGATACGTTGATTAGCACAGCCGCCGTCTTTCGCACTACCGACGGTGTCACCGGTACATTGCGCACCTATACTCAGCTCGTCTTTCAAGTCATCTATACCGATCCGGCAGCATCTGGTGCTGAGACGGCACTTGCCGATCAGAATCCGCCGGTGATCGAGCGGGTACGTATCGCCGGTCAAGATATTATTCCGCAAAATGTATCGACACCGATTGAAGTCGTGATCAGCGATCCTGATCACCCGACCAACCCGCAAGTAACGGTGACGGCCGTCTACCTTGCTGACGATAATGTGACGTGGACACCGCTAACCTTCACCCAAGACACTACCGATGGGCGTCTCTGGCGCGCATTGGTGCCGCGCAATTGGCCGGATGTTCACTTGATCATCACAGCAGGAGACCAAGCTGGTAACTCGGTGATGTACACGGCCAAGGGATTACTTGCGCCACCGACGTACCAGGTCATGTTGCCAGTTGTTATCCGCTCTAGTGCGAGTTCATCAGGCTTGCTGCCGTGTAGCATGACAATTGTCAACGAGAATTGCACAAATTCATAGGGCGAGCAACCGGCAGCGGGTGGGTCGCGATAACGTTCACGACCGTAAATGCTCGCGTGCCCACAAAGCGGCTTGAGTCCGGTCGCGCACGGCGAGTTTGGCGAAGATCACACTGAGATGGTTTTTGACGGTCCCAATACTCAGTGCGAGTGCTTCGCCAATCTCTTGATTCGTGTAGCCTTGTGCCAGTAGGCGAAGAATGTCTCGTTCGCGAGGGGTCAGTGCGATGGACGGTTCGGCTGAGGGGCTAGGGAGCGAAGCGGACGGTGTCGCCAATTGGCTAAGACGTGGTAAGAGTTGGGCTGTGATTTGCGGATGGATGAGCGCACCGCCGGCAGCAACGGTACGGATGCTATCGGCTAATACGCGATGATCAACATCTTTGAGGAGGTAGCCGCGGGCGCCGGCGGCAATCGACTGTAACACACGTTCATCATCTGGGAAGGTCGTGAGCATAATGACTGCCGGGCGTGGGCCGCGCGCGCTCAGATGTCGGGTTGCTTCAACCCCATCCATCTCCGGCATCATCACATCCATTAATACAATATCCGGATCGAGCTTGGCGACGAGGTTGAGCGCCTCACGGCCATTGCCGGCCTGCCCGACGACTTCAATATCCGGCTTGCGCGCCAATAACGTCGCAATACCGGTGCGAATCAACGCTTGATCATCAACAATGAGCACCCGGATTGCCATCGCTATTCCTCACCTTCGTAGGGTAACACCAGCCGTAGTCGCCAGCCACCTTCGGCGAGTGGTCCCGCCTCTAACCCGCCGCCAAGGGCCTCGGCCCGTTCACGCAGACCTAATAGACCAAAACTGCCATTTCCCAAATCAACAGGGGGTAATACTTGGTGTGGACGGTTATCGTTGGTGACGGTGACTACCACGTAACCGTCGGCTGCACGCACCTGGACATGCATGGTGGCAGCGTGGGCGTGTTTGCAGGCGTTGGTCAACCCCTCTTGCACCGTGCGGTAGATACAATGTGCTACCTGTGCCGATAATTGCGCCAAATCGCCTTCGATGTCGATAGTCACGGTAGCCTGGGTGCTCTGTGCGCACTGTTGGGTTAGCCGGTGTAGCGCTGGGACTAGCGTTGCCGGTTGAAACGGTAGCTCAGCGTCGGCCACTGCTAACAAACTGCGCCATGCGCTATGCAACAATTCGCGACTGTTCGCTAAATGGTCACGTGCCTTAGCCGGATCTTCGCCGGCCAGTTCGGTGGCGAGTTGCAGTTCAAGATTCATTAACACGAGTTTGGAGCCGAGATCGTCGTGTACTTCACGGGCAAGACGCGAACGTTCGGCGGCGATGGTAATCCGCTGCACCTCGTCAGTTTGCTGTTTTATTTCGGTTTCAAGCAACTGAACCTGTTGTTCGACCTGCTGGCGACGACGTAATTGGCGTCGAGCCAACAGCAACGGGCCACTGACGAGCATTACCGCCACCAATAAGCTCATAATAGTCGTAGAGTCGCGAAAGCTTGGCTGGATGTAGCCGATCATCATTAGTAACGGGAGCCATATTCCGCTGAAGAAGAGCAGTTGCCACCGTGAGAGGCGACTGGTCATCTGCCAAGCGACCAACAACAGTCCCCACAATAGGGGAAGCAAGTTGGTAAGGGCGGCCATGAGGGTAATCGTAATTGTTTGTACTACCAGGCCGATCTGAATAAAGATGGAGCGGCGGACGTACTGTGTGTAGGCATTGGTGACGATCAACAGACCGCCTAATACCACGAGCCAAAGCAGTATAGGTAGCGAGGGAGGCCGGGATTGGAGGAATACCAGCCCTAACGATAGGCCCACAAAGAGCGATGGCAGTAACCAAGCCAGTATATTATTAGGCAGCGACGAGATCAGCACTTCATCGAACGCCCCGGCCAGCATTCTATACGGTGTCGGTTTCGTGTCATTTGGGACGTAGCGTAGGGCCTGTACGGTCGCCCGTAATCGGGCAATCGCCGTTGCCGTTGCTGTTCGTGGTACATCGAGTGCGGTTTGTAAGCGGTTGAGGTTCGATTGTGCCATCGCCAAGGCTGTGGTCAGCCCTTGCTCTGCATAGACCAATGTCTGCTGTACCTCGCCGGTGAGCCAGTTCAACAGCCGCTGACGCTCTTCCCGTGCGACACGCTGCTGTATATCGCGTAATAATGTCGATAGCGCCGTATAGTGTTGCTGCATCTGTTGGAGCTTCTGCTGCACCTGCTCGCTACGATGAACGTGGCGCGCATAGATAAACGCTGCAATAATGGCGCAAACCGCGGGAAAGGCAATCGCAAGGTTGCTTTGTAGCCAGATCAATATATCGTTCGAGAGTTGATAGCGTACAATTGCCCAAATGATCCACACACTCACCGCCATCAATGTCCACAACCATGGTCTGAAGAGGATGATTCCCTGTAGGACGAGCACGAGATAGATATAGTCGATCAATGGTGCGGCAGTGAGTAGTTGGGCACATGCAGTGGCGGCCAATTCAATGGCGATCAGCGTTAATCGCCCGCCAACCTTCAGCAGTCGGAGCGGTGTCAGCCACGCCAAACCGAGCATTACGCCAAGACACGTTGACATCCCGGCCAATCGTGACCAGTCGTTGCGCAACGTTGCATCACCGACCGTGCTGAGCGCAGCGATCAGGGTTACTATTGAGAGCAGACCGAGAAACGCGAGCGCAGTCCGTTGGTAGCGAATCATAGCTTGAATAGTGACAGTCGACGTGATCCCACATGTAGAGTGTATCATATCGGGCAAACGGTGTGATCGCATGGAGAACGAGCATGTTTGTCGGTGGCGCAACAAGATAAGGAGGAGCTATTGTGGTGTGTCCACGACCACTGTGAGATAACTGTTCGTGCTTATCGTGCCAGTGCTCGGCGGACTGCGGATGCAACATCAAGAATACCGGCTCCGGTGCCATTCCCTGCACCACACCGGTCGCTATCGTCGAAGGGATAGGGACGAGCAGTATCGCGGAGTATCTGCTCGGTCGCGTCAATGTTTCCAATCAGAGCAGGATTTGCTGACCAGAGGAGGGCCACTGCTCCGGCTACGTGTGGTCCGGCCATTGAAGTGCCGCTAGCTCGGTGATAGCTGTTGTTAGGAAACGCCGATAACACCTCTACCCCCGGTGCGAGTAGGTCGGGTTTAGGGCGGAGGCTACCATCACTGACAACCGGACCGACACTGCTGAATGGCGCCAGGCGGCCCTCGTTATTCACAGCGCCGACCGTCATCACTTCGGCGTAGATGGCAAGAGGGGAGTTGACTGAACTGCATGCCGGGCCGTCATTGCCGGCACTAGCAACCACGAAGACGCCAGCGGTACGGAGCGCACGGACGGCCGGTTGGAGTGATGTGGACGTGCAGCCTTCGAGGTCTTGCGGGCAGCCCCATGAATTGTTGAGAATGTGCGCACCTCGTGTCGGGTTGCCGTCGCGGAAAGGGTCGCCGCCCGGTGGGTACGGCGCAAAGAGGAATTGCATGCAGTCGAGATAGCGCGGTGCGTTACCAATGTTGCGGGCCAGATTGACGCACCCGATCCATTGCGCATCCGGTGCTACCCCGACCCGATTTCCCAAGATTGTCGCGAGAGTGTGGGTACCGTGCCCATTGTGATCATACGGTGCTTCTGCACCCGTCCACGGATCGAGCCAATGATAAGCGTGGATGACTCCGTTTTCTGTCTGACCAGCATACGCATCGCTCAATTCAGGATGTTCAGCATCGACCCCCGAATCGGCTTGGCCGATGAGAATGCCGGCGCCACGCACTCCTAATGCCCAGGCCTCCGGTACACCGATAACGGTGAGATTGGTGGGTGTTTCATCAGGTGATGGTTCGTCGCCACGCGCTGTTTGGAGTGGTAGCGGTAACGGGCGTAAAAATGGTGATGGCATCACCTCGGCCACTTCGGGCCGGTTTGCCAACCAAAGACGCAGTGGGAGATCGCCTTCAATTTCTAAGGCGTTGACGAGATAGTAGGGTGTGTAGCGCACACCTAAGCTGTCAAGCGCTGCTCGAAGATCGGCTTGCGTTGCGATGGCATGATCGGTTAGACGGCGATACACAGCGCTGCGGCGGGTTTGGTAATCGGTGATAGTCGTGAGGTCGCTCACATCTGCTTGATCGCGCAACACCACGAACCAGCGATCCCCCGCCGGTGTTGCTCGTCCACCCCCGATGAGCAGCGTCAGCCCGGCCACTGCCACAAGTGCTGCACCGGCGGTGTGGAGAAGACGATTGGGGAGAAAAAGGGCTAATGGTATGACCAGTAAGGCCAGTAATGCCTGCCCAAGAGCGGCCAGCAAGGCTAGATGAAACCCCTCGGGGAAGCTACCAAACAATAACAATGGCACTAATGCGTCGGAGTCCGTCAGGACGAGTGGCACCCCAAAAAAGAAGAGACCAAAGAGCGCCGAGAGGGGAACGATAGCTTTCACATCGACGTGCCGCCCAATTGCCAACCATAACCAGCCCCCGACCGGTGCGCAACAGCAGAATAACAGGGCTGCACCGTTCGGGCCGAGCGCACGACTTAGCACAAGCAGGAGGAGACTGAGCGCAGCCCCTTCGCCGAGCCAGACCCTCATCGGTACCTCACCGTGTACCCAACTGAGCGGTGGTCGCCATGCGAGTAATTGACCGCCAGCCCAGCCTATCGTCGCACCGAGTGTTAAGGCGAGACCTACGTCGACCCACGAACCGGGCGTGCCGATAGCTAGCCACGGCAACGCGAGGAAGGCCCCTGCATTGAAGAGGATTGGAGTTGTCTGCCATTGTAGCGGACGACGTATCAGCCATGCCAAAACCAGTGTGTAGATCAGGCTTAGTCCGAGTTGAGTAACCATCAGCAGTTGGCTCTCGGCAGAGGGAATCATAATGGTCAGTGCCAGGGTTGCCGGTAATGGTAAGGCAGCCAACCAGCGCACTGCTGCTGTACGCACAGCTCCGCTGCCGATCCAGACCCACAGCCCACATACCGCGGCACCGATAACCACGCTAATCCAGATGACGATCATGCGCCCTGTATCGCCGCTGGCGAAGAGGGTTACGCCGATTTCCACCAGTCGCAAGATGGCATTTATGCCTAATCCAATGCCGAGAATCGCCGTCAGTGCGCAGCCTTTGGCCCATGAGATGCTACTGCGGGGAGGCGTACTGTCGAATGGTATGGTCATAATCCGTGTTATACTTTCTATAGATAGCAATGTCGCAATGTCGTCTCCTAACCTGCGCGCAGGAGGAACCTCTTATCATGCAATCGCTCTCAGGCGTAACTACGTCTTATGATACCATCACTGATACACCGGACGATGTACTCTTCCCCCAAGACAAACCGGGTCACGAGTGTGGGGTGTTCGGTATCGTTGCTGCCGATGCGGATGTTGCCCGGTTGACCTTTTTTGGTCTCTACGCCCTCCAACATCGCGGCCAAGAGAGCGCCGGTATCGCAGTAAGTAATGGTCGTAGTATTCGCTACTATAAAAACATGGGTCTTGTTGCCCAAGTTTTCGATGAAGATAAACTACGACCACTCAGTGGCTATTTGGCCATCGGCCATACACGCTACTCGACCACCGGTTCGTCGAAACTTGAAAATGCGCAACCGTTTGTCGTCGAGAGTGCGTTGGGGCCATTGGCCGTCGGCCACAACGGTAATCTGACCAATGCTGCTTCACTGCGTCGCGAACTCCTCCAACGTGGTGTGGGTCTAACCAGCAGTAGCGATAGCGAGGTGATCACCCAAATGCTGGCGGGTGGCGAGGGGCGCACGTGGGAAGAGAAGCTCAAAGTGTTTATGGTGCGCGCCCAAGGTGCCTACTGTCTGACCGTGCTGACCCGTGATGCGCTCTACGCCGTGCGTGATCCGTGGGGTCTGCATCCGCTCTGTCTCGGTCGGTTGGGTGAACAGGGGTGGGTGGTTGCCTCGGAAAGCTGTGCGCTTGGTACGATTGGGGCCGAGTTGGTGCGTGAGATAGAGCCGGGTGAAATCCTCAAAATCACTCTCGACGGCCCGCAGGTGATCTCACACCAGCCCTCGCCGCGGATTGCAGCTTGTCTGTTTGAATACATCTACTTTGCCCGCCCTGATAGCGTATTGCACGGAAAGGTGCTTCATGCCATGCGTGTGGCACAAGGGCGCGAATTGGCCCGGGAAGCGCCGTGTGATGCCGACGTGGTGATTGCCGTGCCCGATAGTGCAACACCGGCTGCTATCGGCTATGCCCAAGAGTCGGGCATTCCCTACTCGGAGGGTTTGATCAAAAACCGTTATATCGGTCGTACCTTCATCCAACCCGACGACCGGCTGCGTAAGTTGGGTATCGCGCTTAAGTTTAATGCACTCTCCGATAATCTGGCCGGTAAACGGGTCGTTCTGGTTGATGATAGTATTGTGCGCGGCAATACCAGCGGCCCGATTGTTCGGATGCTCCGTGAGGCGGGAGCAAGTGAAGTACACGTGCGTGTTTCATCTCCGCCGATCCGTCATCCGTGCTTCCTCGGTGTTGATATGGCTACCTACCCAGAACTGATCGCACACCGGATGTCGATTGAAGGTATTTGCCAGCATCTCGGTGCTGATAGTCTAGCTTATCTGAGCCTTGAGGGTTTGATCCGCTCGACCGGTCGTGACCCGGCGACTTTCTGTACCGGCTGTTTTACCGGCCACTATCCGGTTGAGATTGAGCCGGTTGATAAAGAGGTGTTCGAGTTGCGGTGAACACCAATTCTGTAGTTGCTGCACCTTAGGCCTTTTAGGGAGTACCTTACGTTGTTTCGTGTTCCTTCAGTGATTTTTGCTGTTAAAGAGTTACTTTTGTAAGCATCTCCTTATTTATCGGCATACCCCTCGGTTTGGCTGCCTCCTGTAAGTGATGTACCGCCAATTGTATCGATGGCCGATGCCACACCCTCGCTCCCGCACTTGACCGTTCCCTCACTTTCGGCTATCTTTATCGCACTATGCATCGCTTGTTGCTGATTGTGCTGATCTGCCTAACGGCTTGCACGGCCCCATTGCCGCCGGTGACTCCGTCACCACCGCCGCTAACCCCAACGGTCATTGGCTCCCAACCGGCAACTGCGACCGTCCTATCGACACCACTTCCCACCGTCTTCCCAACGATCACGCCAACACAGCCACCGGTTGTGCCCCCCACACCTGCCCCTGCCGTCCATCCGCTGTTCGATCCCCAACGGCTCAGTTACGATTACCAATTTAGTGGGCCTGAGATTCAAGCGTTTCTAGAAGCACGTAATAGTCCGCTGGCTACCATCCGCACGGTGGTCGGTGGGCGCAGCCATTCGTTTACCGATGTGTTGGTCGTGTTGAGCAATTTGTACAGTATCAGTCCCCGTCTGTTGCTTAGCCTGATGGAACTACAGAGTGGTCTGCTCAGTACTCCTAATCCGAGTGATGGGCAGTTGGTGTGGGCTGCCGGCTTTCGCGGCGATAACGGCATCCGGCGAGGGTTGTTTAACCAGTTGCGCTGGCTGACCCGCGAGCTGCGGGCAGCTTTGCGTGATTACGCTCTGCTTGGTCCGACCGAGTTACCACCGTTGACCTTTGCCGATGGGAGTCAGATCGGAGCGCCAACCGATCTTAGTCGGTATGTGCTCAGTCGAGCGCTCGCCCCGACGACTACTCCGGATCGGCTCGATGGGTTACTCTGGGCGGTAGCCCCGACCTATCAGCGTCTGTTCGATCTTGATCCGCGTCTTGCCCCGCTTGACTGGCCACCGCCGGCAGCACCGTTTCTCTCGCGTCCGGCAGAACATAACGTGCCTGTGACCTCGTTTTTCGACCACGATACTCCATTTTTGCGGGCTAACGGTTCGTTGCATACCTACTGGGGCCGGGCCGAAACCGATCGTGCGTTTGCCTACGATGGACATACCGGTTGGGATTATGCTATGGGACCACCCGATCGGGTACTGGCCGCTGCACCTGGTCGGGTTGTCTTTGCCGGCTATTCCGATGATGGGTGTGCAACGCCGGCGGGTGCGGTGATTATTGAGCACGGTAACGGGTACCGAACACTGTATTGGCATCTGGAACGCGTCTTGGTGACGTCCGGTGATGTCGTGGAACGTGGTGCGGTGATCGGTATTGCCGGCGATACCGGTTGTGCGCGTGGTGCGCATCTGCACTTTCAGGTTCAGTATCTAGGCCGTGATGTCGATCCATACGGTTGGTGCGGTGCCGATCCTGATCCGTGGGCTGTGAATCCGGTGGGTCAGATCAGCGTTTGGCTATGGGCTGATATGCCCTCGCCCTGTGGATCGCCGTCGCCAAACGTGATCGTCGTTGATGACGGCGATCCTGGTTTTCGCACGAGTGGTGAATGGCAAACGATAGCGATGGGCTACGGCGGGAGCGCGCAGTTTGCTCCGTCGCAATTGGCAGTTAGCACGTCACGTCCGTGGCGGATGAGTGATTTCGCTGCACCGCGCGTCGCAGTCTGGCAACCGGAACTACCTACCGCCGGCACCTATCGGGTATTGGCGTATGTGCCATTTGCCCTCAACGGCTACGATGACTCACGAGAGGCGCGGTTTCTCATCCGTCACCACGATGGTGAAACGGTAGTGACGGTTGATCTAGAAGCTGAGCGGAATTGGTGGGCCGATTTAGGAGTGTATCAATTCGATCCAACAAGCACACCGTTAGTCGCCACCGGAACGCTGGCCGGTGATCGTCGGCGAGGGATCTGGGCAGATGCAATCGCCTTTGTACCGGTAACTGATCCTACGACGCGCTAAAGATCAGGTCACGTCGTTTGAAGGCGTAGTGCGCCAGTCCGAGAAATGCGAGCAAGAGAGACCACTGGGCAAGTAGATTCGACCACGCCGTGATATTCGAGAAGGTACGGGTAATACTCAGGTGGTAGCCGTACATCACCGGCACGAGCGGGCTACTCAGTATCGTCTGTACTGCCCGTAGCACGTCGACCAATACAGGACTCAGTTCGGCGATTTGGTTGATGACAGGACCACTAATCACGTTACTCGACAAAGCAACGGCTACCAGGGCTAAGATAAAGAGGCGCCACCCGGTTGACGCTACCAATGGTGATAGCAGTAGAATGAGTGCTGCGCCAAGGCACATATTGAGGAAAAGGGGTAAGGTGGCAAGGATCCAGCCTATCAGATCAAGGTCAATTGCCCGATTGAGGATGGCAACGAGTAGGCTGAGCATACCGTACATTGTCGTTGCGACCGTAACTGACGTGAAAAACACCCCCAGTAAATAAGCGATACGACTAACATTGTGGGCCAAGACGATGTACCCCTGAGGGCGGTCAACCAGCCCGATGATAAAACCGGTGGTGATCATTGCCATCAGTGGTCCAAACAATCCAAGCACGGTAAACAGATAGCCGGCATTCATCGGGGTATCGGTCGGGCGAAGCAAAGCTGCATAGCAGGCAACCGTCGCCACCAGTTCAAAAAAGATCCGACCAGAGCGTAAGTACTCAAGCAAGTTAAACCGAACTAATCGCGTTGCTTGTACGAGTGTATACTTCATTGTTTACCGTCCTTAGAACGGGTGGAATTGATACTACCAATTTGTAAGAGACGTTTAAGCATCGGGTCTATCTCATCAGTTGGTGGTGGTTGTGGCGTGTCACGGAGCGAGATCCGCGTTACGGGAGATGCCACTAGGTTGTCTGTTGGTTGACCGCTAACGGTATGCAAATAGATCTGCATCAAACGACTCATTTGTGGTTCCAGTACGTTGATGGAGATTTTCGCTTCCAGGAGGATTTGCAGTACCTTTGCTTGTAGCTCAGATGTATGTGGGCTAATCAGTACGGTGTGTTCGTTGGTTTGCACCTCTGGCCCGATCATTTCAAGCCGTTGGCGCAGCGCTAGATCGAGTGGTCCCGTCTGAATGACCATACTGCCGGGGATTTGACGTACCTCAGGTACGTTAACTTCGAGCATTATTTTGCCCTCGGTGAGGATACCGACGCGGTCGCAAAGGTATTCCACTTCGGCCAGTCGGTGGGTGCAGAGCAAGACCGTGTGACCGCGCTGTCGCACATCCTTGAGAAGGGTGAGCAATTCCTGCTGACCATCGAGATCAAGCCCGCTGGTCGGTTCGTCGATCAGTAACAAGTCAGGGTCGGTTAACAGGGCTTGGGCGATGCCGAGCCGTTGCAACATCCCCTTCGGGAACGTGCGCAGATAACGATGGGCCATTGCGGTTAGGCCGGTTAATTCGAGCAGCTCGTCGATACGCTGATGCAAGCGTTTAGGCGGAATACCGTCGAATTGGCCGAGAAAGGTGAGGTATTCAAGGGCTGTGTAGTGTGTATGGTAACGCTGACGTTCGGGAACATATCCGATGAAGCGGCGTTGTGCTTCGAGATCTGCGCTGCCAAGCACGCGAATGCGCCCACTATCGGGATGCAAAAATCCTAATAAAAGATGGATGAGGGTTGATTTGCCGGCGCCATTCGGACCGATCAATCCGTAGACTTCACCGGCGACCACGCGCAGATTGACTCCGCGTAATACCGAGACATGACCGTAACGCTTTGTGAGACCTTCAACTACGATGACTTCGGTCATGATGATGCTCCAAAAGTGATCGCCGTTGTGACTTGGCTACCGAATCTCAGGTATTGCTATTTTATCTTAACACTATCACTGCCAACAAGGCTGTACTGCCGGCCCAACCCAGTGTAAAGCGCAGTGCGACCGGTACGCTAAAACGGGGTACACGGCCTTGTAGCCAGCGTAGGCTGAGAATCGTGACCACACTCCCCGCAATGATCGTCACTGCCGCTACCCACGCCGGCACGCTGGCGAGTGATAAACCTGCTTGCCAGACGACCGTAATCAGCGCCGCGGCTACCAGGTCACGGGCGAAGGTTATAGCAGCAGCCGTCTTGGTCGACTGCCCTTCGACAATACCGTGCGGACCGAGTGACGGTTCTGGACCGAATGGCCCCCAATTGATCGCCGCCGGGAGGCTCAGGAGGCCGCTCACCAACACCAGCCCATGCCCGGCAAGCGCTGCCCCGGTCAGTGTATTGTCGTTGCTAAAGCCTATCGCTGCTACGCCCCACAGTAATGCGCGACCGAGCAGGCTGATCTGCGCCTCGCGCATAGCAGCACGAACGATACGAGGAGTTCCCGCCGTTAAGGTCGGCCACAGTGGCAGCCATGCCGCTACCTCGAGCAAGGCCCACGCCCCTAACCAGCCAAATGCGTGTGGCGACGGATGCCACGGCCACGGTAGACCGGTAAGCCCACCGGCAACGCAGAAGAGCGTGGCGAGTGCCATCCAACCGGGTCGATCGGTTGCGAAGCGTAATTGGCCGTTGGTTGGTAGTTGCCATGTGGTGAGTTCGCGATACCCGATCCATAGCCCAAACGTCCACAAACCACCCGGATAGATCAAGAGTGCTAGCAACTCAGCTATCCACATAAACGGTCCAGACCCTTTCATTGTGCAGTATGCGCCCATGGGTCATGGCGCGAACGGGTAGTATCCTATCGGCATTCGTACAATCGCCCCGTTCTCTTCGTCTATCATAACCTGGGTGCCATGACCGTCGAACAGCACTATGAGGCCGACAGCACCGCTAAACTACGCACTGCGGCTTCGATAGTTGGTAAGAGTAGGTTGGGAAAGAGACCGATCACAATGATAACAACCAGCAATACCCCGATAAGCCCACCGACCCCTATCGGTTCGCCAACGTGACGCGGTGGCACTAACCGGTTCAGGTCAGATTCCTCAAGTAGTGGAGGTTCAGTGGTTGGTGATGATTCACGTGTCCCCAGCAAATACTGGATCGTCAACTGTACCAGTGTGAGAGCGGCAAGTGCCATCGCTGTTGCCAAAACCAGTACTTCGATCCAGTTGATGGCCGCGGCCGCCTGTAATGCAAGGAGATAGCTCGTGCCGCCCGGAAACGGGAACCATCCGATGAGTGCCAGCCCACCACCGAGTAAACCCGCGCCGGCCATCGGGCGCTGCCAAAACAGGTCACTGCGTGTTGTTGCCGCTAATTGTCCGTCGGGATATTCGATCAGCGCTAAACTGAGGAGGACTGCGGTTACGCCTAATGCCAGGTTGATACTGCCTAAGATAGCCCCGCTCAGACCGGGCAGTGACAATGAGGCAAAACTGTAGAAGATGATTCCACAGTGTCCTGCGATAAGGTAAGCGATTCGACCACGTAGTGACCCCGCGGTTAACGCCAAAGCACTCGCAAGTACGGCACTGATTGCAGCCCCGGTGCGCAAGACGTTGAGCGCCTGCCCACCTTCAAAGATCAGCGTGGGAAAACTTTGGAGGGTAAGCAGGAAGATGAGGAGACTGGCCGGCGCCGGTAGTGCGATCAACAAGATACTGGCTAGAGAACCGCTATATGAGACGAGATCAACCAGCCATGAATGAAATGGAGTCAATGCCATCCGCAACGCAAAACCGGCAGCCAACAGTGCCAAAATGAAACGGGCCGGTGAGATTCGTCCCGGCAGTTCGCCCGGTCGAAAGATGTCGGTGAGCACATATGCGATGTAGAGCAAAATCCCGCTGACAACCATCAGAACCAGATATTTAAGTGCCGCCGCTAAGACTTGCCGACTCACCAAAACCCCCGCACCGACCGGCAGATCGACAATCGCCAGCACGGTGGTGAGACCAATTGAAACGAGCACGAGTGCGGTGACAAACGAGTCTTGCATGACTAGAATGGCGATGGTCTGCCCGATCGTAAGCAAACCAATCGCGCTGAGATTTTCCCCGTGAGGCAGGATCAGCGCAGTGATAAGGGTGACGATGCCCACTCCAAGAAAGAGAAAGAGGAAAATCTGATGTAATGGGCTGAGGAGTAATGTCACGCCCAACACCCGGATCGGATCGTCAACCCGCACTTGCACCGCGAGCAAGAGTTCGGTTATCAGGGTGCCGATAGCCAATCCGATGGCGATCCGCGATCGACGGCGCAAGAGGAAGGTGGTGAACGCCATACTGATGGGGAAGAAGATGAGTAGTAGGTACAGCATGGTTATCCGCGGAAGAGTTCGCTGATGGCGAGTGTCTTGAGGCGACCGTAGACCAAGCCGGCAAGATATGCAATGGCTAAGGCGAGTAAGATTTGCACCGTACTGAGGAGTGATAGCGGTACAATCTTCAAGCCACTTGCCGCCGGTGCGCTGATCACGGTGCTGTAGAGCAGATCGATGCCGCTGGTGCAGAGTAACATTCCTAGCCCAATCTTCAAGACATCGCTTGCCGTGGCAATGGTTAAGACGCCACTGAGGGCGAGCCAGTACCACGCGAAATCGAGGACCGGGCTAGGAGCGATTGGGTAGATAAGTGGTAAGAGGATACTTGTGCCAAGCGCTGCCAGGCCTGATCCAAAAGGTAGCATATAATCGATGAGTCGAAACGTTTCGGTTGAGCGTTGGCGAGCTGCTGCCCGCAAGGCGCGTCGTAGCTCCGCTTGCCCGAATTCGTCAAGGTCTTCGAGGCCGTAGTCACGAGAAAAGGTCAGTGCTGTTACGGCAAGAATTGAAGTGGCGCAAAGGCCGGTCAGCACTTTTATCACGGCTAGTGAACTCAGCCCAAACTGACCAAGATCAGGTGGAATAAACGGTTGTTGGTTCAGCAAACCGGCTAGTGCAATATAATTCAAGAGTAACAGCCCAACAGTGAGCCGCCAGTCGCGTAGCAACAAGATACCACCTGCTGAGATGCTAAGCAGTATGATCCAAATATCAATCGTCATATCGTTCCTGCTCACTGTGCCATCAACACGAGGATAGCAATCAGTGCAACAATCACGCCAAACAGATAGTAGCGCTGCTCGAAGATGATCATCGCTGTATGCAGCAGAGTCGCTACTCGATCAAGGCCGCGCCCGATCAGAGTCAACATGGTGCGCGCGTTGGCAATTTCGACCGGCCAACCGAGTACCTTACCCATACCTTGCCACGTTGGAATGACTGCCTCACCGGGGTTGAGCGACGGTGACGAGACTGCGTGCCGCGCGAGAAACCACCCACCAATCCCGATAGCCAGAGCGAGTCCGACAAATGGCCATGCAATCGGCTCAGCGGGCAAGATTGGCGGAGCAAAGGGTGACCAACTGAGCCAGAGCGGCCACGCTAGCCACGGCGCTATGCCCGCTAGCACCAGTGGTGCGAGTATAAGAACGCCAAGGATCTGTTCGCGACCGCGTTCGTTGACACCGGCACGGCCGTACCAACAGCGAAAGAGGAGCGGGAGACCGGCCGCCAACCCTATCACTGCTGCCGCAATCAGGGGTGGTATGGCCCACGCAAGTCGGGTGACCAGTGCTTCGCTCAGCCAGCGCCAACCCCAGAAGCTCCAACTGACGGGGAAGCCGGTAGCCGTTGCCGTAATCACCATCCAGAGCACTCCGGTGAGTGGTAAGCGAATCTGCGCCGGTGTACCATCAAGCGTATCGCTGCTTTGATGCCGTTCGATCGCGGCTACCACCAAACCGCCGGTCACCGCATGAAGTGGTATGACCAACAACAACGCCGATGCGGCTAAGCCGGCCAGTGGATCGTTGATTGCTGAAGCGCAGACCACCAAGCCTGCCTGCATTGCCCCTTGCCAAAAGACGAGTTCGCGGCCCGATGTTGACCGTAATGCGCCGAACGCAGCACCCAATGCTCCGAGCGTACCGGCAGCCGCGAGCACTGCACTCGCCAGATCGGGCAGCGGCGGTAATTGGGGTAAGATGCGCACGATAAAACCTAAACCAATCGATGGTAAGACTACGCCAACGGTCAATGCGCCGATCAATGGCGGTGCGCCGACCGCATCGAGGCGTGTACCGGCAAACGGTGGTGCTCCGGCGAGGGCTAAGGCGCCGATGATGGCAATTACCACAATCACCGGCGCCGGTAAGGTATCTGGTGGTTGGAGGGCCATCGTCGTGATCAGACTACTTGCCGCCACGACGGCCACAGCTCCGGCGATGAGATAGCCCGGTAAGCGATCTGGTTCATACTGCATACTAGCAGCGAGTAAACTTCCATGCACTGATACCACCGCTAGTACCCAACTCAGTGGGGTAAAAAAACTCAGCGGGGAAATAGTCCAACTCAATAACGCTGCCGCCAGACTGATGAGAAGCCAGCCAAATAATGCCCCCAAACCGATTGTTGACGGCGGAGCCGTCAAGGCAAGCGCCAGTAACCCAACGGTTCCACTCAGCAAGATGGCAACGACGATTGCCCGCTCGCTGAGGGCAACCGCTGATGGTAAAGTTAGTGGGATTGCTCCGATAGTCAGCAACGGGTCGGTCGGAGCCAAAACTACTGGGTCAAGTGCAACGCCGACGGTTGCTAGTCCTGCGGCCAACGCAGCAAATAATCCCATCCGGCGGGTAAGACCGGTTGTGGTCAGTAAAAAACACATTACCGCTGCCGCTAACAGGCCGATCAGACCGATTGTGACACCCATGAAACTTCTATCCGTGGATTATGGCGACGGTGCAGATCGGTGTCCCTCTCTGTCGTCTCGACGAACGTTACAATGGTAGATGCTCGCGTCCAATCGCAGAGGTTGCTGCGCGCCAGCACGCAGTACAAGGATCGGTCGAGATAGCGATCAGCAAGGTATCATCCACTGCGGCGTTTTGCAAGAGCGTGCGGGCCAGTAACCGATCTAGTTGTGGCGCAATCCCGATCTCCACCGTCGTCAATCGTTGACCATCACTGCGCACAGTATAGCGCAACGGTCCGCGTGGTGCTTCAACGGTTGCCGTCCCTTCACCTAACCTCAGCGTAAATGCGGTGTACGTTTCTCCAATGGGTAGGTTATGCAACCAACGTGCTGCCAATCGCAAGGATTCAATTGCTTCAATTAATAAGACTACTGCTCGGGCATGGACATCACCACCTTGTTCGACGACCAGAGCCGGTGTGAGTACGGTATAACCGGCGTAAGGCGCATCGATGCGTTGATCGGTTGCGATGTCGCTGGCTCGTCCTAATGGACCGGCTAGACCAAATTGCCGGGCAGCGTCGGTGGTGAGTACGCCGATGTCTACCATTCGCGCTACCAACGTGCGTCGCGGAATGGTTTGCTCGGCAAGTTCAATCATATGTGGTAGTAGCTCGTTGATAGCTCGTTCGGTGTCAGCTAAGCGTGCTTCGTCGAGCGGTTCGGCTAATCCACCCGGCCGGATATACGCAGCCTCGTGGTGGCCCAAGAGCGCCAACAGGATTGAACGAATCCGGGTTTCCAGTTGACTTAGGCGTGTTGCACTGTTCAGGCCTAAGGCGGCTATAAGAGCCGCCAACGTATTCATATGCGATGCTGCACGTTCAAGTTCGGCTACTATAACCCGTATCGCTTGCGCCCGTAATGGTGCTGTGATCTCGGCTAGTGCTTCGAGCGCCAAACTCAGCGCAAAGGTGTGGGCAACACTGCAATACGGACAGACTCGTGCTGCTGCCCGTACTGCACTCTCTACGCTACCTTGGAGAAGACGTTGGGCATACGCGCCATCACCGGTAGCCGGTCGGTATTCAACATCACGAATGTATTCACCCTCGACCGTAAGCGTAAGCTGCTCGCTGTGCCATGCTCCGGCGACGGGATGTAGGGTTAGTTGATATTTCAAGCACCCTCCTCTCTGTCGCACCGCATTATACCACTTGCACAGTGCTTCTTGGTAACTACCTACTCCATTGCGTAAACGAGGATGATCTGCAACCCAACGTTCAATCCACCTTCTATTCCACCCGTTGATCCACCCTCGGTTGGTATGTTTGTGCTTTGTGCTGTGGTACAGTGTATGTGCGCTGAGCTGACCTCCAGCGCCCCGATTAACACCTGACACTTGTCGGCTTTGGCAAATGTTCAGGTGTTTTTGAGTCTCATACAGATATTGATGGAGGGCTAACAATGTTGTTCTGTCTTGACGCTACGCATCGACTACCCAATACGTATGCGATGATGACATACAAACGTGAAAGTGATAATCCTGTACAGTATCGTCTCTTTGTCGCCGATCAGGCACTGCGGATTATCTTCGATGGGGCAAAACCTTGGAGTGGGCATGTGTTGCGGCCCGCTGATGGCCTAGAGGCGTATTTCAGTAATCGTGAAGGTCTTGAACATGTGCTTGAGGGATTAATCGGCCGGCGGGCTTGGGCACAGTATCGTCAACAAGTGGTGACGCTGCTCGATCAGTTTCTGGTGCATTGAGCATTCCACACAATGGAGCGTTCTCGTTTTGGTATAGTATGGTGGGGTGAGGAACGCCCTCCCCCCTTCTGCTTTCGTAACGGGCAAGGCAGTATCCCGTCAACTAGTATTCTGTTTCCTGTCCCAGCCGGATACGCGGATCGAGGAACGCATAGAGCAGATCGGCAACAAGGTTTGCTACCGCAAAGATCATGACGGTAACCATTGCAACTGCTTGGAGCAAGATCAGATCTCGGCGGTCGATGGCGAACGTGAGCAAACGACCGATGCCGGGATAGTTGTACACATTTTCCACTACGATTAATCCGCTGATCAACCAGCCAAAGCTGATCGCAATCACCGTGATTGTAGGTAGGAGAGCATTGCGTAAAACGTGACGGCTTAAGATCGATAGCGGAGCGAGACCCTTGAGCATAGCAGTGCGGACATACTCTTGCTCTAATTCGGTGATAACCCCGGTGCGCGTAAGGCGGGCAATATAGGCGAGCAAAACGAGCGTAGCGGTAATAGCGGGCAAGATCAGTTGGGGAACAATATCGAGCAGAGTTGCATCGGGCCGAATGGAGGAATTGGCAGGCAGCCACCGTAGACGGAATGCGAAAATGTCGATCAGCAATAAGCCGGTGACGAACTCCGGTAAACCGGTCACGGCTAGGGTCGCGACACTAATCATCGTATCGTCGGGTTTTCCGGCCCGCCAACCGGCCCAAACTCCCAGTCCAATACCGAGGGGTAAGGCGAGGGCGAGGGTAACACCGGCAAGGAGTAGTGAATTGCCTAGCCGCTCAAGCACGAGAGGACGAATCGGCTGGCGCGTACTGTACGAGATACCCCAATCACCGCTGAAAAAGCCGCGTAGCCAATCGAGATACTGAATGGGCAATGGGCGGTCGAGGCCTAGTTCGGCGCGTAGTCTGGCGAGGGCTGCCTCGCCGGCTTCGCGTCCTAACAATACCCGTGCCACATCGCCGGGTAAGAGCCGGCAGATGAGAAAGATGATCAACGAACTGATCAGAAACGTCACTCCGAGTAAAACTATTCGCCGAATCAGATAACGAACCATACGTCGTATAACCAGATTAACGCTCAATCAATTCAGGTTGCTGAGTAGCCCGTAACGTTTCTAATGGAATATGACAGCGAATCCGATGACCATTACCGGCATCACGCCAGGGTGGCGGCGTACTCACGCAGATTTCGCCAATCGCACGCGGGCAGCGGGGCTGGAACGGACAACCGTGTTCCGGTATGGTCGTCTCTGCTTCACCGATGCGAATGCCATGTGGCTCGGTTGCGGCGAGGAGTGCTTCGGTATAAGGATGCAACGGTGGGGCCAACACTGCATGGATCGGGCCATGCTCGATAATGTGCCCGCGGTACATCACCACGACATCGTCGGCCAAGTAGCTCACGACGGCCAAGTCATGGGTGATGAAGAGATAAGCAATGCCGGTTTGAGTTTTCACTTCGGCGAGAAGGTTGAGCACTGCCGCCTGCACCGATACATCAAGGGCCGAGACTGCTTCATCAAGCACGAGTATGTCGGGGGTTGCTGCTAACGCACGGGCGATCGCGACGCGCTGTTTCTCACCACCGCTCAGTTGGGCAGGGCGGCGTGTGGCATACTCAGGCGGAAGTTTCACCAACCGTAAGAGATCGGGAACCCGACGATGAGCCGTCTGTAGATCCATCCCCCCTAACCGGATTAACGGTCGGCTGAGTGTCTCACCAATTGTGAGGGCCGGGTTGAGCGCCTCTTGCGGGTTTTGCAGAACCATCTGCAAGCGTCGTAGTTGCTCGCGTGTTCGCTGCTGGATCAGCGGGGCGAGTGGTATGTCGAGCAGTTCGATGCTGCCTCCCGATGGAGGAGTTAATCCGATGATGCAGCGGGCCAGTGTTGTTTTGCCACTGCCACTCTCACCAACAATACCGAGCGTGCGATTGCGATGGATGGTGAGATCGACGCCGGCCAAGGCAACGACATTCGGCGTCTTATTGATCCGAAACAGATCGGTGAGGGTACGATGTTGGATCATCGTTTTCGTGAGATTGACCGTGGTCAAGAGTGGCTCATTGCCGGTACTCGGTGATGGTATGGTAAACGATGGATTATCCGATTCAGCAGTCATGTGTGACCAGTAGTGGCAGCGCGTCGCGTGATCGTCGGTCAGTGCGATCAGCGGTGGTCGTTCTTGCCAGCATCGAGTATCGGCCAACGGGCAGCGTGGGGCAAAGACACATCCTGTCGTTAGCTCACCGGGTTGCGGAATCGATCCTTCAATCGGTTGCAATGGATGTTGATCGTAGCGCAAGCCCGGTCGCGGTAGGCTCCGTAGTAAGGCTTGCGTGTAGGGATGGCGGGGCTGGGAAAACAACGCTGCTGTCGGTGCAATTTCAACTACTTCACCGGCGTACAGCACCGCTGTGCGTGTCGCGATGCGGGCTACCAGACCGAGATTGTGCGAGATGAATAAGGAAACCGGTTGCCGTTCACGGATCAGTTCCGCCAGTAGGTCGACCACAGCCGCTTCCGTGGTGACATCAAGGCTGGTTGTCGGTTCATCGAGCACCAGGAGGCGGGGGGTACCGTGCAACGCCATCGCAATCATTACCCGTTGCTGCATACCACCGCTCAGCTCATGCGGATAGCTGCGCATGACGCGCTTGGGGTCGTTAATCTGCACGCGCGTCAAGAGGGAAATGGCCTGCTGTTCGGCTTCTCGCCGATTACCGCCAATTGCTTCAATCAACTGTGCCCCGATATGCAGCGTTGGATTAAGTGCCGCTAGCGGGTTTTGTGGCACCAGTCGCAGTGAGTGTTTCCAGAGAGCACGTAACGCGGATCCTTCCATTTGGGAGAGATCGATGCCATCGAGCAACACCCGACCACTACTGACCTGACCGTTCGCCGGCAAAGTGCGTAAGAGGGCTAACCCAAGCGTGCTTTTCCCACTACCACTCTCGCCGACGATGCCGATGACTTCACCGGCGGCAGCGGTGAAATTCACGTCGCGCACGACCGGTAGCATGCGTCCATTGGTGTGGTAGACCACTGAAAGCTGCTGAACTTCGAGGGTAGATATTGTCATGGATGTATCGTGGTAGATCACAAACCATCAGGTATTCAGTGCTCGCCGCACCCCTTCAGCCATCAGGTTCACTCCGATCACCAAAAGGGCAATAGCTGTTGCCGGCACGTACAGCGACCAAGGGGCGAGAACAGCTTCGTTACGAGCTTCAAGAACCATCAGACCCCAATCAGGGTTTGGTGGCTGTACCCCGATTCCAAGAAAACCGAGCGACGCCACCAAAAAAATTGCGTATGAAAAGCGTAGTGCTGCCTCGACGGCGAGAGTTGGGGCAACCAGGGGCAACAATTCGCGCCACAGAATATAACTCAGCCGCTCGTTGCGCATACGGGCCGCTTCGATAAAACCACGCGGTTTGAGCGACAGGACGACACTACGCACCACTCGGGCGACAATGGGAGTGTAGACAACAACGATGACGAGCAGGACACCGGTACGTGATGGTCCCACAGCGCCGAGCAGGAGCAGTGCCAGTAATAGGGCAGGCAGAGCAAGGATCCCGTCGAATAAGCGGAATACTAACTCTTCGATCCAACCGCCGAGGTAGGTGGTGCTGACTCCAATGAGTGTACCCAATACCACGGCAAGCGCTGTACCACCACCGGCCAACGCCAAAATATCGCGTGCTCCATACACCACGCGACTGAACAGATCGCGACCGAGGCGGTCGGTGCCGAAGAGATGGTTAAGTGATGGTGGTTGGCGGATAGCGTTACTATGTTGTTTGGTTGGACTGTACGGTGCAATGATCGGGCCAAAGAGCGCCAGCACGAGAAAAGTTATCACAATGATGGTACCGGCCGCAGTTGCCGGATCGGCAAAGAAGGCACGGCCAACCTGTCGAACGTTCATAGCTCTTGTCACAACTGCCTGGAAAATGGACTATCATCGTCGCACAGGCATGCTGTGTGACGATGGGTTCGTGTCTAAACAGCAATACTTGCCAAATCGGTGCGACCGGGAAAAGCTTTCGCGACATATCCGCGCAGACCCTCGCGGTGCGCACTAAGCTGAGCAAAGAAATAGGGAATAATAATTGGCCCGCGCTCGATCAGAATCCGCTGGATCTCCCGATACGCTCGTACACGTTCGTCCTCGTTGAGCGTGGTGCGGGCAAGAGCTGCGAGTGCATCGAATTCGGCATCGCTAAAGTGGCTCTCGTTCCAAATTGCTCCGCTGACCAGCATCACATCGAGATAGAATTGTGGTACCGGACGTGAACCCCAGCCGGTAATCCCGAGATCGACTTCGAGCCACCGATCATCGCCATAGTACACACTTTCGGGTTCGACGATCACGTTAACATCAATCCCGGCTTCAGCCCACTGCTCCTTCAGCACCACTGCCAGATCAGGTCGGTCACCTGAATCGGGTACGTGGAGATCGAGCTGCAAGCCATCACGATAACCGGCCGTTTCGAGTAACGCGCGGGCTGCCGCCGGATCGCGCGGTGGCAACGGTGTCTCTTCCGAATAGTACGCGCTAAAGAGCGGTCCGATCGGGCTATCGCGTCCAACAGCACCCAACCCGGCCTTCACCTGTTGGAAGATAGCTTGCCGGTCGGTAGCCAGTTTGAGCGCACGGATCACCTCTAGTTTATTACCCGGTTCACGGTCAGATCGTAATCGCACCAGATCAAAACCGTTGGTTGGCGTTTGTACGGTCACAATGCCGGCGGTTTGTTGCAGCGTTTGGAACAACGGCGTTGACATCCGCAGCACCAGATCGACCTGCCCGCCACGCAATGCATCAACGGCCGCTGCTTGATCGGCAAAGAAGATAATCTCTAGCGCAGAGACGAGAGGCTTACCGGCCTGAAAATAGGGTATGGCTGCAACCAGATCGATCCGATTCTCGGTGCGATATTCGACGACCTTGAAGGGGCCGGTCCCATTAAACGACGTTGCTGCATTTGTCGTTCCGGCACGCAGAATGAGGGCGTGATTATCGGATAGATCGTAGAGGAAGAAGGGGTTAGGTTCTGATAAGGTAAAAACAACCGTAGTTTCGTTTTCCTCGGCGATATCGGCAATATTGGCATAGAGATCGGCAGTTGGCAATTGGAGAGCGGGGTCGCGCAGGCGATTAAACGTCCATACCACATCGGCGGCGGTCAGGCGACTGCCGTCGTGGAATGTTACCCCGTCGTGAAGGGTGAAGCGATAGCGCAAACCATCATCGCTAACCGTCCACTCACGGGCAAGGCGAGGTGTAATGGTATTGTTGGCATCGATATCGACCAGGTAATCATACACATGATTCAAAACCAGGATTTCGGCATCGGAAGAGGCGAATGCCGGGTCGAGTTGTACGGGAATCTCGGTAGCGACACGCAAACGACCACCAGCTCCGGTAGGAGTCGGTGAAGATTGAACAGGTGTGGGTGTGGATGAGGAGTTGCTACATGCTACTATTGCGGTTGCTCCTGCCGAGAGACCAAGTGCCAGCCCAAGCCGTAAAAAAGCGCGCCGGCTCATGCGTCCGGCCAATACCTCAGATCGGGCCATTTGCAATATCTGTAATCGTTCATCTGATCCATGCATTGAGGTTCCTTTCTGTGTAAAGTGAGGTCGCTTCGTCTAAACACATCTCATAGTGCGGAGCCTGCCGGTCGTTCTATCTTACCACCCCCATGTACCCGGCCCGCCTTTAAATGGCCCGACAATGTCAGAGGTGATCCAACCGCCGTAAAACCCGCCCGGTTGTGGAGTGACCAACTCATCGTCGACGTAGCAGGCATCCATCGGGCCGGCGTAGAACGCGAGGTACCCGCGGAGGGGGGTAAACGCCGGTGTTGGATCGGGATACGACCATGCAGCTTCACGCGCAATCCGTTCGCCGACCACGACATCGTAATACATAGCTACACCCTTAAATTCGCAAAAAGAACGAGCGGGATTAGGCCGCAGAAACGTCATTTGCACATCTGCTGGCGGCACGTAGTAAACAGGTGGATGGCTCGTCTCAAGCACTCGTAGTGCTCGCCGACTATCAACAAGGGTGATACCGGCAAAAACAACCCGGATTCGGCGTGTAGTCGGTTCCAGACGGGGTGGTCGCGGGTAATCCCACACCGATTCTTGGCCGGGTCCCGGTGGAATACGTCGTGCCATAGCAAACCTCGTGTGGTATCGGAATTGGACTAGTTGCACTATACCATGATTTTGCCAGTTTATTCGTGTGATGAAAAGCTAAGGGATGAATGAGCACTGAAACCTTAGGTAGGGGGATCGAGAACATATTGACGTGCGGCACACCGGTGTACATCATCGAAAGGAATGTACAGTTGAAACATGAGATTTCTGCTCTGCGCGCATCAAAATGGTGCGTCTAGCGGTATACTAATAGGGAGAAAACTACGCCCCTCTTGCAATAGTCGTACACTTGTGCTATTATAGCACATATGTACGGGGTAGGCAACGGCGTTGACAGCACCATCCCCATCGATTAGAGTAGCAAGAGGAGAACACGTGTGAGTACGAACAATGGAGGAGCGCCCGCGATGGCAATTACCCCGGAAAAAGAAAAGGCACTCGCGGCAGCGATGGCGCAGATCGATCGCAAATTCGGTAAAGGCTCCATCATGAAGATGGGGGAGGTTGGGAGTCGGCTGGCTATCGAAGCTATTCCCACCGGTTCGATTGCACTGGACATTGCGCTTGGCATTGGTGGGTTACCGCGTGGGCGTGTGATCGAGATCTTTGGCCCCGAGAGCAGCGGCAAAACCACTCTTGCCCAACACATCATCGCCGAAGCACAAAAGATGGGCGGAGTAGGTGCTTTCATCGACGCCGAGCATGCCTTTGATCCAGTGTACGCTGCCCGTTGTGGTGTTAACATCAGTGATCTGTTGGTATCACAACCCGACACCGGTGAACAGGCACTCGAAATCTGTGAAATGCTGGTTCGCTCGAATGCGGTCGACGTGATCGTGATCGACTCGGTTGCCGCCCTCGTGCCACGGGCCGAAATCGAGGGCGACATGGGCGACTCGATGCCCGGTATGCAGGCGCGTCTGATGAGTCAAGCCTTGCGTAAGCTCTCCGGTGCCATCAGTAAGAGTCGTACTGTCGTCATTTTTATCAACCAGTTGCGGATGAAGATCGGTGTCATGTTCGGTTCACCGGAAACTACTACCGGTGGTCAGGCACTGAAGTTTTACGCATCGGTACGGCTTGATATTCGGCGGATTGAAACGCTCAAACAAGGCCAGGAGGCGATCGGCTCACGAGTTCGCGTCAAGGTGATCAAAAACAAAGTCGCCCCTCCCTTCCGGCAGGCCGAATTCGATATTCTGGCAAACGAAGGTATCTCGCGCGAGGGTAACATCATCGATATCGGTACCGAGTTGGGGATCATCCGCAAGAGCGGCGCATGGTTCTACCTCGGCGAGGATCGGCTTGGCCAAGGGCGCGAAAATGTGCGCGAGTTTCTCAAGAATAATCCGGCGCTGACTGATGAAATCGAACGCCTGATTAAAGCGCAAGCGTTAACTAATCCGTCCGCGATCGCACCGAGTGCCGATATTGGCGATGACGATGGTGTCTTTGAGGAGTAGGTAATACCATAGGAATGTGGAGTACCGTTCTCATAACGGTGCTCCGATTCTGCCTCATTGTGACGTGCCCGTCATTACAGACAGCGCTATGCCCACCGGTACCATTACTGCTATTCGTCAACAAACGAACGATCCACAGCGTGTTACTATTTTTATTGACGGCGAGTTTGCCCTTGGCATCAGCCTCAATACCCTTGTACGTGAGCGTTTGGCAGTTGGGGTTGTCGTTGATGAGGAGGGTTGGCAGCGACTAGTTACCAGCGAACAGGCCGATCAAGCGTTGCAGAAGGCTTTACAGCAACTTGAACGACGTCCGCGTTCTACTGTTGAGCTTTACCGCTATTTGCAACGCAAGGGTTTTGGCGAAGAGGTATGTGCTCAGACTATTGCGCGCTTGCAAGAGTTGGGTCTACTTAATGATATTGACTTTGCTGCACGTTGGATCGCTAACCGTCGCGCTTTGCGGCCACGCGGTGAGCGTGTGTTACGTGCTGAGTTGCGTCAGAAGGGAATTGACCCGGAAGTTATCGAGACAGCGTTGGCCGCGGAAGATGATGGAGTTGGTGAGCGTGAACGGGCTATCTCCGTTGCCCGCTCTGTCTTAGCACGCTATGCAGCTCTCACCGATTGGGCCGTCTTTCAACGCCGACTCGGTGGCTACTTGCTGCGACGAGGCTTTACCGGCGAGATTGTTCGCCCTATTCTCGAATTGCTTTGGCGTGAATTGCACCCGTCAGATGAGGTTCCGGAGTGAGTTTGGGGCAAAGAATCGTGCTGGCCTGATTACAGTCGTCCTTGTGGTGAGCGCAGACTCGCGCTGAGGTCGTTAAACCCCATTCGCTGTTGTTGTACTGCAATCTTTAGATGAAGACGTAGACGAACGTTTGGTCTGCGCTCCGTTGTTCATAAAGGCTTAGGCAGTAGAACGCGATGATGTGATGTGCATGAGCATACGGGCGGGCCGGTGGGCAAGATGGCGTAGGTGGGTGGTGCCCGGCACAGCGTGGGGAAATGAACGTGTGCAGTTGGGTGTTCGATGCCCGGCACGCCAAGCGGGCGGGCCGGTGGACAGGATGGCGTAGGTGGCGACCAGTACGATGCATAGCATAAATCGGGAATACCACAGAGAGTTTGCCTCACGGGCACAAGTTCGTCATCATAAGGAACGCGACAATGGCAGAAGTACAATATCTAGGTCATGCATGCTTTCGTTTGCGTGGTCGCGATGGTACTATCGTTTGTGATCCCTACCATCGCTCGATTGGTTTTGACCTTGGTCGTCCAACAGCGACAATTGTGACTATAAGTCACCACCATCCCGATCACAATAATGCTGCGGCGGTACGTCCGCTGCGTGATCGGGTGTTCGTCGTCGATGGTCCCGGTGAGTATGAGATTGGCGGTGTATTGATTACCGGTGTGCGAACCTCTCACGATAACGTCAAAGGCACTGAGCGTGGCTTTAACACGGTCTATATTATTCATCTTGATGATCTCGTCTTCTGCCACCTTGGCGATCTCGGTCACGAATTGACAACCGGTCAACTTGAGGAGATCGGCTCAAACGTTGATGTATTATTTGTACCGGTTGGTGGTGGGGAGACCATTGGGCCGGCTGCGGCAAGTAATGTGATTAGCCAGATCGAGCCGCGTTTTGTGATACCGATGCATTATGCAATGGGACAAGTTGATTTCGACCCACCGCTGGCTCCGCTCGAGAAGTTTGTCAGTGAAATGGGGCTGAAAGAGTATACGCCAGAGGAGAAGCTGGTTATCAATGCCAACGCATTACCCGCCGACGACGAGCAGACACGGATTGTAATATTACGTCCGATGAACGGTTAGTGCGCTCTCTATTCCATGTGGTATACTTAATGGTTGAAGTGCAAAAACAGGTGGCAACTGGCAGCCACTGCATGTAGGTGAGGTAATTCTTACATATTCATCGTCTGCGATTGTGAAGCATGCAATCGTTTTTAGGACAAGATAAACCGCTACCAGTGTGGGTCGGTTCAACCCGAAGGTTGACCGACCCACAAATTCTTTAGGGTGGGGAGAACTTCTGCTATGACGAAGTACATTTTTGTAACCGGCGGCGTTGTTTCTTCAGTTGGTAAAGGCATTGGGGTAGCTTCGATTGGCCGTTTACTCAAAAGCCGTGGCTTTTCAGTATCGGTGATGAAACTCGACCCGTACTTGAATGTCGATCCCGGTACGATGTCGCCGTATCAACACGGTGAAGTGTTCGTCACTGCCGATGGCGCCGAGACCGACCTCGATCTCGGTCACTATGAACGGTTTATCGATGTTAATCTCAGTCGTCTCAGTAATGTTACTACCGGCCAGATTTATTCGGCGGTGATTGCTAAAGAGCGACGCGGTGATTATTTAGGCGGGACGATTCAGGTCATTCCTCACATCACCAACGAAATCAAAGCGCGGATCGGTGCATTGGCTCGCAGCAGCCAAGCCGATGTGGTGATTGTTGAGATCGGTGGGACAGTTGGTGATATTGAGAGTTTACCCTTTCTTGAAGCGATCCGCCAAATGCGTAAAGATGTCGGGCGTGACAATATTCTTTACATTCACGTAACGTTATTGCCTCATATCAGCACTGGTGAGCTAAAAACGAAACCGACCCAGCACTCGGTCATGGCACTGCGCAACGTCGGTATTAGTGCCGATGTGATCCTGTGTCGGGCAGATCGTCCGATTGATGATGATATTCGTGAGAAGATAGCATTTTTTGCCGATGTTGATGTGCGGGCGGTGATACCGGTACCAACTGTCGATTCGATTTATGAAGTACCGCTGGTCCTTGAAGATATGGGGCTAGGTGATTATCTGGTTGAGCGGTTGGGCTTGCCGGCCACACCACCCGATCTCGAAGACTGGCGATCGTTGGTGGCGCGGATTCGCCAAGAGAAGCGTCGTTTGCCTATTGCCCTCGTCGGTAAATATGTTGAATTACATGATGCCTATATCAGCGTTGTAGAAGCGTTACATCACGCCGGCATCGAACAATTAATCGATGTTGATATTCGCTGGATTGCTGCTGAAGATGTCGAGCGTGAGGGACCGGCTCGCCTGCTATCGGGTGTATACGGCATCCTCGTGCCGGGTGGATTCGGTGAACGTGGGATCGAGGGTAAGATTGCTGCCGCCGATTATGCGCGTGTGCATGGCATTCCGTATCTCGGTTTGTGTTTGGGGATGCAGTGTGCAACCATCGCCTTTGCCCGACACGTCTTGGGTACGCACGATGTGAATAGCACCGAGTTCGATCCACAAACTACGCATCCGGTCATCGATCTGATGCCGGATCAGCGTGATATTACCGAGAAGGGTGGCACAATGCGGTTAGGGCTATATCCGTGCGATTTGGTGCCGGGCACTCGGGCCTATGCCGCCTATGGATGTGATCGGGTTGAGGAGCGCCATCGTCACCGTTTCGAGTTTAACAACCGCTATCGCGCCATCTTAGAATCGGCTGGTCTTGTGATTAGTGGCCTCTCGCCGGATCGGCAGTTGGTTGAGATCATCGAATTGCGCGATCATCCGTGGTACGTCGCAAGCCAATTCCATCCCGAGTTTCAGTCGCGTCCGGGTCAGCCGCATCCTCTCTTCCGTGGATTCATTGCCGCTGCGGCACAGACCTTGCTGGCCGGTGAAGCACGCCAGTTGCCATTGGTGGAGAGTGCCTCGTCATAACTCGGTAGCAACGGGCATTGCGCAGTATCCTGCGACACTCGTTGCCATGTAGGGTTTTGTGGTGGAGGTGTAGGTAGTATACAGCTAGCTACATCTCCTTCTAGTTCCCCTCATTGACGGGACAGATACTATTCCCCACCTTACCTCATCTCACCCATGTCAGCTCCTAGGCCATGTACATAGCCGGCGCCAACCGGCTCCACAGTGTCTTTACAATTTACGCAATTTTCCGCGCATCTTTTTGTCATCTCGTGCGGTTTATATATGAGCACACGTTTTGAACCGCCGAGGTGTTCCATGCGTCTTGTGAACTTGCTCCTTCTCCTCGTTATGCTCACCGCTTGTTCGGCACCACTGACGAATGCGCCGGCGCTGCCTTTACCCGGTGCAACACCGATGCACGATAGGCCACCACAGGGGAAATTAACGAGTCCACTGATCCCACGTCTCTGGCTCGTCACCGATCCGTCGGCAGTACTGTTGACCGCACGGGCTAACAGCGTTAGCCCTGAACCGCCGACGGAGCCATTTCGAGGACTAGCCGTGACATCTTCGGCCGAATGGCTAAAGAAACTACTAGCGTTGATTGCCCAGGATGGTGTGACGCCCAATCGGGCTGCTCGCGAATTAATGTTGGTATCGGTTGCTTTGAACGATGCCATGATCATCGGGCAAGAGGCCGGTACCGTCGAACCGGTCGATCAACCGGCGCTGCTCGCCGGTGCTGCTTGGTCTGTCTTGCGCTACCTTCATCCGCAGCACAGCGATCTGATCGACCAGTACGTGCAAGAGGCACGTTGGCAGAGTTTATGGTTACGCGATCCGGCTTCGCCAGAGCGACTCGAATACAGTTTTCAAATCGGGCGTGTTGTGGGTGATGAGATCGTAGCGTGGGCCAAGCAGGATGGTAGTGACGCTTTTGTCGAGGTGTTATTACCGATGACGGGTGGCTGGCAGACGGATAAATTGCCACTTGATCCGCATTGGGGTGCGGTGAAAACGGTAGCTTTGCCTGCCGGCGATACCATCATCCTTCCGCCGCCACCAGCGTGGGATAGCGATCAGATGGAGGAGGAGCGTAAGGTTTTTTACAGCGCCCAACAGGCGATTACCGATAAGCATCGGGAATTGGCCTGGCATTGGCATGCAGACATTGGCACGGTCACCCCTGCTGGGATCTGGTTTAAGACGGCAATTACAACAGCTCTTCTGAGTAATCTCGATCAGATGCAGATAACGTCGTTATTCGCTCATCTGGGGGTAGCAATGCATGACACGACGGTAGCGTGTTGGAACAACAAGTATCGCTACGGTTTTATTCGTCCAGAGCAATGGATGGCAACGCTCGATCCTTCGTGGCAACCAGAGCTACCGACACCACCGCATCCCTCGTATCCGTCAGGTCATGCTTCTGTAAGTTCGGCAGCCGCGTCTATCCTGATCGCTGCCTTTCCGCAACATCGTGAGGTGTTTGCCCAATTTGCCGACGATGCGACGCGCTCGCGGATTGTTGGTGGTGTGCATTGGGTGATAGATGGATCGCAAGGAATGGCATTAGGACGTGATGTGGTTAATTATGTGCTCACCCGCTAACATTTGAGAGGAGTTGAACAATGAGGCTTCGTCGGCAGATTGTATTCATTGTACTGGTTGGCTTGCTCGGGTCTGTTAGCTTAATTCCACATCGGGTCGTTGCTCAATCCTCTACTCTGGGACCATTGATGTATCTTAGCAATTACATAGACCGGTTTGGTGAAGTGTTGGTTGACTTTGCCAATCTTCCGCCAACGACACAAGAATTACGTTGGCGTTGGAATGAACGACCAACTGATGACGATGCGTGGGAAGAGTTACCGGTTGGGAACGGTTTTGCACATCAATATGTATCACCACCACCAGATACCGGCAACCCCTTATGTCAGCACCACACATTCTATGCTGAGTTACGCAAGCAGGATGGGAGTACGTTTGTGTTGAGTTCGCCGTTCGCGATCGATCGGTCGGTTGACGTAGAGGTTGATCTCTTATGGTCATCGCGTGCGATGGTTGGTTATACCAATGGAGATACCATTAAGATCAAGGTACTCGACGATCAAGAATGTACCGGTATTATGTCGGCGGGTATAACCAGTGATATGGTGGTGGGTTATAATATTCCCCTTACTGATGAATACTATACGTACAGGCTACCTTTCAACGAAGGACCAATAACGATCTATTTTGAATTTGTTGACAGAGCAAATAATCTTGAGTTCCGTCAAATTGAGATCATTCGCGACACTACACCACCCATAATATCCGCAATTGCAGCAACGATTGCGCCAGCCGATCAAGGTCATCAGTTGACCATTACCGGGCAATTTACCGATACCTATGCTCAACTCCCGTGGGCGATTGAATGGCAATTTATCGATCACACAGGAGTGTCAATCGGCGATCCGGTGTTCCATATCCTGCGCGAAAGTGAAGTGCTATTACCGGAAACAGTGCGTCTTGCCACCGCTGCAACGCCGTTCCAAATCACTATCGGCGTTGAAACTATCCCCACTCAAGCTGCTGGTATCAGTTTTAAGCTCTTCGATCGGGCCGGTAATGGTCAAACCAGCGAACCGATGATGTTTACTACCCCGCCGACGGTACACACCGTGTACGTACCTCTTGTCGGTCGTTAATTCCGCTCGTTTGTGCAAACTGAATGTACTCACCGGTGACACCGATTGGTGTCGCCTTGGGTGAGTGCATGCATCGAACTACCATAAGGAGCTGCTATGACTGCTCTTACTCGCTGCCACCGATCTGTATACCGATGTATCAGTTGGATACTTGTTATTATCTTCGCGATCATACCGTTGCTGACATTACCGGTATCTGTTGAAGCCCAAACCGATGGTCGTGGTTTTGCGAGTGCCGTTGCGTGTTTGAACGGAGATGTAGCCATTGCTACCACCTGTTTCGCCGACACGATCTTTGCACCGGTGCCGGCTAGCGATCCGGCCCTTGTGCGCGTGACGCTCAGTGGTGCTAAACAACCGCTCGCGTCGATTGGGACGAGACAGGGTGGTTATGGTCAGCGAATAGCGCGCCATAGTGGTATTGGTTCGGTATACGGCTTAGCTTATGACGATGGCTCCATCAGTGGCGTTCGGCGGTTATTTGCTGCCGCGTTTACCCGACGCTTTACCAGTTTTGGTCCTTTGGGTGTTGGGGGAGTATATGAGTATCGGTTTGATGATGGGCAGTGGTATGAGTCGTTTACCGTACCAAATACAGGTCGTGATCGTCCGAGCGGCGATCAGAATGATATGGCAATTCTAGAGGATGTTGGAAAAACCGGTCTCGGCGATATGGAAATTAGTCCTGATGGGACTACATTGTACATTATGAATCTCGCTACTCGTCAGATTGAGCGCTACGATGTTACTCAACCTACTCCACAACGCCTTGAACCATTATCGATCAAGTATTCAATGATCACATCAAATCGGCAAACGTTAAACAATTTACGTCCCTTTGCCCTAGAATTTGCTCCTACACCTGATTCGGCTACCGGTAATCCGCGCTTATTTATCGGTATCACCGATACGGCTTCACCAAACGGAGAACCAAATGCGTATGTCTTAGAATGGATCGTTCATACAGACAATTGGCAACGTGTGATCGCACAACCACTTATAACTTCTATTTTTAACGAGCGATTCCACAATTCAACGTATCTCTGGGCGATTCAGATAAGGAAAGCGAAAGAAAACATTACTGGATGGAATGCATGGAATGAACAACTTGAGAAACTTCAAATCTATAATCCTTCACGCGCTATTTTTCATGCGCAGCCTTTTCTGACCGATATTGAATTTAGCCCTAATGGGCAGGAATTACGACTGGGATTGCGTGATCGGGTTGGTGATCTTACCTTCTTCGGGCCACCACCGACAGGTCACTATACGGCGATTGCACAAGGTGACACACTTAATTATCGGTTTGTCAACGGGTATTGGCAACTTGAACAATTGAATAGTCTGCGGAAAGATCAAGTAAATATTAATGATCCACAGCAGTTGTATATTGCTCATCGTGCCGACTGGCTGAATGACCATCTCCACAGCTATCCTGGTGATCGTCCAGCCCATGTCGAAAATCATATGGGTAGCATATTGGCCATCCCCTCCCCCAGTGGCTACGAACAGATTGTGGTTACTTCGCTACTAGGGAGTAATTCGTCAGGGCTGATGGCCTATCGAAGGGATCAACCACATCCCTTCCGTGCAATTACCCTTATTCCGCCCGGTAGTAACAAATCAACGGCATTAGGTGATCTTGAACTACTCTGCACATACGCCTTTATCAG
This sequence comes from Chloroflexus sp., assembly GCF_049970315.1. GTDB lineage: Bacteria > Chloroflexota > Chloroflexia > Chloroflexales > Chloroflexaceae > Chloroflexus. The sequence continues at coordinate 166,873 of NZ_JBMFNE010000004.1, forward strand.
CGGTCAACTTTGGCATGATGTCAACGGTAATGGCATTCGAGAAGCTACTGAGCCGCCACTCAACAGTGTAACACTGCAGGTGATGGCACCCGATCAATCAACTCCATTGGGTGAAGTAGTAACCGATAACAGTGGAAGCTATACCATTGCTGTGCCGCCTAACCGTGCATTGCATGTACGAGTCGCGCCTGCCGAATTTGCTCCCGGTCGCTCGTTGGCCGGTATGGTCTATGCACCGGTGAATGTCGGTGGAGATGATACACGCGATAGTGATGCACATCCGACCTTTGGAGTGGTTGAGTTTGCCGGACGGCATACCGGTAATGGGGTAACCGGTACTGCTTTGCCATTACCGCTGCGGGAAGAACTGATTCGTAACGTTGATATTGGTTTAACACGCCGGTTCCAACCTGCCGTGATCGGTGATCGAGTGTGGCTAGATCAGAATCAGAACGGTCTGCAAGACAATAATGAAGCCGGTGTTGCCGGTGTGTCATTGCGGCTCGAACGATTACCCGGCTCGGCTCCACAAGTCACTTCCTATCCGCGAACGACATTTAGCGATGTTCAAGGATACTACTCGTTTGCTGGTCTCGAACCAGGAAGCTACCGGGTGTTTGTGACCTTGCCTGATGGTCACGCTTTTGCGCCTCTAGCCATCGGTGGTGATCCGCAGCGGGATAGTGATATTGATGCACGAACGAACTTTAGTTCAGTGATCTTGCTGGGACATGGGGAGGTGCGTACTGAGATCGATGTTGGCTTGGTCCGATTGCAAACACAAATGGATCTGAGCATCGATTTGCGTGCTCCCACCATAGCGGTAGTTGGTGATGAACTTCAGTACACGATGACCTATCGCCATACCGGTGATCGTGTCGCCAATAATGTCGTTATTCAGCTCGAGATGCCTGTTGGGACAACGTTACTCAACGCCGATCAACCGCCGACCCGTCAAGATGGTCCACGGCTCATCTGGCAGTTGCCACGTCTAAGCCAAGGTTCCACCGGTACGATAAACATTCGTGTGCGCGCACCGACCAATATTGGTAATAATCTTGTTCAAACGGTAACGGCGATTGCGACGATTAGTGCTACACCTGCCGACGATAACCCTACCAACAACCGCGCGCAGCGGATAACTCAGTTGACGCGGGCGGAAGTGGGTGTGAGCAAAAGTGCGCCGGCGGTGGTACTGAGTGGTGATGAGTTGCTCTACACCCTACGTGTGGTTAATCGTGGTAGTGCGGTCGCAAACAATGTGGTTGTTACCGATCCGTTACCACCGCAAGTTGATTTTGTCAGCTTCTTGCAGGCACCGGCCGGATCATGTCGCTACGAAGGTATTCAGCGAACGGTACGCTGTACCCTTGCCGGCCTTAGTCCCAATCAGGAAGTGACCGTTAGTATTCTCACACGACCCCGACCGAACGCCGCCGATCGGCTTGATAATCGAGTGACGGTCACAACCACGACTGCGGGTGATGTACCGCTTGATAACGTCGCTACCACGAGAACGGTGCATGTTCGGCCTGATCTGGCCGTGAGTGTGGCCTTCACGCCAATACCGGCTGCTGCCGGTGAGGCAAACAGTTTGCTCGTGAGCTACCGAAACAACGGTAGCGGTATGGCACGGGCAACGGTACTAACCGTTGATCTACCGACAGCAATCACTCTCACTACTATACCGTCGGTTTGTCAGCGTAATGTCCAACAACTTGTGTGTGCGCTTGGCGATGTTGCGCCGGCGACGAGTGGTGAGCTGCGGATCGGTTTTATCTTACCGGTGACGATTGCTCTTGATCACTTGACAGCACAAGCGGTGATTGTTACTGCTACACCTGAATTGAGCACCGCGCAAGGTGATAATACCGCCAATGCTACCGTTGCCATCGTTCGGCCCAACCCGTTTGTCCTATTGCATGGCCCGGCAAGTATTGTCGGACAAGGTAGTGTTTTTGCCTACACTATCGATTATGGTAATCGCTACCATCGCCGGCCAACCCAGACCCGTGCTGCTGCCGATACGGTTCTCGAACTAGAATTGCCGGCTGATGTCCAATTCGTCGGTGCAAGCCTTTCCCCCTCGACGCGCAACGGTCAGCGGCTTCGTTGGAATCTCGGTACGCTGAACGCGCAAACCGCCGGACGAATTGAGGTAGTCGTCCAGACAAACGTTCCTGCCGGTACGGTATTGCCGGCGACAGCGCGGATTTCGACGGTAACTCCGGCAGATGATCCGGTCGATAACGTGGCGACGCTAACCGTCTCTGTGGTACCGCCACCGTCAACGATCGGTCGCGCTACCGGCGAATTACAGGTAGCGATCCGCTCGACTCTCGATCCGGCGATGCACGATGCGAACCAAACGAACGGTGTCTACCTTTCGGAAGGCGCTGCCATTACGTGGCCTGCCGGCGAGGTGCTCGATCTGACTCCCCAATTAGCAACCGTGACCTTTGCCGATGAGCCATTGCCGTGGCCGTATGCCTATCAGGTGCGGGTAGTGGGTTGGAGTTTGGCAACAATCGAAGTAGGAAAGCAACGGTTCGACCCTCGTGCGGCTGATAGCCGTGGGGTTGCCGGATGTCGCGAAGGGATACGTCCGACACTAAAGCCCCAACTCCTTACTGGATGCATCTATGGCTATCTCGGCGGACGGAGCCGTGACCAATTGCGTGCTATCGTCTTGCGTGAACATGATCTCAACGATCAGGTCCATCTTTATTGGGGACGACCGCCGACGCCGGCAATGCGCTCTGACGTCTACCTCTACACAACTGACGTGCTCGATCAGGTGCGGCTCACGATCCAGCTCGAACTCGAGGTACAGATTGTGAATCAGGCGCCGGGCAGTATTGGTGGGATACCACTGCCGCCGGTACCGGTCGTGCCATTACCCGATCCGGCTCGCCAACTGATCACCGAGCAGGTCAATGTTACGCTCCTTGCGCCTCGTTCGCTCGTGGCACCCGGTAATTAACGTCAACTGGTGGGATTTATGCCAAGCCATCAGAGCCGTTCACCGCCATCGTCCATGCGTTATTCGGTTGATGCTTGGAAAGGAGTTTCTTCATGCGAAAACAAGGTCAAACGCTTATTGAGATGGCGCTTGCGTTACCGATTTTGCTCACACTCGTGGTTGGTCTCTTTAGTGTCGGTCAGCTTCTCCTTACACACTATGCCGTTAATCAAGCGGCGCGAGCGGCAGCACATCAAGCTGCATTGACCGGTGGTGACCGTACTGCAACCGAGACTGCCGCTCGGCAAGCACTTGCCGGAAGTGCGTGGGTAACGCCGTCAAACAGCGAAGTAGTCATAGCGTGCCCTCGTCGTCCATGTCGGCGTTATGACCCGATCACCGTTGAAGTACGGTATCGAGCAGCATTGTGGATACCAACTACCCTTTTACCGTTCGGGGATGAGCTTGTCGTGCGGGCCAGTGCTACTCGTGCTGCCGAGCGCGATCAACAGTAGGAGCTGTCGATGGTGTACCGCGTTAGTGGTCAGGCCTTGCCACTGGTAGCGTTGATGCTGCCGATACTCACCCTCTTCGTGTTAGTGGTGATCGAGCTTGCCAATCTCTGGCTCACCGTTGCCAAACTCGAAGACGCACTGCAACAGGCTACTCGTTCGGCAGTACAACAGATCGATTATGCCGTTTTAGCGCGGAATGGTCAGGCTCTGCGTGGCAATCGGGTATGTCAGTCCGTAACGATCCGGTCGCCTGACCAATGTTCTGCTCTTGTGCAAGTAGCACACCAATTCTTGCTCGTGAATTTGCAGCAAGCTCATCTCGGTGGAGTTGATCCGGTCGTTTTGGCAGCCAATACACGCTGGACGGTTCTGCCACAGGGAGGCGTGTGTGGTTCGATTAGTACCACCACACCATTGCTTTGCGCAGAGGTGCAACCGGTATTGCGTGGATTGTTTGGGTTAGGCGAAGTCCGACCACGTATTCGTGCGGCAGATACGGTTGACCGGTTGGAACGACCATAACTGTAGCGAAAGGAGAGTTTGTATGTCGGCCCTTGGCACGCTCAATCAGGCCCTCACCCGTCGGCGTAGTAATCCACTACCGGCTATTCTGATCGGTCTAGGCTTAATCGTGACAGCGGTATTTACGGTGATTGCCTTTCTTGAGGCCGGTCAAAGCGAACCGGTGGTGATACTCGCCCGTGATGTTCCATATGGTCGTCAACTCAGTGCTGATGATCTGACAGTGGTATTACTGCCGCGTCATCGTCCGGTGCAATTGACCGGTATTGCTTCGCCGGCGCAGGTTATCGGCCAGTATGCTGCCCGTAATCTTTCGGCCAATGATTTGCTTCAGCCGTCAATGGTGACGGCGCAATCTCCGGCTCAGCCGGTCTATCCCAACGGTGAAACCTTAACACCGGGAATGGTACCGGTACCGTTCAGCACCGAAACTATCGGCCCACTGACCCACCATGACCGGGTGAACATCGGGTTCAACGATCCGAGTGGCGCCGCAGATGTTTGTGATCAGGCACGTAGTGTTGCCGAGGGGCGGACACCGACAGTGCTACCGCCGGATACACCACTACAGCCTCGTCCGTATGCATGTCGGTTGTTGAGCGGTGCGCGTGTTCTCTACGTTGATAGTGAAGCGCAGGTGGCGTATCTCGAACTCACACCTTACCAATCGCACGCGATCTGGGCCTTGCAGGCTGCCGGTTTGCCGATGTGGGGTGAGCGTTACAGCAGCGATGCACCGATCTTGCCTGCTCTAGAACGGCTCGACATCGGCCAGCTTACGGTTGAGGAATTGACCGCACCGGTTAAGCCGATCACCGGTGATGAGTAATCATAACCATACAAATCGGCGGAAGTGGTTGCGACCGGCTTCCGCCACATACCACATCTCGAAAGGAGAACAGCGTGCAAACCTTATGGGACACTGGAGCGCAACCGGTGAATCACTCACCGACCACCGGTGCGGCTATCACGGAAGAATTGCGGATACTGCTGCGCAGTGGTCGCTTACGAGATTTCTGGCACTTACCACCTGATGAGGCGTTCGCTCGGCTCGGATTCGATGACTCGGTACCATGGCGCGATGTGGCATGGTACGGTCCTATCGAGATTTGGCGTGATCCTGAGCATGCGGTGTCAGACATTCTGTTTAACGGTCCGTCTGATTCGCCCTTTTTTGTGGTGCAGCGCGGCATGATGGTCAATACCGGTGTAATTGTCCACCCGGCTTGGATCGATTGGACGCAACGTCAGTTGGTGCTACGTAATCACGGTGTGATCGGTGATACCCCACTGTCAGCATTTGTCCAAGGCGTTGTTGACAGGTTGCGCTACGCCATAACGAACCGAAGCGCTTCCCCATCTGGGCCGAGTCTGGCAATTCGCCTACTGCCCGAACGGTGGGCAACACTCGACGATCTCATGCAGAGCAACGTCATTAGTCGGGAAGCCGGTGAACTCTTATTGGCGGCCCTTAACGGTGGTGCGTCAGTGCTGATTGCCGGTCCGACCGGTAGTGGGAAGACAACACTAGCCGCCGCGTTGACCCAGGCGATTGGTACACGCATGCGCTTGGTCGTTATTGAAGATGGTGGTGAGCTGCCCCATAGCGTCAATAGTTTACATATTGAAGCACCGGCTGAAACCGGCGGTTTTAGCCGTGCTGTGACCTTTGCCCTTCGCCAAAAGCCGAATTACATCATCGTCGGCGAGGTACGAGGGGGCGAGGCAATGGCGATGTTACAAGCGGCTGCAACCGGTCATCCCGGTTTAGGCACCATCCATGCGGCGACGGTACAAGGAGCGTTACGGAACCTCGAGCGGATGGCACTGATCGGCTTGGCCCATGAGACAACCGGTGCTGGGCAAGCAGCAGCTCAGATCGTGCGCGGCTTGATCACCTCTGATGTCGTGAACCTGTTGGTAGTCCAGATCGGACGTGCTCCGAATGGGAAGCGTGGTGTGATGACCATCGAAGAGGTGTTGCCCCAAGGCTCACAAGGTCAGAGTGGTGATCCTTTTCCAACAAACCCGCTTTTTCGCTATGAACGGACGAGTGAACGGTTGGTGAGGGCTGGTTATGTCAATGCAGGGTGGGGATTGGGTCGGATGTGAAGTGTGCTTCGTGTTCGTGGAACGACTGCGTGCTATGGCCGATAACGGAGTGATGTTATGGAACTCATTATTTTTAGCGCTATTGAGGGTCTCCAGAGTGAAGTCGAGCAATTGCGCGATGTAGCCGTTCTCGCACCATCGCGTATTGATCAGGTACAACGGTTATTGACTGGATCGCGTCCGCCCGATGCAATTTACCTTGACGATAGTCGTGGTACTCCATTGGCCGATCTGTGGGATCTGACGGCCCGTGCTCAGCAGGTAGGGGCAAAGGTGCTGCTGGGGTTGGCCGGTCCCGCCCGATCGGCTCTGCCTGATGCCTTAGCCGCAGGTTTGGCTGCCACGAGTGAGCGTAATCCGGTGGCACTGGCCGATTGGATTGGAGGTCAGCTTGGGCGACGGCGTGGGAGCAGTGTCCAACGTTTGCCAGTGATTGCCATCGGTGCGGCCAAAGGTGGGATTGGCAAGACCTTTGCCACATGCGTGTTGGCCGAGGGGTTGCGGCGACGTGGACTGGATGTGTTGGTATGGGACAGTGATATTTCAAATCCCGGCTTAGTCCCGGCGTTTCGGGTTCCGGCCAGTGCTCCGTCATATCTCCATCTCGTGCAACGTGGGCCGGCGCATTGGTATCCGAGCGGTATTCAGCCTTTCATCTTTCAGCCTGAGCATACTCGTGCCACTAACCAGGGTTGGGGGCGGATCGATCTGCTGATCGGTTCGCATGCCGTAGCTCGCGCCGAGAACGATTTGCGTTTGCCCGATTGGCAAGGGTTGTATCAGGGGATTATTGCTCTTGAAGGGTACGATGTCGTGTTAATCGACACACCGCCCGATTACTTGCGCCGACCTTATGCAACTCACGTTTTGCAGGCAGGTGGCAATGTGGTGTTACCCACGCCGCCCGGTGCTCGTGAGCGGATGGGAGTTGGGCATATGCTCGACCACTTTACCGAATTGGCTCCTGACCGTCTCGAACGCTGTGCGTTGCTCTTTATGGAACCTGAGCGTGGTGTCACCGTGACCGTCAGTATGGTCGCCGATCTGTTTGCACGGCGTTATCCACGGCTGAGTAATCTTGGCGTACTGCCGCGCGAACCGCGTCTCGCCAGTCTTGCTGACGAACACGATCGCTACGTCTCAATGCTCGATCTCGGGCCGTACAGCCGTTTTACGCAAGCCACCCATCGGGTGGTTGAAGTGCTCTGCGCGCATGCTGGTCTACAACCGCGCCTACCTATGCCGAAGACAGGATGGTGGGGGCGTTTGAGCGAGCAGATGTTTGGTCAGCGCATACCGGCTCCAGCAGTGTCGTAGCCAAGGAGGACATCATGCATCCCGCTTACCGACCATTAACGGTACTCGAAGAGGGTGGATTGGCCGATTTGATCCCACAGCAATCGGCAACCAACGATCCGGCAGCAACCGTATTACAGGCAGCGCGTGACTTGCTACTGACCGAGTTAAGTGCTGAACTACTCAATCCGGTTGCACCTTCTGCAGAACGAGATCCGGAAGTACTGCGCGTATTACGCTCGGCGATTGGCGCGCATACCGAACGTGGTGGGCCATTAGCCGGTTTTCCTACAGATGATGCCAGTCTGTTACGCCTTTTTCACGACACAATTGGCTGGGGACCGGCCCAACCTTATCTCGATGATGAGCGGATCCAAGAAGTAAAAATTATCGGTGACCGAATCATGGTGCAGGAGGACGGGGCCGATTTTACGCTTGCCCCTGAGCGTTTCAGTTCACCGCGGCAAGCGTTAGATAGAGCACTTGTTTTAGCATCGCGATTGGCAGTACCACTCGACCGTAGCCGACCGCAAGATACCCTGCCACTAGCCCATGGTACGCGCATGCATGTGACGATCCCGCCTTGTACACCTGATGATACTGCACTGATCTGTATTCGGCGTGGTCGACGCACTGCTTGGACACTCGCCGATTTTCTTCGGCGCGGGGCGTGCGATGAGACGCTCTACGCAGTATTGCACCTCCTCGTGCGCGCACGTTGTTCGTTCCTCATTGCCGGCGAAACCGGTTGCGGCAAGACGGCATTGCTCGAGGCAATTGTTAATTCGTGGCCGGGTGAACCACACGTAATAACGATTGAAGATAACACCTTGGAGATCAATGTCCGTCACGCTGCATGGACTCGTGAATTGGTTCAGACCAGTCTTGATCCACAAGCCTTTGGGCGCGCAGCGCGCGAAGTCTTACGGCAGACACCATCGCTAGTTGCACCCGGTGAAACTCGTGCTGCCGAGGCTGGGGCGATACTGGCAGTGGCAGTGAGTGGCCATGCCGTAGTGACGACGATCCATGCGCGGAATACAGTGCGCGCCGTCAGTCGGTTGGCCGATTGTGCGGCCATGCCGGGCGCATATCTTTACGAAGGGCGGCGAACCAATGCACTGGAAGATATTTGCGATAACTTTCAGGTCGTCATCCATCTCGCTCGTACCGCTGGTCGACGGTACATCAACGAGATAGCGCTGCTCGATGGCTGTGAAGAGACGGCAAGTGGGTTGCGACCAACGTTAATTCGGTTAGCCTGGGCAGAACCGGTTGCCGAGGGGATACGATGGCATTGTAGTGCTCAGGTGCATGATGATCGACTGGTATGGGAAGAGGCCGATCGGACGCCGGAAACGCTGTTGCAGCGCTTTGCATTGCTCAAACTCACCGAACGTCCTCGGGCAGTGGCGAGTAGTCGTGCCGTGGTCGATGATGCGCTGGCGCAAGCCGCCTTAGCCCGCCAAGCCGGTGCATCTGAACGGGCGTTGGCAATCTTACGTCGGGCATGGAGTGAGCGCCAGGATGAGCGTTTGGTTCAGGCGGCACGGCATGTGTTGGCTGTAGAACCGGCCCTTGCTCAGGCTCCGGCTGTAGCGGGGCGTACTGCGTATGAACAGATCAGTACGGCGTTAGCTGACCGACGTTGGCATGTTGCCGAAGCAGTGTATACCGAACTGAGCGCCGATCTTGACCGTTATGCTGCCTTTTCACCGCCCGGTGGCTGGCCAATGCTAGCGGCTGCTATTACTGCCGGCCAGCAAGCCGATCAAGCAGCCCTCAATGATATTAAGCGGGCCGAACAGGCATTGGCACAAGGCCGTCCCCGTGATGCACTGGATCTGATTGCGAAACTTGAACCGGCCCGTCTCAGCGATGAAACGGCGTTGGTGTTGTTGCGTACTCGCTACACTGCGCTCAATGCCCTCGTCGCAACCGGTGAAGTCGGCGACGCTGCTTTGATCCCGGTAGTTGCCGCGTTACGTATGCGAGAAGCGGCCCAAACTCATGGATAAGCGTGGAGAAAGGATTATAGCATGCCACCTGTCGAAACATTGACCCATCCTGAAACGGCATGGCTCTTACGGATGGCACCGGCTCTGCTCGCTGCCCTCATCGCGACAACGGCGATCTTCATCTTGCGCCAACCGTTGGCCCAAATGATGACCCGTTTGTCTCAGCGTCGCATCGATCCGACCCTCGATCCAGTATTGATTTGGCGTCCTGTCTTATTGTCAACCAATACGGCACTGCTGATGGTCGGTGGTGTGGCAACCCTCGTCAGCGCTGTACTCGGTTTCATTGGCTCGCTATGGCTGGCATTAGCCTTAGCACCGGTGGCCGCTGTCTTAGCGACTCGAGTCGGGTTTGCTTTGGTAGCCCATCGTTATAACCGACAACTCGAACGAGAACTAACCCCAGCCATTGGCCGGCTAAGCGCACTGCTTAGCGGTGGGTTAGGCTTGCGTACCGCATTTGACCGCTTACTTGCCGATATGCCGTCCGGTCCGTTGCGCGACGAATGGAGTTGGCTGATCAGACAGCAGGGTGCGCCGTTGGCCGATGGGAGTATTGCTACCTTGCGTCAAGTGATCACCGCCTTAGCCGGGCAAACCTTATCAGTACGTCATGCCATTCTGCTGAACCATCTCGCTGTAGCTGCTGATCAACCGCAAGACTTGCAAGCACGCCGTTGTGCGGCTGCTTACGCTGCCCTGCAAGCTTCTGAACGGCGGCGCGAAGAGGCCTTGACCGAACTGGCGCAAATGCGCTATAGCGGGTTGGCTGTTGGGGGCGCCGGTGTGCTGATGGCTGTATATTTGGGGGCGACGCAGTGGGAGCGGGTACGAGTTGCCTATAGCACTCCGATAGGGATGGTATTTGCCGTAATCGTTAGTTTGGCGCTGGCAGCCCCTATTATCGGCGGGATTTGGTTGTCACGGGTTGAGGATGTCGAGTATTAGCCGCAATGATCCAGCGAAAGGTTCCTACGTATGTCACATTTGCTTACGACGCCGGTTGCTCCGGCGCTACTAGCCGCCTTATGGGGCACCCTATTGGCCGTGCTTGGAATTGTGCTGCGTCCCCGTCCACTCTTTGTCGTGTCGCTAGCTGAACGCCAACGCTTCATAGTCGGTCAAGCTGGTGGCATAGCGCTCGCCCTGCTTTGCGCCGGAGCAGCGCTGAGCGGAGGCCCGCTCTGGCTCGGATTGGCGTTAGCTGCCTATCTTGGACTAGGTCTGGTTTGGCCGCGTCAACCACGCCGTACCCGCGAACGAATGGAGCGCGAGCTACGCCGCCTCACCCCGGGTTTGATCGGCTTCATTCGGGTCGCATTGGGCAGCTTTGAAGCTCCGAGTATACTGTTGCGCCGCTACTGTATGCAGGCTGTACCACGTCAAGCGCCCATGCGCGAGGTCGTGGTTGCAGCATTAGCCCTCAGTGAAGAGCAGCGTATGCGTCCCTTTGCTGCACTTGCCGAAGTGGCCCGTCGCTCCCGTTGTCGTGAATTGATCGACGCCACTGCCGCACTTGCTCAAGCCGAAGCGGAAGGAACACCCGTTGAGATGGTGTTGGCTGCCCAACAACAAACCCTCGAAACCTTGTTGCAAGGCGAGTTTCGGCGGCTTATCCGTCGGCGTACCGTCTATTTACTCTTACTGACCGCTTTGAGTTTAGTCTTTGGTATCTTGCTCAACCTCCTCTTCGTCATGGTGATTGGGAGCGAGGTGTTCTCATGGGGGACGTAGCCCATCAATGGTATCGAGCAGGTGATGTCGGTGGAACAAAACGATGAGCTACGATAGAGATTCAGTTGACTCCATACCCTATCGATGGCGATGCCGGATGCTCACTGACGCGGTGCCTCGGTAAGTGTTTTCTGAGTGGTGCGGAAGGGTTCGGTGCCATTACAGGCCGGTGGGCCGGTGGGACGGCGTGGCGCAGCTACAGGCCGGTGGGCTGGGGGCGGTGTGGCGCCACTACAGGCCGGTGGGACGGCGTGGCGCAGCTACAGGCCGGTGGGCTGGGGGCGGTGTGGCGCCACTACAGGCCGGTGGGGCGGCGTGGCACAGCTACAGGCCGGTGGGCTGGGGGCGGTGCGGCGCCACTACAGGCCGGTGGGGCGGCGTGGCACAGCTACAGGCCGGTGGGCTGGGGGCGGCGTGGCACAGCTACAGGCCGGTGGGCTGGGGACGGCGTGGCACAGCTACAGGCCGGTGGGGCGGCGTGGCACAGCTACAGGCCGGTGGGTTGGGGACGGCGTGGCGCAGCTACAGGCCGGTGGGCTGGGGGCGGCGTGGCACAGCTACAGGCCGGTGGGCTGGGGGCGGCGTGGCACAGCTACAGGCCGGTGGGCTGGGGGCGGTGTGGCACAGCTACAGGCCGGTGGGCTGGGGGCGGCGTGGTGCTGCGGTAGGACGGCGAATCGGTGGCGGTGGTACGACCGGACATTACTACTGTGCGGTCGGTGTCAGTACGTGTATTCGGCTGGTACCGGTGCTCAATGGTCGCAACAAACTTCTCGCCTTGTCGACGTGGATATGCCGACAAGGCGAGCATAGGCAATGACCGCATTGTTTGCGGTTAACGGGTTGCTAGCTTGTGCAATGTGGTGAGGAAGAAATCAACCTCGTCGGCTGTATTGTAGTGGACCAAACCGACTCGCACCATGCCGCCAAGTGGTTCGACACCGAGCCGTTCACTAAGGCTGAGCGCATAGTAATTCCCATCCCAGACAAAGATACCGTGCTCGGCTAATTGCCCGGCTACTGCACGTGGTGCCAGATGCGCGAGTCGGAATGATACCGTTGGTGTGCGCCATGTGAATCGCTCAGGCTCGCGAATGCCATAGAAGGTCAGGCCGGGGATCTTCAGCAAACCATCAATCAACTGGACGGCAAGTGAACGTTCGTAGGCGACGATCCGCTCCATTGCTGTTACCAGTGCTGTACGACGATCAGGAGCGGGTTGCCCTAAGCTCGCCAGATACTCCACGGCAGCCGTCACACCGGCTAACCCTTCGTGGTTCTGCGTCCCGGTCATCCAGCGTCCGGGTACCGTATCGTCGGCCGGACGAACTTTGTAAGGCTTTAACCGTTGCAGATGCTCACGTTTACCGTACATTGCCCCAACGTGTGGGCCGAAAAACTTGTAGACACTACACGCCAGGAAATCGCAATCGAGAGCTTTGACATCAATGCAGCCATGCGGTGCATAATGCACCGCATCGACAAATACCAATGCACCCACCTGATGTGCCCAATCCACGACCTGTCGTACATCATTGATCGTGCCAACTGCGTTCGAGGCATACCCAACTGCCACCAGTTTGGTACGCGGCCCGATCTTCGCTGCCATATCGTCCATATCGAGCGTACAGTCTATGGGATCGATATCGACTTCGCGAATGACGACGCCACGCTCGCTCAGGGCATGCCATGGTGCAACGTTCGCATCGTGGTCAAGGCGAGTCACAATAATCTCGTCGCCGGCTTGCAATTCGCGCCCGATAGCACGACTGAGGGCAAACGTCAGGGAAGTCATATTTTGGCCGAAAAAAATCTCATCAGGTTCACAGCCGAGCAGATCGGCCATTGCGGCATGGGCGGCAGCAATCGTTGCGTCGGTACGTCGGCTCGTCGCGAAGGCACCATGCGAATTGGCATTATCGTGGGCGAGATAGTGGCTCATCGCATCAATGACCATCTGCGGCACCTGCGTGCCGCCGGGGCCATCGAAGAAGATGGCCGGTCTGCCGGCAACCTCTTGGGCTAATGCCGGAAAGAGAGGGCGAATAGTCGTTGGATCGAAGGTCATAACGATCTCCATAGGCAAATGGCTGTTTTGTCAAATGATACCAGATTGTGGAGGAGCGACGAGCATTTGCCTCATCGAACCAGGCAGACGTGGCGCACAATGCGTTCTAACACTCTTCTTATTGCGGATTATGGCGCTCTGGGGTACAATACACAGCGTGATACATCAACTAAAAGCATCCCATGGAGGTAGGAAGCGCGCTATGCCAACCTATGTGTATGCCTGTGACGCTTGTGGCAAGCAGTTTGAAAAGTTCCAGAGCTTCAAAGACGAGCCACTGACCGTCTGTCTGTGTGGTCAGGAAGGTCGAGTACGTCGGGTGATTCAGCCCGCCGGTATCGTCTTTAAGGGGTCAGGATGGTATATAACTGATAGCCGTGGTACCAGCGGTGGCTCGGTAACGGGTAGTGATAAGAGCAAGGGTGACGCGAGTGACAAGACCGATTCTAGCGAAGACTAATCGATTGGCCTCCCTGCTCCTTCCCTTCCCCGGGTGCTCCTGTCGCTAGGGGCGCCGCCCCACTCGGTGGCGCCCCAGCGCCTGGCTCTGCCGGGTTCGCGCATCGTTGCGCGCCTCCGGCGTTCTCCTCCTCCGCCCTTTTGTGATATGTAACATGTATTATTATTCGCCGGAGCAATCCGATGCGTATTTCACATGCGCTCTGTGTGTTGCGCGACGATATTCGCGCCATTTTTCGCAATGACCCTGCGGCCCGTAATCTGGCTGAGGTCTTGCTCTACCCCGGTTTGCACGCGATTATCCTTCATCGTTTTGCCCATGCCCTGTATCGACGGAAGGTTCCATTTATCCCACGTCTGATCTCACAGATCAGTCGCTTTCTTACCGGGATCGAAATCCATCCCGGTGCTCGTATTGGCCGAGGCTTTTTTATCGATCATGGGATGGGTGTGGTTATCGGTGAGACGGCGGAAATCGGCGATTGGGTGATGCTCTATCAAGGGGTAACACTCGGTGGTACCGGAAAACAGACCGGCAAGCGCCATCCGACGGTCGAAGATGAAGTAGTCATCGGTGTTGGTGCTATCGTTCTCGGTGCAATTACTATCGGGCGTGGCGCTCGAATCGGTGGCGGCGCGGTGGTTGTGAAAGACGTGCCTCCCCACTCTACCGCCGTCGGTGTACCGGCTCGTATCGTTGCCCGCCGCGATCCGATTACCGGCGTTTCGCGGCGGGTCGAGCAGTTGCCCGATCCCGAAGGTGAGATGTTGCGCAGTCTGCACGATAAGGTGCTCGAACTTGAGGCACGTCTGATCGAACTCGAAGCCGTTTCTCACGTGCATCGTAAAGACTTCCACTTCAAACACAATGAGCTGCCCGAACAGCTCTGGCAGACGTTGCTGGATGAGTCGGCATCGGTGGAAGAAGAGTATAATCAGGGTGCGGGTATATAGGCTGCAATGTGATGATAGCGAGTTGGTATGACGATTCACCTCTACAATACTTTGACCCGTCGGCTTGAACCGTTAGAGACCATTGAGCCTGGTGTTGTCCGTATGTACGTCTGTGGGGTGACACCCTATGACGAAGCTCACATCGGGCATGCGATGTCGGCGATTGTGTTTGACATGATCCGGCGCTATCTTGAATTTCGTGGTTATCAGGTGCGCCATATCGTCAATTTTACCGACATCGATGATAAAGTGATCGCCCGCGCGCAAGCAATGGAACAAGATCCGCTCGCACTCTCCGGGCAATATGCTGCCGAATTTTTGGCTCAGTTGCAGGCAATGAATGTCTTGCCGGCTACAGCCTATCCGCGTGTCTCGACGACGATGCCGAGCATTATCGCGTTTGTGCAAGGCTTGATCGAGCGTGGCTATGCGTATGTGGTTGATGGCGATGTCTATTTTCGGGTGAAGCGCGACGAAGACTACGGCAAACTCTCCGGTCGCTCGCTCGATGAGATGCTCAGCGGAACGCGCTTTGAGGTTGATCCACGTAAAGAGTCACCTGCTGATTTCGCCTTGTGGAAAGCTGCCCGGCCGGGTGAACCGGCGTGGGATAGTCCATGGGGTCCGGGACGTCCGGGTTGGCATATCGAGTGCTCGGCGATGGCGATGGAGCATCTCGGACCGCAGATTGATATTCACGGCGGCGGCACCGATCTCATCTTCCCTCATCACGAAAATGAGATTGCCCAAAGCGAAAGTTTGACCGGTCAGCCTTTTGCCCGCTATTGGGTGCATAACGGGATGTTGCAGTTGGTGAATCCACAGACCCGGCAAGTTGAAAAAATGTCGAAGTCGCTGGGGAATGTGGTGACGATTGCCGACTTTCTCAGTCGATACGATCCCGACGTGTTTCGGTTGATCGTCTTGAGTAGTTCATACCGTAGCCCGCTGACCTACAATGACGAGATTGCCGCCGATAATCAGCGCAAGCTGGAACGACTTTTATCGGCGTTGGCGCCGGCTATCGGTTCGGTGCGTGAAGGGCCGGCAGGAGCAGCGTTGCGTGAAGCAGCTACCATTGCCCGCGAACGGTTTATTACGGCAATGGATAACGACTTTAACAGCCCGGCAGCGCTCGCTGCATTGTTCGATCTGGTACGGGCGATTAATGCGGCCCGCGATGCCGGCCTTGCCGCCGAGGAGCTTGCCATTGGTCAGCAGACGCTACGTGAATTGGCTGGGGTGTTGGGGTTGCGGCTGCAACCGCGCCAACGCACACCGACCGCTGAAGTGGCACCGTTTATCGAGTTGCTGATCGAGGTGCGGGGTGAGTTACGGAAGGCCAAGCAGTATGCCCTGGCCGATTTGGTGCGTAATCGGCTGGCCGATCTTGGTGTCACCCTCGAAGATGGTCCACACGGAACGCGCTGGAAGTGGCAAGGATGAAGTGGTATGCAAACGCCAAGCACGTGGCTAGAGATTTCGATTGAAGTCGAACCGGAGGCGGTAGAGACGGTTGCTGAGATCCTAGCCCACTACGGGTACAATGGTGGTGTCGTCGTTGAACAGGGCTGGATCGCCGGTGATGAAGGGCCAGAGTTTCAATACGACCCTACCCGTCCGGTCTGGCTCCGTACCTATTTGCCGTTCGACGATCAGGTCGAAGAGACACGCCAGCGCATTGAACATGCTCTCTGGCATGTGAGCCAGATCCGACCGCTGGGACCACTTCAAACTCGTACACTGGTCGAAGAGGATTGGGCGAACGCTTGGAAACAATTTTATTCGGTGCTCCGGATCGGTGAGCGCACGGTGATCATCCCGTCGTGGTTGGAATACCAACCGCAGCCCGACGATATTGTGCTCTGGCTCGATCCGGGGATGGCCTTTGGAACTGGTTTGCATCCAACGACCAAACTCTGCTTGCAGTTACTCGAACGAATGGTGCAACCTGACCAGCACATACTGGACCTCGGTACCGGTTCGGGCATTCTCGCAATTGCTGCTGCGAAGTTGGGTGCAGGGCACGTGCTGGCCCTCGATAATGATCCAATTGCAGTACGGGTAGCGCAAGAGAATGTTGAACGCAATCAGGTGAACGCGGTGGTGCAAGTAGCCGAGGGTAGTCTTGGTGTCGGGCAGGCGATGGGGCATTGGCTGTCAGGTGATTTTGGACCGGCAGAACCGGATCCGGCGTTGCGGGTACAAACACCACAGGCCACGTTCGATCTGATTGCGGCGAATCTGATTGCGAAAGTGTTGGTAACGCTTGCCCCCGATCTGGCTGCCGCGCTGAAACCTGGGGGCTATCTCATTAGTAGTGGTATCATTGACATAAAGGAGCACGAGGTTATCGCCGCTTTCACCGCAGCTGGTCTGACCCTAGTCGAACGTCATTGTGAAGGTGAATGGGTAGCCTTGGTCCACCGACGGTAATGATGGAGACGATAGCCATTTGAACATAGACCCAAACCGATAAACCGTTATGAACCGACTGTACCCCATCCTATCCGAACCGCGATTTGTTGAACCACTCTGGGGTGGTCAACGGCTGGCCCCGTGGCTGGCATTACCACCGCCGCATCCTGAACGGCTCGGTGAGATTTGGCTGGTCTTCGACAGCAATCGGGTGACGAATGGTCCCTTTGCTGGGAAGACGATAGCTGAGGTAGTACAAGCTTACGGCGAGGCGGTGGTAGGTACCCGCTCATTTGCCCGCTACGGCGCCGATCTGCCACTGCTGGCGAAATTTATCGATGCTGCCGACCGGCTTTCGGTGCAAGTGCATCCTGATGATGAGTATGCGCATACCTTTGAAGCGCATACCGGCTTTCACGGTAAGACTGAAGCGTGGTACATTCTGGCGACTGAGCCGGGAGCAACGGTTACGCTCGGTGTTCGAGCACCGGTTGAACGAACTGCGTTGGCGGCGGCAATTGCCGATGGGACGATAGAAGATCTGTTGGCTCAGCAACCGGTGCACGCCGGTGATCTCGTTTTTGTACCGGCAGGTACTATTCACGCGATTAATGCTGGAATTATGCTATTTGAAATCCAGCAGAAATCTGATCTAACCTATCGCTTGTACGACTACAACCGACGGGATGCACGTACCGGTCAGCTTCGTGAGTTACACATTGAGCAGGCATTGGCGGTTAGCCGACTCGAGCCGGCTTCGGCTTCCTTCCTCCAACCACTACCGCTTGATGAACAGCGTGAATTGCTCGTGGCTTGCTCATCGTTTGCGCTTGAACGATGGCATGTGCGAGGTTGTCTCAGTGCTACTACCGATCCCGGCTCGCTCGAGATCTTGACGGTAATTGACGGCACGATGCAACTGGAATGGGGAAGCAAAACACTAACACTACAACGCGGTGCAGCCGTTCTATTACCGGCTACCCTAGGCGAGTACAGGGTCGAGGCCGCGCAGGGCATACTCCTGCGCTCGTATATCCCCGATCTGCCCACACTCCTTGCCACGGTCGATAATGATACCGGTGTCGCTCCCATTGTGCAATGGTGACGACAGTGGACAATCCAACGACCATTCCCAATACCCACCGCTTCTTTGTTGATCCGGTATGGTTGCGTAGTGACGAAATCTTGATTGATGATCCGTCGCTGCTGCATCAATGGACTCGTGTACTGCGCCTGACTGCCGGGGATCGAGTGTTGCTGCTTGATGGACTGGGGATGGCGGCAGTTGTGCAATTGACCGCCATCGACCGGCGACAGGCACGGGGGTATGTCCTTGCTCGTTGTCACGCCGGTGGCGAGTTGGCAGTTGCAATCGATCTCTATTTGGCGCTAATCCGGCCCGAACGGTTTGAATGGGCGTTGCAAAAGGCGGTAGAATTGGGGATACGTCGCATTATACCGGTTGTTTTTGCTCGCTCGTTACCGGGTGATCGGATTGACAAACATCGACTGGTGCGCTGGCAGCGGATCGCTACCGAGGCGGCCGAACAGGCTGGGCGGGGCCGCTTACCCGAAGTGAGCGCTCCGCAACCGTTTTCTACGGCAGTGGTTGCCGGTAGTAGTGCCGATTTGGCGTTGATGCTCGATGAACAAGCTGAACATCATTTGCGTGATATTGTAACATCGCCAACCTCGCTCCGTCGGATTGCCATCATCTCGGGCCCGGAAGGCGGTATTGATCCGCGTGAACGACGGGCGGCCATCGATCATGGGTTTGTGGCGGTTTCGTTGGGGCCACGCATCTTACGGGCAGAAACGGCGCCGTTAACGGCGTTGGCAATGTTGCAATACGCGCTGCATCTCTAGAAAAGCGGATGGCAAGATTTCTCACTCCGCGCGAAATGACCATTGGCAAGGTTGCAATACGCGCTGCATCTCTAGAAAAGCGGATGGCAAGATTTCTCGCTCCGCGCGAAATGACCATTGGCAAGGTTGCAATACGCGCTGCATCTCTAGAAAAGGGTTGGGAATGGAACGAGTGTGGACAGTCGTCGGGGTCATCGTTCGGTGGGTCGCCGTGATCGCTGTGGCTTTTCTTGGTGGTTGGATCACCGGGCGGATTGTGGGCGTCTCTCCGATCGATGTCTTGATTACCGGTGTCTCTAACGTCGATATGCGATTGCTCACCCCTGGTGACCGCCGCCAACAGTTTGCCGTCTTCTGGGACGTGTGGGATCTGGTTGAAGGGAACTTCTACCAGCCGCAAGCTATCGATCGGCAGAAGATGGTATACGGTGCGATCCGTGGGATGCTAGCAACGCTCAACGATCCGTATACCTTCTTTCAAGAGCCACAAGAAGCTCAACAAAATCGGGAGTCGATGGAGGGCCGGTTTGAAGGTATTGGGGCTTATCTGCGGGTTGAAAATGGTCAAATCATTATCGACCGTCCGATCCCGAATTCGCCTGCCGAACAAGCCGGTATTCAAGCGGGTGACATCATTCTGGCAGTAGATGATCAACCACTGGCTGAGTTGATAGCCGGCTTGAGCGACCAAGAAGCAAGTGCGCGTGCAGTAAGCCTTATTCGTGGTCCGGCCGGAACGATCGTTCGCTTAACCATTCGCCGACCTGCCGAAGATCGCGTCTTTACCGTTGCCATCACGCGCGCAGCGATTCCGCTCATCACCGTCAATAGCACGCTTTTACCCGATCGCATTGCCTATATTCAGATTACCGAATTCAAGGCCACAACCACCGAGTTGCTCGACCAGGCGATTGCCGAGTTGCTCCCACAACAACCGCGGGCCATTGTGCTCGATCTGCGTAATAATTCGGGCGGTTTTCTGACGACCGCGCAAGAGGTGCTTGGTCGGTTTTACGACGGCGTGGCGCTCTATGAAGAGGAGCGCAGTGGCGTCAACAAAGAGTTACGCACCATCACGGCACCGCCTAACCGGCGGCTATACGGTATTCCAATGGTAGTATTGGTAAACGGTGGGTCGGCTAGTGCCGCCGAGGTGGTTGCCGGCGCGTTGCGTGATGTACGTCCGAATACGGTCTTGCTCGGTGAGAAGACTTTTGGCAAGGGGTCGGTTCAGAACATCTATACCCTGCGTGACGGGAGCAGTGTGCGTATCACCATTGCGCGTTGGCTGACGCCGTCCGGTGAAGCGATTAACGGCATTGGGATTACACCGGAGCATGTCGTACCGGCAGCGAACGATCCGATCTATCAGGTACCGTGTGTGCCAGACCGGCCCAACGATACCAGTTGTGCGGATGCGCAATTGTACTGGGCGCTCAAACTGTTACGTGAGGGGGTGCCGCCACCACCGCCGGCACCTGTTGAAACAGTTACGGCCCCTTGAGCGGGGCCGTTAACCGGGTGGCAGGCAATGGGGCAAGCGCGAGGAAGCGGCATTGAGGAATGCCGCACGGGGTAGAAATGAGGAGGCAGAGATCCTGACTGGCAGGGAGGACACGGATGATCGTCATTGCGTGTCCGATCTTACAGGATGCCCGCCACCAACCGGCACAGTTGTAGTATACCATGACGCAGTGCGGAAAAAGGTGATAAGTAGCTACTTATGGTGATGAATCACTCACCGGAAGTGCAGGGCAGGGAAACATAACCAGACGGTTGACAAGGTAATTTCAATATGAATTGAACAAATGTTCTATTTACACGATACGCTGAGGCAGCTATGAGTAATCTACACTCTTTCGCCCACGGCGAACCACGGCCTACTGCCGCGCAGGAGTTTGAACTTCGTGAGTACCGCTTGCATGAACAGATTGGGCAAGACGAGCTTGCCCTGATCTATCGCGCTACCCATCAGACCCTCAACCGCCCGGTTTATGTCTTCTTGTTGCGTCGCCACGATTGGATCGCAAATAGCCGGTTTCAATTAGCCGCTCGGCTCGCTGCAAGTTTGAGTCATTCCCACTTATTACCGGTGATCGACGCTGGTCATGATGAACACTACGGCGATTATATGGTCATGCCGTACATCGCCGGCCGCTCACTGAATGAGATATTACAAGAAGGCCCACCGGATCTGACATTAGCGGTACGCATTATCACCCAAATCGCTGCCGTCCTCGATTATCTCCATGAGCAGCAAGTTGTTCATCGTGATGTCCAGCCGGCGAATATTCTGGTAACCCCGGAGGGGAATGCGTACCTGACCAACCTAAGCCTCGCTGCCGTGCCTGATGCTCCACTCGATTGGAGTATGCTGAGTGAAGCCGATTATCTCACACCATATTCAGCGCCTGAATTGAAACTCGCTCAGGCTGAAGCTCACGCCTCGCTCGATATTTACAGTCTTGGGGCAATAGCCTATCACCTGCTTAGCGGTGAGCTACCACCTACCGGTATGATTGTTGAGCTTGATTTGAGTAACAAACCACCCGCATTTATGTTAGCCGAACGGGTGTTGTTACGCATGCTCTCGCCCCAACCGAATCTGCGTTTCAGTACCGCCAGCGCGGCTGCAAATGCGTTACGACTCGCCCTACGCCCCCTCCTCGATCAGGATACGATCGATATGGAAGAGTCGCGTTGGGAGGATTGTGCCGAGTGGTTTGAGAATCCACTCGAATTGGCACTCAGTTCTGAGTTAGCTAATCTTGCTGAGCAATTTAACGATTTTCTGACCGAGGCGCGCAAACGGGCAGATACCTTCCATCGCCGTGACTATCTGCGTAAGTGGCTCAACCGTTGGAGCCGCCAGAAACCATTTCGTCGCTCATCACTCGGCCAACTGATCGAGTTTGAGCTAATCGCCAGTTATAATATCTACTTCTACGCGCTGAAAGTGCTTTACGAGCAACGTTCGCCACCGCAATTGCGGTCTCGTCCGATGCGGAATGATGAACGTCCGGTGGCTGAGCGGACATTGGATGTATGGGCAACGCCGCTGCCAGTTCACCGCGATTTCACATCTGAACCCGGCGGTGAGATGATCTTACCTGGCTCACGCCGCTTTTTTACCTGCACCGGTTGTCAAGGTTCCGGTCAAGTGGTGTGTCCGCAGTGCCAGGGGAAAGGTGTGATCAAACCGAAAGCGCGTCGTGGAGAACCTAACCCGGTCGAACAACCATGTGACCGTTGTAAAGGATATCAACGGGTGCGGTGCGAAACATGTGATGGCAATGGCAATCTGGTCGAAGAGAAGTTCTTTACGTGGTCGCGGTGGGTTGTCGAGCTTGAGAACGATGATGATAGCGAAGATTTGTCGCAGCAAGTACAGCGATTGCTTAAGCAGCAGGCACGTGAGATATATGAAAGTGAGATCGATCTCTACGATAGCCGCTGGCATAGTGTCGGGCCGCTTAGCCGTTTGATCGAGGAGGCGATTGCTAAAGCGGGTGCGCACGGTCGCCCGATACAGGCGAAGCTGACGATCAGGGGTGTCATGATGACCGAGATCAGCGGCATGCTTGACGACCAAGAGTGTCGTCTGTATGTGATCGGGTCAGGTGAAAATGAGAAGCTAGTCAGTACCGTATCGCTGCTGAATCTAGAACGGCTCGCGCTTGTGGTGGTAGCTGTGCTGTTCCTCATTGTCGTAGCGATCACGGCGATCATGTTGTTGTAATCGGCGATGATACAGGCGGTGAAGGGCCGTCATGCAAGACAGCCCTCACTGTTTGGCTTGTCGTGCTTGTTCGCGGCCAAAGGCCAATACCTCTTCGAGAAAGCGAGATAGTTTTAGGCGCTGACCGCGATTGCGGCTGGCCGTCCACGAAAGATAGAGCCGTTCGGCGGCGCGGGTGAACGCAACATAACACAGACGCCGCTCTTCTTCGAGAGCGGCTGGATCGCCGAGACTGCGTTCGTGGGGGAGGGTTCCCTCTTCTAACCCTACCACGAACACGAAGGGCCATTCTAAGCCTTTGGCGGCGTGAATGGTCAGCAGTTGCACCCGATCCCGTTCATCGTCGTCATCGTCGGCGTTGGTCATCAGGGCGACTTCTTGCAAAAATGCACTCAGCTCGGTATGCTCTTCGGCGGCACGGAGCAATTCTTGCAGATGGGCGCGTGCTTCGGCCAGCTCTTCAGCGTCGAACCGTTCGGCTAAAGCGGCCATATAACCGCTCTGCTCCAGCACATCGGCCAACAGATGATCGGGCGGCATGGTACCGGCGGCTAATCGCCGCCACCGTTGGAGGAGGGCAAACAGTCGGCGTGCTCCTTCGACTGCACGTGGGCTTAGCCCAGGTATGACTGGGGCATGACCGAGTGCCTCGCTGAGCGGAATCGATTGGGTGGAAGCGAAGGCTGCAATGGTCGCCAGAGCTTGCCCGCCTAACCCACGCGCCGGTACATTGGCAATGCGGGTAAGGCTGAGGTTATCGGCGGGGTTGGCGATGCAGCGCAGATAAGCCAGCGCATCGCGCACAACTGCTCGGTCAAAGAAACTGACGCTGCCCCGCACGACGTAAGGCAGGCGGGCGTGGCGTAGGGCCTGTTCGAGTGGACGGCTCATGTGGCGTGTACGGTAAAGAACGACAATCTCGCGCAGTCGGCGACCTTGCCGTTGCAATTCGGCAATCGAGCGTGCTACTTGCTCTGCCTCCTCGCGGCTATCCTTTGCCTCGCTAATCAACACACTTCGCTCGGCTGCGACCGCCGCCGCAGCACGTAGCTCCATCGGCGACACACTGCGGCTGTGGCGAATAATCGCATATGCCGCATCGAGGATGGGTTGCCGTGAACGGTAATTGGTTGTCAGCTCGATCACTTGCGCGTCGGGGAAGTCGACGGTAAAGCGGTTGATAATGTTGTGATCGGCATTGCGGAAGCCGTAGATGCTCTGCATTGCATCACCGACCACGAACAGTGAACGTGGGCGATGTGCGGTCGGACGGGTGAGCAACTCGATCAGCGTGTGCTGACTCGGATCGGTATCCTGATACTCATCAACAAGTACGTGTAGCCAGCGTTGCTGATAGGTTGCCAAGAGATCGGGGTCTTCGCTGAGCAGCCGGTAGGCCGTCAGAATCAGATCATCGAAATCAAGCGCATTGGCCTGTTCGAGAGCGCGCTGGTAGCGGCGATAACAGGCTGCCACAAACCGATCGAGCGGATCGGTTGCAAACCGAGCCATCAGACGAGGGGTGAGCATACGGCTTTTGGCACGTGAAATGAGGCGCAGCACCTCATCGGCTTCGATCATTCGAGGTGGCGTTTCCGTGACGCCGGCTAACGCCTCGGCAGCCAACTGCAACTGCTCATCACTGGCGTAGATCGAGAACGAAGCGGTATAACCCTTTATACGACCGGCAATCGACTCACGCAGGATGCGGGTGCAAATCGCGTGAAAGGTGCCGCTCGTCAAGCCACGGATGCGCGAGCCGAGCAACCCGCGCAACCGTTCGCGCATCTCGCGGGCGGCTTTGTTCGTAAAGGTAACGGCCAGTATTTGTGACGGTGATACGCCGTAATGAGTAATCAGGTATGCAATCCGCAGCGTGAGTACGCGCGTCTTGCCACTACCGGCGCCGGCCTTAACCAGCACAGGCCCGATCGGCGCCGTCACGGCGGTACGTTGGGCTGGGTTGAGCGAGTTGAACTGTTCCATAGACGTTGGCTCTGCACCGGTGGCTGACTACCATGCGTAACACAGTAACAGGTCTATCGCTGTGTTACCTTAGCGGTTCTTCTCTGCCCGGATCGACGTCGTCGGCCTTGGGGCAACGCCCCACATTATATCAGCGATGAGGTACAGTACGGTGCATGGGCGAGCGATGTCACGAAGGGTTATACGGATCGGTGTATTTGACGATACCGGTGTCTCGTGGTAGCGTCATTCCACCAGTTTAGACCAATACAACACCACGAGCAGTTAGCGTGATGGTCGTCATATCAAACGATCCCACTAGGATTGCGCTATGTCTATCTTGCCGGTCGGGGTAGCTCTACCTAAGCCGGTATCTGTGTTAGTACACTTGAGGATATTCAACAGCTTACCGGTGGGTTGTGCCCTCATTGCTTACCAAATCGGCAGCTACCGCGCACCTACGTAATTCCCTGATGATCGGCGTTTCGCAGTTGGGCCGGTTATCCTGATCTCGACGTGCAACGGCAAGAGGCACGAACGTTTGTAATCACCAACAATCCCGATACGCCGTCAGTTCGGCAGATGAAGTTACACGTTGAGTTGGATGTTGGGTCTGAATTGGTTGCTACGATGAAGACACGTATACGGCACAGCTCATGGCTTTCGTCCTCCTAATCGGGATTGGTTCGCCGAATTTGCCGGCAGCATTGACGATGGCACTGGTGGCGGTAAGTCATTTCAATTGATAGTGTTGGAACGCGAATTTCAATTGGCAACAGCGTTTCGGAATAGTCACGCAAACTTAAAGAGACAGCGTATGTCATCGTCCGTCGAGTCGCAGCACGGCTCACCTGTCCCAATCGAGCTAGAGTTTCCGGTGTTGGCGGTTGCTTCGTCTAAACTCGGCAGTGAAGCAGTAAATCGGTCGCCGATCTGCTTGTCCGCTTACGTACTATTGGTGCTAAGTTACCGGTACTGAGTGATGATGAACGTGGGTGCGCAATCGATACGCTCGGTTTGCAGATGTCTACCGGCTTAGCTAAGCTTGGTGAGTGCTATCATACCGGTGCCGTTGTTTTGCTACCACTTGGCTGTAACACGCGGGCTTGATCCGACAACGCCACGCGGATGGCAGTTACACGGACGATATGCGGCATAGCAATACCGGAGCTTATGGGGAGGCCGGTATCGATGCAGTGTGAAGATGATGTGATCTCCCCTTATCGCTGTCTACGCTAGAAAAAGGAGAAGACAATGCGTGCAGTATACTACGAAGCCTTTGGTCAAATGCCTTGGATTGCCAATCTGCCTGATCCCGCGCCGTCACCCGATGGAGTAGTGCTAGCGGTGCGCGCGACCGGCCTCTGTCGCAGCGATTGGCACGGCTGGATGGGGCACGATCCCGATATTCGGTTACCACATGTGCCGGGTCACGAATTAGCCGGTGAAGTAGTGGCCGTTGGTGCGCGGGTAACTCGCTGGCGGATCGGTGATCGGGTGACAGTACCGTTTGTCTGCGCATGTGGGGTTTGTCCGCAGTGTCAAGCCGGTCAGCAGCAGGTGTGCGATCACCAGTTTCAGCCGGGCTTTACCCATTGGGGATCGTTCGCCGAATATGTTGCTATCGACCGTGCCGATCTCAATCTGGTACGCTTGCCTGATGAGATGAGCTTTGCTACTGCCGCCAGTCTCGGTTGCCGGTTCGCGACCGCGTTCCGCGCCGTGGTTGATTTGGGCCGGGTCAGTGCCGGCGAGTGGGTGTCGGTGTATGGCTGCGGCGGAGTTGGCTTGTCGGCGATTATGCTGGCCAGCGCGTTAGGCGGGCAAGTAATCGGGATCGATATTAATCCAGAGCGGTTAGAACTGGCACGCGCGGTTGGCGCAACTGCGGTGGTTGATGCGATGGCTGAAGCTGATGCGGTGAGCGCGGTGCGCGATCTGAGCGGCGGCGGGGTGCATTTGTCGCTCGATGCGTTGGGCAGTCCAACCACCTGCGCTAACTCGATCGCCAGTTTGCGCAAACGGGGCCGCCATGTGCAAGTGGGGTTGCTGTTGGCCGAGCAACGTATGCCACCGTTACCGATGGATATTGTCGTGGCCCGCGAGCTGGTAATTATGGGCAGTCACGGTATGCAAACCCATCGGTATGATGCCATGCTCGATTTGATCCAGTCGGGCAAGGTGCAACCGCAACGCTTGATCGGGCGCACGATCCGGCTGGACGAAACACCGGCGGCGCTGGTCGATCTCGATAGCTTTCGTGGGGCGGGGGTGACGGTGATTACCGAGTTTTGAGCTGATAGATCAAACGATTCTTGGATTGAAACTCGCATTGGCCGACGTATGGGTAATATGACATTGCTACAATAGTTACGGAAAAAATAACCGATCTATTGGTATGGAGCGGATAATGTCTTCTATCACAACTCAACGACAAACTGGTTGGTCAAACTGGCAAAAGAGCCTTATGGCCGTTACCTGGGCAATTATAATCGTAGTCAGTCTGCGCACATACACCGATCCGGATCTCTGGGGACATCTGCGTTTTGGCCTTGACGCTATTGCTGCCGGTGACGTAATCCGTGTTGATCCGTATTCTTACCTAAATCTCGATCATCCTTGGATTAACCATGAATGGCTCATGGAAGTGCTCATGGGTCTTGCCTGGCGGGTTGGTGGTGAAGTAGGATTAATCACTCTACGCTTCGTTGTCTACCTCGCGACTTTAGGTCTCATCTTTTGGTGGCTGGTAAAGGTCAAGCAGACTACTTTCATGCCTACTGTTATCATCTGGCTAGGTGTGGTGATGACCACTATCTGGTTCAGTCTTGTGGTCCGACCCCAAATTTTTACCTTTTTCCTCTTCGCAGTGATGCTGATGATTATTGAAGCTGCCGAGCGCGGTCAGTATCGTTGGTTATGGTTAACGCCGGTCGTTGTGGGTGGATGGGTGAATTTGCATGGTGGTTTCTTGGCCGGGTGTGTTATGTTAGGTGTATGGACAATCGCGCACGTAGCGCTCAATCGTACCCGGTGGCGTGCGATTATTCCACCGGTTGTATGTGCAGCGCTTGCTACGCTGGTCAATCCCTACGGCCTAGGGATTTTATCGTTTCTGTTTGAGACAGCCACCGGTGATCGGCCAGAGATTGCTGATTGGCAACCTCTTCCCATCCGAAGTCCTTTTGGTGCAATTTACCTCGTGGTCATGGCATTAGCCGTGTGGGGGGTGTACCGATCATCATTGCAGCGTCGTCCAATTCTCATTGGGTTGTTTGGACTGGTTGGTATCATGCCACTGGTAGCTATTCGTCATTTGCCACTCATGGGCATTGCCTTTGCCATCTTTACCGGTGAGCATGTCAATGTGGTTTGGGAGTCGTTTTTTCGCCGGCAGCAAACCGAAGTGGCTATTCCTCGATGGTTACGCCCAATCCCTATTGTGGCAGCAGCGTTGATCTTGGCAAGTGGGTTGATCATCTCGCCATGGCGTTTTATTCCCGTCACAAGCGTTCCATACAACGCAACCGTACTGCTACGCGAGAGTGGTTTCCGTGGCAACCTGATGTGTGATTTTGGTTGGGGGCAATACCTGATCTGGCACCTTGGTCCGTTGGTCAAGGTTGGTATGGATGGGCGACGTGAGACGGTGTATGCTCCTGATGTCTATGCAGAGTATATTAATTTTCATTTCGGTACCGGTGATTGGGAAGCGATATTGCGTCGTCAACCTACCGATGCGGTACTCGTTGGTTTCGGATCACCGCCGGCTAATCTGCTAACCATTCATCCCGACTGGCGGCTCGTGTTTACCGATCACGAAAGTGCCCTTTTTATCCGGACTGACTCGACAGCCGCAGCAGTTATTGAGCAAACAGCCCGCACGTTTACGCCGCGAGAAGTTGCTTCAGCTTTCCCGTGATGGTTTGAGTTTACCCGACGCTTGCAACACCTCGCGTACACCGCGCAGCCGGTAGCCCAACGCAAGGGCGCGGCTGATGTCAAGCGCGCAGTTGCGCGGGCGGGGCGTGGGGCTTTCGGCGCTGAGCGTGCCGACGATACGGTTTGGGTCGAGGCCATACGCTTGGGCGAGCAGCCGGCCCCACTCGTAGCGGCTGATCGTCTCAGCGCCGGCCAGATTGATCACCCCGCGATAATCACTCTGCGCCAGATCGATCAGCGCCGCTGCCAGATCATCAACGAACACGGGGCAGCGCAGCTCGTCGTAGAAGAGTTTCTCCGTCCGTTCGCCACGCGCTACGGCCAGTGCAAAGGCGCTGTGGCGGTCGAGCGGATCGAAGCCGTAGATGAGCGAGGTGCGCACAATCGCGGCGTGCGGATGATGGTGTTGCACCAACTCCTCCGCACGCGCTTTGGCCCGACCATAGTCGGTAATCGGGTTGGGCGGATCGGCCTCGGTGTAGGCGCCTGCCTTCTCGCCGTCAAAAATGACGTCACTTGACATATGAACAAGACGTGATCCAATCTCTGCAGCGGTTGCTGCTACATATCCGGCACCTTCACCGGTAATCGCCATCAGGTCGGGATCGTATTGGCGAAAGGCCGTATGAATAATGACTGCCGGTTGCACCTCGGTAATTACCCGCCGGACAGCAGTCGGATCGCGGAGATCGAGAGGATACCACGTGATGTCAGTCGCCGCCGGTGGCGTTTGGTGATGAAACGTCGCCGCAATCGGTAAGCCACGTGCGCGGGCGTGGCGAATCAACGTGTTGCCCAGATAACCGGTACCACCAGTAATTAAAAAGGTGTTTTCCATACCGAATCCCCCTGTAGGGCCGCACGGCCGTGCGGCCCGCTGGCAGCGGTGAGGTGCGGTGCGCCCGGTGCGGCCCGCTGGCAGCGGTGAGGTGCGGTGCGCCCGGTGCGGCCCGCTGGCAGCGGTGAGGTGCGGTGCGCCCGGT
>NZ_JBMFNE010000004.1:196523-218856 GCF_049970315.1 Chloroflexus sp.
GTGCGGCCCTGTGTCTCCTCACACACCTTACAACCGCCTTGTGTTACCGGTCTATATCGGCAAGTGCCGCCTGCGCTGCTGCTTTTTTAGCGGCTTTCTTACTGGATCCGGTGCCGATATATTCGTGTCCTTCCACTGTTACCGCCATCACATACTCGCGCTGATGATCAGGACCACGTTCTTCAATCAGGTGGTACTTGGGTAATTGTTTATGTCGACTTTGAACAATCTCTTGTAAACGAGTCGTTGGGTCGAGTAGGGCTGTTTGAATTGTACCGATCCGTTCATGCAGAAACCGCTCAATAAAGGTACGTGCCGCTTCCAACCCTTGATCGAGGTAAATAGCCCCAATCACAGCTTCAAACAAATCGGCGAGTAACTTTGCCCGTTCTCGCCCCTTTGGTGTATCTTCACCGCGTGACAAGAAGGCATACTGACCAAGATTCAGGGTAGCGGCACATTCAGCTAACCCTTTCGTACTAACGAGTGCCGCGCGCCAACCGGTCAGGGTGCTCTCATTCTGATTGGGAAACTGCTGGAATAGCCACGTTGTTGTAACAAAATGCAACACCGAGTCGCCGAGAAACTCCAACCGTTCATTATCGCTAAGGCTACGGAGTAAGTGTGGTTGCTCGTTGAACAGCGAACGGTGCATTAGCGCCGTTTGGAGCAGTTTGCGATCACGAAATGTGATACCGAGCGCCCGTTCAAGCTCTGCTAATCGTTCGACCATACGTTATTCGTGATACTTGCGGAAGGCGAGGCAGACATTATGCCCTCCAAAGCCAAATGAATTGCTTAGGGCTACTTCGATCTGGGCCGGACGTGGCTGATTGGGCACAAAATCTAGATCGCAAGCCGGATCGGGGTTCTGGAGATTGATCGTGGCCGGCAACAGATTATGCTGCATAGCCAACACGGTTACGACCGCCTCAATCGCACCGGCTGCACCGAGGAGATGCCCGAATTGCGATTTGCTGGCGCTAACCGGTGGTGATTGCTCACGTCCGCCGAACACCTGCTTGATCGCCGCTGTCTCCACCGGATCGCCAGCCGGTGTTGACGTTGCGTGAGCGTTAATATAGTCAACTTCACTCGGTGCAATACCGCCGCGTTTCAACGCCAACCGGATCGCTCGCGCTACTCCTTCACCGTCTTCGGCGAGGTTTGAAATGTGGTAGGCATCGGAAGTTGCTCCGTAACCGACAATCTCGGCCAAGATCCGTGCTCCACGGGCAAGGGCAAATTCAAGGTCTTCGAGGATCAGCACCGCTGCACCTTCACCCATCACAAAACCATCGCGCTCGGCGTCGAAGGGGCGCGAAGCGTGGGCATAGTCTGCGTTGCGGGTCGAAAGGGCCCGCATCGCGTTGAAACCGGCCACACCGATGGGGGTAATACTCGCCTCACTACCACCGACGATCATCGCCTTTGCCCATCCGCGTCGGATCGTCTCGGCAGCTTCGCCAATCGCATGCGCCGAGCTGGCGCACGCTGAAGTTACGCAATAACTCGGCCCACGCGCACCGGTGATAATTGAGACCTGCCCCGCAGCAAGGTTGGTGATCATCGCCGGAATGAGGAACGGGCTGATCCGGCCTGGCCCGCGACTACGGAGCACCTCCAATTGCTCAGAGAGGGTGGCAATCCCACCGATCCCGCTCGCAATAAAGACGCCGATCTCATCGTGGTTGGCTGGGGTAATGTCTAACTCGGCGTCGCGCAGTGCCTCTTTGGTAGCGGCTACGGCAAACTGGACAAAGCGGTCGGTGCGGCGCGCCTCTTTGCGATCCATATAGTTGGTTGGATCAAACCCTTTCACCTCGGCGGCAAAGGTCGTATCAAACCCGGTTGGATCGAACAGGGTGATCGGACCGACGCCACTACGCGCGGTGACGATCCCTTGCCAGAGTTCAGCTACACTCAGACCAAGTGGGCTGATTGCCCCTATTCCGGTCACTACCACCCGTCGATCCATAGTGACTCCTTGTGATAACATACAAGATACAAGCTACCAACAACCATATCGGCGCGCATTATAGCACGTCACGACACGAGTGATGACAGCTTGCAGTTGTCCATAGTTGATGAAGTTGAGCAGCGACTACCGCTCTCTCGGTCTGACTATGCAATCCCATCATTAGCGTAAGATTCGCCAAAACACACCGGCCATTACCATCCGACCGAGCATGGTCAAGACAAATAACACGGCCAAACCACCGACTGTCAGTGACCCAAGGTGGAGCGTTGTTTGACTCATCATCTGACCGAGCGCACCTCCGGCTAATGAGGCTATGAGTGTACCAAAGCCGGTGATGAGACTAAAGATCGCCATCGCCGTTCCCCGTTGGGTTGCCGGTGCTCGTTCCATCAGCAGATTGCCGAGACCTTGGTTAACCCCCGGCCAGAAGACACCAGAAAAGATCGAGGTAAGCCATAACGGCACGATATTGTGCGGTATTGAGAGGACCCAACCGAGTGGCAATGGGATCGTCCCGATCACACAAACAGTCACGACGAGCCGGTATCCGTAGCGATCCATCAGCCAGCCGACCAACGGTGAAAAGACGAGCGCCACTGTAGTTGTTACGATACCGGTCAAGGCCAGCAGTGAGAAATCAAGTCGCAAGGTGGTAAGGCCGTAGATATTGAAAAACGGTGCAGCAATACCGGTCACGAGAGCCCACGCCGTAGCCAGCATGGTAAAGCGGCGGAAGGAACTATCGTGTAGCGGACTAAAGAGAAATGTGCCAATTCCTACCCACGGGCGTGGTGTTAAGGGTGGTTCAGGCTGGCGTGCGATAAGCAGGGCCGCGCCAAACGCTGCTACCACTGCGACACCGAAGATCACGGCGTACCCTTGGGCCTCCGCGTGCTTCATTCGAAAGTGATCGAGCGTTAATCCGGCTAGATAGACGCTCACCATGCTACTCAGACCGGCAATCGTATTACGCCAACCAAAATAACTGCCGCGCCGATTGGCCGGCACCAGATCGCTCATCCAGCTCATCCATGCATTACCGGCCATGCCGTTAAGCGCATACGAGCAACCGAGCGCGATAAAGAATATATTCAACTGCCACGCTGCCGGCCAGCCGGTGAAGGGTAACCAAAGGAGAAAGGCCCACACCAAACGTCCGGCTAGCGCTGTATATAACACGATTGGGCGGCGCTTAGCAAAGCGGGTTTCAAGGTACGCACTCAGAAACTGAAAGAACTGTCCGATAAATGGCAAAGCACCGAGGAGGCCGATCTGAAAGGTGTTCGCACCGAGCAAGAGTGCAAACCCGCTGAGAAATACACTGCCGCCGATTGCACCCGTAATACTGATGTGAATGTTGGCAATTGCTCCTTCCCAGATCGAAATGATCATGCCGCGCTGAACTTCTAACGGTGATAGTGGTGTGATCCGATCCGTAACAGCAGGAGAGGTGGATAGTTGCGTAGTTTCGGTTGTAGTGTTGGTGGTGCTGCTCATAACGATACCCTTGCAATCGACAAACAAGCGTTCATAGCGCCAGTGTTAGTGAATACTCTCTCACCGCAGTGAGGTAATGGGCTGAATCTCGATCTCAGGCATAGCAGATCGGTTAGCATTAGTGGAGATGATACCGCACGCAGTACAGCGGTAGCCTGATGCCGGCGTGGTGTCTGTAGGCGTCTCGTTGAGGTTGTGGGGGTGGTTGTTCCATAGATTGTTGCGCTGTCAACCGGAAGAATCGCAAGATAATGTGCTATAATCGCCCAGATGGTTGTTTGGTGCTCAACAACGGTAATTCATACCAAGGAGACTTTCGAATGAATGTTGTTGATCTGTTTTTTGTAATATTATTCTTTGGTGCGTTAGCTGCTGGTTTCCTTAACGGTACGATCCGTTTAGTATTGGTTATTCTTTCTTTTTATTTCAGTACCGTTATTGCAAGTTTATACTACCAAATACTGGCCGATATCTTTGTCCGTGAGCTTGGTGGACAACGTTTTGTTAGCCAATATGTGGCGTTCGCTTTGATTCATCTCCTTTGTTTTGTGGTGCTCACGATTGTCGGTATCTATAGTTTTCGCTATGTACAAACACCACATTCCATCGAAATGATTGACCGGATTGTCGGCTCAGTTCTCGGAGTTGTTGTCGGTGGTCTCGCCATTGGCTTAACAGCAGTTCTGCTTTGGAACCTCTTTATTGTGCGTGGTTTTGCTAATATCGATTACCCAATTACGCGCTGGTTGGGTGGACAAATTGGCACTTCCTTTATGTTACGTTTTTTTGCCAATGCAATTTTGCCGAGTTTGTATGATCTCATTGATCCGATCTTGCCTGATGCGGCTCGGATTATCTTTCAGGTACAATAATCAATCTCCAGGCTGATGGTGTTCACCCCTGATCGGTGATAGGCTGAACGGGGTACATTGCGCTACAACGATACAGCTATGTCGATTCCAGAAACATCGCTTCATACACTTGAATTTGATGCTGTGCGCGACCGTCTCGCACACTATACCGCGTTCTCGGCGTCGCGTGAATTGGCCTTAAGTCTGACGCCGTCCACCGATCTGGACGAGGTACGCCGCCGTCAAGCCCTCACGGCTGAGGCTCGGCTATTGCTCGAAGAATGGCCTGATCTCACGATTGGCGGTGCTCGCGATGTGCGCCGATCTGCTCATCATGCAGCACGCGGTGGGATGCTCGATGGGACGACACTCCGTGATATTGCCGCAACCCTGCGGAGCGCTGCCACGTTGCGCCAACGTCTCAGCCGACTCGATGATCGCTTCCCAAACCTGCGCGATCTCGGCTATACGTTACCTGCGCTACCACATCTGATCGAGGCTATTGAGCAGGCTATCGGCGATGATGGGCAAGTGCTCGATAGTGCTAGCCCGACCTTGGCCCGTCTCCGCCACGAGGTACGAGTGGCGTTCAATCGCTTGCAAGAGCGATTGCAGAGCATGATCCATTCCAGTACGTTGGCTGCTGCTCTGCAAGAACCGATTATTACTGTGCGCAACGGACGGTATGTGATTCCGGTCAAGGCGAGCCATCGCCGTGAAGTGCGTGGCTTGGTGCACGATCAGTCGGGTTCGGGAGCAACCCTCTATATCGAGCCGTTGGCGATTGTTGAGCTGAATAACCGTTGGCGTGAATTGCAATCGGCCGAGGCGGAAGAGGTGCAACGCATTCTCGGCACCCTCTCAGAGCAGGTTGGTGGAACGGTAAGTGCGATTGTTAGTACCGTCAATACGCTGGCCACGCTTGATCTGGCGTTTGCCCTCGCTCGGTACGCAATTGCTACCCGCAGTACTGCGCCGGAGATCGTTGATTGGCGACCCAATGACCCACCGTCGCCTGAGCCGCCGTTGCGCCTGATCCGCGCTCGCCATCCGCTTTTGCCGCCTGATAAGGTGGTACCAATTGATCTCTGGTTGGGTGGCACATTTTCAATCCTGTTGATTACCGGGCCAAATACCGGTGGAAAGACGGTTGCGCTTAAGACAACCGGGCTGCTTGCGTTGATGGCCCAAGCCGGTATGCAGATTCCTGCCGATCAACCTTCACGGTTGCCGGTCTTTCAATACATCTTCGCTGATATCGGTGATGAGCAGAGCATCGAACAGAGTCTGAGCACGTTCTCTTCGCATATGGCAAACATTATTCGTGTGCTCCAGACGCTGACGGAGGCGCAGTCGCTCCCCTCTGCTCCTGCCGATCAGGCATTGTTCGATGATCGGCGACCTGCGGCGTTGGTGCTCTTCGATGAGTTGGGCGCCGGTACCGATCCGGTTGAGGGATCGGCGTTGGCACGGGCGATTATCGGGCGTTTGCTGGAATTGGGTGTGTTAGCGGTTGCAACGACCCATTACCCTGAGTTGAAGGCTTTTGCTTACGCAACACCGGGGGTTGAGAATGCTTCGGTCGAGTTCGACATTGAGACCCTAGCACCGACCTATCGGCTGAGTATCGGTGTTCCTGGTCGCTCGAACGCTCTGGCGATTGCTGCGCGGCTTGGTCTCGATCCGGCGTTGATCGAACAGGCGCGTTCGTTTATCGACCGTAATGAGGCACAGGTCGAAGACCTATTGGCCGGCATCCAGCGTGAACGTGCAGCGGCAGCGGAGGAGTTGCGGCGAGCTGAAGAGTTGCGTGCTGATGCCGAAAAATATCGTGACCGTCTGGCCGCCGAGCAGCAAGCTTTTGCCGCTGAACGTGAAGTAGCACTGGCTGCCGCTCGCCAAGAGATCGAGACGGAGCTACGTGAGGTCCGCCAGCAGTTGCGTCGGTTACGTGAAGAGTATCGTTCGGTGAGCATTTCGCGTCAGTGGTTGGAAGAGGCTGAAAAGCGCTTGGTCGCTACTGCCGAGCAGGCACAGCAGGCTACCGAACGGTTGCAGCGACAAATGGCGCCGTCCGCTCCGCCACCACCTGCCGAGCGTCCGTTGCAGGTTGGTGATACGGTTCATGTGGCATCGGTTGGTCTCAACGGCGAAATTATGGCTATCGATACGGACGATGAGACGGCAACGGTGCAAGTCGGTGGTTTTCGTTTGACCGTCAAATGTAGCGAGTTGAAGCGTGCTAAGACGGCGGACAACGGTGAACACCGCTTTACGCTTCCAGAGCGACAGGTGAATCTGCCGTCAATGCCCGATGTCTCGATGACCTTCGATATGCGAGGCTGGCGTGTCTCTGAAGTGAGTGGTCAGCTTGACCGTTACCTCAACGATGCCTATCTGGCGGGTTTGCACCAGGTTCGCCTCATTCACGGTAAGGGAACCGGGGCTTTGCGCCAGGTGGTGCGTGATGTGTTAGCTTCCCATCCGCTGGTAGCATCGTTTACCGGCGGTGGTCGTGATGGCGGTGATGGGGTGACTATCGCTACGCTCGTGGATCGGTGATGTGGCTTGTGCGCCTATGAGTTATTTGAGACTCGCTAAGTACGCGATAAGTGCCTCTAGTTGCGGTGGGCGAAAATCGGTACCGTAGGTGCGCGGCATCAATCCCGCCGTGTAGCCCGGTGTCACGACGGCATCAGGGTCGATGATCGCACGCCGGAGCCATTCAGTTGCGCTCAGCCCTTCGCTATTGTTGGCAGCACGGGTGCCAATCCCGGCCAACGGTGGGCCAAGTGCAGTAGGCCCTGCCGGATCGAGGCTGTGGCAGCCTAGACAGTAGATGGTGTAGATGCGTTGACCCTCGGTCATTGGATCGGGTGGTTCGGTTTGATTACAGCCGCCAACGACTGCAATGATCATCAGACAAATGCTGTAGGACCTCAGATACTTCAGCAGATCGCGTTGGCCATTCATCGCTGATTCCCTGAGTGATTGGCGCAATGGAGGAAGCGGTGTTCCTTTGCTAAAACCAAATCGATCGCAGTAACCGCTGCTACAAGGCGCAAGAGTCACCGCTTACCGTATCGTGTTGGTTAGCAACGCTTTCACCCCGTCTTGTAACGTAGCAAACGAACGCAGGTCGTTCCATGTCCCACCGGTGTGGATCATCACCTCGGCCAAATCTGGTCGGATGCCACACAAGATAATCTGCGTCCCCATCAGACGGGCGCCATCGCGCAGTTGGTACAACGTGTGGGCGAGGGTTTGGTCAAATGCCGTTAATCCGGTGAGATCGACTAACACCGTTTTTGCGTTGCGTTCGGCAATTTCCGGTAGGATGAGTTGAAGTAGGCTTTGACAGCGTGCCGCGTCGAATATACCGATCAATGGTATGACCACCATTGTGGCACTCAGCGGGATGATCGGTAGGCTCAACCGGCGGAGTAACTCGTCACGCTGTTGTAATTCGGCCAACGAACGTTCGAGCTCGGCGGTTCGTTCGGCGAGGACTGCGCGTGAGGCGATCAGCTCGGCCTGCTGTTGCTCCGCGCGGGTCACGTTACGGATGAGCACGACACTCGCGCCACCCTGTGCATCGTTGATCGTCACTTCAGTGGCAAGCAAGATGGTTTGATCGGTAGGTCGGACAAATCGCCGTCGCTGTCGCTCACGATCTTCGGTTGACGTCTGCTCGATGAACCCCACTTGGGCGAGGGCTTGCTCGAAGCTCTGCTGATTTCTATCGTTTCCTGTGATAATGCGTTGCGCCGCACGATTGGCGTAGCGTATCTGTCGTTGCGTGTCGAGCACGAGCATTCCGTCAGGTAGATGTTCGACCGCCGCTTGCAACGCAACTTGCGAAGGGCGAAAGATGCCGTAGCGTAGGGTGACCCACCCAAAAGACAAATGAAGTGGTAGAAGACTGACATAGGTGATGGCGACCATCCCAAGCTCGCGAAACACGTAACCCATCAGGAAGGTCAGCGTGGTACCGCCGATTAGCCAGCCGACCGGGCCGCGGGTTGCCGGATGTTGGACGGCAATAGTGCTCAGCATGATTAGCGGGGTCACAATACAACCGATAATGTAGAGAGCAAACACCGGCCAGAATGCCGGCCCACGCACGAATCTTAAAATACCGGTCTCTTCACGCAATACGTCACTGCCGATAAAGCCGAAGCGACCATACCAGTCGATTGCCAGGATTACCGCCATCAAGAGGTATGGCGCAATCGTGACCCATCGCACGAGCGGTTGGTGGT
The DNA here is from genome assembly GCF_049970315.1 of Chloroflexus sp. Taxonomy (GTDB): domain Bacteria; phylum Chloroflexota; class Chloroflexia; order Chloroflexales; family Chloroflexaceae; genus Chloroflexus. The sequence goes on from NZ_JBMFNE010000004.1 coordinate 205,115, forward strand.
AACGGTGCGGCATGAACAGAATCATAATGAGCCAAATGAGTAGCCCAAAGATGGCTGCTTGTAATGAGGTAAGTAATCCCGATAGCCACCAAATCTCGTCAGGGTTGCGACTCGCAAATCGCACCGCACCAGCACACGTCAAGAGCAGCGAACTGCCGGTAAACAGGCTAAACAGGCGATTGGCCGTGCCGTGCCAGTCTTGCAGTAAGACGTAAACGATGCTGGCGGAAAGAATGACGAAAGTGAGTAAGACGAGGAGTAATTCCATTCGATACCTTCCTCGGAAGTAACCTTTTATATAACGTGATGGCGACTGACAGGCGAGATACGATTAATCCGATAAGATGGTATGTTCTTAAATGTAAAGGATAACGCAAAGACCCGGTGGGTGTAACGGACGCAGTAGATGGGCGACCGGCACATCGTGTCATCCGCCGAGACAAGTTCTGTGGATGCCCTACCTTGTGAGTTTGTATCATTGTGGTGACAACGTTGCCAACGTAGTAGCGCTCATCACCTATCACGGCCAACGATACAGGCTACAATACACGCCGTAAAATGCATACACACTCCATACGTAGTTGCGTGTCTCATTAAAGTCGATCATCTCGATGAAGCGGTCGGGATCGGTAACCGTATTGCCGCCGGCCCACCGTCGGGCATTCCCTAAGCCACCATTGTAGGCAGCCAGTGCGCCATGCAAACTGCCGTTCATGTCACCGATGCGGCGACCGAGATAGAACGCACCAAAGCGAATACTGATGTATGGGCGATACAGATCATCGAGCTGAAAGTTGCTCATACCGAGGTTTTGCGCAATCCCACGCCCGGTTTCCGGCATGACTTGGGTTAGGCCACGAGCACCCACCCATGAAGTTGCGGCCGGATTGAACAGGCTCTCCTGACGGATGAGGGCATACAACAAGAGCGGATCAACCCCAAATGCCGTAGCTTCCTGTTGCACCGTATCGGCGTATGGGGTAGGGAAACGCAACCGCAGCAGGCTCGTTGGGGGAGAGCCGGCAGTTTCCGGGGCGAGTCGGGCGAGCCGCTCGGCAGCCAGCAGTGCGTAGTATGTTGCACCGGCCTGATACGCGCGTTGCGCCAGATCGAGGGCTAAGACGGGCGACTCACCAATCTGCCGCAAACCGTCGAGCCATTCACCACGCGCTTCGTCTTCTAAGCCAACTTCCGCAAGCAACCGGGCGCGTTCAGCTACTGCGGCAAGGTTTTGGTTGGGAGATTCGGTGGGTGCCCAGCTCTGGACCCATTCTGCTAGTGTAAGCCAATCGTCGGATGCCATTGGTGCAGTGAATGAGATGTAACCGGTAGGAACAGTCCCCAATTCCTCGGCTGCCCGCACGGCATAAAAACTATCTGGCGCGCTTACCTGTGCCTGCTGAAACAACGCCGCTGCCGCCGGATCATCCAACGCTTGGGCCGTCTTACCGGCCCAAAACGCACCCAACGCTTGACCGATCCCTTGTCCGTGACGGGCAAGCGTTTGCCACAGTTCACCGGCGCCGGTCAGATCACCTGCATCGAAACGCGCCAGTGCTACGCGGTGGATCGCAGCGATCCCAAGGGTTGTGGTTGGGTAACGTTGGCCCAATTCGATCCGCACGGCAGTTGCCGTCGCGCTATCGCCGAGCCGGTCGTACAACTGAGCCGCCCGATCAAGGGCGACCGGTGCTCGCGGATCATCGGGCCACTCATCGGCATACTGGCGATACAGCATTGCGGCTTCTGCCGTCATTCCGCTCTGGCCGTAGGTCTGAATCCAATCGAGTGCTGCCTGACGGAAAGTTTCCGGGTTCGTAGCGCGTTCGCGGGCTGTAGCCAGATCGGTCAATGCCCCACTGAAATCACCGAGTGCGCGCCGGGCTAATCCGCGTTGGCGTAATGCCTCGGCAGGGTCTTGACCGGAGGCGATGACCATATCGAGCATTGCGATCACATCATCCCACCGTTCGACCGCGCCGTAAGCTTGGGCGGCAGCCAACGGATCGAACGCTGTGTCTCCAACAGCACGTAAGTCATCAATTGCCTGCACAGCAGCAGCACCGGCATAAGTAGTGATGGCCTCACGCCGCAAGGCACGAGCAGATTCATCATCACCTGCTGTAGCGGCGAGCGCCGCTGCCCGTACCAAGATGCGTGCTCGGTAGTCGGGTTGGGTCGCGAAACTCAAGATAGCACGAGCATACGCGACGCCATCGGCCGGACGATTAGCGATAACGGCAAGCTCAATTGCTTGTTCGTAAGCCGCGGCGCGTTGACCGGCAGCGATGGTGCTTGTCGCTGCGCGTAAGTAAGCGGCTTCTGCTTCGGCCAATCGCCCCAATACCCGTAATTGGGCGGCAGCCCGCAGTGCTGCATACGGCGCCAGGGGGGTTTGCAAGGATTCGTACTCGCTGTAGGCAGCTACCGCCGCCTCATGGAGGCCGGCTGCTTCGTTGGCTCGTGCATTGAGGAAGAGAGCCGGTGCATATATTGGCTGCGTCGGATCGGATAACAACGGACGCAACACCGCTGCCGCCGATGTCCACGCGCCACGCTTGGCATACGAACGGGCCAGCAGCAAACGCGCCTGCGGTGCTTCCGGTGCTGCGGGAAAGAGTTGCAATAACTCGCTCGAGAGTTGCGCAGCGCTATCATCATCGCCGATTGTGCTGGCAGCAATGGCACGTTGCCAGAGTTCGATTGCCGTAATCGGCAGTGGTGTGGAGGTCGCCGGTAGCTCAGTCGGAGTGGCTGTAGGGTCTGATGAGGGTTGGAAGGCCGGAGTCGTACAGGCAACAAGCCAGCAACCCAGGAGACCGCAGACCCAAATCACTGCTCGTTGCCGAACTAACCACTTCGAGGCCATACATGCTCCTTTCACTACGGGAGCAGTATAGCATGGGTGATTGGGGCATAACAGGTATGATACGTTGTTTAGAATTTCTAAATAGTATCACCATCCGCTCGGTGGTTTGATCGTGCGAGCATTGCCGACACCTTCTCACGAAACCGTTCGATATCGATCGGCTTCGTCTCGAAATCGTCACAGCCAGACGACAACGCGCGTAGGCGGTCTTCGTTCAGCGCGTAGGCGGTCAGGGCGAGTACCGGGATATGGCTGGTGGTCGGTTGCGATTTGATGCGGTGGGTGGCTTGCCAACCATTCAACACCGGCAAGCCCATGTCCATAATAATCAGGTCGGGTTGCATACTACGGGCCAATGCGACTCCCTGCGCACCATCGTTGGCTAAGATTGGCTCATGGCCCATGAGTTGAATCAGCCGGGCAATCAAGTCGCGATTGTTCTGATCATCTTCTACAATTAGGATCTTAGCCATAGTGAAAAACTTTACCTTTAGGCACAAGAATGCTACTTAGTTAGAGATAATCGTTGATTTGGTCTGTAGAATGTCGCGAATAGACACGACAATCTGCTCGATATCAAAGTGGGCTTTGCTAAGAATAGCGTTGACGCTGCTTGCCAGTTGTTGTCGTTCGTCAGCCGAAAGATCGCGGGCCGTCATCAAAATGACCGGGATGTCCCGTCCAACCGGATCGGCACGTAATGCTTCCAGAAACTGAAGACCGTCGAGTTTGGGTAGCAGATAATCGAGCAAAATGAGACCGGGTGGTTTGCTCCGCACAGCAATCAGGCCGGCCTCACCATCCGAGACCACCTCAGTGTGCCAACCGGCTGTGTGGAGTGTGCGGGCAACCATCTCTGCCAATGCCTGATTATCTTCGACGATCAAGATGTAATCAGTAGCTTCATTGGGCGTGCGACGGCAATGCTGCTGCACCACTTGGATGAGTTTATCCGGTGCTACCGGTTTGACCAGATATTCAGATACGGCGAATGTTAACCCTCGTTGGGCCTGGTCGTCAATGGTCAAGACCACAATCGGAATCTTTGCCAGTGTTGGGTCTTCACACAAGCGTGCGAGTACCTCAATACCATGGAGATCGGGTAAGTTCATATCGAGCACGATCAATTCAGGTATCAAGTCGGTTGCCAGCCGTAATCCCTCGGCACCGGTATGAGCCACGACAACATACGCTTCGGTTTTCGGGATGAGGCGGTTGAACAGTTCACCGATCGTCGGATCATCATCGATGACCAGAATAATTGCCTGACTGATCGGTATTGTTGGATTATCGGCTGCCTCCGATACCATATGCTCATCTGCGCCAGAGCGATCGAGTGAGTGATCGGAGGATACCGGTGTGGGTAGACTCAGGTGGGCAGGCACTTCAATGGTAAAGACCGATCCGACGCCAACCGTACTCTGTACCGTGATCCGACCACCTACCAGCTCACAGAGTCGCTGGCTAAGGGCGAGGCCCAAGCCGGTGCCACCGTATTTGCGGGTCGGCGAATCATCGATCTGCGAAAAGGCCTTGAAGAGCTTGTCGATCTTATCTGGCGGAATACCGATACCGGTATCGGCCACAGTGAAACGAAACCATAACCGGCCCTCATCCTCATAGCGGGTGACGGTCAGCGTAACCGTCCCGTTTTCGGTAAATTTGGCTGCATTACTCAGCAAATTGATGAGTGCTTGCCGTACTTTGGTCGCATCACTGTTAAGCATACCGATGTCGGATGGACAATTGAGTTGTAGCCGGTTGTGGTTTTTCTCCATTTGCGGTAACACCGTATTTACTGCATTACGAACCAAATCGGCGACATCGGCATACTCGGCACTAACCGTCATTCGTCCGGCTTCGATCTTCGAGATGTCGAGAATATCGTTAATCAGGGTCAACAGATGGTTTCCGGCAGCCCGGATACGGCTTACATCATGAGCTACCGTCTCATAAATCCCCTTATCAACCAGTTGTTCTAAGAGTTGGCTATAACCAATGATCGCCGTCAATGGTGTGCGCAACTCATGGCTCATCGTTGCGAGGAAAGTACTTTTGGCGCGTGAAGCAGCCTCCGCAGCATCGCGGGCTCGGATCAACTCTTGTTCAATTCGGCGACGTTCTCGGACTTCAGCCTTCAGGCTTTCAGTCTGACGTACAATTTCAGCGTTACGTGCGCGTAACTGGTGCATCATCGTGTTGAATGCACTCGCCACTTGTGCCACTTCGCGTTCTTGCGGTACCGGGAGGGGTTGCGACAAGTCACCGCTGCCAATTCGTTCAGCTCCTCGACGCAGCTCTGCAAGAATGCGGAATGTGAATCGATCAAGCAGATAGTTGGTAGCGAGTAAAATGACGAAACCAGAAAGAATAAGGCTAATAGTGAAAATAATTCCTGAGCGGGTCGAGAGTTCAGTCGCTTCAGATTCTGGTATCTCGGCGATTAAACGCCATGGAGTAGTCGGGATGTTGAGGGCTACGCCGAGGGTCTCTTCACCGAGCAGGTTAATGTAGAAACGCTGGAAACCGTCAGGCGGAAATTCCCGAAACTCTGGCCGATTGCCGATGGAGGTATAGTTGAGCGCGAGCTGTGGATCTGCATGGGCAATGATAACGCCTTGATCATCAACAATATACGCTTGACCGGTGCGTCCGAAACGAATGGCGGCTACCGTCTCCCATAGTAAATTCATCCGTAGGCGACCGGCGACGACTCCGCCATCGTTGGCCGGGACAGCTACGATGATATACGGTTCGCTATTGAACGTCACCGATAATGGGCCGAAGTAACGCTGACCGGCGCGCGCTTGCTGAAACCAATTAGCCATCGGTATCGTCACCAAATCGCCCAACAACAAACGATCACGGGTGGCTTTGGCAATCACTCTTCCATCTCGGGTGACGCGCACAATCTCAATCCATGCCGGTGCACGCTCAAGCACCGTCGGCAACAATTCCGGCGAAGTAGCGACCTGTTCAGCCGAGAGGGCGCCAACCAGTGCTAATGTGTCTTCGATTCGCCGCAAAAAATCGTCAATGGTGCGGACCGCATTCTGGGCTGCTTCACGTTGCCGACCGGCCCAACCTTCTTGTTCAATCGACTCGATGAAGCGGAAGACGCCAAACGCCGCTACCAGCATAATCATAGTCAACATAAGACTCAGGAAAAACGACAGCTTAGCACGGAGGCTGGTGCTAAGATGTTGATGGAGACGTTGTTGCCATTCGTGCACGGGTTGCACACATCACCTCACACGTTGCGTGGTCGCTATTTGTTCCCAAAGCTGGTGGCGGTATGCCTTGATATCCGCCGGCGGTTCGGTTAAATACTCCGCTTCCAACATTATACGCCCGGGAAAGATCCACGGATGGTCTTGTAAAGCTGGATCGATCAACGGCATTGCTCGTTCGTTGGCCGTTGCGACGTAGATTTCATTAGTAATTTGAGCACTTATCTCGGGGCGTAAGACAAAATTGATGAACTGAAAAGCTGCTGCTTGACGTGTACTAGACGTAGGCACAATCAAGGTGTCGATCCAGAAAATTGGCCCCTCTTCAGGAAAAACGAACTCAACCGCCGGATTCAGAACATGGCCGGCTATCGCGTCGAACGACCATCCATATACAATTGGATACGTGCCATTGGCAAGGAGATCGGCGGCGTTAGGCATCATCGGATCAAGTGCAGTGATGTTAGGTAAGAGCGTGCTGATGCGCTCGGCTGCCTGGGCAAGAACACTGCGATCGGTTGTGTTTACTGGTTGCCCCATCGCTTTCAGGGTAATAGCAAACAGGTCGTCTTCCGTCACCCACATCGCAATTTTACCGGCCAGCGCTGGATCCCACAGATCGGCCCAACGTCTAATCGGCCGGTCGAGTAGGTCGGGCCGAACGATCAACCCACCGACACCCCACTGGTACACGACGGAATAGCGGCTACCCGGATCATAACTCAGATCGTGAAAATTGATGCTAATATTGCGATGGTTCGGAATCTGACCATAATCAAGAGGTGCGAGCAGGCCATCGTCGATCAACCGCGGTAAGAAAAAGCTTCCCATGACGACGAGATCGTAATCGGCGCCGGCGCGTAGTTGTTCAACGACCACTGCTTGGTCTTCGTAGATCACATACTCCACAGCAATGCCTGTCTCGGTGCTAAACGCATCGAGAATCGTTTGTGGCATATATCCGGCCCAGCCGGCAATCACCAGCTTGGTGGCATTTGGGGTGACCGGTGGCGAGACAAATGATCTACCACTGCACGCGGCGAGTATGATGAGTAAGATAATGAAGATAGCACGATACATAGGTTACGATCTCGTCAAGGTGAATACACGCCAAATTTCATGATGAAGTTCTTGGGTTGCCGGATCAAGTGGTACTTCCAATTCTGCGCGCTCGAGGATGGCATTGCTTGGGAAAATGCTGGTATCAGCTAGTAGCTCCGACTTAACCAACGACCACGATGCTTCATTCGCCGTGGCTATTGCCAACTCATTCGTCACGAGTGCGCTCATATCTGGTCGTAAGAAGAAATTAATAAACTGTTCAGCAAGTTTGGGATTAGGACTAGTAGTAGGAATGACGAAACTATCAAGCCAAATGAAGGTGCCATCTTCAGGAATAACAAACGTGATACGTTCATCCTGTTGCATAGCATCGTGAGCATCATACGCCCAAGCGAGAGCGACGGCATATTCGCCGGATACAAGGTACCGGGTAGCCGTCGCCACCTCGCTGTCCACCCAACCAACTCGTTGTGCCAGTGCGGGTGCGCGGGCTAGAGCGGTGGCGAGCTGATCAGTGTCTGTGGTGTTAATCGAGTAGCCGAGCGATTTGAGCAGCACGTTTATCGTATCACGTGGGATCGGCCACAGTAAGATTTTGCCGTCAAGTGCCGGATCCCATAGATCAGACCAACGCTTGATTGGGCGGGTGAGCAGATCGGTGCGCACAAGCAGGCCGGTAATTCCCCACTGGTAAATCACCGAATACCGTTCACCTGGATCGAACGCTAAGTCGCGAAAGGTTGCACTGAGATTGCGGAGATTGGGAATATGTGCTCGATTAATCGGAGCAATAGTACCGTTGTGTATCAATTCAGGGATGAACTGATAGCTTACTATCAATAAATCGTACTGTGCCCCTTGTTGCAACTGAGAAATTGCCTCTTCAGAGTTATCATAGCCGAGATATGTAACTTCGATACCGGTTTCGTTCTTAAAAGCATCGAGCAGTGCGGGCGGCATGTAACCGGCCCAGCCGGTGATGGTGAGTGTCGGCGGCTGAGGTGAAGGATTACTCACCGGTATGAAAGCACAAGCTGTCAGGTAGAATAGACAGATTGTTACAAAGCGTTGGCTGGGCATTTTTACCTCGTTTTTACCACCGTTATTTAGACATAACAAAGCGTACCGTATACGTGTTACCAGAATATTTCCATCGGCAATGTTAGAAGCTGGAAGGAAGTATGGCGGCCTTGCAAAGGTGTTCTCCGGCAGTTGGCATCATTCGCACAGGCGGTTGGTAGTTAGCAAAACTCCCCTTCATACCCGACGATAGTGAAGGGGAGTCGATGTATATGCGAGGAGATAGACTAATCGGCGTTATCAATCTGTGCGCGCTGCAATCTGCCGCTGTAGTCAATGTAGACGCTCTTCCACTCCGAGAAGACATCGAGCATCGTCGGGCCGGCTTCGCGATGACCGTTGCCGGTCGCCTTCACACCACCGAACGGCAGGTGAATTTCAGCGCCGATGGTAGGTGCGTTGATGTAGACGATCCCGGCTTGCAGCGCATGCATAGCGCGGAAAGCAGCGTTAATATCACGAGTATAAATTGCCGAACTAAGGCCATAGGCCACATCATTGGCAATTGCCACCGCTTCATCGAGACTATCAACCTCAATCACACTCAGCACCGGCCCAAAGATTTCTTCGCGGGCGATGCGCATCTGTGGTGTGACGTTGGTGAAGACGGTCGGCGCAATAAAATAGCCGTAGTCGTAATCGCCGCCGGTGAGTCGGTAGCCGCCACAGAGCAAGGTGGCTCCCTCTTGCTTACCAATCTCGATGTAATTGAGCACCCGCTGCATTTGTTTCTCGTTCACTAGCGGACCCATCTCGGTGTTCGGATCGAGACCATTCCCGATGCGGAGCGACTGGGCACGAGCGACGATCCGGTCAACCAGCTCTTTCGCAACGGTACGGTGAACGATCAGGCGACTGGTAGCAGTGCAACGTTGGCCGGTCGTGCCAAACGCAGCCCACAAGACGCCGTCGAGCGCGAGATCGAGATCGGCGTCAGGCATGACAATCAGCGGGTTTTTACCACCCATCTCAAGGCTGACGCGCTTGATCCGGCGTGCGCCTAGCTCATACACGAGTCGGCCGGTTTCGGTGCTCCCGGTGAATGAGATGACCGGTACGTCAGGGTGCTCAACGAGAGGTTGGCCGGCTTTTGGTCCGTAACCGGTCACGATATTGACGACACCAGGTGGTAGGCCGGCTTCCATCAGACACTGTACCAAATTGTAGGTACTCACCGAAGCGTCTTCACCCGGTTTGATGACAACCGTGTTGCCGCAGACAATCGCCGGTAGCATCTTCCACGAGGCAATGGCCATCGGAAAGTTCCACGGTGTAATCAGCCCGACTACGCCGATGGGTTGGCGAATACTCATCTGGAACTTGTTGGGCAATTCTGATGGCGTGGTCACGCCATGCATGCGGCGTCCTTCGCTACCGGCATATTGAGCCATCCCGATAGCCTCAACGATGTCACCACCGGCTTCAAACAGAGGTTTGCCCATCTCGCGGGTGAGATCGCGACTATACTGCTCTTTGCGGGCTTGGAGTAACTCGGCAGCGCGGAGCAGAATCTCGCCACGCTTGGGGGCAGGCACTTTGCTCCATGTGACAAAAGCTGCTTTCGCCGCTTCAACCGCAGCATGAACATCGCGTTCATCACTATCGGCGAACACACCGACCAGATCGCGGGTGTCGGCGGGATTGCGTCGCTCGAAGGTTTTGCCACTTTGGGCCGGTACAAACTCGCCGCCGATCAGATTGTGAAAGATCCGCGTTGCGGCCATTGTTGTCCTCCTTGACATAAACGTACTTGTGACGTTGAACCGGTAATGTCTTGATTATAGCACGAGGTAAATTGTGGTATGCTGTAACGGATACAGGGCAAGTGAGAGGGGAAGAGTGCAATGGCCGATTTAGAGATGTACGTAGCAGTTGCCAAAGTTCCCCGCTCTGGCGAGCTAGAGAGCGGCGATACGATTGAAATGATCGAGCGTCCGGGAGGCGGTTTTTCGTTTGTCTTGGTTGATGGGCAAGGGAGTGGGCGTGCGGCGAAAACCCTATCGCATCTGGTGGCGACTCGTGCGATCACCCTATTGAAGGATGGTGCTCATGATGGAGCAGTGGCACGTGCTGTCCATGACTATCTCTATACCTACCGGATGGGTCAGGTTGCAGCAACGCTCAACATCCTCTCGGTTGATTTTGCCGCTCACAAAATAATTGTGACGCGCAATAACCCGGCGCCGTTTTTTGTGCTGACGCCACAAGGGATGCGCAGTTTTAGCGCTCCATCGGAGCCGATTGGGTTACAGCCACTGATCAAGCCGCAGATGTGTGAGTTGCCGATTACGGCCTACACGTATGTGGTGATGTTTACTGATGGCTTGTTACGGGCCGGCGAGCGGCGGGGGGAAGATCTGGGATTACCGAACTATCTGGCAGCGTGGCCGGCCCATGAGGGGCGCGATCCACAAACGCTCGTCGAGAGTATTATGCAGCGGGCACTAATGCTTGATGAGGATGAACCGAGTGATGATATGAGTGTGGTTGTGCTCGGTATTTTGCCGGCAGATGATGTGCCCGGTTTGCGTCGGTTGATGGTGAGTGCGCCGATTATTGCGACCGGTCCCTCCGAGCCGCCTGAGGAACCAGATGTGGTAAAGTAGCCGGCTGGGGTAGTAAGGGCTATGGATCGGCGTCATGATGAGCGACAACGATCGGCACGCCTGAGTGCTCGTGAGCGAGTAGCTTATCTGCGGGCGCAACACTGGCGTCGCCGCCGGCGCATCTTGATCGTGAGTGGTCTGGTGCTGGCGGCGTTGTTGGTGATCTGGAGCGGATCGTTGATCTGGCACACGGTTGTGGCCGAGATGCGCTTGCGCGATCCTCGCCCGACGGCAAATGCTGCGGTACCGGCTCATACAGTTTTTCGCCAACCTTTTACCGTGTTGCTGTTGGGAGTCGATCGTCGTGCCGATGGTACCGAGGGTGTGCGCAGCGATACACTGATGTTGGCCTACGTTAATCCCAACGAGCGGTGGGTGAGCTTGCTCTCGATCCCGCGCGATACGGTGGTGATGATCCGGGGGTTGGGTGAGCAAAAGATTAATGCTGCCTACAGTTATGGCTATCAACATGCCACCGATTTGTACGGTGTTGGTACCGATGTGGCCGCAGCCGGTGCGGCGCTGGTTGCCGAGGCGGTCACGACGTTGCTCGATCTGCCGGTTGATTATGTCGCACAGGTTGATTTTGCCGGATTTGAACGGCTTATTGACGCAATCGGTGGTGTGGTGATAGACGTGCCCACTCCACTGCTCGATAGTAGTTTTCCGACGGCTGATTATGGGTACGAGCGTATCTTCATCCCTGCCGGTCTGCAAGTGTTCGATGGGGCGACGGCGCTACGCTATGCTCGTTCGCGCCACGGTTCAAGTGATTTTGACCGCATTCGTCGTCAGCAGTTGATTGTGCGTGCAGTGTTTGAAACGGTTCGTTCGCGTGGGTTACTCGAGCAGACCGCAGTGTGGCGGACATTACTCGAAGAAGTACGGCGCAGTGTGAAGACAACACTGCCGATCGATGATCCGACGGCGCTCCGCGAATTGCTGACGTTGGCTCAGACTATCGATCCGAGTCGGGTGGATTCGTTTAGCATTCATCCGCGTGAGGTTGCGGTGGTGGCTGAAATCGGTTCAGATATCTATTGGAATCGACGCGATCTTGCGGCGCTGGTAGCGCGTGTCAAGACCGGGCCGCAGTCGATCATCGAGCAGGCTTATGTCCAAGTCCTTAACGGTACGCCGGTTAATGGGTTGGCAGCACGGGTGAGCCGATCGCTTGAGCAGGTCGGTTTTCGGACGTTACCACCGAGTAATACCGACCGTCGGGAGACAACGGTGTTGATCGACTATACCGGTAATCCGGCAGCTCTGGTCCGTCTTGCTGCGCATTTGGGCTTGCCGGAACAATACGTTTTTGCTACGCCACCCACTGATGCACCACCACAACCGTTGGGGGCCGATATTGTGTTGGTGCTGGGGCGTGACTACAATCCGGCGTGGGCCTTGTCGCCGTGATGAGATGAGGCGGTAGATTAGGTATGTTGTCGGAAACGCTCTTGTGGTTGTTGTTAGCATTGACCTTCGTTGTGCCTACGCTCGGTGCAATCTTGTTGCGGTTGTTCGAGCATCGGATCGGTGACATAGGTATGGTGGTAGGGTCAAGCCTGTTGTTGCTCATTGCAGCGGTAGCATTGCTGACAATCGCCCGCTCTTCGTTGCCACCGCTGCGGATCGGTGATTTTACGCTGTTGCCGGCCTGGTCGCCGGTTGCCGAGATAGAAGAAGATGTCGTTCCGATCCTGCCAACGACCCCACCGTTGCCGACGTTGACGCCACGACCAACGGCAACCCCAGAGCCGACAGTAACTCCAGAGCCGACAGTAACTCCAGAGCCGACAGTAACCCCGGAGCCAACAGCGACCGCAGAACCGACAGTGACCCCAGAATCGGCAGGAGTCCCGCGCCGCTACACCGTACAATCCGGTGATACACTACGGATCATTGCCGAGCGATTCGGTGTTTCGATCGAAGCGATCTTACAGGCCAATAATCTCACACCAGCCCAAGGGGACAACCTGCAAGTCGGACAGGAATTGGTGATTCCATGACAACCATTCGAACGATTGAACGACGACCGTTGATTGAGACCGGTCCTGCCCCATTATTGCTGATGCTGCATGGCTTTGGCAGTAACGAGCGCGATCTCTTCGAGTTAGCGGACCTGATCGACGACCGTATGCATATTGTCAGTGCGCGTGCGCCAATCGCTTTGCCATGGGGTGGATTCGCGTGGTACGAGCTGAGTGGCGTACCAGGTCGTCTCGTTCCCGATCCGGTAGGGCGGGCACAAGCCGTCGAATTGTTAATCCAGTTCGTGAGCACCTTGCCGGAACGGGTTGGTACCGATCCACAGCGAACCTATCTCTTTGGTTTTAGCCAAGGTGCGATCCTGAGCCTGGCTCTCGCGTGGCGGATTCCCGAACGCCTGGCCGGAGTTATCGCCGCCAACGGCTATCTCGATCCGGCGCTGGCGATCCAGCCACCGGCGCCAGCGTTAGCTCAGTTGCCTATCTTGCAGTTGCACGGTACGTATGACGATGTCATCCCGGTGGAGCAGGCCCGTGCAACTCGTGATGTGCTGGCTCAGCATGCGCTGCGTCACCGTTATCACGAAGATCCGGTTGGGCATAGTCTGCATCCCAATGGTCTCAGCCTGTTGCAGCATTGGTTGGCCGAGCAACTCGATGGGCCGCCGCCTCATGGCGATGGGTGATGGTTGGTTACAAAGCCGTATACTTTCTATAATGTGGTTCGGGTGTCATTTCGAGGGCGCGCCAGCGCCCGAGCCATCTTCCGTGTGGAAAGATGGCTTGCTGCGCTCGACATGACAGGAGGGGACGCGCGCGAACCGTCTTGTTTGTCATTTCGAGGGCGCGCCAGCGCCCGAGCCATCTTCCGTGTGGAAAGATGGCTTGCTGCGCTCGACATGACAGGAGG
>NZ_JBMFNE010000004.1:218953-284921 GCF_049970315.1 Chloroflexus sp.
AGGGGACGCGCGCGAACCGTTTTCTTTGTGAGTGTGAGCGACTGCGCAATCTTGGATTGAAAGTGCTATGCTATCTATTAGGTGATACGAGCAGACGATGTACCTTTGTTGCGTGACAAAGTGCATCATCGGTCAAGGATATGGCTATGGTGGTCGATCACACGCGCTGTGCCAGTTGTGGTCAACCGTTAACCAACGGTTACTACGTGTTGCTTGATCGGCCTGAGCGATTTTGCCCCCAGTGTATTGCGACCCGACCGCGCTGTGATACGTGTGGTGCACCGTTGAGCAATCGATTCTGGCAGTTGCACGATGGTCGCCGCCAGTGTGATACATGTCATGCAGTGGCGGTCTATCATCCCGACCACGCTGAGCAACTGTTTCGGCAGACGGTAGGAATGTTAGCCGAGGGGATGGGATTACGCTTGAGCGTGGGCGTAACATTTCGTATGGTGGATGCACTAACAATGGTCAAGCTGCGTGGTCCCGCGATCGACACTCAACATACCCTTGGCTTGTATCAGCGCCAAGGTCATCTACGGATGATCTACCTGCTCTATGCCTTACCGATGCTGATCTTTCGCATTACGGCGGCTCACGAATATGCCCATGCGTGGCAAGCCGAGCATTGTCCACTGTTGCGCAATGACTTTCTCCGCGAGGGCCATGCCGAATGGGTTGCCTATCACCATTTGCAACAATTGGGAAGCCACAAGGCGGCGGCGCGGTTGCTCGATGAGCATCAGCCGTACCATCAACCGTTGCGGTATTTCTTGCAACTAGAGGCGCAGATGGGTGTGGCGGGCGTCAATACATATCTGATGCGGGTTGATGCGTAAAGGGAAGGACCTCGCTGGTGCGAGATAATGCTATGCACATCTGGTGGATCGATCCGTTTCATGGTGGATCGCACGCGGCAGTAGCAACCGGTTATGCCGCGCACAGCCAACATCGTGTTACCCTCATTACGTTGAGTCAAGCCGGGGGGTGGCGGTGGCGTATGCGCGGTGCCGCGTTGACCTTGGCGAGGATGGTTAGCGAACGGCACGATGTGCCCGACCTGATCGTCACGACCGATATGCTCGATCTGGCGACGTTTCGGGCCTTGACCCGGCGCTGGTTGGGGCACGTGCCGATGGTGATCTATTTTCACGAAAATCAACTGACCTACCCATTACCGCCGGGCCGTAAGCGTGATGATGCGTTTGCGTGGATCAATCTGACCAGTGCGTTGGTTGCCGATGCGGTGATCTTCAATTCAGAGTTTCATCGGCGTGATTTTTTGACGGCGCTGCCGAGCCTGTTACGGCGCTATCACGATTATCATGAACTCCAGACGGTTGGTCAGATTGCAGCAAAAGCGCTGGTCTTACCGCCAGGCCTCGATCTGCCGCCGTTACCGCCACGACCACCGCGTGATCCGACGGCTCCGCCGGTCATTGTTTGGAATGCACGTTGGGAATATGACAAACAACCGCAGGTCGTGATGGCAGCGCTGGAGTATCTGGCAAGACAGGGGATCGACTTTCGCCTCATCGTCACCGGCGAGCATATCGATCCCGTAGCCGATGATTTGGTGGCGGCGCGGCAACGGTGGGCGGCACAGACGATCCACTGGGGGTACGCTGTAAATCGTGCAGCGTATCTCCATTTGTTGCAACAAGCCGATATTGTAGTTTCGGCGGCTATCCAAGAGTTTTTTGGTCTGGCCATTCTCGAGGCGATGGCGTGTGGGTGTGTGCCGGTACTGCCGGCGCGGCTCAACTATCCTGATCTGATTCCACCAGAATGGTACGCCGACTGTCTGTATGCCGACGATACCGAGTTACCGACGACATTGGCGCGCACGGTGGCACGTTTGCCGGAGTTGGCCCAACGTGATTGGGCAGCGCTGGCCGAACCGTACTGCTGGCCCAACCTTGCCCCGCGTTACGATGCGGTACTGGCCGATCTTGCCGCTCCTGTGTCTTAATTCGGTGTTGGTCGGGAGCACGGTTGCTGCGGTTGCGTGTCTGGGTCCAATGCGAAAAGAGGCAGACGATGCGATACGAAGATCAACGAGCCTTACGAACATTGATCGATCACCATTACACTGCGGCGCTGGGTACGATCACTGCCGATGGGGCGCCGTTTGTGTCGTATGTCTTATACGCGGTCGAGCGGCGTGCAGGGTATGACCCAACGTTCTTACTCCTCCTCAGCCGATTGTCGGCGCATACCAGTCATCTGTTGGCCGATCCACGCCTTTCGTTGCTCATTACCGCCGTACCAACGAGTGTTGCCGATCCGCAGGCTCTGGCGCGGGTGACGATCCAGGGTGAGGCGACGCCGATTGCGCGCGAGGCGCCCGAATACTCAGCGGCGAAGGCGTGTTATTTGCACCAACTTCCCGGACAAGAGCATCTCTTTGCGCTGCCCGATTTCACGTTGTTTCGCGTGCAGTTGTACGAAGCCCGCTACATTGGCGGGTTTGGCCGCGCGTTTACCCTCGATACCGCCAAACTCGCCGCCGTATTAACCATGAATATCGCAGGACCGGCCTGATTGTCATCGGATAGCGTGCTATCCGTGGTATCATGCACTATAGCATGTTGAATATGGGTATGTATCGTGTATTCGCCGCATTATCGGCAAACACAGAGGTCTTGTGTCAGAGAAACCACACCGCGTGACCATACTCCTTTTGATCCGCCATGGCATGAACGATTGGGTTCATGGCCGCTTAGCCGGCTGGTTGCCGGGAGTACATCTGAGCGAAGAGGGTCGCCGGCAAGCTGTAGCGCTAAGCGAGCGACTCGGTGATCTACCGATTACGGCGCTGTATACCAGCCCTCTTGATCGCTGTATCGAAACGGCGCAGGCGATTGCCGAACCGCGTGGCTTACTATTGCGGATCGTCGAACAGCTCGGCGAAGTGCGGTACGGCGAATGGGAAGGTGCCGAACTGAAAGAACTCTATAAACACGAACTGTGGCCGGGGGTACAGCATTATCCCAGTGGGACGCGCTTTCCCAAGGGGGAGACGCTAGGGGAAGCACAAATGCGTATGGTAAGCGCACTCGACCAATTGCGTGCGCGTCACCAAGGGGAAATGATTGCAGTCGTTTCCCACGCCGATTTGATCCGATTGGCGTTGGCGTACTATATTGGTATGCACATCGATCTGTTTCAGCGGCTAGTTATCAATCCGTGCTCACTGAGCGCCGTTGCATTCGAGCCGATGGGTCCGCGTTTGTTAGCCTACAATGAGACTGGGTCGTTAGAACACCTTCGTCCGAAACCGCCGACACCTCAGGCTGAACAGGCAGCGGCGTCCCCGTCGTCAACGGAGGCACACTAGGACCATGGCAGAGTTTACCTTTGATCTCGAATCGGTGCATCGGATTACTGCCGGAGCAGTAGGGCCACGTGGCCGGCGCGTCTTTTATCTTCAAGCGCGACGTGGTAACCGGCTGGTGACGTTGCTGGCCGAAAAAGAGCAGATCCGTGAGTTGGCGAACGCTATCAATCGTTTACTAGAAGCGATTAGTGAACGTAATCCGCGCTTGGCAACCTCCGACGATCTGCTCGTGACCGATATGAGTCTGGAAGAGCCACTCGAACCGGAGTTCCGCATTTACCAGTTGGGCTTGGGCTACGATAGCGAGCGTGATCGGGTCGTGTTGCTGGCCCAGGGGATGCCGGAGGGTGGTGATGATGAGCCTCTCTCAGCTCGCTTTTCCGCTACCCGTGAGCAGATGAAGGCGTTGAGCATCCACGCCGAGCAAGTCGTAGCCGCCGGGCGCCCGATCTGTGGTAATTGTGGTCGTCCAATTGATCCGAGTGGCCATTTCTGTCCTCACCGCAATGGTCACGGTCCGGTGTACAGTTGATCGGTAGATGGTGGGGAGGATGTGCGTTGCTCATCGCTAGATCATAACCCATCAGCCATAAGGGGACGGTATGGAGAACAGCTTCTCGCGAGAGTTGAGCGTTACCCGTGTCCTCACGGCGCTGGCCCAGGGAGAGATGAACGTTGAGGCGGCCATGCCGTACAGTAGTAATTACACCCTGCTGACCAGCATCGTCCACGAGGATCTTCATCTGTTGGCGGTGTACAAACCGCAGCGTGGCGAACGGCCGCTGTGGGATTTTCCACGTGGTACGCTCTACCGACGCGAGGCAGCGGCTTACCTTGTCAGCGAAGCGCTAGGCTTTCACCTCGTCCCACCGACGGTGGTACGTGATGGGCCTTACGGGATCGGTATGGTGCAGCTCTTTATCGACAACGATGAAGAGGTGCATTTGTTTACGATGTTGAAGCGGGGTGGCTACGAACGCGAAATTAAGCAGCTCTGTGCCTTCGACTGTCTCGTCAACAATGCCGACCGTAAGAGTGGTCATTGCCTGCAAGGGCGTGATGGCCGGTTGTGGGCTATCGATCATGGTATCTGCTTCCACGTCGAGCCTAAATTGCGCACTGTGTTGTGGGATTTTGTCGGTGAACCGCTCCCCGATGAGGTTATAACGGCGTTTACCGGTTTTCGCCAACAGCTCGACCACAATCCGCAATTGACCGGTGCGCTCTATCACCTGCTCGACCGGTCAGAGGTACGTGCTTTGCGCCGTCGTTTGGACAATCTGCTTGCCAGCGGGCGTTATCCACCACCCGGCCCCGGACCGCATGTGCCGTGGCCACCGGTATGATCACAGGGGAGGGGCGGTTTCCCTCCCCTCCTGCTGTGAGGCGAGTGATCTTGCTCATCTTTCGGCGACCAGCTCAAATGAGGCCTTCAGCCGAATATCGACCACCGATCGGCCAACGAGCACGGTAAAGATGCCCGGTTCAGCAACCCAACCGGGGACGGCCGGATCGTAATAACTCAGTGCCTGTTGGTCAATGGTAAACGTTACCGTCGTGGTTTCACCCGGTTGCAGTGTCACCTTGGCAAAGCTCTTCAGTTCCTTATCGGGTCGCACCAGTCGGGCCACCTGGTCGTGGATGTAGAGCTGGACAACCTCCATTCCCGGACGATCACCGATGTTCGTAACATCGACACTGACGGTAATGGTTTCATCTGGTCGCATCGTCGGGGCAGAGAGGTGAAGCCGATCATAGGAAAACTCGGTGTAACTCAGTCCAAACCCAAATGGAAAGAGCGGTTCGATGCCTTTACGGTTGTAGTAGCGATAGCCGACGAATAGGCCTTCGCCGTAGAGGACGTGCCCGTTTTCGCCGGGATAATTGATGTACGCCGGATTGTCGGCCAGTCGTTTGGGGAAGGTTGTCGGTAATCGTCCACCCGGATCGGCGTCGCCGAAGAGTACATCGGCAATCGCATTACCCGCCTCTTGGCCGCCGTACCACGCTTGGATCACAGCCGCTACTTCGTCAATCCACGGCATATGTACGGGTGATCCGGCGTTGAGCACTACGATTGTGCGCGGATTGACCGCCGCCACTCGGCGAATCAGTTCATTTTGGCAACCGGGGAGTTCCATATCAATCCGGTCGAATCCTTCGCTTTCCCACTCTTTGGTTAGGCCGGCAAACACAATCGCTACATGCGAGCGAGCAGCCAGCTCTACCGCTTCCGCGATGGGATCATCTTCCCGTTCCGGCCAGAGACCAACCTGCACGGCACGCCAGTTGCCGGGCGTTGGCCAGCGGAACTCAACCACCAGCCGGTGGCGGTGTCCGGTTTCGAGGGTTACCATTTGGCGCTGCTCATTGCCGTCCATGAGTTCTTTTTCCCACCGGTCAAGCACTAATTCACCCTCGAGCCAAACCCGGGCTTGCCCGACGCATGACAGCCCAATGTGGTAATGACCGGTATGAGGCGGTAAGAGATCGCAACTGAGTTTGGCAGCGAAGGTTGTGAGGTTGAGATATTCGATCCGGTCGCCAAACCAGCTCGCTTCGAGGGTCGTCAGGTAGTCGGTGCGTACCGGCTCACCACCGAAGTCGAGATCGGTGTAATAATCAAGCTGCACTCCCGGTCGGTCGCTAGCGGGGATGCGCACCCATGCTGGATCAATGTTCGGCAAGCGACGAAAAATGGGGGTACCGATGGCGTAGTCCACCACGCACTGCTCGCCGGCGCGCGCTCGAATGCCCTGTAACGGGGTGACCACGTAGTGCGGTGCGACTTCCGAGCTACCGCCGCCCATAATCGCCGCCCAATGCGCGTTGGCGCCGATAACGGCAATAGTTTGTCCTTGGGCGGGATTCAACGGAAGGACCCGTTCGTTGTTCTTGAGGAGCACGATTGATTCAACACCGGCGCGCCGAATGAGGGTCCGATGCTCAGGCCGGTCGTTGGCCTGTTCGATTGCCGGTGTGGGGTTCGCGAAGCCGCCGACCCGTTCGATAGTCCGTAACAAACGACGCACCTTATCGTCGAGATCGGCTTCACGCAGATCACCACGCTCGAGCGCAGCCAAGACGTGCTCACGGTTCAACCAACGTGCTGGCCCCGGCATTTCAAGGTCAAGACCGTTGTGGGTAGCGCGAGCGCTATAGGTGCCATACCAGTCTGACATCACCAGTCCATCGAACTGCCATTCGCCTTTGAGGATTTCGAGCAATAACCGGCGATTTTCACTGGCCCATACCCCATTGATCCGGTTGTAGGCCGACATAATCGACCACGGTTTTGCCTGCTTGATCGCCATCTCGAACGGGCGGAGATAGATTTCGCGCAATGGGCGCTCACCAACATCGGAACTGATACTAAAGCGCTCAAATTCCGAGTCGTTGCACACGAAGTGCTTGATACATGCACCGACGCCACGGCTTTGCAAGCCGGTAATGTAGGCCGCTGCCATCACGCCGGTCAGGTAGGGGTCTTCAGAAAAGCACTCGAAGTTACGCCCGGCCAGTGGTGAGCGGTGGATGTTAACCGTCGGCGCCAACAGAATATGCGCTCCTTTATCCTTCGTCTCTTCGGCTAAGGCTTCGCCGATTTGCCGAACCAGTGCCGGGTTCCACGTGGCTCCCATCGCAACACCAATCGGAAAACAGGCAGAGGTGTGGATGCCGTTGCGGCTCACGCCGCGCGCACCGTTGGGGCCGTCGGTGACTTTGATGGCAGGGATGCCGAGGCGCGGAATGGCGACGGTATGCCATGCATCGGCGCCGGCAAGTAAGGCGATTTTTTCGTCAAGCGTTAGTTGACGTACCAGATGTTCGATGTGATTTGGCATAAGGTTCCTCTGCGTATGTAGGATAAGCGACGGAGTAAGCGGGCATAGGTTAGGGCTGCTGATACACGCGCACATAATCGACCCGTAACTGCTGCGGGAAGACGGTTGTTTCGTCGGGATACCCAGGCCAGTTGCCGCCGATGGCAAGGTTGAGAATGAGAAAAAAGGGATGATCGAATACCCACTCTCCGGGGACCTGGTCGCGGCGTAACGTGTGGTAGAGCTGATCGTCAACGTACCAGCGAATTTCATCCGGTTCCCATTCCACAGCGTAGATGTGAAAATCGTCGCTCAGTGGTTGGGAACTAACGAAGGGTTTGGTAATGGCGTTACCACCTGAATAACCGGGACCATGGACCGAACCGTACACCATCGTCGGATTACCGATGTTTTCCATAATGTCGATTTCGCCGCAGTTGGGCCAGCGTGCTGTGGCGATATTCTCACCTAGCATCCAGAAGGCAGGCCAAATCCCTTTACCTCCTGCCGGTAACTGCATACGTGCCTCGATCCGGCCATACGTCCATGCGTGCAGATAATGCGTCTTGATCCGGGCCGAGGTGTATTCCCACGCCAGATACTCTTCCTGACGTGCTTCAATCACCAACACACCTGCTTCAATCCGCGCATTTTCTGGGCGGTTTGTGTAGAATTGCAGTTCGTTGTTGCCCCAGCCGCCGGCTCCCTTATCGAACAGCCAATTGCTTGGGTTGAGTGTCTCGCCGTCAAATTCATCACTCCACACGAGCATCCACGGTGATACGGTTGGCACCGGTGTGCTAGTCGTACTCGGTGTAGCTGATGTCAGCGTGCAGCCGGTCGGGATCAGGAGTATCACTCCAAGCAGAAGGAGCCGACGAACGACAATACCAGAAACCCTCTGATACACAGCAATTCCTCTCCTTTGCGGTGAGGGAACCACCGCAGGTTGTCACAACTCTATATTATGGGGTCAGCCCAAATCCATAGGGAAAGAGTGGGTCACCGTTTCCTGATCCGAGCGGTAATTGATCGAGGCTGCGCGGCCACGTCACCGGCAATCGCCCGCGAAATGGTCGATCTCCGAACAAAACATCGGCGACACCGGCCCCTTCGCTCCCAGGCAGCCACGCGGCAACAAGCGCATCCCAACGAGGTAGATCGTCGGTGATGATCAGCGGACGGCCACTGACGAGTACGACGACGAGGCGGGCGCAGCTCTCCTCCATACGACGCAGTGTGCGCTGTTCGTTCGGTGGTAAGCGCAAGGTTGCGCTATCACCACGTCCTTCGGCGTAAGGCAATTCGCCGACAACCGCAATGCAGACGGCATCGGTAGCCATCGGATCACCGCGAAATTGCCCATGTGGATCGTACTCAATGACCGTTTGCGGTGTAACAGCGGCGTGAATCCCTTCGAGAATCGTCGTTCCCGGGATAATCGCACCTGACTTCCCTTGCCACTCAATCGTCCAGCCGCCGGCTTGGATACCGAGATCGTGAGCAGCCTGCCCACCGATGTAAAGATGGGCAACATCCTTCGGTAAAGGGAGGAGGTCACCGTCATTTTTGAGCAAGACCAACGATTGGGCAACGGCGGTACGGGCTAATGCGCGGTGGGCCAGACTACCGATGTCGCCCAGTAATTCGGTGTGGGCGAAGGGTTGATCAAATAACCCCATCACAAACTTGGTCGTCAAGATTCGTCGCACCGCATCGTCAATCCGCGTTTCGCTCACCATACCGGCATTGACGGCGCGAGTCAGTGTCTCGATGAAGCGCACCGCATCGTAAGGCACCATATTCATATCGATCCCGGCATTTATGGCCGTCACCACCGCCCGTTCATAGTTGGGATCAATCTGATCGATGGCTTCCCAATCTGAGACAATAAAACCGGTAAAGCCGAGTTCTTCTTTCAGCACATTGGTGAGCCAATACGAACTGGCGTGCATCTTCTGCCCGTTCCAACTCGAATACGACGCCATAATCACATGCGCACCGGCAGCGATGGTCGCGCGGTACGGTGGGAGATGCACGGTTCGGATTGTGGTTTCATCACCAAACGTCTCCCCCTGATCGAGTTGATAGTTTGCCGTGGTTGACGTGCCCCACGTCGTGCCGCCATCACCGACATAGTGTTTGGGAGTGCCGATGACCCGGTTTGGTGCCGCAATATCGGGAGCTTGCAAGCCACGCAAGAAAGCGACTGCCAACGATGCAACGTGTTCAGGGCGTTCGGCATAGCTTTCGTAGGTACGCCCCCAACGCACATCTTGCACCACCATCACCCCCGGCGCGTAGTTCCAAAAGACACCGGTAGCGGCCATCTCGTGGGCCGTCACCCGCCCGATCTGCTCGACCAGTGCAGGGTCATTCGCTGCCCCCAACCCGATGTTATGCGGAAAGATGACTGCGCCGTAGAGGTTGTTGTGTCCGTGAACACCATCAGCCCCATAGATGATCGGAATGCCGAGCCGGCTACTCAATGCCGCCTGTTGCAAGGCATTGACCATCTCCACCCACGCCATCGGCGAGTTCTCGTCGCGTGGATAGCCACCGCCACCGCTGAGTACACCACCGATGGCCAATTCACGTACCTGATCGGCGGTGATGCTATTTTTTTCGATCAGCGTCATCTGGCCGATCTTCTCGGTCAATGTCATCCGCTGTAGCAGATCCTCGACCCGCTCGGCGATAGGTGCTGCCGGATTACGGTAGAGCGGTATGACCGGTGTCGGTGTAGCGGTGGGTGCATTCAGCGTCCCACAAGCGCCAAATACGCTAACCAACATCACAAGACAAAGCAAATATTGCAGACGCATGCGCGCACTCTATTTCTCAATGTTAGTGATCACCACGCCCTCAAGGAAGATACGTTGGGCGAAGAAAAAGACTACAATCGGAATAATCGCCGAGATCAGTGATGCCGCCTGGATCAGATTCGTCGATTGCGAGTAGAGATTGTTGAACGCGGTTAGCCCCACCGTAATCGGGAACTTATCGGGATGACCGGCCAGATAGAGCAATGGGCCGAAGAA
The DNA here is from genome assembly GCF_049970315.1 of Chloroflexus sp. Lineage (GTDB taxonomy): Bacteria > Chloroflexota > Chloroflexia > Chloroflexales > Chloroflexaceae > Chloroflexus. Next base: position 229,159 of record NZ_JBMFNE010000004.1, read on the forward strand.
GTCATTCCACGCCCAGAAAAAGTGAAAGAGGGCGACAGCGGTCAGGGCCGGGCGTGACATCGGCAAAATGATTGAGAAGAAGATTCGCAACGGGCTAGCACCGTCGATCTGGGCAGCCTCTTCGAGATCACGCGGAATGCCGAGGAAGAACTGACGCAACAAGAAAACGTTAGTGCCCCACGAGAAGAACGCCGGCACGATCAGCGGCAGCCACGTCCCCACCCATCCGATCTGCAAGAAGACGAAGTAGGTTGGAATGAGTGTTACTGCACCGGGTAAGATCACGGTCGAGAGCATGATCATAAAGAGGATATTCTTACCGGGAATACGAAAACGAGCGAAACCGTAAGCCACCAGCGCTGCCGATAACACTGCGCCGAACGTGGTGATGCCGGCATACATCAGCGTATTGCGCAGCAGATTAGGAAAGTTGATCGTATTCCAGGCACGGGTGAAATTGCCCCACTGAATATCGAGCTGCCACACCCGTTCGAGTTGCCGCCACTGACCTTGCCACTCAAACGGGCCTGCCGCCGGATTTTCCGGGTCTACAAACCAACTGCTTTGGCGTCCAGGGCGGTACAGGGCCAGTTCACGGATTTCACCATCAATTGGTACCAGATAGACATCGTACAATTTTCCCTCATATGCAAACGTGCGTTCGCTTGCCGGCCACCACGGGGCGCCGGTTTCGGCGATTTGGCTGTCGGTCTTGACCGCAGTCGTAATGCCGTAAACCATCGGGATCAAGAACAGCGCGAGCACGGCGAGGGTAAGGCTGGTGAGCGTGATCCGCGCAATAGCCTCGCGGGTTGATTTAGACAGCGGATTACCGCGAGCACGTTGTGAGAGTATCATTAGCGTTCCTCCCCTGCGTAGAAAACCCAGAATCGCGAGGTGCCAAAGAGAACAATTGTAATAATCATGGCGATGATGAGCATCAGCCATGCCAGGGTTGCGCCGTAGCCCATACTAAAGAAGCTGAACGACTGCTTGTAGAAGTAGACCATGAAGAAACGGGTCATTCCTTCGGGGAAGCCGGTGCCGCCGTTGAGGACAAAGGGGGCGAGGAAGTATTGCAGCGAACCGATCACTCCCAGCACGAGTTGGTAGAAAATTACCGGGGTGATGAGCGGAATGGTAATGAAGATCAGGCGGTGAAACCAGTTGGCCCCGTCGATCTGAGCTGCTTCGTAGAGTTCCGTCGGCACACCCTGTAGGCTGGCCAGAAAAATGATCATGGCATTGCCAACACCCCAAAGACCAAACATTGTATAGGCGTAATAGACAAGCTTGGGGTCGGCCAGCCAACGCAAGCCTTGCGTGCCGGTCGCTTTGATGCCGGTCAATCGTTCAATGATCACGTTGATCCAGCCAGACTGCTCGTTGAGCACGCCGTTCCAGATCAATACCGTTGCCACCAGCGGGATCATGGTCGGCATGTAGAACAAGGTGCGGTAGACACTCTTGCCGAGAACATGCTCTGAATTCAACAAAATAGCGAGAAACAGTGCAAACAGCAGCGAGATCGGTAGGGAAATGGCGGCGAAGTGCAGAGTCCGCCTTAACGATAGCCAGACCTCCTGATCCTGAAAAAGGGCCCGTTGCCAGTTGGCGAAACCGATAAAGCGGGCTTGATCGGGTACGGCCGGGTTGAAATCGTAGAGTGAGAAGCCGAACGAAGCCACCATCGGTAAAAAGTAAAAGAGTAAGAACCCTACTATCCACGGGCTGATAAAGAACAACCCCCACGTAATCTCCTTCTTTTCCAGCCTGCTCAACGTTCGTCGCTGAGCCTGTTTGACGCGACCACGCCGCAAGTTTCGCCACACACTGCTCAATTCCGGTAAGGGGGCCATAGCGTTGCCTCCTTGTTGGCGACACCGCTCTCTCTGCGGCTATCGCACGTAGTGTTTGTGAGAAGGGGCGGCTGTCGCGGGCCGCCCACTTGTCCTGACAACCAATACCTAACTATTTTGCTGCGTCGAAGATCTTCTGCAAATCGGCTTTCAGCTTCGCTACCTCAGCTTCGAAATCGGCATCGGGCGTGTTGGCGAGGTAGTTCCAGAATTCGTTGTAGCGGTCGGTCGTCTCTTGGAAGCTGGGCATCCAGCTCTCGTGGTTGGGATTGTCGGCGTAGGCCATTGCCTCCACGACCACGTCCCAGTTGATGTCGGTCTTATTGGGGAAGCTGGTCTGATTATACTGCGCAAAGTAGTTGTCTTGCAGCGAGAGACGGGCCGGCATACCGCCGTAGATGGTCAGCAGCTCGTTGACGTGCTCGGCACTGAGCATGTAGCTCAACACCTCGAAGGCGGCATCAGGGTACGGGCACCCTTTGAGGATACCAAAGGTATCGGCGTGCATCTTGGCCGTGATTGTGCCGTTGTAGCTGGGTGTCGCAGCTAGATTCCAGTCGAAATCAACATTACCGAGTGCCCATGGCGCGACGTACCACATATGGATGTGAATCATCGCCAGATTGCCCGACGAGAAGGGACCACCGGGGCCTTGCAGGAAGTCGGCACCGCCGTAGGGGCCGTTCGGAATGAACCAATCCTTCCACCAGCCGTCGTAAGTCCACTTCCATGCTGCCTTCCAGTGTTCGGGGATCTGCGCATTACCGTTCTCATCGACCAGCGAACCGGCGCCGAAGAAGGTACCAATACCGCGCGGGTCGGTCCATTGGTTCATCCAACCAAACTGCACAATTTTGGTCGGATCAAAATCGGGCGACGTAGCATCGTTGCCGTTGACGTCAACCGTCAGCTTCTTGGCCAGTTCGGTCAGCGTCTCGATGTTCCATTCACGCGCGACGCCGTTCTCGTCAATCCATGGCTCACCATGGCGTGCGGGTGGGTAAGGAAGACCGGCTTCATCGAACAGATCTTTGTTGTAGATGATGAACGAGGGGAAGATGGCGAATGGAATGCCGAGTTGGCCCTCCTCCTTCACCTGATAGAACTTGACCAGATTGGGATCGAAGTCGCTCAGATCGTAGTTGTATTTATCAATGAGCGGCTGCAAGTCAAGCCACGCACCTTTGAAGCTGTCGCGTCCACGGATGCCAACTGGGCCGACGATGCACGGGGCGTTGCCGGCAGCAATCTGGGTGGCAAGAGTGTCGAAGGCGACGTTGTTGTCAACGATCTCAAGCACCAGTTCGATCTTGTCTTGGCTGGCATTAAATCGTTCGACAAAGGCATTCTGGGGCGGAATAGCACCTTCATCTGTGCCGGCGCCCAAGCCGACGAACCAGCGCACTTTGATGCGGTCACCGGTGGTTGCTTGCGTCGCAGCAGGCGCTGAGGTGGGAGCAGCAGCAACGGTTGGTTCGGCAGGTGCAGAAGTGGGTTGGCTCGAAGGGGTTGTCGGGCTGTTGCCGCATGCTGCATTAACGAGGGCAACGACGATCAACGTGAAGCTGACGAGTAGCATTTTCAAAGATTTCATTGGTTCTCCTCCTCTGGAATAGGTACGCCATCGTCATTCAAATATCAACCGAGCGTAGGCTACATGACCGTGTTGTATCACCTCCTTTCAACATTACCGAACGCAGCTCTCGCGAATCACCAATGTGGTCGGCAATATCACCCGCTCGACGGTGAGGTCGCGGGCTGCGGTAGTGATGCGGTCGAGTAGCAATCGTGCCGCCGTTTGACCAAGTTCGTTGATCGGTTGGCGCACGGTGGTAAGAGTCGGTGTCATCGCTGCCGCTAGTGGAATGTCGTCAAATCCTCCTAAGCCGATGTCGTCAGGTACGCTTAGTCCGGCAGCGCGCAGCGCTTTGAATGCGCCCAGGGCCATCATGTCGCTCGCGGCAAAGACCGCATCAGGTCGTGGTTCTCGTTGCAAGAGGCTCTGCATCGCGCTAAATCCACTTTGCTCGCTGAAGTTACCTTCAACGATGAGTTCGGGCAACAGTGGCAAGCCGGCAGCGTCGAGGGCATCACAGTACCCGGCAAAGCGATCACGCCCGGCCACGATATTCATCGGGCCGGTAATCGTCGCAATCCGGCGATAACCGCACCATAGCAAGTGCTCGATCATTATCCGCGCACCTTGGCGGTTATCTACATCGACGTAGGGAATTGCCGGATGGGTGCTAATCCGGCCAACCGAGACCACCGGAATGCTCTCTTGGGCTAACCATTGACTGAGAAAGTGATCTTCGATGGCTGAGGCCACGATGGCGCCGTCGAGAAAACCTTGCCGGCCAATGTGCCGGTATGGATCGCCGGTTGGGTTGGTAGCCAGTTCCAGCATGATCGAAAATTGCCGTTCGTTGCAGACTTGGGCAATTCCTTCGATCAACAATGGGAAGTAGGGATCGGCGAAGAGGGTATGGATCGGCTGCGGAATAATGATCCCAATCACCTGCGAGCGGCGGCTGGCCAGTGAACGCGCCGGTAGGTTGGGCTGGTAATTGGTTTCGCGGATGGCCTGCCACACCCGTTCGCGTACTGCCGGATTGACGTGCGGATGGTTGTTGATGACCCGTGAGGCGGTCGAGCGTGAGACTCCGGCCCGCCGAGCAATTTCATCGAGTGTGATATGCATAGCCTACTGCCACTGACTGGGAACGCTTCCAACTAAGCCTATAGTACTCGCCCGGGGCGATGGCTGGCTTTTCAAAAAGCGCGAAACACTTGCACAAAACCGTGAAAGCGCTTCCAGAGTTGCGGTTCCGTGGCGTTATGCGAGGTACAAGCAGAACAGGTGGCTAGAAACCTCGTATGCTGCGGATTCGGTCGCGTGGGACAAACAAGCCGGTGCATTGCGTCTAGGGTTTGATCATACGTCCGGCGTGACAGCCGACCGTCTGCCGGTGGATGTGGCCGTAAACGGCAACCGCTGGGTGATCGAAGCAGTAGTGAATGCAGTATTGGAGGACGTATGCCCGAACCGTTGCCCACGTGCCCTCTGGCTATCCTGCTGTATCTGCCGATGCCGGGGATGGTAAGTGGCAATTTATCACAATGGTTGCGCTCGTTTGTTTGACATTGCGCTGAATTTTCTGGCTGCCGCAAGAGGCAAATGACTTAGATGGACCGGCTGCCTCTCGTCAATTGCTGGTGGCCGCGCGGCGTGGGTGTTTCGCAGTATGGGCGTTGTAGCGTGATATGAGCGTCGCCGGTACAACCTAAGGTCGAATCTGAAGCTTTGACCACCGAGTTGTACCGGGTATTGAGCGTGGTAAGTAGCTACCGTATATGCGCGCGTAAGTTGCCCCATACCGGTTGGTGAGGTTTGGTGCATTTCTACGGGAATAGAGTTCAACCCTGCCCATGTGACAATGACAACCGGTAACATCCGTATGCCCGGCTTTTGTGGAAGTGCCTCATTCGGAGATCAGCCGTGTCCGCTGGAAGCGACGCATTGCCGCGCCGATCAGGATGCTGTCGATGACGACCAGTACCACAATCGCCGTCAACACCGTTTGCGTCACATCCCAATTGGCGACACTCTTCAACAGCCGTTCTTGCCATGCTGCCGGCAGCATCTGCAACCCAAACGTAGGCAGGAAGATCAGTAACATCACGGCAATACTAAGCAGTTGCGTGACTTGCTGCACCGTCTTGGCCCGCAACGACACCAATACTCCCGCACCCGCAGCGAGGCCGCCGCTGAGGAGCGAGATGCTGAGCACGGCGAATGCCACATCCGGCGGGTAGAAGATCAAGCTTCCTGGGCTATGCACAAGATTGATCGTGATCAACCCTACCAGCAGACTTATCCACGTCAGTCCGACACCATACGTCAGCGCGGCCAGCAGTTTGCCGAATAAAATGGCCTGATCGGGCAGCCGGCTAGCAAGCAACGTTTCGAGCGTATGCCGTTCGCGCTCGCCAGCAAATGAATCGGCCACGACGGTAATGACCTGAAAGAGCGGTAACCAGGCCCAGTAGATGAGCGTGATCGGCGACTCGATCCACGATCTGCCCATCTGCCATGGCAATAGTATGCCAAAGGTGACGATCATGAAGAGTATGCCGATTAGCCCAATCCGTTCGCGAACGTTTGCGATTTCCTTCAGCTCTTTGCGCATGACTGTCCAGATGTCAGTGAGCATACGTTGTCTCCTCTGCCATCAAGGTCAAAAAGACCTCTTCAAGGCTTGGATTGCTGCTGCGGTGTACCTCTTCAATCTGCCCACCGTGTTCGATCACCAGTTTTACCAGTGGAGCCGGATCACTTGAAGCAGCAAGGTCGATCAATAAGCGCGTATCGCTGGCTTCCACCTGCCGCACAATCGGTTGCGACCGAAGCGCTGCTTCGACTGAGGGTATAAAGTTACGCCCAACGATTTCGAGGCGCAACACATTGTGATGTTGGATCTCGGCTAGATTGCCTTGCGCCAGCAGCCGTCCCTGTCGGATAATACCGACCCGGTGACACAGTTTCTCAGCTTCGTCCAGATTGTGCGTCGTGAGGAAGACTGTCACACCTTCACGTTCGGCGAGCGCACGCAGATCATCACGGAACGCAGCAGCAGCAATGGGGTCAAGACCGGCGGTTGGTTCATCGAGGAAGATGAGTTGGGGACGATGCAAGAGGGCGCGTGCAATTGCCAACTTCTGCTTCATCCCACGACTCCACGTCTTCACCAGTTCATAGCGTCGTTCCCATAGTCCCACTTGTACCAGCAATTCGCGGATGCGTTCGTGGCGTTGAGGAGTCGGTATGTGCCAGATCCGCCCGTAATAATCGAGATTGTCGACGGCGCTCAGGCGTTCGTACAGACCAGAGTGTTCGAGGAGTACGCCGGTGCGCATTCGTACCTCAGACGCTTGCTGCGGTACGGCAAAGCCCAAGACCTCAATTTGGCCGGCATCGGGTTGTAATAGACCGAGAAGAAGCCGAATGGTCGTCGTCTTGCCTGATCCATTCGGGCCCAGAAAGCCGAAAATCTCACCTTGCCGGACCTTTAGCGTCAATTGATCGACTGCCCGTATCGCGCCAAAGGTACGGGTCAGGTTGTGCGTGCGAATTGCGACGCTATGCATGATAATCCTCCGATAGGTGGACTGATATTCGGCCGCTACTCTGCCGGAGCGAGACTCAAAGCGGGTGGTACATCGTCGTCGGTGGCCGTTACCAGATGGAGTATATTTTGCCGGTAACGCTGAAACGCTTCCCGTCCGCTGTCAGTCAATGCGCAGAGAGTCAACGGTAACTTGCCGCGATAGGTTTTCTTGATCTGTACGTAGCCGGCCTGTTCAAGCTTGCTCAGATGAACCGACAAATTCCCTTTGCTGAGACCGGTTGTACGCTGCAAAAAGAGAAAGTCAGCCTCCTCAACTGTGTACAGTAGGGTCATGATCATCAGCCGTGCCGGTTCGTGGATGAGTCGGTCTAAGGTGTTCAGTTGCTGCATGTCGAGTTTCTTCATAATGACTCTGTCTGCGTGTATCGAAGATAACGGTAGAGCGTAATACTGCCGGAAACTAGTATCCAGACGCCTACTGTCGTGATCACCAGACTCGTGGCAAGGAAGGGGTCAATTGGCAACCAGTCCATCAGCATGCTGCTGACAGCGATGAACACCGCAAGAACGTAGAAACGCCGCATACCGAGGTAGACGCCGAAATAGCCGATACCGGCAGCTAAGGTCATACCGGTAAGCACCGGTAGCCATGTCGCTACGATCTGGGTTTGAACCCAGGTCGTTAACACAATCCCTGTCCCTATGCCCACCAACCCACCTAATGCCTTCTGCCATAGTTGTGGTTGGCGGTAGGAGACATAGCCGGTGCGCGGATAGGTAATGTGCATTTTGAGGGTATGGAGAAACCGTCGTCCCCACAGCATTGCCGGAATCATCATGCATGGGAGCAGCAGATTGGCCCAGCCGGCAATACCAACCGGCGTAACGAGTGCGATGAGCTGGATGAGACCGGTGAGCAGGAAGATACTGCCGATCAACAATTCCGGGAGGCCGTCAATCAGCCAATAGCGCCGGATACGTTGATCCATGTCGAGATGAGGGAACGTCGCTTTTGTCTCTCTGTAGACTAGTTTATATTGTAAACTACTTGTTAGTATAGAACAACGAACGCCGTTTGTCAAGTTTCTCCGTGACGATCATCGTTAACAAGACAAAACGATCCCCTCCTTGCCCGTTGGGCGAGGAGGGGATCGGCAACCGGTCATCTTATCGCTGACTGATCGTTATCTCTTCAAATCCGACAACCGCCCCACCTTTATCAAAACTGGTGACCGCCAGTGCTACGTTACCATCGGTAAACGTCGGATCGCGCGTCTGATCGATCTGTTTATTATTCACATAGAGCACAATCTTATCGTTGCGTAATTCAACTTTGATGCGGTTACGTTCAGGGTCGATGGCTTGATGCTTGGTCCAGTCGATCAGCGTTGTCCATTGGTTGTTTTGGAGTAGCTCGAGAGCGTAATAGCCATCGTTCGAGACGCTAAACAGGTAGAAGTTGTCTTCGTCTTGGTAATGAAAGATCAGACCTGCGGCAACGTTTGACGTGTTGCGTGGTGTGATGTAGCTCGCTTCAATCGTGACGTTGCGGTATGTCCCATCAATCAGTGACCATACGAGTAGCTCTGGTTGTTTGACCTCAATGACATAGCGGCCCTGTTCGTAAGCATAACGCGAGTCGTTGTCTTCACTCGTGGGCAACGCACTCGACACCGGATTGTCAAAATTGTCTTGGAACAGAATCTGCCCCTCGCCCACCGAACCGCCGGTTCCACTCCCACTGGTTGGCGGACTATTTCCCGCCACAGGTGTGGTGCTGCCGCTTGTTGTGTCTGTCGCAATTGTGGAGAACGCTACCAACGCAAGGACACACACTCCGACAAAGATCAGTAGAAGACACCCAATCCCGCCTACCAGTAACCAAGCTATGCCCCTGTTCGGCTGCGTAGTGGAAACACTTGGGGTAGCAGGTATCTGGAACGGCGGTTGCTGGCTGACCGGTGGGTGGTACGTCGGCGGCGGCATAAAGGGATCAGGTGGGGCGCCGGCACTTTGTACCGGTGGAACAACGGGCGGTGTTGGTGTCGGGATCGATGATGGCTGTGTAGGAGGCAGACTGGTTGGTGGTGCAGTCGGCGGACGACTTGGCGGAAGAACCGTTGTGGGCGGCGTGGCAGGCGGCTGATCGGGTGGGAGTACGACAGTCGGCGGTGCGGCTTTTTCTGGTACACGAGTGCCGCAGTTCGGGCAGAAACGATCGGTTGGTAGGAGTGGATGTCCGCAGTTAGAACACACCTTTGGCTGTTGCGACTCACTCATTATCTTCTCCTTTGCTGCGCGAGCAGTCAACTACAAGCCTAGCTGTCCGATACAGCAGCTTGCAGTGCGGCAATGCAGGCGTCGTTTTCTTCCTCTGTCCCAAATGATATGCGGATCCAGCCCGGCAATCCCCAACCGGTTAAGGGTGTCACCAGTACACCGCGTCGGGCCAGTGTTGCCGCAATTGCCTGATCGTCGTGGACGGCGACAGCGATGAAGTTCGTCTCACCGGGGATGACCGTCAAACCGAGCGCGCGTAAGGCGTTCGTCAACCGGGTGCGGCTCGCATTGGCGTGGGCTAACGAACGAGTGAGATGGTTGGTATCGTCGAGCGCAGCCAGGCCGGCAATCTGGGCCAATGCGTTCACATTGAACACCGGGCGTGCTCGTTCAAGGTAGGCAATCAGATCGGGCGTACCAAACGCATAGCCGAGACGTAACCCGGCCAGGCCGTGAATCTTGGCAAAGGTGCGCAACAGCAGCAGATTATCGCGTCCGTTGCGGATCAAGGGCAGCAGATCGGGAAAGTCAGGGCGGGTGACAAACTCAATGTAGGCTTCATCAACAACCACGAGCACATCATCCGGCACTTGGGCGAGAAACGCTGCCATCTCAGCCGCACCGACGGTCGTGCCGGTCGGGTTGTTAGGATTACAGACGAAGATCAGGCGGGTGCGTGGCGTTATTGCTGCGGCCATCGCCGGTAGATCATGGGTCATCTCACGTAACGGGATTTGGCGGGCAATAGCTCCTTGCGTCTGGATGCGTCGTGCATAGCTGACAAATGAACCCTGCGCCAATACCGCTTCGTCGCCCTCACTCAGCATCGCGTGGCAAATCAACATAATGAGTTCATCAGAGCCGTTACCCAACATCACATGTTCGGGCGACAAGTCGTTACGTGTTGCCAGGGCATAGCGCAGAGCGGCACCGCCGGCATCGGGATAGCGGTGAATTTCATTGATAGCGGCTTGTACTGCTGCGACCGCGCGTGGTGATGGACCCAATGGGTTTTCGTTGGCTGCCATGCGGATCGGTGGTGGACCGTCGGCAGCAAGGCGCGGCGGGGGGGCCGGTGGTAACGCGGCGAGAAACGGCTTTTTGTGGATCGGCACAGGTGATTCTCCCCGTTCTGTACAGTCGGCTTCGGTATGATCGTAGTTCTGTTAAAAAACGCAGTTAACAACTCTAAAATTGCAATCTGCAACCCTGTTCTGTGCGCTCCGCTTTACTCGCTAAGGTTTTACCCTTGCGGCCGCTCAATCGGTAAGAGCACCATAAACGTACTTCCCTGCCCTTCATGGCTCTCGATCCAAATCTGCCCACCGTGCAACTGCACAATCTCCCGACTAAGATACAACCCTAGTCCCAGCCCTTCACCGCGCCGACCCGGCGACCGATAATAGCGTTGGAAGACTCGTTCTTGCTCACTCGCCGGAATGCCCGGTCCCTGATCGCTCACACTGATCAGCGCCGCTGGAGCATTGTTCGCGGGTAACGAGGCACTGCGGACACGCACACTGACCACGCTACCGGCTGGGCTGTACTTAATTGCATTGTTCAGGAGATTAGTCAACACTTGTCGGATGCGCATTGCATCACACGAGATCCACAATTCTGGCGCCTCAGTCTCGAGCAACAATTCTCGGTTGTTGGCGCTTGGTCGTTGCTGATCGATGACTTGCTGCGCAAGCGTCACGAGGTTCACCGTCTGATATTGCAGATCGAATTGACCGGCATCTAGACGAGAGACATCGAGCAAATTGTCAACCAGTCGTAACATATGGGACACTTGCTGAGTCAGAATCGTCAAGCCGTGAAGATCACGGGCATCGCCTTCGCGTTGCTGTTCACGCCGTAGCAACAGATCGGCGTAACTCCGAACGGCCGCCAGCGGACTACGGAGTTCGTGGGCAGCCACGGCCAGAAATTCGTCTTTGGCTCGTTGCACCTTCTGGTTAGCCGTAATATCGCGTAACGTGATCACCGCCCCTTCAACTTCACCTTGTTCATTAATGGCAGGTGCACCGGTAAAGCTGAAAAATCGTTCGCTCCCATCGGGTTTCCGCCGCATCAGCCGGTAGTCGTAGAAGGTATCACCGCGCAGCGCGCGCGTAAACGGCAAATCGTCCGGCGTGAGCGGATTGCCGTCGAGATCGCGGAGATCGTATAGTTCAGGGATTGAAGCTAATGGTGTCTCGAAACTCAGCACTGCCTCATCAATCAGTTCTTGCGCTGCTTGATTGGCGAGCGTCAACCGTCCATGCCGATCACAGAGCAAGACCCCTTCAGCAATCGATTCCACCACAGTGTGCAGCTTACGTCGTTCGCGCTGGCTATCTTCGTAAAGGCGCACGTTCGCGATGGCAAAACCAACCTGATTACAGATCGGCATCAGCATATCCTTATCGAGCGAACGGTTGAGATTGACTTCGCCAAACAGGGCCAGCACTCCGGTAACCGTACCACCCGCCAAGAGTGGTAAATAGGCGGCCTCTACCATACCGGCTGCGAGCAACGCCTCTTCGCCGCGCTCACTCAACAGCGGACGGAACGCTGGTTGTCCATAACGTACCACCTCGGCGCACGGACTAGTATCGACCGGCACTTGATCGAAACTGCTCAAGACCGCTCGATCAAGGTTACGCCACGCACTAAGCTGGAGGCGCTCTTGGGCCGGATCGAAAATCAAGAGTGCGCCGCTACGAGCCGGAGTGAGTTCGAGCACCACCGTCAGCACACTTTGCACGAGATCGGGCAGGTCGGCAGCCGTACTAATCGAAGTCACCACCGCATCGAACGCCTTGAGCCGCCGGTTGCTCCGTCGAATCTCATCGTACAACTGGGCATTGCGAATCGCTGCGGCCACAATGCTGCCGATCATATCGAGATCGTTCGACTCGAGATCGTTCGACTCAACATCGAGCGCTTTCGCATCGCTACCGATCAATTCCAAGACCCCAACCAGCATGTGACCGGCACGCAATGGCGTCGCAGTAACGGTCAGACTCCGCGGCAACAGGTCGCTCATTGCCTGAAAGATAACCTGCACGTATGGTGGCGCCAATCCTTGTAATTCACGATAGCCATGCTCGCCATGTTGCTGGACGATAGTCTCCCGCTGCCACGCCAAACCGGCCACCCCTTCACCCGGTCGCAGTTTGATCTTTAGCCACTGCTCAGCCAAGACAGCCGGCATGGTTAAACCTGCTTGGGCGACCGGTTGTAAACTACTTGCACTCACCAACCAGAGAATGGCTGCTCGTATCTCTGGCAGTACTTCGATGAAACTATACGTCAATGCTGGAAACAGCCGCTCCGGCTCTTGTAATGCCAGCCATGTCGCGCTTGCTCGCATCCAACGTTTTATCCGTTCGGCAGGGATGACATGGATATTCACACCAAGGCTCAGTTCACGCTGTGGTTCAGTCATTCCGTTTGTACTCCAGGGACCAAGCAACGGCGCGCCGGATGCCTTCGGCCAAAGGTACTTGCGGGTCGTACCCCAGTAACTCGCGCGCCCGCCCGATGTCGGCAACGTAATAACTCACTTCGCCGACCCGTTTGGTTGGTTGGACGATAATGTCAGGATGACGGCCTAAAGCAACGCCGATCAGTTCGGCGGCCCGGATCAGCGTATTCCCCTCACCGTAGGCCAAATTAATCGTGCGGTTGACCACCTCACCATGGATTAAACGAACAATTCCCCGCATAATTCCATCAATGCAATCGTCGATGTAGGTAAAATCGAGCACTTTATCACCACCATAGACGGTTACCGGTTCACCCCGTCTGATACGGTGAATAAACAGTGGAATAACCCGCTCCATGCGCGATAGATCATTGTCATAGCGACCGTAGACGTTTGAGAAGCGAAAAATGATGTAGCGCAGCCCATAGCAACGGGCATACGCATAGATCAACGCCTCACCGGCTATTTTCGAGGCCGAGTACGGGCTTTCAGTGAAGCTAAAATCGGCCCGCGTCTCTTCGGTGATGTAACGGTGAATATCACCGTAAACCTCACGCGATGAGGCAAAGATGAGCGGTAGATCGTGGGTGCGACAATATTCGAGGACGTTATACGTGATATTGATATTTTCCAGGGCGCGGTACGGTTCGTTGACCAAATCATGCACTTTAGCGTTGGCGGCGAGATGGACAACCAAATCGGATGGGGGGTATGGTGCTCCGCCAATACCGGACCGAAAATCACGCTGTGGTATTGAGAGATCTTGTAATAGGGTGGGGATGCGATCAGTCCATGGGTTCACACGCCTGTCAATTCCAAACACCTGATGACCGGCCTCGAGCAAGCGTAGGCCGAGATTAGTGCCGATCATGCCTGATGAGCCGGTAATGAGGATATGCATGCTCGCAGTATTGGTGGTGCAACACGGATACTAGCGCGTAGATAACGACCGAATGCGCACCACATTACCTAGTCTTATGAACTATACGGCCATTATCTACGCCACCAGTATAGCATGTGCGTCACTACTCGTACCGCAACGCTGCAATCGGATCAAGCCGCGCTGCCCGATCCGCCGGGTAGAGGCCGAAGAAGATACCGACGGCGATTGAGGTGAGTGTTGCAAGCAGAATGGCGTTGAGGCTGACTTCGGCGCGGGCATTGGGTGAAAAATTGGCGAGAAGAGCCGTACCGATAGCCGAGACTATATAACCAAGCCCAATGCCGAGCAGCCCACCCAGGAGACTGAGCACCGTTGCCTCCACGAGAAATTGTAAGCGGATGTCGTTGCGCCGTGCGCCAACCGCTTTGCGTAACCCGATTTCACGGGTGCGCTCGGTGACGCTCACCAACATAATGTTCATGATCCCGATCCCCCCCACCACCAACGAGATCGCGGCAATTGCGCCGAGAAAGATGGTAATGGCGCCGGTGATCGTGGCAAATGAACTGACCAGATCTTGTTGGGTGATGATCGTGAAATTGTTGTCCTGGTACGTTAGACCGTTGCGTTGACGGAGAACCGCCGTCACTTGATCGATCAGAGGATCGATGCTGTTCTCATTGCGAGCTTGAAGATAAACGACCGATACCTCAACGCGGCGGGTAGTATTTTGGCCGGGTGGGAAGAGGCGTTCTTGGGCGGTCGTAATCGGGACAAAAATCTGATCGTCTTCATTCGAGGCAAAACTACCACCGCGCTCGGCCATCACCCCGATGACTTGAAAGCCGATCCCGTTGATGCGAATCCGTTTCCCAAGCGGGTCTTCACCGTTGGGAAAGAGTCTTTGGGCAACCCGATGACCGAGGACCGCTTCCCGTGATCGTAGCTCGACCGCCCGTGTGTCGAAGAAAATACCTTGCGCTACTTGCGCATTACGGACTTGGGGATAGGTCGGGCTTACCCCGGCAATCAGAGCGTTGTAGCTCAGGCCACCGTAAGTTGTTAACGCTCGTCGGCTGTATTCAGCGCAAACGGCGGCAACTGCCGGTACGTTGAGTGGATCGGCAATCGCTGCCACGTCCTCGTTCGTTAGGCGTGGCGGGACGCGACGGTCGTTTTCGGGATCATTGGTGCCAGGAAACAGGAAAACTAGGTTACTTCCCAGCCCTTGTAGCTCACTGGTGACGAGTGTTTGAATTGCACCGCCCAACGCGAGCAGCGCAATAACTGCACCAACCCCGATGATGATGCCGAGCATCGTCAAAATGGACCGCAGCTTGTTCGCCAACAAACTGTTCAGCGCGATCCGAATTGCTTCAAGGATGTTCATAATACTTGCTTTCCACCCTATACACTTCTTCGCGCCCTTTGCGGCTTCGCGTTCCTGTTCTTGCGGTCTCCCAGTGGTTCCCTGACAGAGAGGTTCATTAGCGATTCCGCACCCCCGGCGGTGGTCCTCCACTAAAGAAATTAAAGCGGGCATCGATGCCGGGTACATAGATACAACTATTTTCATCGAGATTCCCAGAAGTGACCTCGATAATCTGCTCGTTGCTGAGGCCAAGCTGCACAGCAATTGCTTGCGTAACCGGTTGCAACGGCCGTTGAGCAATATCGACCGCACACAGCCCCGGATCAGCAGTCACATCGACGAAGAATTGACCGCGTTCTGCACGGATCGCGCGTCGCGGCACAACCAATGCCTCACTCTTCTCCGCTACAATAATATCGGCACTGGCCGACATACCCGGTCGCACTGCCGCCGGTGGATCGTTGGTCACGATGCGGACGGTATATGCTGTCACTCCCGATTGAACGGTTGAGAGTGGATTAATCCGCGCTACCGTTCCCTGCAACTCAAGATTGGGGAGAGCGTCGAGGGTCAAGATCACCTGTTGACCGACCGCGATCTGCGCGACATCAATCTCATCAACCGTCACATCGACGTAGTAGCCGCTCAGATCGGCCAAGACAATAGCCGGGCGTGCGGCGTTATACAGTTCACCGACTTCAAGATTTACTTCGGCAACCACCCCGTTGATCGGTGCTACCAGGGTAGCGCGTTCCAGGGCCAATTGGGCTTGGGCCAGACTGGCCCGCGCGTTGGCAACTTGAGCTTCAGCACTTGCCAGATCGGCATCGCTCGGTGGTGCTTTGACCCGTTGCAAATTGGCTTGAGCACTCGCTACAGCCGCTTGGGCGGCAGCCAAACTGCCTGCCCGTTGATCACCGAGTAACTTGTTCAGATTCGCTTCAGCTTGTGCCGACTGAGCACGTGCTGCCGCAATTTGATCGGGATCGGCCCCGGCCAGCACCCGATCAAGGTTAGCCTGCGCACTGCGCACCTGTGCCTCGGCTTGAGCGATACCGGTGATCTCGGCTTGCTTTGCCTGCTCGTAGGCGACCTGCGCTTGACGCATTTGCTCCTCAGCATTTTGCACAGCACGTAGCGCTGCTGCCTCGTTATCCAGCGCCGATTGGGGCAACGATTGCCCGAACCGCGCCAATTGTTGTTCGCGTTCGCGATTTTCGTTGTAGATGCGGCTATACTCCGCTTGTCGGTCGCGGAGTGTATTAGCGGCCTGAAATAACTGTGATTCGGCGCGCGTCTTGGCCGCCGACAACGAATCGCGTTGTGATTGCAATGCGGCGATCGCTTGATCGACTTGCGCTTGGGCCTGGATGACCTCACTGGCTTTTGGTCCACCCAGGAGCCGTTCAAGGTTTGCCCTGGCCTGTTCAACTTGGGCGCGCGCAGCGGCCAAATCTTGTTCGGTAACATTCCCCATCGTCTGCCGAAGCTGCGCTTGCACCTGGGCCAATTGGGCCTCGGCGGCAGCGATATCGGCTTCGGTCGGGCCGGCACGTAGCCGGTCGAGGTTGGCTTGCGCCTGCGCTAGTTGGGCAGCCGATTGCTCAACCCGTAATTCCAGATCGCGGGTGTCGAGCCGTGCTAACGGCTGGCCGGCACTGACAGTATCGCCAATCTTGACCAGCACCTCGCTGATCAGGCCACTGCTGGTAAATGTCAAATCAAGTACTTGTTGTGGCTGGATGGTACCGCTTGCGTTGACAACGGCACTAATCGGGCCTCGCTGTGGGCGGGTGAGTGCATAGTTCAGTCGTGGGTTGGTCGACGATGGATTGCGGTTAAACCAAAAAAAGCCGGCGACCAATCCGCTGATGACAAGCAGGATACCAATGCCCCAACCAAGACGGTTTGGCCGGCGACGTGGACGTAACGATTCACTCATAGAACCCTCCTCTCTGACGCACTCTTGAGTGAGTGGATGCGTTTGATAAGCAAGGCGTCAATATGACGATATGATACTTCAAATAGTTTCACCGGCAAACCATTATCAACGATGATCTGCACAGCCGGTGCTAGCCACAAGGGATGGTTGTGGGGTTCCACATGGTGTGTCTCAAATCACTACGTTGGAGCCATAGCGCCGGCGTTGCCTAGGCATCGCGGCTGATTGAAGATATGTCGATCTGACCGTTGGTATGCCGGGTGAGTTCACGCTCGCCGATTAACTCATTAATTCCGTCGAGCAGAAGTTGGAGGAGTTGTTCGAGATGATGTAACTGTTCAATACTAAAGCGCAACAGAATACGTTCCATATCGGCACGACGCGCAGCTTCGACGAGTGCTAGCCGTTGTTCGCCTTGCCGTGTCAACATCACTTGCACGACCCGCCGATCTTCAACATCACGCACACGCCCAACGAGATGTTCGGCAATCAGGCGATCCACGATGCCGGTGAGCGTTCCCGCCGATTGTTGTGTGATCTCGGCTAGATCACTCATACGGCAGACCCCTGCTTCCCGAATAGCAAAGAGCGTTACCATCTGCGGTAATGTGAGATTGATCTCAGGCCGGCTGAGGGTTTGCAATAACTGCTTCTGGCTCTGCCACGTGATTTGGCGAACGATGTCATCAATTGCACCGGTATAATGAGTGCGCGGATCGTGTTCGTGCATACGCTGCCTTGTTGGAAAAAGATTGTTGAGATATGAATTATTCGTTCAACAAATATTTAGAATTCTTATTACCATCGTACCCGATTCAGCATGGAATGTCAATGACTTGCACAGAAGATATCCCGTTTTTTTGCGTGCCGCAATCGGTGGGTAGCTTTTGTGGTACGCTGCGTAGCGGTGATGTAAGCATACGGTGGAGGCTTTCATGACGAACGATATGGCTCGCTTGGCTGCGCTCGGCCCGCTCGATGGCCGTTACCGTCCTGATGTGGCGGCACTGGCCGGCTTTTTTAGCGAGGCAGCACTCTTTCGGTATCGGGTCCGGGTCGAGGTTGAGTATCTTATTTTTTTGTCGCGTGCTCGCGGGATCAGTTTTGTGCCCCCGTTGGCCCTCTCACAACAGGCTGCCCTGCGTGCGTTGTATCGTCAGTTCGGCGACGATGATGCGTTAGCGATTGCCGAATGGGACCGGCGAGTAAATCACGATGTCAAGGCGGTTGAGTATTGGTTGCGCGAGCGTCTAACAGCACTTGGTCTAACATCGCATCTGGAAGCGATCCATTTCGCAATTACCTCCGAAGATGTCAATAATTTAGCCTACGCGCTGATGGTCAAGGAGGCGCGTGAGTTGGTGATGTTGCCCGCGCTTGAGGCGATTCTCGAACGGTTACGCCAATTGGCCGATGAAGAAGCAGCGACGCCAATGCTGGCGCGTACCCATGGGCAGCCCGCCACCCCAACCACGTTCGGCAAAGAGATGAATGTGTTTTATATGCGGTTACGACGGGCGCTCGCCGATCTGATGGCTATTCGAATCACCGGTAAGTTGAACGGTGCCAGTGGTGTCTTTGCTGCCCATCACGCGGCCTTGCCGCAAGTTGACTGGTTGAAGTTTTCACGGGCCTTTGTTCGCTCGCTCGAACTTGAGCCGATCTTGCTGACCACCCAGATTGAGCCACACGATACCCTGGCCGCCCTGTGTGATGCGTTCAAGCGGATTGGTGCTATTCTGACCGACCTGAGCCAAGATTGCTGGCGTTATATCAGTGATGGCTATCTGGTGCAGGCGACCTATGCCGGTGAAGTTGGTTCTTCCACTATGCCGCACAAGGTGAACCCAATTGACTTTGAAAATGCTGAGGGTAATCTCGCCGTCGCCGGTGCATTGCTCGAGCTGTTTAGCCGTAAGTTGCCGGTGTCGCGCTTGCAACGCGATTTGTCCGATAGTACCGTCTTGCGTAACCTTGGGTTGGCCTTCGGCTACTGTCTCCTTGCCTATCAACGGTTGCTGCGTGGTCTCACGAAGGTAGCAGTAGACCGATCGCGGCTACGTCGCGATCTCGAAGCTCATCCTGAAGTGTTGGCCGAAGCGATCCAGACTATTCTCCGCCGTGAAGGGTTTGCGCAACCCTATGAGTTGCTGAAAGATTTTACGCGCGGACGAGCACTAACCGCCGAAGAATTGGCTCGCTTTATCACGAGCTTGCCGGTGAGCGATGCTGTGCGTGCTGAGTTGCAGGCGCTCTCCCCAGCCGCGTATATCGGGCTGGCCGTGAAGCTTGCCCAACTTCGCGATGAGGCGACGGTCGGTAACTGGGGGTAGTTCTCCCATCGGTGCGGGTTGGTGATATGTAGATGTGGAGGTGAACCGTTGTTCACCTCTACGCTCATACTCCTCCGGTGCCAGATAATTCCATTGTGCTGAGGGTTTCGTCCGAACGCTATGCTCGGTTGTATTCCGATGTGTGCAGAATTTTGTATTTGCAATCTATTGACAAAGAGTGTACACTAGGAACATACATTGTGCCGGTTTGCACAGCATTATCTGATGGTGTCCTGATAAAGTATCTGTGAGCGGCAGTGTGTTAGTGGAGTGTGCGGACTGTAGCCTGCGGCAGTATGGTCTGTGTATGGCTTGTAGCAGTAAGACTACTGCATTCCACAGCATGTATGTTGAAAGGTTAATGACATCTCGGTTAAGCCGCCCTTGGTATTCCCCGTTCCCCTCCAAGAGCGGTACCGGCAGTAACCGACAGTAATCGCTAGATGGTACGCTACGTGATCAATTCGATGCGGAACGTTCTCGTTTACTCAATCGGAGCCTCGCTGAGTTGTTGCTGTCCGTGCTCACCTTCGAGTCACTGCCTGGATCAAGAAAGGAAGGCAGGCGATGGCCGCTATTGAACTAACCGTCTGCCGGCTTTGTGCCCGCAGCCGACCTGATCTGTGGCAAACGTTAGCCCGCCTGCGTGCTGATCATCCTGGCAAACTGCGGGTTGTTGAGCTAGATTGTATGGCTGCGTGCGATGATGTGCCTGCAATCATGATCGACTTCGATTATTTCCCGCGGGTTACTCCCCAACAATTGATCGAGTTGGTGCAGAGCAGGTTGCGTGAGGTAAAGGTTGAGTAGACCGGTCGTTTATGCGACGACGGTGCTGCGGCGCGTTGGAGCAGGCAGGTACTACGTTGATCCGCTCATCCTACGCCTGCCTATGAGCCTACGATGCCCTCGGTCACTTTAAGGAAGATTTCTTCCAAATTGCCGGTCTGGGCAGCGAAATGAATGATCGCAGTGCCATTGCTCACCAAGCGTGCTAGCAATGCACTCACCGCATGATCATCGCCGTCAATGTCAACTTCGATCCGGGGTGGGCCGTCGTCATTGATAGTACGTACCGCCAGAACATGATCGGCGGTGCTGGCAATCTCGGCAGCGGTTGCGATGTCGCTAATGACGTGGATCGCAAAAGTACGATGCGGACGCAATGAGCGCATGATCGTTTCGACATCGCCCGATGCCAGTAATGTGCCTCGTTCGAT
The DNA here is from genome assembly GCF_049970315.1 of Chloroflexus sp. GTDB lineage: Bacteria > Chloroflexota > Chloroflexia > Chloroflexales > Chloroflexaceae > Chloroflexus. Next base: position 249,649 of record NZ_JBMFNE010000004.1, read on the forward strand.
AATACCGATGTGCGTACACATCTCGGCCAGCTCGGTGAGAATGTGCGAGCTGATCATAATCGTCTTGCCGAGCCGGCGTAGTTCGCGGAGCAATTCGCGCAACTCCACCCGTGCGCGTGGGTCAAGACCACTAGCCGGTTCATCGAGGATCAGGAGTGATGGATCGTGAATGAGGGTACGGGCAAGGCTGAGACGCTGCTTCATCCCCCGTGAAAGCGACATAACATCGTTATCGCGTTTATGGGTGAGATCGACCAGTGCTAATAGATCATCGATCAAGGCTCGCCGTCGTGCCGGTGGTACGTGGTAGGCGGCGGCAAAAAAGTCGAGGTATTCGGCAGCGGTCATGTTGTTATAGAAGCCAAACGAGTCGGGCATGAACCCAACGACACGTCGTACCTCGGCCCGTTGCTGAGTTACCGATAGTCCGGCTACCCACGCTTCCCCTCCCGATGGCTGCAAGAGAGTCGTGAGAATTCGCATCGTGGTGGTCTTACCGGCGCCGTTAGGCCCGATAAAGCCGTACACTGCCCCGACCGGTATCTGGAGATTGAGATGGTTAAGTGCTCGTTGTTCGCCGTAGTAGCGGGTAAGATTTTTGGTTTCAACCATCGCCGTCATACGTTTGTCCACCAACCGCTATCAGTATCACCGTTGCTGTAGGGCTACGATGTACAACGTCTCACCACGGGTCCGTGTCTCGACACCGTCGATCTGGAATACCGGTGTGGCTTGCTCACTCCAGCCGATCAAGTACAGACTAGTACCGGGCATGCTAGGTAGTTCGTCAGGTGGTATAAATCGGTTCGTTGTCTGACCATACCAAAACAAGTTCTCTAGCACAAACGTGTGGTTCAGCAAACTATGCTGATCGTTGGGGATGAATTCGCGCAGGAAATTACCTTGATTGGAGTTGAGCGAGATCGTTGCCTCAGCGCCGGGTGGCAAGTCGCCGATCCACTGCATATTGTTCTGCCAGACCACCATAACATCGCGGAGTGGGAATTTGCCGATATTGGTTACACTTCCATTCCAAGCCTGGCCCTCGCGCGTGATTTGCGCACCGATCTGTACCGGATTGGGGCCTCCTTCCTCGGCGATCCATGTCTGAAATGCTGACGCATCGAGTTGAAGATCGGGGATGGTCACTGCGTTGTCGTCGCGTTGTGTCTCGACCTGCCCGACATCGGTACGCATTGGGGTGACGAAGGTCGTATTGGGGATGGTCAGCGTATAACGTTCCCGTTGAGGGGAAAAGATGCCGGCAAATGTTGTCGTGATGGCCGTCTCACTTTCAGCCGCGGTTTGTACAATGGTGAGTTGAACGATCTGCGTTTGGGTACCACGAAGGGCGAAGCTCATGCCATAAGTGCCGAGCAGAAAGATAACGATCAGCAGTGGTGTGGTCAGCCATGCCCATTCAAGCCGACGTAGTTGACGTAAAATGAAGAAGTGAAGTGGCCCGATCACGATAATGTACAAGCTGATAAGGCCGAGCATCACCGTCGTTGATGGTAGCTCAAACAGTGGTTGATTCAAACTACTTTGTAACAGATCGTTAAAACTAAAACGGAACGTTGCCCCGATGTCAATTCGGGGTTGGAACGCGAGAACCTTCGCCCACAGTTTGGCCTCACCCGGCCAGGCCCGCAATGTGGCAAGATCGAACGCGGCGAAGATGATTTTTCCCACTCCTAGCTCCATCTGGCTAATCAGCGTATCATTGGTCAGTGCATAGGCATTTGCCCGTAACGTGACGGTATGTGCCGTAAGTTGGGGGACGCTGTTGCTTAACCCACTCAAACCGATAAGTTGTTCCAAAGCGTTGACCGGCCAATTCCCCTGGAGCGGCCCAACGGTGACTGGGAGCACATCGGCAAAGGTACGGATGGCCGTTTCGCCGACTGCTCCACCGCCTATCAGTAAGGTGCCGCCCTGTTGCACCCATGTGATCAGAGCCTCCCGCTGTTCTGGACGCAGTTCGGCGGTGAGTTCACGCACGGCGATCACATCAATTGCCGTCAGTAGCAGTGGGTCATCGACCATCAACGCCGGTGTCAGCGGGATAATCGTGGCGCCGCGGGTTGTTCCGAAATCGGCAATCGTCAAGCTACTCAACACAGTGGGATCGGTACTTAGCAAGCCGATTGTTATCTGATCATCAGGCAGTTGCTTGAGGAAAACCCGCTCGCGAAACACCTGTACGCCGTTTGCCGTCGCAGTCAAGATTGCGCTACGAGAGGTTTGGATAACCGGTAACACGATCTGCTTGCGCGCACCGCCGGGTAGATCAAGCACATAGCTTTGGGTGAAAGACCCTGTGCTCTGGTCTCGCCATTCGAGCTTGATCTGCTGGTCTGGCCCGTCATTGGCAAGCGTTACGAAGACCGGTATCCAGTATTTGGGACGAAAACTTCCCTCGCCGTCAAGTCCTACCTGTACGGTGATGCTAATTGGCGATGATTGTTGGGCAGCCGTGCTGATTGGTACCAACGTGAGTACCAGTATAACTATGAGGTACAGGCGTGCTCTCATGCTGATGACTGCTCTTTTCCAGGACGAACAGAATGTACAGAGTCGGTTGCCGTCTGGGTCACGGCCAGATTGGGGTCTGTTGCCGGGTGTAACTGCTGTTCGGTGGAAACCGGCATCGTTGCCGCGGTTTGCACGGGAGAAACGGCGGGTGCCAATACCGTTGCTGCCGTTGTTGGTGGTGCCCCGGCAAGAGATTGCGTAGCCGGTGTAGGTTCGTTCGCCCCAGTGCCATTCATCGGGAGGAGTTCGTGGTGCCGTTGCTGAGCCAAATGGTAATGGCGGAGCAATTCAAGCATGTCGTTGAGTGAACGTTCTTTCTCAGAGCGCTTAAACATCACGTAGTATTCATTGACCATCGCCACTACGTCACGTGGGTTTGGCACGTGGTTGAAGGTGAACTTGCCACCGCCGCCCGCCGTTTCGACTACCACATTACCATAACCCAGCAAGTTACTAATAAAGGTCGTCTCAAATGAGACGTTGGTAATTGCCCCAAGACTGGCGGTACGCCGATCTTCAGGACCAAGCGGCTTCTTTTCAACATCAATAATGTTCGTTGGTGTCAAGATGTAAATATCGTTGCGATAATCTTCTACTTCCCACAGCGACCACAGCACAAAGGCGATCAGTAGCGCACCGATCAGCACCGTCATCCATACCGTCGGTAGGAGCCCCCAACTACCAAGAAGCACCACGATTATCCATCCGACAAAGAGCATGGCGAAAGGCGGGAATAATCCGCGCAAGAGAAAAACCCAGTGCTTGCGCCAAATGACCGTCTCTTTTTCCGCATTGACTTCAGGGTTGGCGGGTAGCAGCCAACTCAACCAATCCCACCGAGGTTTGACCGGCGGTAACGGTCGTTTGACTTTCGGTGGTGGTTCATTGTAGACCCGCGCTTCGACCATCTTTTCGAGATCGGTCTCGGTACGTTTGCGTCGGTTTTCGTTCACCTGTGCCATAATACGGCGCTGCATCTCTTTCGGATTACGCGCGCCGTGGAATACAATATTGCCGCCGATCCGTGCCGACTTAATCGTGATAGTGCCGTATTGGAACCAGTGTTGCAAGTAGGTCTTCGTGGTTGCAACCACGTCTTGAATCTCTTCGATAAAGATTTGCTCCTGTACCCGCCGTTCAATCAAGCGCGGAATAAAGACCTGATCATTATCGTACACGACCCGGCGGTTGGTGAGGATCAGTTCATCGTTGAGCCAATCGTAGACGATAAGGAAGATGGAGAAGAGACTGACGATAGCTAGACTGATGAACACCAGATTGAGCGGATCGAAAGCTTGCCCGAAGAACCGTCCGGGATCGATATAGAAAATGCGTCCACCGTTATAGCGAAAATAGATCAGAGCGAGCACAGCCAGATTCGCGGCCAACAACACTCGCCCCGGATTTGGGTCTTTGCCACCGCGCACCCATAGTGCGACCCAGAAGAGCAGCAAAACCGCTTCAATCAGGACCAACAGGATATTGAACAAATCAAAACCGATTGGTTCGCCGGTATCGGTGACAAGAAAGCCACCACCAATCGCACGATAAAAAGCAATGCCACCGAAGAGACCGATCCCGATTAACGGAATGATCAGCCGCGCCATCAAGATGAGCCAATGGCGCCCGGTAACGTAGAGGATCTCCTCACTCGGTGCCAGATCAAGCGCTGCGTCAGCGTCTTCGTAGAGTAGCTTATCGATGGCTTTACCGATTTTCACCGTACAGCCCCTCTCGTATCGGTCAACGGGCAGGAAGACCAGCGTTCCCCAGCGTATGACTGGCTAAACGTGCGAGGCATAGGTCAATCTACATTAATGGCCATTCTCCAGCGCCTGTTCGCTATACACAAAACGGTTGAGCACCAATGCCACCTCTTCTGCCGGGGTCAACCCATCGTTAACGAGAATGATCGCATCGGCAGCCGGTTGTGAAACGTGGGCATCGAGCGCATCGCGTTCGGCCAGGGCAGCGGCAATTTGTTCGAGGGGCATGTCAATATTCCGGCTGCGCAACTCGGCAGCCCGCCGGCGGGCACGTTCGGCCAATGACGCTTGCAAATAGATCTTCAGATCGGCGTCGGGCATGACCACGGTACCAATATCGCGCCCTACCATCACCACTCGTCCGCGCTGACCGATAAGTTGCTGTTGACGAACCATTTCGCGTCGCACCGAAGGGAAACGAGCGGCGCGTGAGACGATCCGCTCGACTTCGGGGCTGCGGATTGCCCACGTTACATCTTCACCGTTGACCAAAACGGTGTACTGCCGTCCATCGGCGACTGTCGGTTGGGTGACATCAATGACTAACTGATGGGCCAATTCGCTCAGGGCTGCTTCATCGTCGGGATCGATACCCGCCCGTAATGCGGCTAGTGCTAGTGCGCGATACATCACTCCGGTATCGAAATAGAGATAGCCTAGCGCCTCGGCCAATAAAGCGCCGAGTGTACTTTTCCCTGCTGCCGATTGACCGTCGATTGCGATGGTTTGTGGTACACGCATGGCTTTATTGTAGCATACCGGCAGCGATGATCGCTACTCCCACTCGATAGTAGCCGGTGGCTTTGACGAAATATCGTATACGACGCGATTGACGCCTTCGACCTCATTCACAATTCGGCTACTGACGTGTGCCAGTAATTCGTAGGGTAAGCGCGCCCAGTCGGCTGTCATGTAGTCTTCGGTGGTAATCGCGCGCAGTGCGATAGTGAACCCATAACTACGCCCGTCCCCCATCACACCGACGCTTTGCACCGGCAGAAGAACGGCGAATGCCTGTTGGGTTGCACGGTAGTAGCCGCTTGCCCGCAGCTCTTCAAGGAAGATGCTGTCGGCTTTGCGCAATGTCTCTAGCCGTTCCCACGTTACGGTACCGATGATCCGCACGGCGAGACCGGGTCCGGGGAAAGGATGTCGCCATACCCACTCTTCGGGCAAGCCGAGTTGCAGCCCTGCTGCGCGTACTTCATCTTTGAAGAGGTAGCGGAGCGGCTCAACCAGCTTCAGTTGCATGTCGGCGGGTAGCCCGCCAACGTTGTGATGCGTTTTGATCTTCGCTGCCTTCGGTCGGTCCGGTGCAGTCGATTCGATCACATCGGGGTAGAGCGTCCCTTGAGCGAGGAACTCCACGCCTGCTAACGCACGCGCTTCGCGCTCGAAAATGCGAATAAACTTCTCACCGATAATCTTGCGCTTCTGCTCAGGATCAACCACACCATCTAATGCAGCGAGAAACTCTTCACGCGCATCAACCGCGATCAGCGGTACGTGAAAATGTTCGCGGAAGGTGTTGATGACCTGATCAGCTTCGCCGGCGCGCAAGAGGCCGTTATCAACGAACACGCAGGTCAACCGGTCGCCGATAGCGCGATGGATGATCAGGGCCGCCACTGCCGAATCAACCCCGCCGGAGAGGGCGCAGATAACGCGCCCGTGTGAGCCGACCTGTGCTCGGACCCGTTCAATCGCTTCGGTGACAAAACTGCTCGGCTGCCATTCGGGTTTTGCCCCGCATAGTTTGGCAAAGTTGGTCAAAAGTGCTCGCCCATACACGGTATGCACCACTTCCGGGTGAAACTGGACACCGTACCAGCGTCGGTGGTCGTCGGCAATGGCGGCAAACGGCGTGGCCTGGCTGGAGGCAATTGCCGTAAAGCCGGCGGGCAACTGCTCGATCCGGTCACCGTGACTCATCCAGACCGGCTGTTCGGTGGGGGTATCGGCAAAAAGTGGGTGGGGTTGGGTGACGGTGATCATCGCCGGGCCGTACTCACGCCCAGATGGACGACGCACCATACCGCCGAGGGTGTGGCTGATCAGTTGCATACCGTAGCAAATTCCAAGCACGGGTAGCTTGCTTTCGAGGAGCCATGGCGGTAAGGTTGGTGCCCCCGGTTCATACACACTGGCCGGCCCACCACTGAGGACAATTCCAACCGGGTTTAGCGCACGGATCTGCGCTTCCGGCGTATCGTGTGCGAGCAACTCGCTATAATAGCCCAATTCGCGTAGCCGTCGCACGATCAACTGCGCCGTCTGGGAACCAAAATCGAGCACCGGAATACTATGAGTCGTCATCATGTACCTGATCTATCTGTCTTGTAAGTACCGATAGACAAAAGGGCGCAGGTTGCTGCGCCCTTTCGCGTCGCTATCGGCATTATAACAAACTTTGCTTCATCCGGTTGAGACGTGCCGTAGGCGAGGGGGGTGTTTGGGCAATGGGGTCAAGATCGGTTCACGGACAGCCCGTTCTTCGTCGGGGGGAAGGTGGGCAAAGATAGTTGTATCTACCACCGAGTTGTCACCACCGTAGGGGTTTGGTACATAGCCGTCGGCGTTCCAGTCGTTATGCCATTCGTTGTCGTTGACGAGATAACGGTATTGGTAGGTGCGCCCAGCTTCAAGGTCGAGCGTTACCATCCAACCGTGTTCAGTGGCGCGGAGGGGAGTTGCATGACGATTCCAACCGTTGAAATCACCGACGAGGTAGATGGTGTCGGCCCAGAGAGCGGCGGGTAGCGAGAAGGTCACCCGCACTTTGCCGGTAGGACCGAGACGTTTCGTAATCATGGCCAAACTCCTTTGTCGGGCCGTTATGCTGACAACACTGTCAAAGGTTATACGTATTATAACATGTGCTTTGTGCCACGTCGAGATACGGAATAGTTGGTTGCCCTCCTCAACAGAGAAGGGCAAGAACGCCTTTTAGTTGGCATACACCGGCGTACACCAGTGTCGGTAGGCCGCGATCCGTCCCCGTACCACGTCCGCGTACAAATTGACCAGCATCGTGCCGATCGGGCCGATGGTACCGTTCCCAATAGGACGGCGGTCAATCTCAACAATCGGTTTGATCTCGACGCCGGTGCCGCAGAAGAAGGCTTCGTCGGCGACGTACAACTCAGTTCGATCAATCGGCGCTTCTTTTACCGGCAAGCCTAACTGCTTGTGTGCCAGCTCGATTACGACTTGTCGCGTGATCCCTTCCAGAATATCGCCGCTGGTTGGCGGAGTAATCAACACACCGTTACGCACGATAAACAGATTCGCTGCCGATGCCTCTGAGACATGGCCGTCGCTGCTCAGCACAATCGCCTCATCGTACCCGTTGAGCAAGGCTTCGCTCTTCGCCAGCGCCGAGTTAAGGTATGCACCACACGCCTTCGCCCGCGATGGGATGATGTTGTCATCGATCCGTCGCCACGAGGAAACGCACACGCGAATGGACGAACCACTGAGATATTGCCCAAAGCCAAGCGCAAACATGGTGAAACTGTCGGTGAGACCGTGCATTTGTACCGAGATGGCCGGATCACTCTTGTACAGCAGTGGACGAATGTAGACATCTTCGCGGAACTCTTCGCGCCGCAACAGATCGATGGTAATCTGGCATAATTCGTCAACACTGTAAGGCATCTTCATCATCAAGATGCGGGCCGAGCGGTGCATACGCTCCAGATGTTCGCGCAGACAAAAGACGTAGAGCTGTTGATGATCGGGATTCCAATACCCACGAATACCCTCAAAGCAGCCGGTACCGTAGTTGAGCGCATTGGTCATCACACTGACTTGCGCTTGCTCGATCGGAACGATGTCGCCGTTAAAGAATGCGAAACGGTTGTTGGGCATAATGCTCGTCCTTTCTAGCCAAATCAGGGGCAGTGTGTCTATTCTAAACCAGCTTACGGCGATGATTGCTGTTGGGCGTTGACGGCGATGTTTGATTGTCGTTGCAACTTACGATCGAGGATGACGAGACCGGTAGCGCTAATAAGACCAATCGTTGCAAAAATGATCCACGGGAGTGCCGGGAGATGGAGAACGGTAGCGAGATCGATCAACAGACCACCGCTCAGGTTCCCTAGTCCGCCGCCAAATGCGAGTGCCAGGGCATTAACCCCGAAGTATGAACCAAGTGCGCGTGGGTCGGCGAGTGCGGCAGTTACGCTCTGTTGGGATGGGGTGGCAAGCAAGGTGCCGATGGTAAAGATAACGACACAACCGATGAGCCATGGAAACGTCTCGGCGATGGCAACCATTCCCAGACCACCGGCCATCAACGCAATCCCGAGGATCAGGATGGTGGGTGGTCGGAGGCGTCGTTCAACCAGCCCCATGATCGGTATTTGCAAGAGGACGGTCATCCCCGCATTGATACCATAGATCCACCGCACCGCATCGGCAGCATTGGCTAATCGCTCGCCGGCCAGTGGTAAGCTGATCGTCAATTGGACCCACATAAACCAGTAGCCCATTAGTAAGGCTGTAAAGATCAGAAAGGGCCGGTCGCGCAATGCCAACCCTAAACCAAACCCTAGCCGTGTCCGATCACTTGCCGTCTCAAGTGGCGGCAAGAGTAAGCTGAGCACGCCGATCAGGGCAAAACAGATGGCGGCTGCCAGGGCTACCGTAGTAAAGCCAAAATCGAGCAAGAGTGAACCAACGAGCGGCCCGACTACCATACCTAAACCACTGCCCACTCCGTTGATCGAAAAGGCATGGGCGCGTTCGTCAGGGGTTGTCAACGCAGCAATTCCGGCTCGACTCGGTGCTTCAAAGAGTGCTCCACCGAGCGCCGAGAGTAGCATCGCGGCGAAGAGCAGCAATGGTGTGTTGGCAAAGGCAAGGCTGACGAACCCAAGAGCGCGGATCAAGACGCCGGCGGTAATCAGGCTACGTCCGCCAAAGCGATCTGAGAGCACCCCACCGCCGACACTCACCCCTTGCTGAACGAGTTGGCGCAACGCGAGCGCCATCCCGACCGTCACTGCGGCAAAGCCCATCGTTTGGACATAATGGACTGATACGAGCGGGATGACCATGAAAAAGCCGGCGTACATCATGAAGTTAATCACGATGAGGATGCTTAAGCCCCGATAGCGAGCGTGCTGTGCGAGGGTCATTGTGGTAAACCTTTTGCTGAGTCAATAATTCCTTGGCATAAGGTAGCATGCTTGCCTTAGGTTTGCCATCAATCGCAAGGTGGACCGTGCAGGAGTGGGTTCCTTCGAGTTGCTGGGTTTGCTCTTACCGATTGTCGTTTGCGATCATTTCATCACATATCACTGCAATAGGGCCAGAGGGGAGTCGGGTTAGCACGACCACGAGCCGACGATTGCCATTGCCGCTGAGCTGGTGGGCCAGTGTCGTTGTATCGAGCGGTGAACCTCGCTTCTTGACGGTGACCGGGCCGGCGTCAAGGTCGCGCAGTAGTGCCCGGAGCCGCTTCAGTTGAAAGGGCAGCCACGTAACAATCGGCCATGGGCGGGCGAATGGTGTGGGGTGATAGGTCGTGGTGGTGAGGTAGGCAATATCGGGTGAAAGTTGGGCAGCACCGAGTTGAGCGGCCAGTTCGGCAATTAGCCCGGCCCGGATGATGGTGGGGTCAGGTTCGTAGAGTACGGTCTGCGGTGTACTCAAGGGTGGTCGCGGTGCTGCGCCGGTGGTCAGCGATACCGCGTTGCCTGCACCGTTCAATACCGTTGCTCGCCGTTCGGTCGTCGCTAAAGGGCCGCACCAGAGCACTGCCTCCTTCAATTCACCGTCGAACGAGACAAACTCCAGTTCTGCCTCTGCCGGTATGTGGTTGCGGTCAATGCCGGGCGCCAACTTGACCACGAGTGCCGGATTGTGGCGCTGCCAGCCTAGCACGTGAGTCAGCGGTGGCTGAAACGCAGCCGGATCAAAGACCCGTCGGTCGCCGATGCGACGAGCCGGGTCACAGAAGAGCGCATCGGCGTGCGGTGGCGGTTCGTGCAACAGGTCGCGTTCGAGCCACAGCACCCGCTCATCCAGCCCTAATGCGGCGAGATTTGCTTGCGCCAGTGCCAACCGAATCGGATCGCGTTCCACCGCGATCACCTGTATGCCGGCAAGGGCCATTGCAATCGTATCACCGCCGATCCCACAACCTAGATCGGCCACTCTGCTCTGGCAGACTAATCGCGCAGCACGGTGTGCGGCTACCGGAGCCGCCGATGCCTGTTCGAGGGCGTCGCGGGTAAACAGCATTCGGTCGGCATACGGAAACTTCGCGATGGCTTTGCGCCGTAGCAATGCTTGTTCAATCGCCGCTCGCGCTCGTTCAGCAGGTAGGTGGCGACGAAGCCGGTTTAGTTCGGCCAAGAGGTCGGTTTCGCGTAGCTCGCGAATAGCAAGTTCGGCCAAGATCGCCTGACCTTCTGCCGAGTGTAGCCATTCGATGAGTGTAAGATCCATGCGAAGCAAAGATAGAATGGATAGATTCTCAGTTCCCTATCACGACCATTTCTCTCGCCGTAGTATATCCCATAAGTATCCTGAACGCGGTACAATATCGTGAGATACCTAAATAGTTGCCCTGGGAGGTTATATGTTACGCATCGGAAGTTGGTTGATGCTGTTGCTTGTTGTTTTGACAGCATGTACACCCCAAACAGTGCAAACGCCGGCCAGTACCGTTGCTGAACCAACAGCAGCACCGACCGCTGTTGTCACATCGGTACCACCAACGGTTGCACCGGCTACCGACACGTTGACGCCGGAAGCGGTGTCTGCCGGTATTCAGCAAGTACTCGATGATTATGTTGAAGCGTACAATACCAACAACGTTGAATTACTCCGCTCAGTCGTTGATCAGACCAATGCGCCTTTCCGTCGGTTGGTGGAAGAACGGTTCAACACGTTTCAGGAGTCATCGTTCAGCGGTTCACGGTTTAGCCGTATGCGTGTGCTCGAGGTCAAACCGCGCGAGCATGGCTTTTGGCAGGCTGCAATTGATGACGGTGGCTACCGGCGCGATCTGCTCTTCCGCCAGATGGAAGACGGACGTTGGGTGATGAGCGAGCCAACCGAGGAGCAGTTGGGTGCAAAGATCAAGATCGACAATGAGTATTTCACACTCAACACCTACGAATGGTCGGCAGAAGTCAACACTATCATTGAAGATATGGTCCTGCGCGCCCGCCAGCAAGTAATCGACACCCTTGGTCGCACGCCTGAGAACAAGTTCAACGTCTATCTCCGCCCGATCTTTGGTATTACGCCACCGGTCAATCCCAACTCATTAGCTTGGTATTCGGCAGGTTCACGCCCCCGCAACGACCGCGTCGATATTTTTGCGCCCTTCTCCTATGCCTTTGGCTTCTACGACCCGAATGTGGGTTGGGAAGCGGAGCTGTACAGCACGATTGTGCATGAACTGACCCATTGGGCGTATACCCGTGCATTTGCCCAAGAGTATCGAATCACTGACTGGATGAGTGAGGGTTTGGCCGAGTATGTCTCAAACAATCCGCGGCGCAATGCAGTGAGTGCCGCAGTACGCCGGGGCCGCATTATCCCGTTGGTCGACCCTAACGGTGGCGTTCGTCCGCAGGACATGGACCATATGACGACGTTGGAGGTTGATCGGAGCCTTGCCTACGGGTTTGCGTACTCGCTGGTCGCATATATCGTTGAGACGCAAGGTGGGCTGGATGGGTTCTGGCGTTTTGCGGCTGCGGTGCGTGATACGCCGGGTACTGGGATCGAGTTTTACGATAAGGCGTTGCAAAAAGCGTTTGGCATAACCTACGCCGAATTCGATGCTGGTTGGCGGCAGTGGCTGAAAGAGAATTACTGAGCAGAGATGGTAGCCACGAGGGTCGTCCTGTTGGGGCAACCATTGGGGCAACCACAAGGGTTGCCCCGACCCCGCGCCTAATAATGGAAAGGGTATAGACCCATATGCCAAAACCGCGTCTGCTGGTTCCCGGATTGTACGAACTCACCCTACCGATTCCCCTCTCTTCAGTCAACGTCTTCTTTATTCTGATGGCCGGTCACGTCACCATTATTGACACCGGCTACCCCGATCAAGGCGCCCGAGTATTGGCTGCACTGAACTTCCTTGGGCGTTCTCCCAAACAAGTACAACATATCATTGTGACGCATCACCATATCGATCACGCCGGTAATGTGGCTGCGCTGCAAGCACAAACTGGCGCGACGGTCTGGATGCATCCGCTTGATGCCGAATTGGTGGCAGCCGGCCAAGCGATACGCCCAACAACCGTCAGTTCCCCCGGCTGGTTTAATCGGGTTGCGTGTGGTGTTGCCAAACGGTTTATGCCGTCAACGTTTTCGCCGGCGTGTGTTGACCGCTTGGTCACCGATGGCGAAACGATCCCTGTGGCCGGTGGTCTCGAAGTCATTCATCTACCCGGCCACAGTGCCGGTCAGATCGGGTTGTATTGGTCGAGCCAACAGGTACTTTTTGCTGCCGATACAGTTATGCATCGAGGAAAAAGTTTACAGCAACCCATCGTGCTCGAAGATGCCACTGCGTTGGTCCACAGTGTACACCGTCTAGCCCAACGTCAGTTTGCAACACTCTGTTTTGGCTACGGCCCGGCGTTGTCGGGAAGGGCCGCCACCACTGCATTGCATCGCTATGCAGCGGCAAGCGCACGCTGATGAGAGTGCCGCAAGGTGAGTCTCGTCTTGGCACCGGCGATCACTTGTTGGAACACGTATTTCGCGCTACTATATCATCACTGCGACAACAAATGCCGAATTCATACAAGGAATGGTCACCCACGGTAACGCTCAAAGATGTAAGGAAGTTCTCTGTATGAAATTAAAATCTCGTTTCATGATCTTTATGGGTGCACTGAGTGGCGCGATGATACTTGGAGCGACGGGAGGTGCCTTGGGCTTGCTAATAGGACGCTTCCTCTTCAGTGGCTCAATGTCAATGTTAGATTTGGGGCTAGGTGTGCTCGGCTCAATCCTCGGTGTGATGGTGGGTAACGGACTAGGTGCTGCTATAATGGCAAAACGTCAGGGCAGGAGACGCAAAGCCTGGTTCTTCTGGCTGATCGGCGCGGGTGCGGTGATTATAGTAATGCTGTTGGCCGAACCGTTGCGCCTGAACCAGAATACCGGACTGATGATGGTTATCCTCTTGCTGTTTCCTCCGCTGGTCGAGAGTATGGTTGCCTGAAATGGCATCGTCTTGCAGGCTTGCAATTCTTCACTCCATTCAGGTGTTTGTGTCGTACTCTTGCTGCTTCTTCCCCAAGACCGGTTCTGTTGCTGTCTTGCGATGATGGACAAGGGATGGGATGCTGCCGCCGCTGCATTGTATTGCCATGCAGCAGCGAGCGCACGCTGATGAAGGGTGCCGTAAGGTACGTCTCGTCTTGGCGCCGGCTATCGCTTGTCGGAATACGTATTTCGCGCTACCATATCATCACTGCGGCAATGAATGCCATGCTTGTACAAGGAGGTACGCATGTCTCGGATTGTTCGCGCCCCTCGCGGTACGTCACTCACCTGTGCAAATTGGCAGATCGAAGCGGCATACCGTATGATCCAAAATAACCTTGATCCCGATGTCGCCTTCGATCCAGAGCATTTGATCGTCTACGGTGGGCGTGGGCGTGCTGCCCGCAATTGGGCTTGCTTCGACGCGATTCTCGCTACCTTGCGCCGTCTTCAGCCTGACGAAACCCTGATCGTACAATCGGGTAAGCCGGTTGCCGTCTTTCGTACCCACCTCGATGCACCACGGGTCTTGATCGCCAACGCTCATCTCGTGCCGGCATGGGCTACGCAGGCCAATTTTGACCGTTGGGAAGCGGCCGGGCTGACGATGTACGGGCAGATGACGGCAGGGAGTTGGATTTATATCGGCACGCAAGGGATTTTGCAAGGTACGTATGAGACGTTCGGCGCACTGGCCCGCTCGGCCGGTTGGGGGACGCTGCGTGGCAAACTGGTGGTGACTGCCGGTCTTGGCGAGATGGGTGGTGCGCAGCCGTTGGCCGTGACCTTGAACGAGGGCGTGATTATTGCCGTAGAGGTTGATCGTTGGCGGGCTGAACGGCGTCTCCGTCTCCGCCAAGTTGATCGCCTGAGCGATGATCTCGAAGAAGCGATGACGTGGGCAGAAGAGGCGCGGGCAGCCGGTACTCCTCTCTCAATCGCGTTGATCGGGAATGCGAGTGAGGTGCTACCCGAAATGCTTCGTCGTGGTGTAACACCCGATGTCGCTACCGATCAGACAAGTGCCCACGATGTGCGCTACGGTTATATTCCGGCCAGTCTGTCGTTGGAAGAAGCGGCTGCGTTGCGCGAGCGTGATCCTGACGAATACGATCGCCGGGCATTGGAGTCGATGGCTGAGCATGTGCGCGTATTGCTTGAATGGCAACGGCGTGGCTGCATCGTGTTCGATTACGGCAATAATCTGCGTCAGCGCGCGTTCGATGCCGGCGTTAAGGATGCTTTTAGCTACCCCGGTTTCGTGCCGGCCTATATCCGCCCTTTGTTTTGCGAAGGTAAAGGCCCGTTCCGCTGGGTGGCGCTCTCCGGCGACCCCGAAGATATTTACATTACCGATGGTGCAATCAGCGAGTTGTTCCCCGATAATGAGCATCTTGGTCGTTGGCTACGGCTGGCCCGTGAATACGTCACGTTTCAAGGCTTACCGGCTCGCATCTGTTGGCTTGGCTATGGTGAACGAGCAAAGGCCGGTCTTCTGTTAAACGATCTTGTCGCCCGTGGAGCGGTGAAAGCACCGATTGTTATCGGGCGCGACCATCTCGATGCCGGCTCGGTGGCGAGTCCCAACCGTGAAACGGAAGGTATGCGTGATGGTTCTGATGCCATCGCCGATTGGCCATTGCTCAATGCCCTGCTCAATGCGGTTGGCGGCGCGACGTGGGTCAGCATTCATCACGGTGGTGGCGTCGGTATCGGCTACAGCATCCACGCCGGGCAAGTGATCGTCGCCGATGGTACCCCCGAAGCCGCGCGCCGGATCGAGCGGGTGCTCACCACTGATCCCGGTATGGGCGTTGTGCGCCACGCCGATGCTGGTTATCCAGAGGCGATTGCATTTGCTCGCCGGCACGGGATCGATATGCCGATGTTGGGGCAGTAGCGTATGATAGAACCCTGTGACCTGCTGATCCACTCGGCCACACAACTCGTAACGTGTGCCGGGCCGCCCGGTTTGCGTCGTGGCCCGGCGATGCGCGAATTGGGAGTCATCCGCGACGGAGCAGTCGCTATTCGTGGATCGACCATTGTGGCCGTTGGTCCTGACACCGATGTCCGCCGTCGCTTCCGTGCGTCCCATGAGATTGATGCCCGTGGACGGGCCGTGTGTCCCGGTTTGGTCGATTGTCATACCCATATCGTGTACGCCGGTGATCGGGTTGAGGAATTTGAACAGCGCTGTGCCGGCGCTACGTATCAAGAGATTATGGCCGCCGGTGGTGGTATTTTGCGCACCATGCGGCTCACCCGTGCGGCGACAACTACTGAACTGGTTCATGCGGCACTACCTCGCTTGCGGCAGATGTTGTCGTTCGGGACGACTACCGCCGAAGTGAAGACCGGTTACGGTCTTGAACGCGACGCAGAATTACGTCAATTGGCAGCTATTGCGCTGCTTGATGCGGCACAACCGATTGAGCTTGTCCCTACCTTTCTCGCGGCGCATGCGGTGCCACCAGAGTTTACCGGTCGAGCCGATGCCTACATTGATCTGGTGGTCGAGTCGATGTTGCCGCTCGCTCGCGACTGGTATGCTGTCTCATCATTCGCTGCGCGCGAGATTCCGCTCTTCGTTGATGTCTTCTGTGAGCGCGGTGCGTTCGATGTGGCGCAGAGCCGGCGAGTGTTAGACGCAGCACGCAATTTGGGCCTGCTGCGCAAAGCCCACGTCGATGAGTTTGTCGAGCTGGGTGGGCTGGCAATGGCGCTTGAACTGGGCGCCACGTCAGTCGATCACCTCGATGTCACCAGCCCGTCGGCCTTTACAGCACTTGCAGCCAGCTCGACCGTCGCCGTCTTGTTACCGCTCGTCTCGCTCAATCTCGGTCTGAGCCATTTTGCTGCTGCGCGGGCAATGATCGATGCCGGCGTTGCCGTTGCGCTCAGCACCGATGCCAACCCCGGTTCGGCGCCATCGCTGTCATTACCGTTGACAATGGCAATCGCCTGTCGCTATCTGCGCATGCTTCCTGCCGAGACATTGATTGCAACGACGGTCAACGCTGCCTATGCGATCGGTCGCGGTGGGCGTGTTGGAGCATTAATGCCGGGCATGCAGGCCGATCTGCTCATCTTGGCCGCCGATGATTATCGCTGGCTGATGTATGAGTTAGGTGGAATGCCGGTGGCACAGGTGATCAAACGAGGGCAGGTCGTAGTTACCAATGATTAAGCATGGTACCGAGCGTATTGTAACGTTTACGATGGTTGAAAGCTATGTCTGGTGACGAAGTGCTTCTTGATGGGGCAAGCCTTACTATCGAGCAGGTTTTGGCCGTAGCCTATGGTCAACCCGGTAACCCGGCGGTACGCCTGGCCCCCGTAGCGCGCGAGCGAGTAACCCGCGCAGCCCAAGCTGTTCAAGATTTACTCGCTCGTGGCGTGGTCGCCTATGGGATCACCACCGGTTTTGGGGCATTCAAGGATCGGGTGATTGCGCCCGAACAAGTCGAACAATTGCAGTACAACATTCTGGTCAGCCATGCTGTAGGAGTGGGGCCGGTCTTCGATCTGCCTACGACGCGGGCCATTATGCTCATCCGTGCCAATACTCTCGCCCGTGGTCATTCGGGTGTGCGCCTGGAAACGCTCGAACGGCTGATCGATATGCTCAACTACGGTGTTCATCCGCGCATCCCTGGTAAAGGTTCGCTGGGGGCGAGCGGTGATCTCGCGCCACTCGCCCATATGGCGTTACCGATGCTCGGGTTGGGAGAGGTCGAATGGCATGGAGAGGTGATGCCGGCAACTGTCGTATTGCAACGGTTAGGCTGGCAACCGCTCCACTTGGCGGCAAAAGAGGGTTTGGCACTCACGAACGGAACGGCAGTCATGTGTGCGCTGGGCGTGCTCGAAACAGCACGTGCCGAGTTGTTGAGTGCGACCGCCGATATTGCCGGTTGTCTGAGCCTTGAGGCTCTTCACGGTACACCGGCAGCGTTCGATCCGCGTCTCCATGCGCTACGTCCCTTTCCGCGGCAGATCGAGTGTGCCGCTCATCTGCGCGACTTACTCGCCGGTAGTGAGTTTGTGCGCACGAACGATCCTCGTCACGTCCAAGATGCGTACACGTTACGCTGTATTCCCCAAGTCCATGGTGCTGTCCGTGATGCGATTGCGTATGCACGATGGGTATTCTCCATCGAACTCAATGCCGTGACCGATAATCCACTGATTTTTGTCGATGATGATGGTAACGTTGAGGTAATCTCCGGTGGAAACTTTCACGGTGAACCCCTCGCGATTGCGTTAGATTACCTCGGCTTAGCCGTTGCCGAATTGGGCAACATCGCTGAGCGACGTTTAATGCGCCTAACTGACGAAGCTTCCAACACGCACGTATTACCGGCGTTTCTCACCCGTGACGGTGGTCTCAACTCAGGATTTATGATTGTCCAATATACCGCTGCTGCCTTAGCCACTGAAAATAAGGTGCTCGCCCATCCGGCCAGCGTTGATAGTATTCCGACCTCGGCCAACGTCGAGGATCACGTGAGTATGGGTCTAACCGCCGGTCTTAAATTACGTTCGATCCTCGATAATGTCGCTCAGATCTTGGCGTTGGAGCTATTTGCCGCCGCACAAGGCATCGATTTTCGCCGTCAAGCCTTGGGTTCAGCAGCACGACTTGGTCGCGGCACCGGCCCGGTGTATGAGTTGATCCGTCAACACATCCCGTTTATCGCCGAAGATACGCTGCTGCATCCCTACATCATCACAATGAGCGAATTGGTAGCGAAGGGTAAGATCGTCGCAGCAGCGCAACAAGGTAGGTGAAGACGCTCCTCTCCCCCCACAGGGGAGAGGAGCGAAACCTCTCACCCTACCAGCTTCCCCTCTGCCACAATGAGCCGATCATCGGCGCGCAAACTAGCCGAGGTTGTGGCAACATCGATGTTCAGCCACGAGTGATATGCGTTACCGGCGGTGAAGGTCGTGAAGATCGCGCCCTGAACGTGCTTATCAACGATTGACCAGCCGAGCGGTTGGCATAAATGTGGGTTCAAACCAATGCCGATCAAGCGCATCCGACGTGACGTGCGGTTGAGCAGATCCGTGAGCTGTTCTCCACCATTTGCCGCCTCGATCTGGATCAACTGCCCTTGAGCGAACGTAAGCCGGACAGCGCGGGCCGGTCCGGCTACCGGCAGGAAGAGCGTTCCCTCAACACTCTCTTCATCAACCGTGGTGGTTAGTGCGCCGGCCGGTACGTTAATCACCGGCTGGCCGGGTCGATCAGAAACCGTTTCCAGTCGTCCAAAATTGCGCAACCATGGTTGCGCACTGCGCCGCATCCGTAGCTCGCAATCTGCCCCACTCGTGATGGTAATAGCAGTTGCCGTTTCTACCATGCTTGCTATGCGCTCGCCCTGTACGGCCAGATCGGTTAGTTCAACCAGCAATGCCGGCATCACCCGCAGCTCTAGCTCCTCGTGGCTGATGCCGAGTTGAGCCGCTTTGCCGATAGTGGGAATGGCCGCAATGACCTGTGGAATCCGCCGTTCTGCTCTGATTGCTGCGAGCCGATCATATACCTCGGTAAACACGCGACGGGCTTCCACCGGTGCAGTTTGTACATTCGGTTGGGCGCCGATCAACGTGAGTGAACGTTCAACCTGACATAGCCACTCGGCCCGTCGCCGATCACGTTCGGCTAAAATTGCTGCCGGTACGGTAGTCAATAACCGTTCGACGTTGTTGGGTGGCAATATTTGCACCAGTGGTTCGGCGCCAACGCTCTCAATCGCCCATAAGATGGCATGCAGGAGACGTTGATTACCCGCCTCATCGCGTACTTCGATCAACTCACCGCGCTGCGCACCAATCGCGTCAACCAGTCTTCGTGCCAGTTGATCCCACAAGCTGGTGACCATAGTCCATCTCCTCACATCAGTGGAATGTACTGATAATTTGCCGGTAGGAAGAAACTACCTTCGGTGACGCCTTGTGGTGCGCTTTGTTGCCAACGTCGCCCTAGTTCAGCAGCATCAATCTCTTCCTGCAAATACGCACGGAAGGCTTCTGTCACCGCAGTAATCTGCGCTGCTGTTTCGTGGACAAATTCGAGCCGGTAGTGAGCAATCCCGGCAGCGTGCCAGCGGTCGAGATATTTGCTCACTTCTTGCGCTTCAGCCCCAAAGACCGTGTTGCGGCAACCAACATCAGCAATGACCGGGTGCGCCCGACCATGAGTGTCGCGCAGCGCAACGTGGTGACGTTCACACGGGCGACCGCAGTCTTTGTAACTGGTTCCAGTTGATAAGAAACGACAAAAGACACAGTGCTCGGTATGAAAGACAGGGAGATGGTGATAGACGATGGCTTCTAGCCGACTACCACCGATCCGTTCGGCTAAGTGCGCGATCTGCTCGGCGTTGAGATCGTGGGTCAGCGTGAGCCGTTGTAATCCTGACCGCAGCAGCAGATCGGCGGTGAGGATATTGGCTGCGTTGAGGCTAAAATCACCGGTCAACTCAACCGTCGGATCGTCGCGCAGCCTGTCGAGCAAGCCGGTCGAGCGCACGAGCAGCGGTACATTGAGTTTACGTAAAAAGCGGGTAACTCGCTCATCTTCCGGTTTGAGCACCCGCGGTGCGGCAACACGGACTGCAATCCCGGCAGCGCGCACGTGGGTCAGGGCCGGCTTCAACCCTTCAAGGTCGAGATAATCGAGCGTGATACTCGCTGGCTGTAGTGCAATCGCCGCTTCGAGTTGATCGGGTGAACGGATCAGGAGGTGAATCTGAGCAGTGTCCGGTGGTGCGGATGGGGCCACGGCAGCAAGCATGGTAGATAACACCTGCTCCGGATCAAGGATGTTCATTGCCGGTGGCCGTCCTTGCAACTCGGCGAGCGCAGCGGTGGCTTGCCGGCGCAATTGGTTGAGCAGCGATACCGGCACAAACGGGTTGCCTTCAATGACCGCGTTGAGTTCGGTCAATTGGTAGGGAGTGTCGCCTAACCGCCCCAATTGCTCTCGCAGCGTCGTTTCATCGAGTGGCCGATTCTGGGCTGTGGTCAGAGGTGTCGGACTCTGTACCGTTACGGTCAAACTCGGTTGGGCAATAAGCGACCAATGCAGTTCAAGCGGCGCACCGGCGCGTACCAGCGCTGTGACCCGCACCGGTTGGCGGCGTACCGGTGCAGCCGGTTGGACGAAGGGGCGGGCTATTCGCTCGGTTTGCGGATCACTTGTGCGCCACAGCAGATCTCCAGCGCGAATACGGCGTGGATTAATCGCCCCCTTTGCGAAACGAATTGCCAGCAAGCCATCACCGACCGGTTCAACCGTAAAGATGCGACCACCCTCTTCTGGCTCTTCCGGGCTGCGCCAATCAGCGGCATCAAAGACAACACCATCGCCAGGCTTGAGCGGTGCCGCCTCGCGGCCCGGTTCAGGTACGATAATGATCGCGTCTGCACGCACACGCACCACCCGTCCCATCAACAAACCGCGGTGGCGAGGGGCGCGTCCTTCAACGACAGCCTGATGATTCGTGCCGCGCAAAAAGTGCGGTCCCAAACCACGAGAGTACACTTGTTCGAGGTACAGCCGGTCGGAAACGGTCAAATCGGAAGGAAGCCCGGCCCATGCCGCATCGAGTGCGCGGCGATATGCGTTGGTTGTGATCGCAACGTATTCAGCATTTTTATACCGCCCTTCGATCTTGAGTGCACTCACGCCCAGGCGAGCGATAGTCGTCATGTCATCAATAGCGGCCAGATCGCCGGGTGAGAGCAAATAGCGCGCCGCGCCGAGGGGTCGCGGTTGTCCGTCGACGATCAACTCGTAGGGTAGGCGACAGGCTTGCGCGCATTGACCACGGTTCGCACTGCGCCCGCCCCATGCCTCTGACGAAAAACACTGTCCCGAATACGAGACGCAGAGGGCGCCATGGACAAAGATTTCGAGTTCGATAGGGCTACGTGAACGAATGGCGGCAATCTCGGCCAGCGACAACTCGCGGGCCAATACCACCCGCGAGACGCCATAGCGTGCGGCAAAAGCTACTCCTTCCGCACTGGTGATACTCATCTGCGTGCTGCCATGAATAGGGAGATCGGGCACAATCTGATGGGCCAGTGCTGCGATACCGAGATCTTGCACGATGATCGCATCGGCGCCGGCTGCGGCAATCGCTGCAAGAGTTCTTGCCGCCGTGCGTAGCTCGTGGTCGAACACTAAGGTATTGAATGTAACGTATCCTTTAACGCCGCGGCGATGGAGTGTCTTCATCACCTCCGGCAACTCATCGAGCGTAAAACCGACCTTCGCGCGTGCCGTGAAATGTGTCAAACCAAAATAGACGGCATCGGCGCCGGCCTCAATCGCGGCATGGAGTTGCGGCCAATAGCCGGCCGGACTCATAATTTCGGGTTTATGCATGGTGTGTACCGATTGGTTGGTGGTCATACGTTACCGAAGTGGCAACTGTCGGTTGTTGTACTCACGTCTCGCTCTCTCGATGGTGTTTAAAGATCGACAGATAGAAGTTCGCCGCGTATCCACAGTTCGTACAACGATTGCCGTCAAGCCCCACCCGACGACTCGTTCCCTGTTGCCGGCTGATTAACGTTGCGTGACACAGCGGGCAGCGGGTAGGCTGGTTTGGTTCAGCACCGTAAATGAACTGTAATCCGCCCTCGTGACCGATACGGCGTGCGCGCATAGTGGCAGCCGCCGTTTCGCTCCCGGCATTACCCGGTAAGACATGCCACGGCGTCTCCTCACCGAGCGTCGTCTTGATCCAATGCACCAACTCACGAAGTTCATCCGGGTGATCGTTCACACCGTGGTGGATGCGGGTGGTTATCTCGATATGACACTTCCAACGCTGCTGGGCCTCTTCGGCAAAGCGCAAGATCGGACGCCAATGGCTGATCCCGCCAAGCCGTTGATAGGCATTGTCGGAAAAACCGCGCAGATCAAGACTAATACCGTTGAGATACGGGCCAAGTTCGGCGAGGGCTTCGCTACTCAGAAGCCCACTGGTGACAATCGCTGTATAACGACTCGCTGCCCGACTGAGTTGCATGAGTGCCAGAACGTATTCAAAGTTGACCGCCGGTTCACCAAAAGCCCACACCACGCCTCGGCAGAGCCGTTCAAGCGCGAAATCGGCTGCTCGTTGTGGATCGAGACGCCGCCGCTTGGCCGGTTCGACCGGTAAAGAACCGTATTGCCCACGTTGTTGATCGAGCGGCAAGGCGTATCCCCAGCCGCCAATTGCGAGGACGGTGGTGTCGGGAAAAAAGTGCCAGAGCCGATGGTCTTCGATAGGGCCAATTGCCGCACCGCTGATCATTCCATGATTGAGCAGCTCAATGCCGTCAGTTCGTCCGACTCGCATCCGGCAGCGTCCTGGCTCATCTGCAGCTAGGCTGCATTGCCATTGACAAGCGAGACACTGGAAGCGTCCGTCGGCGAGCGGTTGTGCTAAAGTGGCCAACGATGACATAGGTTTAAATAATCCTTAAATGGTTTCAGGTACTGGCAATTTACAGTTCGTTCGAGTATAATGCCAGAGATTATGGAGGAAAACCTTCCCTCTGCCGGTGATCCTAGATTGCACCTTACCCTGTAGTGTAGCATAGAGCGCGCAAAACGGTGCTATGAACGATCTACATTCACCATCTGAATCGGTTCCTACACTGCCAGAAACCGAGACAGTGCGCCATCCACGTGCCCCATTGCGGTACGTTGTGCGCGAGTTACTTGAAACGGCGATTTTTATTCTGTTGGTATTTCTGATTGTGCGTAGTGTGGTGCAAAATTTCAAGATCGAAGGCTCAAGTATGGAGCCGACGCTTCACACCGGTCAATATATTTTGGTCAATAAATTGATCTATTTTCACTTTGATCTCAATGCCCCGTTGCGGCTCCTCCCCGGTCAGTCCGATCTACCGCCACGGATTGTCTATCCCTTCCGTCCACCCCAACGTGGCGATATTATTGTGTTCGAGTATCCCCGTGATGTGCGCCGTGATTATATCAAGCGGGTGATCGGGCTACCAGGTGATGTGATCGAGATTCTTGAGGGCAAAGTCTACGTCAATGGCGTCTTGCTCGATGAACCATACTTACGCGGCGCATTTACCTACTGCCTTGGTGGGTATCCGTGCGCTCAAGGGCCGGTGACGGTGCCGCCTAACTCGATCTTTGTGATGGGTGATAATCGGGGGAATAGCTCCGACTCACGTGAATGGGATGCCCTGCCTCTTGATCGGGTTATTGGGCAGGCGTGGTTGATCTACTACCCCTTTAGCGATTGGGGGTTGGTGCCGCACCATCGTTACAATACAACGACGGTTGCCACCCCTTGAAACGGTTCGATCGGTATGCATGTTGCAATTAATGCTCATCTCTTGGCCCATACTACCTCGTTTCGTCGTGCTGGTGTCTCGCATTATATCGAGCAAGTTCTGCTCCATCTTGCCCAGATCGACCACGAGAATCGGTATACGATCTACACGACGCGCGGCCTCGATCAAGCGGCATTGGGTTTGCCACCCAACTTTGTCGTCAAACCATCACGGTTGCCGACGATCAACCCGCGGATCCGTATTCCATGGGAACAGGGTATCGCGCCGTTCCTCCTGCGCGGCAAGGTCGATCTCTATCACGGGTGTCTTAACGTAGCTCCGTTGCTGAGTCCAGTACCTACCGTTATCACAATTCACGATCTGGCCTTTATTCGCTTTCCCCAAACCTTTCGTGCCTACAACCGGATCTATCTTGATCTGGCGACCCGGCTGAGCGCACGACGGGCCAGTCGGATTTTAGCCGTGTCTGAACATACCAAACGCGAAGTAGCCGGCTTGCTCGGTATCCCACCAGAACGTATTGTCGTGACGCCAAATGCAACGCGCAGCCATTTTCGTCCATTCGCAGCGGACATCATCGACCAATTTCGTGCTCGTAAGGGGTTACCCGCTCGCTGTATCTTGTACGTCGGCACCCTTGAACCACGCAAAAATTTGACGACGCTGCTCGAAGCGTTTGCCCTGGTCAGCCGTCGTGTTCCCTCAGTCCCATTGCTGATCGGTGGCGGGAAGGGGTGGATGTATCAACCGATCTTTGCCCGTCTCGCGCAATTGAACCTGCAAGACCGAGTGAAGTTTGTTGGCTATATTCCCGAAGAGGAATTGCCGCTGTGGTATGCCGCTGCTACTATCTTCGTTTTCCCGTCGATTTACGAAGGCTTTGGTATGCCACCACTTGAGGCAATGGCATGTGGAACGCCGGTGATTACCTCCAATACGTCAAGCCTGCCGGAAGTGGTTGGCGATGCCGGTTTGATGGTAGATCCTGCCGCCCCTGCCGCGCTCGCCGATGCGATGATGCAGTTGCTTACCGATGCCGATCTGCATGCCACCTTACGCCAACGTGGTTTGGAACGTGCTCGTCGCTTCTCGTGGGCCGAAACTGCTGCCAAGACGTTGGCGGTGTATCGGGAAGTGAGCACCGAAATGGCGTATATACGCTGAGATACCTGTCCCTGTTCTGCGTTGTTGGTAGCTTCGCGTTGACACCCCCTTGCACTGGAGTATAATGATTCGGAATGCGTAACGCTGTTGCGCATGGGTGGCATGCGGAAGGAGTGTAGTTATGATTGGCGGTCTTGGCTGGGGTGAACTGTTAATTATTCTGATCATTGTGATCGCGATTTTTGGTGCCGGAAAGCTGGCCGGTTTGGGTGGCGCGCTCGGTAGTAGCATTCGCGAGTTCCGTAAGGCGGTGAAGGGCGACGACGAGCCGCGGAGTGATACCAAGACTGAGGGTGAAACGAAGGCGTAACATTCGACGGTATCTTCAATCCTCGCCGATGCTATGGAACGTTGGTATTGGTTCCTTGGGTAACCATTGGCGCGGTTGAACAGCATCCTTACTCGGTTGTATCAACAACCCTCGTTCGCCTTCCTCAACGGGAGTGTTGTTTTCGTGTCGCGAGGGTGTATCATCTACCGTTGACGGCAACTCCTGTAAAGCGATACTATATCACGGTGATTTGGCAACATGAGCCGGCACCGGTAAGGTTTTACTTCACCCGAAAGATGAGACGTGTAAAGGAACGGGGCGCGTAAGCTGCGCCCCTCGACTGTTTGCTATGGCAACGGAAACTGACTTTTTCGATCAGGCAACAATTGTGGTGCGCGCCGGTAATGGTGGTAACGGTGCCGCAACGTTTCGGCGTGAAAAATATGTGCCACGCGGTGGCCCCAACGGTGGCGATGGTGGCCGTGGTGGACACGTCTATCTCATCGCCGACCCAGAGTATAATACGCTGCTCCATTTTCGCTATCAGCGCAAGTTTGTTGCCGAAAATGGTGGTCATGGCGGTAAGAATGCCATGCATGGCCGCAATGGGGCCGATGTTTACGTACCGGTACCGCCCGGCACCGTCGTGCGCGCGACGATCAACGGAGTGACTTACACGGTCGATCTGGCCCGCCCCGGTCAACGCCTGCTTGCTGCTCGGGGTGGACGCGGTGGGCTGGGGAATATCCATTTTGCTACCCCGACCCGCCAAGCCCCACGTTTGGCCGAACTGGGTGAACCCGGCCAGGAATTGACCCTTGAACTAGAATTGAAGATGCTGGCCGATGTCGGTCTGGTAGGTTTTCCTAACGCCGGTAAATCAACGCTATTGTCCGTGATTAGTGCTGCTCGCCCCAAAATCGCAGCCTACCCCTTTACCACGCTGACGCCTAACCTTGGAATTGTTGAGGTGGGGGTGCAGCGATTTGTGGTGGCCGACATTCCCGGTCTTATCGAAGGTGCCCACGCCGGCGTCGGTCTCGGTCACGATTTTCTTCGCCATATCGAGCGGACGCGTTTGCTCATCCATATTATCGATGCTGCCGGTGTTGATGGTCGTGCCCCATGGGATGACTACGAGCAGATTAATACCGAGCTACGCCTGTATCAGCCTGAATTAGCGCAGCGTAAGCAGGTAGTGGCGCTCAATAAGGCTGATTTACCGGCTGCCCAGGCTAATCTACCTATCTTGCGTGAACGCCTACCGGTAGCGCCGGAAGATTTGTTTGTCATCTCCGCTGCTACCCAAGCCGGTATTGAACCACTCTTGCAGCGGGTGGCTGAGTTGCTGCGGGCCGATCCACCGCCCCAGCGCGATCCCGTCGATCCTGATGAGCCGCCACTTGAGTGGCCGCTGCCGCCGGTTGATGAGAATGCCTTTACCATCGAACGTGAAGGTAA
This sequence comes from Chloroflexus sp., assembly GCF_049970315.1. Lineage (GTDB taxonomy): Bacteria > Chloroflexota > Chloroflexia > Chloroflexales > Chloroflexaceae > Chloroflexus. Next base: position 276,436 of record NZ_JBMFNE010000004.1, read on the forward strand.
TGCGTTCCGAGTACGAGGGGTGAAGATCGAACGCTTGATTGCGATGAGTAATCTGGAACAAGACGAGGCTATCGACCGCATTCAGCGCGTGCTTGAGGCGAGCGGGATTAACGAGGCCCTGATTGCTGCCGGTGTGCAAGACGGTGATGTGGTACGCATTGGCCGTGCCGAATTGGTTTGGGATGACAGTGGACAGCATGCACTATGACAACAACCACTCCTCCAGCTACCCCGCCGGCAGACCGGATCGTCGAGACGACGCATAGGGTAACGATCAACGGAGTTGAAATCAGCTATACCGCCACCGCCGGTGTGATCATTATGAAGGAGGAGGTGGAGAAAGATGGTGTCAGCTCCGGTGAACAGGCACGCGCCGGCATCTTCTTTGTCGCCTATACCCGCGATGGGGTTACCGACCTCAGTCGTCGTCCGATCACGTTTGCCTTCAACGGCGGCCCCGGATCATCGTCGGTGTGGCTCCACTTTGGCATGTTTGGTCCCCAACGGGTATTGATGAGCGACGAGGGGTGGCCGCTACCGCCACCCGGTCGGTTTGTGCCCAATCAGTATTCGCTCCTGGATGTGAGCGATCTGGTGTTCATCGACCCGGTCAGTACCGGCTATAGTCGTGTGGTCGCCGGCGAGTCGGCCAAACAATTTCACGATTTTCGTAAAGATATTGAGTCGGTAGGCGATTTCATCCGGCTGTATACCAGCCGTTATGGGCGATGGTTGTCACCGAAATATTTGGCCGGTGAGAGCTACGGTACGACGCGGGCCGCCGGTTTAGCCGGCTATCTGCAAGAACGGCATGGGCTTTATCTCAATGGTCTAATTCTTATTTCGGCAGTTCTCCATTTTCAAACCCTCTCATTCGACCACGGTAATGATTTGCCGTACATGCTCTTTCTGCCGGCCTATACCGCTACTGCGTTTTACCATCGCCGTCTCGAACCAGAACTGCAACGCGATCTAGTGGCTACCTTGCGCGCTGCTGAAGCTTTTGCGCTTGATGATTATGCTCTCGCTTTGTTGCAAGGCGATCGGCTAGATGACACCGGTATCGAGCGGATCGCGACCCAGTTGGCCCGCTACACCGGCCTTAGCCGCGATTACATCATTCGCTCACACTTGCGCATCCGTGATGACCGGTTTGTGAAAGAGCTGTTGCGCGACCGTCAACGCACCGTCGGGCGACTCGATAGTCGCTTTACCGGGTGTGACCGCGATGCAGTTGGCGAGACGGCGGAATACGATCCGAGTTTGGCGGCAATTACCGGGCCGTACACGGCTGCTTTGAATGATTACGTCCGCAGCCGGTTAGGGTTTCACAGCGATTTGCCCTACGAAATTCTCACCGAACGAGTTTGGCCATGGAGCTTTAACGACCACCAGAATCGCTATGTGGATGTGGCCGAGACGCTACGCCGCGCGATGCATCGCAATCCGGCGTTACGGGTACACGTCGCGAGTGGCTACTACGATTTGGCAACTCCGTACTTTGCGACCCGCTATACGTTGTCCCATCTTGGTCTTGACCCGGCACTGCGTGGCCAGATCAGCGAGAGTTTTTACCCCGCCGGTCACATGATGTACATTCATGAACCATCACTTGCCGCGCTCAAAGCGGTGTTAGCCGAGTTTGTTACCGCTGCTGAAGCTATAGGAGATCATGTATGACCGATCCATGCCAGATCACTGCTCGTCGCACGACGATTCAACTGGCCTACGGGCGGATCAGTCTGCTTGAGTGGCCCGGTACCGGACGCATGGTCGTGCTGTGTCATGGGATTACCAGTAGTGCAGCGACGATGTGGCGGTTAGGGCGCGATCTGGCTGCCGAAGGCTGGCGGGTGATCGCACTCGATATGCCCGGCCACGGGCAGAGCGATCTCAGCCCGGCGTATGATATTGATACTGTGGCCAATATCGTTGGTGATGTGATCCAAACACTTGGGCTGGCAGAAATTACGCTGATCGGTCATTCATGGGGCGGAGCGACAACCTTAGCCCTGCTGAGCGGTACGCACCCGGCACGTACCGTAGTGCAGCAGGCCGTGCTTATCGATCCACTGGTGCGTCAGGATGCGGCTGTTGCCCCCTCGTGGTTGCCGCAGTTTAGCCGTGGGGTAGGTCAGCCGCCGAGCGAAACTCTCCCGATGCTGCACGAAGTTAATCCCGATTGGCACCCGTGTGATTACCATTGGAAGGCGCAGGCACTGGCTGAGTGCCGTTACGAGCAGGTCGCCGGTCTCTTCCGCATCCCGGAAGATTGGACGCTCGTGCCTCGCATCGCACGGGTGCAAGTCCCGGTGTTGATTCTATTGGCCGAACCGGAATATACCATCGTACCGCCTGATGTCCAACAGGCGTTGCGTGCCGCTGCACCACCCACGTTGGTGCAGATGCAGCTTATTCCCGGCACGAACCATAATATGCTGCGTGGGCCGGCGTATGAGCCGACGTATCGTGCGCTGCGTGCATTTCTCGACGCATCTGCTGGGTAGGACGGAAAATAGTTAGAAGTCCTAACTAATTGATTGGCCCAATCCAACAAAAAGGCGGCGTGCAAACGCCGCCGGTTTACACCGAACATACCGGGCGCAGACAGGGCGCTACATCACCTCGCGCTGTGACGGTACTTGGAGGCTGGCCGGTCGTTCGGCAGCATGATGTCGGTTTCGTACCAATTCGGTATAGCGGCGGGTCGAGCGTGGGTCACGATGACCGAGAATACGCCGAACCACTTGTTCGGGGTAAAACGCTACCAACTTAGTGGCCGCAGTATGGCGCAGATGGTGCAAGGTGTAGCGCGGTTGTTCACGACCATCGACCACATCAATCAGGCGGGCTGCCTTACACACTGCGACCCAACGGCGGTGGAGCGTGTCGTATGATGCCCGCGTACCGCGCGACGAACGGAACAATGGTGTATCGGGTGGCAAATGGTCCATTTCACGCACCCAGTGCCGCAGCCCTCGTAGCGACCGGGGCATAGCATCGGGTGTCAAAGCAATCATTCGCTTACTACCGCTCTTGCTGTCGCGTACCAGCAACATCTCGCGTCCCGGTTCAAGGATTACATCGCCGAGGTTCAAGTTTAACACCTCATCGGTGCGAATACCGATTTCCCGGAGCAGCGTAAAGATCAAACGGTACGGTTGCGGCGCCGCAGCAATTGCCTGGTCAAGGGCGCGAAGTTCGTGCTCGTTGGCGATGGGTTGGGGCCGGTGCTCGGTGGGGAGACGACCACCGATCTGTTCTACCGGATTGTGCGTGACATAACCACGCTCTTTGGCCCACCGAAAAAAGCGGTTGAGGCTCGCAATGCGACGGTTTGTCGTGCCGGGTTGCTCCTTCCGGCTGGCAAGAAATTGCTGAATATCATGCGCCGTAATGGTGCTCAGTTCCTGACACAATGCCAATCCTGCGGTACGCAAATCGCAGCGGTACGAAGTAATAGTGTTTTCGCTCAGCCTATCTTCTTGTCGTAACTCGGCAAGAAAATCCTCTAGTTCACCTAAAATGGTTAGCGCAGGCTGCTGACCAAATCCATTCGCATCAGACATAGGACTCTCCTCTCTGCCGCGCTGACGATGTACTGTATTCACGCAGAGACGTAACACCTCCTGTCTCGGAAGTGCTCGTGGTTGCCACGGTCTCGCTCATGCTGTGCGTACACGCGCTCGCTCCAACCTCCGATCGCGTTGCTGTGCGTATCTAGGTCATTGTGATGAAAACATTGCTGGTACACCAGAACTGTCTGTTGGCAAGGCAATGTACCGGTGTCATGCTCAACACACCAGTTTAATGTACGCTGCATGGACATCATCATCATGGCCGGCGTTGATTGCATTATAGCAAATGATTTGACGTTATGCTAGTTCTAAAAATGAAAATTTTTCTTGTGAATTAAAACTCCTTCACCCTTCTCACAAAATGATTAAAGCTACCTTAATGGTAGCATAAAGATGTTGGGAATCATCGTCCTTCTGTCGATGACTGGGAGACAACTAAGTAAAAATTTGAACTGTCGGATTATGAGAGAGAGCAGTAATTCGGTGTAAAACTATTGTTGGGCAATTGCTGTGATAAGGATTGGTTAGACGTGTGCAACGTGGTGCATTCGTTGCACACCGTGTGCGCGCGGTACCGTTGTTCACGCTATCGCCGTGGTCTGTGGGTTGCCCACGCTTTGCATGTGTCACACTGTGTGCGCTCGGTACCGCTGTTCATCGTTGTACGCTATTTGATGCGAATCTGGTATACTATCACTACGAAGTTGTTCAGATCATCTGACTGCTGGGTTGTATCTGCATATAGGGAAGGAGGCGTTTCGCACGAAAAGATGGACATAGAAAGATCGTTGAAAAAGAAATTCAAAACAAAATACGGTAAAAAGATCTGAATATCTAAGGTTTTGACAATATGAGTACAGTGAGAGAAGAGCGCAACGGAATGCGCTGGATTCGGATTGATTTACACCTGCACACGCCTGCATCTGAGGATTACGCCGAACCAAACGTTTCTTACCTTGACATTCTTCAAGAAGCTGAGCGTCGCAGTCTTGAGATTATCGCCTTTACCGACCACAATACGGTTGCCGGCTATGAGCAGTTTCAACGCGAGATTGAGTTTCTGACGACCCTGGAAAAGGCCGGACGGTTGACCGATGATGAAGCGGCTCGTTTGGCTGAGTATCGTCGGTTGCTCGATAAGATCACCGTCTTGCCTGGCTTTGAGTTTACGTCACACTTCGGTGCCCATATCCTCGGTATCTTTCCGCCGAACCGCCCGCTTAGCTTGATTGAGGCTACGTTGTTGCAGCTCGGTATTCCCGCCGACGATCTGAAAGGTGGGGTGTGTAGCGTCGCCAATACCCGGCATGTGACCGAGGCATACGAGATTATTCATCGCGCTGGCGGTCTTGTGATCGCGGCGCATGCCAACGGGCCAAACGGAGTGATTACCGAAACCCTCCGTATGGGGACAAGTGGCCAGGCACGGGTGGCGGTGACCCAAAGCCCCTATCTCCACGCACTGGAGTTTATCAATTTCTATACCGATCATGAGAAGTTTACCTCACCCGGTTTTTACAACGGTAAGACCGAGCATTACGAGCGGCGGATGTTCTGTATTCAGGGTAGCGATGCACATCGTCTGCGTCGCTCTGCCGATTCTGATGCCCAGGTGACCCACCGCCACGGCATTGGTGACCGCTATTTTGAGGCGCTGTTGCCCGACCGTAGTTTTGAAGCCTTGAAAGCGCTCTTTGCTAGTCAGGATTTTGACCGAGTGCGGGTGCCGAAGCGTGATCAGAAGCAGTGGTCACTCGATGTCGTGCGCTTTAGCGGGAGTACCGACCGCCAAATCTTGCGCGCCGTTCCCGATCCGACAACGGCAGCCGCGCTCTGGTCTGATGTGGCGGCGTTGGCAAATATCGGTGGTGGGGTGCTCGTGATCGGCTGTGAGCCTGGGGGTAAGGTGATCGGTGTTGAACGGCCCGATCAGCTTACCGAGTCGTTACGGCAAAGTGTGCAAGAGCATATTACGCCGCTGCCCTACTTGTCGTTTGAGTTGATGCACTACGAAGGGCAAGACGTGATCCGCGTTGAGGTCAAAGCGCAGGATCCACCACCTTATGTGGGGAGTAACGGCACGATCTACATCCGGCGCGATAACGAGACGTTTCCTGCGAACCGCAGTGAAATTATCCAATTGTGTCGCCAAGCGATTGCATCCGGTGAACCTTCATCACTCGATAACGGCGAGACATTGGAACTACCGCGTTCGGGCGTCGAGATTGTCAGTAGCCAGCGTCGTGGTGGTACGTGGGTGTATGAAGTGCGCGATCTGCGTACTACCGCCGGTGTGACCCGTGATCGTGCCCAAGGGTTGTGGGCTTACGCAATCGATCGCCACGAAGATTTGCGTGATGGTCGGCTCGATCTCCAGAGCCACGTGCGTTGGCGTGGTCGGCTTGGTCTCTGGCGTGCGTATCGCCAAGGTTCGCGTGTGAAGTACGATCTGGTCCATCGTGACCCGAATGGTGTGATTGATCATATTTTCTACGGTGTGAGCGATTGGGGTCTCGGTGAAGCGTGGATGAGTCTCTTGAATGAAGCCGGTGTGCGCATTGAGACGGAGACAACCGATTTCGATCAGGAAGAGGAGATAGAGGTGCCGTCGCCACCAGATATTGAAACCTGGGGGGAACGGCGGATCCGCTGGCGTGGTCGGGGTGGCTTAGTGCGCATTTTCCTCGGTGACGATGGGCAACCGCGATTCGATTTGGTGATGAAGGATAAAGAGACCGGTGCCGTGCAAGAATACAATAATGTGCCGCGTGAGAAGCTTTCCGAGGCGTGGCTGGCGTTGATCCGCGTTGCCCGTCCGCGTACCGGTATCGAGGTGGTAAGTGCTAGTCGGAGTGAAGATGGCGATTGGCTCTACGTCTTCCGTAATTTGCGTACTGGCGAGATTAGTAGTGCGCCGTGGCGGTTACAAGATATCGAACCCGGTACGGTGCGTGAGTATGCCGCTCGTATGTATCACCAAGATATTCCGCTCGATCAAGAGAAAGTACGCTGGTGGGGAAATATTGGCTATTTGCGCCCAATGCGGTCGCAGGTCGATTTGGTCTATGTTGATGAGTACGGCATGACTCACGTCTACTACGCTGCCCGGCGTGATGAATTGACCGGTGAGTGGCGAGAGTTGCTCCAACTGTACGGCGAGTAGTCGGTTGGGAGGTATACATAGGTCTTGCAGGTGTCGTCCTCTGCAAGACCCGGCTCTTTAGTCCGCCGTTCCTTTACGGTGAATTTCATACCCCAATAATCCAAGGGCTGCTTCAATTCCTTCTCGCAGGGTACTGCGGGTGATGATTTGACTAAAATCGATCCCGAGATTGATCATTGCCTGTGCGACTGAGGGCCGAATCCCTGTAATGATGACCTGTGCGCCGACTAAGCGGGTTGCCCGGATAGTTTGTAAGAGGTAATTAGCAACGGCGGTGTCAACAATCGGCATCCCGGTGATGTCAATGATCGCAACATCGCTCATCCGCTCGGCAATGCCGGTTAAGAGGTGTTCCATAATGAGTTGCGCACGACGCGAGTCTACATTGCCGATGATGGGCATGAGGATGACCCCTTCAAGGAGGGGAATCACCGGCGCTCCGAGATCGGCAATCATGGTTTCGAGTACCTGCTGTTGCACCGAAAGGGCTTGGATTTCCATCACTAACCGATGCTCTCGATTGTATCGACGTTGGAGATGGGTCACAATCTCGCTGACGATCTGGGTAATATACGGCCCTCTCGGTGGACACGGTGGGAAGCTTGTGCGGGCCTGTACCAGTTCGGCGGCTCGATCTGGGCGATACCGCTCGACTACCGGTATCAGTACCTCGAGTGCTTGCGTAATTGCTTCTGGCTGGAAGGTCAGTAACGTCTCGAAACTGCGGTCGGCTTCGCGCTCAGCCGGGTGCTGTTGATCGAGACCGCACAAAAGTGCGCAAAACCATTCGATCAGCACCAACAAAAACCACTCTTGCCGCAGCGGATCTCCGGCCTCTAACGTAACTGCGATGTGTTGCTCGCCGGGAACCGGTGGTATTCCGCCGGCAAAGATGCAAATCGTGCTGGCGATGTTGGCTAACTCTAGATAACGTTGGGTCTCTTTGCGCCAGTGGCTGCTCTCTTGGAAGCCGGTAAAGATGACGCTGGGTAGTTGGTTGCGCAGGATACAATCTTCGAGCGTGTGACTCAGATCAACCAACGTAGCTTTGGTAGCTATAAACGGTACGATATCGGGGGCTATATGCTCACGTATTAGGTGGAAGAGTGAGGGCACGCGGGGGGATACCACAGTGAACTCCTTTACAAACCTGCTGAAGTTCTTTCAATTATAACGAACAATTATAACGAATCTTTTTCGGGTTTTCATTGCACCGCTCACGCAGACGACTGCCGGCGAATTGCATCGGATTGCTCCGGTGGAACCAACACACGAGGTTCAACCGCCACGACGCGATACGACCCAACCCGTCGCCATCGGCGTTCCATTCGCCTGCAAGGGGTATAACCGATAACGCAAAGACGCGAAGGGCGCAAAGACGTGAAGGGCGCAAAGACGCGAAGTGCTACTGCAAGGGGTACGAGTCCACCCAACTGAGGGTGTATTTCATCTCTATCTGCACCCAAGAACGTGCGTCCCGGTTCGGTCATGTGGTGGATGGGGAGATGCCATTGAGGGTGTATTTCATCTCTATCTGCACCCAAGAACGTGCGTCCCGGTTCGGTCATGTGGTGGATGGGGAGATGCTATTGAGGGTGTATTTCATCTCTATCTGCACCCAAGAACGTGCGTCCCGGTTCGGTCATGTGGTGGATGGGGAGATGCTATTGAGGGTGTATTTCATCTCTATCTGCACCCAAGAACGTGCGTCCCGGTTCGGTCATGTGGTGGATGGGGAGATGCCA
>NZ_JBMFNE010000005.1:0-7826 GCF_049970315.1 Chloroflexus sp.
TGTCGAGCGCAGCGAGACATCTTACACTGATGACTACCGGTACTTGGCGTGGTGAACGGAGCGAGACATCTAGCTCCGCTTGAAGCGGGGGAGCAAGGGGGACGCTGCGCCCGCAATGACACAGCGGAAACGCCGGTTCTCATGATGGCGCGCGGAACGCGCCACTCGTGCTTTGTCATGTCGAGCGCAGCGAGACATCTTACACTGATGACTACCGGTACTTGGCGTGGTGAACGGAGCGAGACATCTAGCTCCTCTTGAAGCGGGGGAGAAGGGTTATTCCCTCTTCCCGCAGCGCGGGGGCGAGGTGAGGGCCAGACTTGCAAATTTGGTAAGCCAACGCTACAATCGGCCCGCTATGGAACAAACCTTGTCGCCGATTGGCGTAGTTGTCGTTTCGTACAATACGGCCCCCTTGTTGCGACGTTGTTTGGCGTCGTTGCAGGGATGTGAGTTACCACTACGCATTGTTGTCGTGGATAATGGCTCATGCGACGAGAGCGTACACCTCGTGCGTCGGGAATTCCCGACGGTGACGGTGCGGGAACGGCCGGATAATCCCGGCTATGCGGCTGCATGTAATGAGGGTATCAGCCTGCTCGTAGATACCTGTGGGGCGATTTTGGTGCTGAACCCTGATACCGAGCTATTACCGCGAGCAATTGAATCGATGGCCGATTTCCTTGCGGCACATCCGCGCGTTGGGTTGGTGGGGCCGCGCTTGCTCAACCCCGATCACACACTTCAACGAGCTGCCTTCCGTTTTCCCGATCTTATCACGACGGCCCTTGATCTCTTCCCGCCCGGCGAAGTCTTGCCCGGTCGCCTCTACGACTCATGGTGGCACGGACGTTACCCGGCTGAATTTGGTGATGCTCCCTTTCCAATTGACTACCCACTTGGTGCGTGTATGCTGGTACGCAGCGCCACAATTGACGAAGTGGGACTGATGGACGAAGACTATTTTATGTATTGTGAAGAGATCGACTGGTGCCGACGGATCAAACTCGCCGGATGGGCGATTTGGCACGTCCCGACGGCACACGTTATTCACGTCGGTAGCGCTGCTACCGGCCAATTCCGGTGGAAAATGTACGTCGCCTTGTGGCGGGCACGGGCGCGGTACACAGCCAAGTTCGGGGGCCGAGGTCTACGCTACGCGCATGCCGCCCTCGTCACTCTCGGTATGCTCCGCCTAATCGGCAAGGCGTGGCGTGACTACTTCAGTGGACGGATCGACCGGAACTCCCTACGCGGGCAACTCCTCGCCTACGGATTAATTTTGCGCACAACCGGCAATTTGGCTGCTCAACCGGTTGCGAAGGCGACAGGCTGATGCTATAGTAGCGATAAGAGCAGGTGCTATGTGGCGGAATAGCCCTACTCGCATATGTGAAGATTTTTCGCGAGACAAGCCAAATAATGTTGTGAGGTTGGTTCGCGTGAACATACCGGTGTATTGCTCCGCAACTTATTCTGAAGATTGCGACAACTCAAACCTGGTCAATGCTGCTTTGCAGACGAAGCACGTGTTGGTGGCTTGCGTTGATTCCGGCCTATCACGTTGTTAGCTGCGTGAGCTGGCACCGATGCATGCTCCGCACCTCCTCTCCAAAATGAAACAGGAGCAGATCAGACAACGATGTACGACCAAAAGCGACCTGATGTCGCGGTCTTCATCGACTTCGAGAACATCTATGTGAGCGTGCGCGATAAGCTCAACGCCACACCGAACTTCGAAGCGATTATGGACCGCTGCAACGATCTCGGCCGCGTTGTGATTTCACGCGCCTACGCCGATTGGTATCGTTACCCACGTATTACGAGCGCACTGTACGCCAACGCTATCGAACCGATTTACGTAGCAACGTACTACTACGACAAAGATGCCGGACGCACCGGACGTGCTATCAAGAATAGCGTCGATATGAACCTATGTATCGACGCTATGAAGACCCTCTACACCAACCCGAATATTGCACGCTTTGTCCTCGTTACCGGCGACCGTGACTTTATTCCGCTCGTCCACAGTATTCGCCAACACGGCAAAGAAGTGTATATCATCGGGATCGGTGGAGCGGCTAGTACACACCTTGCACAAAGCGCCGACGAATTTGTTTTCTACGAGCAACTGATTGGGCGTCAGCCGAATGCGAGCGCCGCCGCCACGGCGATTGCTAATCGTACTACTGAGCTAAACCGACTACCCGAACCGATAGAAGAGCCGATGGCGCCGGTTACTCCCCCACCACCCCCTCTCCCAGAACCAGACATCTACGATGTGCTGGTGCAGGCGATTCATCTTGCCCGTAAGCGCGGATACGTCACGACCCTTGGCTCGCTCAAGATGTTGATGAAAGAGCTTATGGGGGGCGATTTCAAAGAAAGTCGCTACCGCGATCTGAATGGACGCCCATTCACGAAGTTTAAGGATCTGGTGCTTGACGCTGAGCAACGTGGTAAAGTGCAAATCTTTACCAAAGGTTCGGTCAACGAGGTCTTTTTGCCGGGCGAGGATCCGATGAAGCTCTCGCGGTTTGCACCGCTACTGACCGAAGAACCACCACCTGAGCCGTTGGTGCTTGATCCGCCAATTGGTAGCAACGGTACGGTGCAGCTTGCAGAGATTGAACCGGTGATTATTGAAGAGGTGAAAACAACGGTTGCTGATACACCCGCGGCAACTCCATCGAGCAGCAATCGCCGTCGGCGTCGCCGTTCACGACGCAATAATCGCAACCGCGAAGAGGTCACCGCGAATGGTCTTGGGACGGAGTCTGCCATCACCGACGCACAGGAAGATAGCGCGATTGATGACCTCGATTACACGCCACCACAGTTAGAAGAACCGACAGTGGCAACGGTAGCAACGGCTAGCAGTGACGAAAGTGCCGTGATAGAGACGGTTGTGCCGTCTGAGCATCTGCCTCCCTCGCTTGCCGATGCTGCCGAACCGGTAGCGGTTGTTGTCGCGAGCGAGCCAACGCCTAAGACCGGCCGTAGCCGTCGCCGCCGTTCACGTAAGGCGACCGCAGAATCGACACCGATCGGTGAATCGTCGCTGCCGGAGACAACCGTTGCCGAACCATCGGTTGCCGAGCTGGTCGTGGCCGACACCTCACCCGCCGAGCCGGTGGCGGCTGCCACCCCTCCAGCCGAACCGGTGGTAGTCAGCACTCCACCTGCTGAGCCGGTTGAGGCCGATACCTCACCCGCCGAGCCAACACCACCGACCGCGACCGATGGTAGCAGTGATCACGTCGATCTGACGCTGGAGTTCAGCGCAGAAGAGTGGCAGTTGTTCCGCACAACTATCCGTGAACTCGGCAAACCGGCTACATTTCAGCAACTGCTCAGTGCGTTACAAACAGCACGTCGCAAGCATGGTTTGCCACGGACAATGGAGGAGAACCGCACAATGCTCAAGCAAGCCATTCATCACGGTATGCTTGAGCGCACCACTCGGAACCGCTACGTCTATTACACGCTGAAAGAACTTGAGTAGGATTATCAAAATCTGTGGCTTACGCACGATCGATCACGCGCTGGCAGCCGCCACTGCCGGCGCCGATCTGATCGGGCTTGTATTCGCCCCAAGCCGCCGGCGCGTCACTGTGGCCGAAGCTCAGGCAATTGCCGCAGCGGTACGTGCTCTCCCGCCACCACGACCGTTGATCGTGGGATTATTCGTAAACGAATCGGCCCACGTGATCGCTGAGATCGCTCGCACCGTCGGGTTAGAGGCAATCCAGTTGAGCGGCGATGAGCCGGCCGATTTTTCCATTCCGGTTGAGTTACCACTGATCAAGGCCATCCGTATGACCGGTGATCCGACCGAGGAGGCATGGCTGGCTCGGATCGCGGCGACGAAACCGGCCACCAGCAATCGCTTACCGACCATGACTACATTGGTTGATGCTCACATCGCCGGTACGTATGGCGGTACCGGCCAACAGGCCGATTGGCAACGGGCGGCAAACCTAGCTCGGCGTGTACCTACCTTGCTGGCCGGCGGTTTGACTCCGGCAAATGTCGCACAGGCAATTGCTGTCGTTAACCCGCTGGGGGTCGATGTGAGTAGTGGCGTGGAGCGAGATGGGCAGAAGGACCCGGAGTTGATGGCAGCGTTTGTGCGGGCTGTGAGGACGAGTGATGCAGTTGCGGGATGTGGCGCTGAAAGGCGTTGCACCGAGTAGCATCGGCAGCCAAGAGACTTGTGGTTGTCGAGATGGTGTTTGCCCGGCTTGCCGATCAACGGTACAACCGTTGGTAACTTCGATCGTTACGTTCGACGACTTACGGCGCGATTATCGGTAGAATCAGCTTCAGCACAGCCCACCTCCAAAGGACTGAAGATGCATCGGCTACCTGCCTCTCGCCGCGAACCATCGTACCGATCAACTCAACCGTCACAAAGAGATTGGGCAAACCTCGATCGACCACGTACCGGTTGCAGTCCGTCGGCGGCAAATGAGCGTTATGGTAAGCTGAGACGATGGGTGAACAGCGACAGGATTAGGATAGAGCATGCCTACCACAACCAACAACTCATCTTCCCAGCATGCGCAAGCGAGAGCCGTCGCAGCAAGGTATGTACAACGGATTGCACAATGGTGGCTCACCTTGGTGATCCGGCTAACCATTGCTGTTGCCCTCCTGTTCGCCTTACGCTGGATCGTGCTACGCTTTCGACGTGTGCGCATTCGTCCTACCGCATATGCAACACCCCCAATCGGACCAGAAGAGATAGACACCCAGCGCCGACGAATTGTGATGAGTGATCTTCATCTCGGTGGTGGCGACCGGCGTGATGACTTTTGTGATGATGAAGCCCTGATTGCGTTCATCGAACATTATGTCATACAAGAACCAACCGAACTGATCCTTGCCGGCGACACCTTCGAGTTTTTACAGGTCAGCCTACCCGATGTCGCCGATGATGAGTGGTCACAACGGGCTGCCGCACGACGCTTGCAAGCGATCATTGAGGCGCACGCCGGCGTGATTAACGCGCTACGCCGATTTATCCAACTGGCCGATAACCGGTTGACCATCTTGATCGGCAATCACGACTTTGAATTGCATTACCCGGCAGCGAAAGAAGTCTTGCGACAGGCACTTCACCTACCGGCCAACGATCCGCGGTTGCGGTTTGGGATCAGTTATCACGGCGGCGGTGTCTATATCGTACACGGTAATCAGTTTGACCGGTGGAATCGGTTTGTCAATTTTGCCAGTATCAGCGAACCGTTCGAGGTGGTACGCGGGACACAGTTGGTCAAAGAGGTCATTAACGAGCTTGAAGAAGATCCGTTCCCGCTCGCACCCCTGATCGACAATATTAAGCCATCATCGGCCTTCTTTTGGTATCTGATGAGTTTGCAACGACTGCGCGATCCGGCAGCACGACGTTTTGTGACCCGCGGAGTGATCGGTTTCTTGCAAGTTACGGCGTGGGCACCGCCACACCATCTTTCGAGTGAACCCGACGAGTGGTTACGACGCTCGCCACTGCTGGCGCTGTGGCAACCGATTGCCACGTTTCGTCGCCAGCGTGTTGCCCGCCATCAAGCGATTGCTCGCCAGTTTGGCGCTGCCGCAGAGGCCTTCAGTGGCTTACCCGAAGTGGTTGACCAGGTGCGTGATGAAGCCCGTCGGCAAGCCAGCCGTGAAGTGAATACTTTCAATGATGAGATTGCCCGCGAGATGGCGCTCATCGCCCGTCTACCGGCCTATCGTAATGACCACCTCTTTGTGTGTGGTCACACGCACTTGGCTCGCGTGATCGATCTGGGTGAAGGACGGCGCTATATCAACGTTGGCACATGGACAGACATTGTCTTTGATGTAGAGACGATGCGCCGGCCTAACCAGCGCTATCCATTTCTCGAGATTCCTAGCGGTGAAGACGGTGCGCATCGCGCGCAGTTGTTGGTCTGGCACAGCGTTGATCAACCACCACACCTATGGCACGAAGAAGAGCCGCCGCGCCAGCGTTAGCAAAGTCGTGTACAATATCCGCAGCAGCCTTGAGACAGGCAGAGCTGATTTGGCTACATACTATCGTGAGAGGAGGCAACGATCGTATGAAGAACGTGTTACGCATTCTCGGCATCGCCGCAGTGGTCGGATTGGCAATTGCCATTTTCCGCGCCGTGCGCCAGTATCAGGAGGATAGTGTGTTCGATCTGACACCGGCTACGAATAGCAACACCGGTAATACCGGTAATACGACTCAACGCGGCAGCATCAGCCCCGACCTGCTCAGCATGCTGGCCGATCCCGGTGATAAGGGGCCGGTAGAGCTGATGGTTGATGCCAACGGCAAAGAGTGGCTGGTCAATCGGCGCAACGGCTATCGCTACCCCATCGAGGATGGTATCCCAATTATGCTGCTCGAAGAGGGTGAGAAAAACAAAGACGAGAGTCTCATTCAGAAGTAGTTAACGCAAAGAGCGCAAAGAGCGCAAAGAGCGCAAAGGGGCAAAGGCGCGAAGGGGCAAAGGCGCGAAGGTGGGTAACGCAGAGGGCGCCAAGGGCGCTCAATAAAAATAATCTTTGCGTACTCTACGCTCTTCGCGACTTTGCGTAACTAGAAAGTAAAGTTATGCAGGATGTTGTTTCGCGACCGGGACGGTTCGGCCCATATGGTGGTCGGTATGTGCCTGAAACGCTGATGCCGGCGGTTAGGGCGCTAGAGGAGGCGTATGAAGCAGCCAAAGCCGATCCATCGTTTTGGGAAGAGTTGGCAACACTCCACCGCACCTATACCGGTCGGCCGACACCGTTAACCTTTGCTGCCCGCTTAACTGCCCACTGCGGTGGCGCACGCATTTATCTCAAGCGCGAAGATTTGGCCCATACCGGCGCACACAAGATCAACAATGCGCTAGGGCAAGGCTTGTTGGCGAAACGAATGGGCAAGCGGCGCGTGATTGCCGAAACCGGCGCCGGTCAGCACGGGGTAGCAACTGCCACTGTCTGCGCATTGCTCGGTCTAGAGTGCGTAGTCTATATGGGGGTTGATGATATGGCCCGCCAGCGTCCCAATGTCTTCCGTATGCGGTTGCTGGGGGCTGAAGTACGAGGGGTGAGCAGTGGTTCGCGCACGTTAAAAGACGCGATCAACGAGGCAATGCGCGATTGGGTGACGAATCCAGACAGTTATTATCTCCTTGGCTCGGCTCTAGGGCCGCACCCCTATCCAACAATGGTGCGCGACTTTCAGCGCGTAATCGGGGTTGAGGCGCGCGAGCAAATTCTCGCTACCACCGGTCGGTTGCCCGATATGGTGATTGCTTGCGTTGGCGGTGGCTCGAACGCCATCGGTATCTTTCACCCGTTCCTCGATGATCCTGGCGTCGCATTGCGCGGCGTTGAAGCCGGTGGACGCGGTGAACGACTCGGTGAACACGCCGCTCGCTTTCGTGCTGCGACGCCCGGTGTGCTGCAGGGCACCTTTTCGTATGTGCTGCAAGACGAGTTCGGGCAAATCGCGCTCACTCATTCGGTCAGTGCCGGCTTGGATTACGCTAGCATTGGCCCCGAACACGCGTGGCTCCACGATACTGGACGGGCGACCTACACTGCCGCCAGCGACGACGAGGCATTGGCCGCATTCCAGTTATTGGCCAAGCTCGAAGGGATTATCCCAGCATTAGAGAGTGCCCACGCAGTGGCCGAGGCGATCAAGGTTGCTCAGACAATGCGGCCCGACCAAATCATTCTGGTGAACGTATCAGGGCGAGGCGACAAAGATATCTTTACCGTTGCCGATCTGCTGGGAGTGTCGATCTGAAACGTAAAACACAAAGGTGCGAAGGTGG
>NZ_JBMFNE010000005.1:7924-160725 GCF_049970315.1 Chloroflexus sp.
GGGTAACGCAAAGGCGCAAAGGCGCGAAGGTGGGTAACGCAAAGGCGCAAAGGCGCGAAGGTGGGTAACGCAAAGGCGCAAAGGCGCGAAGGTGGGTAACGCAAAGGCGTGAAGGATGCTCAAAATAATCTTTGCGTACCCTGCGCTCTTTGCGTCTTTGCGTTTAGATACGTATGACAACAACTGTCATTCTGAATCCGGCGGCGGGTCGCGGTCTAGCCGGACGACGACGGAACGCCATTGAAGCAGCCTTACGCGATCACGCCATTGAGTACGAGATCGTGACTACCCACGCCCGCGGTGGCGCAACTGAATTGGCGATTCAAGCCATTCAGCGCGGCACCGAGCGGGTCGTTGCAGTGGGCGGTGACGGCACGATCAATGAAGTCGTCAACGGCATCATCGATAGCCGCACCGGCAACAAGGTCGCACTCGGGATTATTCCGCTCGGTACCGGCAGTGATTTCGTCAAATCACTGCCCGGCGTTCATCCGAGAGACATTGCCGGTGCAGTGCAACGGCTGGCCAACAATCACACACAGGCGATTGATGTAGGCCGGATTCGAGTTACGGCCGGTCGCTTGACGTTGCAGCGCTGTTTCATCAACGGTCTTGGGATGGGCCTCGACGCAGCAGTAGCTGTCGAGAGCTTGAAGATCAAATGGCTGCGTGGGTTTGCCGTTTACCTGATCTCGGTTTTCAAGGCGCTCGCTACCTATCGACCAGGTCCAATGACCGTGCGCTTCGATGGGCAACGGGTAAGTCGTCAGCTTTTCTTTGCCAGTGTTGGCAATGGCCGGTGTCAGGGCGGTGGTTTTTGGATGACACCGGACGCGAAATTGGACGATGGTTTGCTCGATCTGTGTATCGTCGACACAATGCCGATCTCACGTGCGCTGCGTAAAATTCCGCTCTTGATGCGTGGCGTTCATACCAACGAGCCAGAAGTCACGATGGCCCGCGCCCGCCGGATCGAGGTGACCTGCCCAACGCCGATCCCGGTTGCGACCGACGGTGAGGTGATTGCGACGGCAGCGCAGCGGGTTGAGGTCGAAGTGTTACCACGAGCGGTGCAGTTGGTAGTGTGAAAGTGTTTAACGCAAAGGCGCAGAGGCGCTGAGGGTTCTCACGCAAAGGCGCGAAGGAAGCTGAGGGGATATCGTAATCTAACCATCCTTTGCGTTCCTTTGCGTTTTTGCGCCTTTGCGTTAGCGTTCTTGATATTCTTTGCGCCTTTGCGTTTTTGCGCCTTTGCGTTTTTGCGCCTTTGCGTTAGCGTTCTTGATATTCTTTGCGCCTTTGCGTTTTTGCGCCTTTGCGTTAGCGTTCTTGATATTCGTGGATCGAGCGCGACCTACTACCGACGTGGTTGGCCCATTGCGCCGCGTACCATACCGATCGGCAGCTCGCTCGTCGGTTGCAGATGTTGGCCGCACATTGACTACATGCGGGCCGAGATAGCGTATACTCTGTGATCACAACCGACGCACGCTGTTCTACATCGGGAAGGAAATATTGCCACCACTGAAAGGGTCACCTGTAACCACCATGACCGCTACCATCACCATCATCACTGCCACTGAATGGCCCACCGTCCTTGCCGTGTTTGACCGTTGTAACCAGAGTGACGGCATTGTCTTACCGGTGTGGCTCGATGGCGATCCACCGCCGACTTTGGTCGCAGCGCGGATCGGGGAGACGGTGGTTGGCGGTGCAGTTATGTACGGCTACTTCGCTATCGAGGCGGTCATCGCAGTCGACCCGGCATGGCGTCGGCGCGGTATCGGTCGCCAACTGGTTACACAAATTGCGCACTGGGCTAATGCACGTAACGGGAGTTGGCAGATGATCGCCGATGAAGCCGGGCCAGCGGTTGCACCGTTTGCCACTGCGTTACAGTTGCGCCGGGTGCTGGTCGAAACCTTACTCGAACTCGACCCCGCCCAGCTTCCGCCATTGCCGCCACTGCCAGCGACGTGGCAGACTCGCCTCGCCGAACCCAGTGATTCCAATGCGATCACTACGATCATCGCCGATGCTTTCGGTGACCCCGCTGAAGAGGTAGCAGCGTTTGTCACCGACCGCATCGCTAATCCGATGCATCGCTTTGTCATTGGCGAAGTCGCCGGGACACCGGTAGCAGTGCTGCGTCTGCTGCGGAGCGAGCAGGGGATTATGATCACCACTTTTGGCGTGCGCCGTGCGCTCCAAGGGCAAGGGTACGGTCGGCTACTCTTGCTGACTACACTTCATCGTCTGTGTGAGGCCGGATACCAGCGCATTCAGATTGAGGTCGAAGAGGGTAACATGCCGGCATACCGGCTCTACCGATCATGTGGATTTATCCCGACTCGGTGGTATGGGGTCTACAAGCAGGCAGCGTGAGCACAAGCGCGCATGCGCTTACGCTGTCTGCCTCACTGCGGTTCAATACTTAACAGCAGTGTACCACGTATTAACCCACGATCATCGATCCCGACCGTGCCACTGCTCGTGATAGCAGTGAATGGAGCCAACCGCTGCTCAAGTTCGAAATCAATCGGAACATTACGCATCTGGTTAAACCACCTGCGGGCGGCGGTAAGGTTAATGTACAGGACACCACCATTGGGAGAGGGCATCGCCTTCAAACCATTCGCATAGGTCGTCACACTCGTCAGTTTTTGTTCGGCGTTAAAGGCAGCTTCCATCGCCGGTCGACCCACTGCAATCACCAGATCGTTGCCGTTAAAGCCGTACCCAAAGAAGAGATCGCCCTCTTCAAACGCTTGCACTTGCGTGCGCCCCAGCGAGGTTGCACCTAGACGGATACCGGTAAGATCTTCGGCTAATTCCATAAGCCGTTGCATACCTCGCTTGGCAGCCGACTGATCGGCAACCTTCAGCGCGAAGTAGCCTCCTACCGGCAATTCGACACTATCGATAGGCAACAGCGCGATCACCCCTTCACCGTGAAACCAGCTAAACAAGTCGCGGTCGAGATTGATGTTGAGACTGTCTTCGAGATCACGCAGCGCATTGGCAGTTCCAGGTTCGGCCTCCAATTGCTTACGGAGACGCTGCCCCCAATCAGCCGGTATGCCAAAACTGAATACACCGATCGCGGTGCTGCTGACATCACCGGCTCGTTCGGGCGAGACGGTTGGACGCAGGCTGCCGAGTTGCTCGCGCAGTGCATCACTCAGCCGGTTGCGATCGAAGACGGTCACTGCATCGAAGCGCAGCCCGCTCTCGATAACGGCCATTGTGAAGCCGACCCCTTGCATAGCTTGGGCTGCCGATCGCATATCGGCCAGTGTTGGCACACTCTCATCGAGTGAGCCTGATGTAAAGAGGCTGTCAATAAAACGAGCCAATCCATCTCCGGCAAGATAGATCGTGCCAATCCGGTCAGTCGGCAAATTCTGGATCACGGCTTGAAATTGTGCGCTACGGGCCAGAGCAGACTCGCTACGTTGCTCGATCAGCGTCGAGATGCTCGTGGCATTGTTGGCAAAGACGACCATATTGCGGGCCAGTGCGAAGGCAGCAAACGCCGTTTCATCACGCTCACTTTCGTAGATCGTCACCCCATTCGTTGTGCTGTTCGTAAAACGCTCACCTTGCGCCTCTCGAAACATGCGCTGTTTGTCGAGAAACGCCTGGGCGGCTCGCTCATCACGAACTGTCGCGATCAACAGTACACTGGCGTCGCGTAAGTCGACGTCCTCAAACGGATTAAGGGTAGCTAGCGGATTGAGCGGGTTGGCCGTCTCAGCGGCTACTGCGCCGATCCGTTCGATGGGCAAGCCATAGACGGCGATTGCCGCTTCAGCCCCGATCCATGGCGCGATATCATCGGCAAACGTTACGCCAAAGCGCTCTTGCAAAAAATCGGTCGTTTGGTCGGTGTTCTGGTAGTCGAAGGTTTCGGGAAAGGCTCGTCGTATCCGGTCAATATTCGGCAGATCGCTCAGGTTGGGCGTGATCGCAGCGTAGATTTGGGTTTCAGCCGGTAATAGTTCAGGAATGGCACTACCACGCTGGTTGATCACACTCCATACCAACACACTACTACCGATGATGATCAGTAGTCCACCAATGACTAAACCACCGATGATCAGGAGCAATGGACTGCGTCGTGATTCGGCAGACGAAACAGGTGGTAACGAGAACGGATCGGGTGTTGTCATGTAGTGTCCCTTCCACGTATCACAACATACAACCGATGCTGTCGTTGTTATATACGTTCACTGTCGTGAAAAGTTACATTCATAGACGTCGGCATGCATCCGGCCCATTACCAAGACAAAAGAATGTACATTCACTCTCGTGGAAAGTTGCATCCACAGACCGGGAACTCATTCCTTACCGCTGGCGTTTATCAAGTGCATAACACTGTTTCATCAGATTCTCAGGTTTACAGGAGGTCATCGTATGGTTCGGTTATTCACCGTTGTGGTGACAGCTATGCTGTTACTGGTGGGGTGCAGTCCGGAGCCGCCGCGGAAGGCTGACTTTAACGGCAATACGCAGCGAACGAGTGAAGAGGTAGTGAGCGCGCAAGCAGGTAGAGTCGCACCAGCAATGGCAGGCGTACCAGCAGGTGAAGCAACATCGGCCGTGGCGGGCATGCCAGTAGGTGAAGCAGGATCGATCGTGGCAGACAGTACTTCTGGTGAGAGAGACAACCCTACCGGCGAGACTAATCCGCTGCTGTATGCCTCGAGAATGGTTATTCTCAATGCCACCTTGGATATCCGTGTCGAATCGGTTGATCAAGCAGAGGATCGTGTGCGTGACATCGCCGATCGCCTTGGCGGATATATCCTGCACGTCCGTGCGCAAGGGCGCGAGCAAACCCGTGAGTCGTACATCACGTTTCGCGTCCCGTTTGAGAACTTTGAACGGGCACTCACCGAGATCGAAGGTTTAGCGAAAGAGATTGTGAGCCGGACCGTTGACGGTGAAGATGTTACCGAACAATACGTCGATCTCCAATCACGACTTCGCAATCTCGAAGCTACCCATGACCGCATCAAAGCGCTCCTCGCAACCGCACAAAATCTTGAGGATACGCTTCTCCTCTACCAGCGCCTCGCCGAGATTCAAGGGCAGATCGAACAGATCAAAGGTCGCATGCGCTATCTTGAACAGAACACGAATTTCTCAACAATTAGCGTGATCATGAGACCAGTACCGGTGGTCGAAGAAAAGCCGGAGCCGACACCAACCTGGGATCCGTGGAAGATAGTCATTGAACAGTTCGGTCTGCTGCGCGCATTTGGCGAGAGCATCTTGACCATCGTGCTGATCCTCGCTATTTGGTCACCAGTGTGGATCATTCCGGTCGGGCTGCTCATCTGGCTCTGGCGAAGATGGCATCCAGCCCTATATGGCGCGCATCAAGGAAAAGGTATCTCCAGCCGGCAACCCATCACAACACCGGTAACGCCAGAGGAGAAATAGCTCATAGCACACAACAAGGGGCAGATCGTTGGTTCTGCCCCTTCTCACTCCTTGCGAATTACACGCTACCGTTAAATATCCAACTCCACCACCTCATTCGCGTGGGTCTGGATAAACCGGCGGCGTGGTGGCACCAAATCACCCATCAACATCGTGAACGTCTCATCAGCGCGCGCGGCATCTTCCAGCGTCACCTGCAAGATCACTCGGTTCTGTGGGTTCATGGTTGTCTCCCACAGTTGTTCGGCATTCATTTCACCTAACCCTTTGTAGCGCTGAATCTCAACTTTGGTTCCGGGTGGCAATTTGCTGAGATACGCATCACGCTCGGCGTCGGAATAGGTGTAGACCTGCTCACGCCCGTGTTTAATCCGATAGAGCGGGGGTTGCGCGATAAAGAGATGACCATTGGTAATCAGAGGCCGCATGTGGCGGAAGAAAAAGGTAAGTAACAGGGTACGAATATGGCTCCCATCAACATCAGCGTCGGTCATGAGAAAGATGCGGTGATAGCGCAGCTTACTCAGATCAAACTGGTCACCGATGGAGGTACCGATAGCAGTAATCAGCGCACGCACTTCGGCGTTTGACAGCATACGGTCAAGCCGGCTTTTCTCGACATTCAGAATCTTACCGCGCAGCGGCAGAATGGCTTGAAAACGGCGGTCACGACCCTGCTTAGCCGTTCCACCGGCGCTATCACCCTCGACAATATACAGCTCGCAACGAGCTGGGTTAGGGTCTGAACAATCGGCCAACTTGCCGGGCAGTGAAAAACCTTCCATCGCGCTCTTGCGCGCCGTCTCACGTACTTTCTGTACGGCGAGACGAGTGCGCGCCGCCGCGATCGCCTTCTCGATAATCCGCCGCGCATCAGCCGGGTTCTCATCGAGCCAGGCACTAAACGCATCGCCAAACACCGTCGCCACTGCACTGGCTGCTTCCGGGCTAACCAACTTCTCTTTGGTCTGTGAGGAAAACTGCGGGTCTTTCAGCTTCACACTGATCACCGCCGTCAATCCCTCACGCACATCATCGCCGGTAAGATTACTCTCATTCTCCTTCAACAGCCCTTTGGCTCGCGCATAACTATTGATCACGCGGGTTAGTGCAGTGCGAAACCCTGACAAATGCGAACCACCGTCAGAGTTATTGATATTATTTGCAAAAGTATAAACATTATCCGTATCAAACGTATCAGTATACTGTAACGCCACTTCCACCATCACCTCATCAACCACCCGCTCGACATAGAAGGGCTGGCGATGGAGCACAACCTTATCTTTATTGAGATGGCGGACATACGACACAATCCCGCCCTCGAAGTAAAAGTTCAGTTCGCGATTGGTACGCTCATCAACAAACTTAAACCGCAACCCCTTGTTGAGATAGCTCATCTCGCGGAAACGTTGGGCGAGCGTATCGAAATTGTAGTCGAGCGTCTGAATAATCGAGGTATCGGGTAAAAAGCGCGTCGTCGTACCGTGGCGATCGGTTGGTTCCAGATCAATCACATCCGTCACCGGCACACCGGCCCGATACTCCTGGTAGTAATGACGACCATTACGATATACATCGACCCGCATATACGACGAAAGCGCATTGACTGCCGAAACACCAACGCCGTGCAGGCCGGAAGAGACCTTATAGCCGCCGCTACCGAATTTACCGCCGGCGTGCAAGCGCGTCATGACTAGTGTGAGGGTGCTGATACCCTCTTTCGGATGGATACCAACCGGAATCCCGGAACCATCATCACTCACCGTCACCGAACCGTCGCGGTGAATAGTCACACTGACACTCGTCGCCCGTCCGGCCATCACCTCATCGACCGAGTTATCAACCACCTCGCGCACCATCGTGTGGAGGCCGTTAATATCGGTAGGACCAATATACATACCGGGGCGCTTGCGGACGGCTTCCATGCCTTCCAGCACTTGAATCTGACTTTCGTCGTAGGTTGTCGGTGTTTCGTTTGTCATGAGGACTATTCCTTTATCGGCAACGCAAAAAGTATGCCAGTTTAGCTAACCGTCACGTTGGCATATCGCCGATAGAACTGTAGGCGTGCAGTGCGTAGGCCGCTACCGATGTAAGCCTGACCGACAATTGCCGGAGCCAGCCAGCCCGGTTGAGCGGCAACGGCGTGCCAGAGACCGGCGAAGCCAATTTCAATAATGGCACAGAGCGCAAGAAATGTTGCAATCGAGAACCACCGTTGGCGAGCAAAGCGCCAACTCGCCTGTAACGCCATCAGTGGCCCGTAATTATGGAAGACGATCATTTCCGGCGCAAAGCCAAACACAACCAACCCAAGCAGCCCTAACCCGATCCAGACAGTATATACAAGCGAGAATGTACTTGGCATCAACCAGATAATGACACCAGAACAGATCAGCAGGGGTACGACCACACTCCCGATCAGGCCAAGAACCCCGGCGAGCCGGACGGCAATCGCGAGGCTGTGATGAAAAAGTGTCGGTTGCGCCACCGGCCTTGGCCGCATCAGGATCAGACGATACAAGCTCGCCAAAAATACACTACTCACAACCAGCGCCACTAGATTCAGGCCGATCAACGCAAGTATATACTGTTCGACAGATAACACCAACGGTGGTGGTATGATCGTCTCAACGCCAGGCGTGAGGATCGGGATCAGGTTGGTCGGCACCAAGAATGTGCGAGCATCAATGGCGTGTAAGGTCCCAAGGAACGAACCGATCAGACCTTGATCCGTGTACGGCGGCAGAGCGAGAGTAATCGCGCTACCTAGCCATACATACGCGCTCAACCCTATCGAGAACAGCAGAATAAACGGCTGACGGTGGATAGTCGCAAATCCGTCCGTCAGCGCATCGATCGGCGATACCGGTTGGCGCATGCGTTTTGCCCACTCGTTTGCTCGTTTCATCAGCCTGTATTATACCACAGATCAACGCCCTCCATTGCCAATCTTTGCACACATGTTCGAGAAACTCAACAAGGCTCAACCCACCGCCCCACCATCAGCAACGATGAAACGATGGCTCGGATAGACAACTACCGATAAACGAATGGCTTCTCGAAAATCCGTTCAAAAACGGTTTGCAAAAGCCGGTTGGAGGTGATATACTTGACGTGTGGCGTAAGGTTGCACAACTAGTGGGAAGGTGCAACCACCTGCTTGACACTCGCTGCTGTCGAAATAGGCGACAGTCTCATCAGGCCGTTCAGGGAAGCGCGATGAACCGTCTGTGAGTACCGCTAGCAAGCCGCTTCCGCTGCCAGAGCAGTGGTCTAGCGCAGCAGTCTGCGTGGTTCGGGTGGAAAGTGGGTCAAACCCACTTTTCTTATTGTCAGGCGAGTTACAGCAATGAAAAGCGATTTTTACGCGGCAATTACTCAGATTGCGTCCGAACGCGGTATTCCAAAAGAGGCCATCATTGACGTGATGGAACGGGCATTGGTGAGCGCATACAAGCGCTTACTCGGCCCCAATCCACCGGCGGTAGAAGTGACGGTCAAGCTCGATCCCGTCAGCGGTATGGCGCGGGTCTACGCTGAGAAGCAAGTGGTCGATGAAGTGTACGACGAGCGGTTTGAGATCGATCTCAACAGTGCGCGCCAAATCAAGCCCGACGTTCAGATCGGCGAGACGGTGCTGGTCGAGAGCACACCGCGTGATTTTGGCCGGATCGCCGCCCAAACTGCGAAGCAAGTGGTGTTGCAAGGGATTAAAGAGATCGAACGTAGCTATATCTATAACGAATTTGAAGATCGCGAAGGCGAGTTGGTGACGGCGACGGTACAGCGTAACAACGGGCCACGCGGCAACGTGATCCTTGAGATAGGTAAGGCCGAGGCCATTATCCCGCCAAAAGAGCAAGTAGCAAACGATCGCTATTACCACGGCCAGCGGCTCAAGGTATTGCTGCTCGAGGTCAAGAAGGATGATCGCGGCCCTCGCCTGATTGCGTCGCGCGCGCACAAGAATCTGATCAACCGCCTGTTCGAGATGGAAGTTCCCGAAATCTACAACGGGTCGGTTGAGATTAAGTCGGTGGCCCGTGAACCTGGCCTGCGCACGAAAGTCGCTGTTGCGGCCCGCCAAGAGGGGATCGATCCAGTCGGGTCGTGCGTCGGAATGCGTGGTATCCGCATTCAGAATATTGTTAATGAGCTAAACGGCGAGAAGATCGATGTGGTGCAGTGGTCGTCGGATCCACGTGAGTACATTGCCAATGCCCTCTCGCCGGCACAAGTGGTTGAGGTGCATCTCCACGATCACGACCATACCGCGCTGGTGATTGTCCCCGACAAGCAACTTTCGCTGGCAATCGGTAAGGAAGGGCAGAACGTCCGGCTGGCAGCGAAGCTCACCGGTTGGCGGATCGATATTAAGAGTGCGTCGGCGTTGCTCGAAGAGGAACGGGCCGCGGCTGAGGCCCGCGCTGAAGCCGAGGCCGAACAGATGGCGATTGCCGCCGAATTGGCCAATGCCCCGGTTGAACAGCGCATCGTACAGGCTGACGGCACTATCCGCTACCGCGGTCATCGCTACGGCCCACTCGGTAACGATCTGGTTGGGCAGATGGTACAGGTACGGGCAACATCGCAAAAGATCTTTATTTACTATAATAACCGCCTGTTCGCCTCCTATATCTTGTTGGAAGGCGGGCAGACTGCGCCTGATGAGGAGTAAGGCGATGGCGGCCAAAGCTCAAACCGGTACGCCGCGACCACGGCACATCCCACAACGCACGTGTATCGTGTGCCGACACAGTGATGCGAAACGTGCGCTGATCCGATTGGTACGCGATGCACACGGGCGCGTAACGATTGATCCAACCGGCAAACGATCCGGCCGTGGCGCTTACTTATGCCACAACCCGGAATGTTGGACACAAGCCTTACGCCGCCATACGATTGAACGGGCTTTGAAGATTTCAACGCTGCATCTCGATGATCGGGCGGCAATAGAACAAATGGCTCGACAATTGTTGCAGGCGACAACGTCAGCGGTATCTGAATAGCCGATTCCGGTGGATTCTACGCAACGCACCGTTGACGTATGTGCGCCTGATAACGCGAGAGCTTCCCTGAGCCGGGCTGCTCTCCAGAAAGGAAGATGAAGATGAGTGACAAGCCACGACGAGATACAGGCGGTACGGGAACGGGTAGCGGGCGTAGCACCGGCCAATCGACGAATCGCACAAGCAATCAACAGACAGGAACGGGGCGTACTTCAACTGCTACCGGTGCTCATCGGCAGCCGGCCAATCAATCAACCGGTGGTGGACGTTCGTCGTCCACCGGTGGACGCAATACACCGACCAACCAAGGAAATGCGCGACCGGCAGCACCGGCAAATGCCCGGAGTGGCGGCCAACCAGCTCGTGGTAATAATGCGCCGGCTGCGTCGCGAAGTGGCGGCAGTACGCCGGCTCCGGTGCGCGGCGGTGGTGCTACACCGGCCCCGGCTCGCGGCACGAATACCCGTAATGCTCGCTCACAACAATCCCGTGGCCGTCCTCAACCTGAAGAACGTGAACGCGAACGCGAAGCCGTGTTGCGCCGTCCGCCCACCCCGACGACTACCCGCCCGGTGGTGCGTCCGCGCGGACCGGTTGCATTACCCCCGGTCATGACGGTGCGCGAGTTGTCGGAAGCGACCGGTATTGGCGCTGCCGATATTTTGAAGACCATGCTCAAAGCGGGCATGATTGCCAATATCAATCAGCAAATCGATTATGAGACGGCTGCCCTTATCATGACCGATTTCGGGATTGAAACGGTCGAAAATATGCCTGAACAAATGGTTGGGATCGTCGAAGACATTAAAGAGGTGCTCCGATCCCAACCACCGGAAGAGATGCGCCCTCGTCCACCCGTCGTTACGATTATGGGTCACGTTGACCACGGAAAGACAAAGTTGCTCGATGCAATTCGCTCGACACGGGTAGCAGAAGGCGAGGCCGGTGGGATCACCCAGCATATCGGTGCGTATCAGGTCGAGGTGAATCACCGGAAGATTACCTTCCTCGATACACCCGGCCACGAGGCGTTTACCGCCATGCGCGCGCGCGGTGCCCAAGTTACCGATATTGTTGTCTTGGTGGTCGCCGCCGATGATGGTGTCAAGCCGCAAACCGAAGAAGCCATTGCTCACGTCAAAGCGGCCGGTGTGCCGATGATCGTGGCAATTAATAAGATTGATTTGCCAACGGCAAATCCCGATCGGATCAAGCAGCAGTTGGCCGCACTGGACGTGATTGTCGAAGAGTACGGTGGTAACGTACCGTGTGTGCATGTTTCAGCTCGACAGAAAATTAATATTGACGGGTTGCTGGAAATGATCTTGTTGGTGGCCGACCTTGAGGATCTGCGCGCAAATCCCAATGCACCGGCCGTTGGTACGATTATCGAGGCCAAACTCGATAAGAGTCGTGGCCCAGTAGCAACGGTGTTGATCCAAAATGGTACCCTCCACCTCGAAGATAACGTGTTGGTCGGCTGTGTCGCCGGCAAGATCAAATCAATGTTTAGCGACAGCGGGAAGCGCCTTCGCCACGCCGAGCCGTCAACCCCGGTGGAAATTATCGGGTTGGAAGGTGTGCCCCAGGCCGGTGACATCTTGCAGGTGATGGACGATCTGGTTGTGGCACGCGAGATTGCATTGCAACGCCAACGCCAGCAGCGGGCCGAAGCGATGGCAGCGAGCGCGCGCGGTACCAGCCTCGAAGAGCTGTTTGGCAAGGTGAAACAGGGTCAGGTGAAGGAGTTGAACCTGATCTTGAAAGCCGATGTCCAAGGCTCACTCGATGCAATTGCCCATCTGATCGAGCAGTTGAACCAATCGCAGAGCGAGGTGCAAACCCGCATCATTCACCGTGGTGTCGGTGCCATTACCGAAGGTGATGTGAACCTTGCCCTCGCCAGCCATGCGATTATTATCGGCTTTAACGCTCGGCCAGACCCGGCAGCCCGCCGTCACGCCGAACAGCACGGGATTGATATTCGCTTCTACAACATCATCTATCAGTTGCAAGATGATTTGAAGAAGGCAATGGCCGGTATGCTCGCGCCAACCTTCAAAGAGGTGGTCGAGGGCTATGCCGAGGTCCGCAATATCTTCCGCTTACCTACCCGTGAGGTAGTCGCCGGTGTGTATGTCACCGACGGTAAGATTACACGCACCGGCCAAAATGTCCGCGTGTTGCGGCGCGGCGTGGTGATCCACGACGGCAAGATCTCGTCGCTCAAGCGATTTAAAGATGATGTGCGCGAGGTGACGGCCGGTTATGAGTGCGGTTTGATCGTCGAGGGCTTTAACGATATTGAAATCGGTGATGCGCTCGAGTTCTATCGCCAAGAGCAGGTAGCAGCCACCCTGTGATCGCCATTCGATGATCTATCTACCGGCAGAAGCGCACACGCTAACGCTTCTGCCGGCTATGTCATGAAACCAGATCATCATACACAACCATTTACCTTCCCATTGTTCGGTAGACCGATCTGGTTCGAGAGTGTTTCTGTCCACTGCGCGAAGGGTGCAAACTATGGCTAAACAACGATTACAACAAGTCGCTGATACGATGCAGCGGATTCTCGGCGAAGTGATCCAGACAGAGTTGAAGGATCCACGGGTTGGGTTCGCTTCGGTCACGAATGTCGAGGTGAGCGCCGATCTACAACACGCCAAAGTGTATATTTCGATCATGGGTACTCCAGAAGAACGGGCAACAACGATGGCGGCTTTGCAACGAGCACGCGGCTTTCTGCGCAAACGAGTCGCAGAAGAGATGCGTCATATGCGCTTTATTCCAGAATTGCACTTGATCGAAGATACATCGATTGATTATAGCCTGCATATTAATGACGTTATTCGCCAAATTCAGCACGAACGGATGGTAAATCCTCCGCGCATCGATGATGAACAGTGAGAACATTCCTTTCGATCCCTACTACAAAAAGCGGATTACCTATACGTTGCGCGGTCAGCAATTCGCTTTTGATGTTGGGCATACAATCTTTTCGTCATTTCAAATCGACGAAGGTACCGATCTGCTCTTGCGATTGATCGAACCGGCAATGACCACACCACAGCATATCCTCGATCTTGGCTGTGGTTGTGGGGTGATCGGTATTTGTCTCGCCCGCCGCTTCCCTAACGCCAATGTAACCCTCGTCGATAAAGATTTGCTTGCCGTGCGTTATGCCCGCCATAATGCCATCCTCAACGCTACCCCGAATGTGACCGTGCTCGGCAGTGTTGGGCTGAGTGATGCACCTCCCGGCCCCTATGACCTGATCGTCTCCAATATTCCGGCTAAGATTGGTGACTACGCGATTGAGCATGAATTCATCCTTGCACCACTCCGCCATCTGCGCCCCGGTGGTGAGTACTGGTTCGTTGTGGTGAGCGGTCTTAACCATCTGATACCTCGCCTTGGTCCACGCCATCAGTTACGCCTCAAAGAGATCAAGAAACGTGCCGGTCATTCGGTGTATCGGATTATCGCACCGACTCATCTTGACTAGCCGGTACCGCCCCGGCTGAACCACGCACGGTTTTCCGCTTGCCAAAACACCGTGTATCTCATAAAATTGTATCAATACGAAATGATATAAAGTAGGAGGGCACAATAGTGGTGCGGGTTGGGATCAACGGCTTTGGTCGGATCGGGCGGTTGGCGCTCCGGGCCGCGTGGGGCTGGCCAGAACTCGAGTTTGCCCACATCAACGAGATCGGTGGCGATGCATCGGTGGCGGCGCATCTCTTGACGTTTGACTCGGCGCATGGACGCTGGCCGCATGAGGTTCACGATGAGGGTGATCGGTTGGTTATCGATGGTCATGCAATTGGCTATAGCCAGATCAAGGACCCGGCAGTGGTACCGTGGGCAGCCGTCGGAGTTGAGATCGTGCTGGAGGCGACGGGGAAGTTTCGCACCTCTGAACAGTTAGCAGCTTACTTCGCTGTCGGTGTGAAGAAGGTGATTGTGGCTGCACCGGTGAAGGGCGAGGCGCTTAATGTAGTGATGGGGGTGAATGATCACCAGTATGATCCGACACGCCATCATCTGCTGACTGCTGCCTCTTGTACGACCAACTGTCTGGCGCCGATTGTGAAAGTCATTCACGAAGGTATTGGCATTCGCCACGGTATGATCACCACCATCCACAGCTCAACCAACACCCAGAGTGTGCATGACCAACCGCACAAAGATTTGCGACGGGCACGGGCGTCGAGCTTGTCGCTTATACCCACAACTACCGGCTCGGCAACGGCAATTGGTCTTATCTTCCCAGAATTGCAAGGAAAGCTCGATGGGCAAGCGGTGCGGGTACCCCTACTTAACGCTTCGCTGACCGACTGTGTGTTTGAAGTCACACGACCAACCACCGTCACCGAAGTGAATGAATTGTTGCGGGTGGCTGCCGAAGGCTCGCTGAAGGGTATTTTAGCCTACGAGACGCGCCCGCTGGTATCAATCGATTTTCTGACAAATCCGCACTCTGCGATTATCGACTCATTGTGTACCATGGTCACCGATGGCACACAGGTGAAAATTTATGCGTGGTACGATAACGAGTGGGGCTACGCAAACCGGTATGTAGAATTAGCGCGAAAGGTGGCAATGGCGCGATGAAACCACTCCAATCGACCGGTACAACGACAACGTCTACCCAGCGACAAGCCGATCGCCGGAATTACCTCTTGGTTACGGTCGCGTATTGGGCGGATACGCTCACCGATGGCGCGATTCGGATGTTAGTCCTCTTTTATTTTGCTCAGCTCGGGTATTCGCCATTTGCTGTGGCTTCGCTCTTCTTGTTCTACGAGATTTTTGGTGTGATCACTAATCTGTTTGGTGGTTATCTTGGTGCGCGATTCGGTCTGAAGATAACCTTATTTGCCGGTCTCACCGTACAACTGGTTGCGCTCAGCATGCTTGCCTTTGCTCCACCATCGTTATTAGTGGTTCCCTACGTGATGGCTGCGCAAGCGTTGTCGGGTATTGCCAAAGATTTGACCAAGATGTCATCGAAGAGTGCGGTAAAGCTGGTGGCCGGTGAGGGTGAGGGTCAACTTTACCGCTGGGTGAGTGTGCTCACCGGCTCGAAGAACGCGATTAAGGGACTAGGCTTCTTTGTCGGTGCGCTCTTGCTGACGCTGTTTGGCTTTCAGACCGCGTTGCTGCTGTTAGCGGCGTTGGTGTTGGTAGCACTGATCGGTGCGGTCGGTGCGATCAGCGGCGATCTAGGCAGCACCGATAAAAAGGCCAAGTTTAAGCAGATGTTTTCACCCAACCGAGCGGTTAATCTCCTTGCCGCAGCACGGATCTTTCTATTCGGTGCGCGCGATGTCTGGTTTGTGGTCGGGTTACCGGTCTTTTTTATCACCGTGCTCGGTTGGGACTTTTGGCTGGCCGGTGGGTTTATGGCAGCATGGACGATTGGCTACGGCTTTATACAAGCCTCCACGCCAGCACTTATCCGACGGCGTGTAACTGATGCGCGTGCGCCTGATGGACGCACTGCAATGTGGTTGGCATTTGCCCTGGCTGCATTTCCAGCGGCAATTGCTCTGGCGCTTGGCGTTGGTTTTGCGCCGACTGCTGCGGTGGTGATCGGGTTGCTCGCATTTGGTGTCATCTTTGCACTCAATTCGGCAGTGCATAGTTATCTCATTTTGGCCTACGCCGATGATACGAAAGTGGCGATGAATGTCGGTTTCTACTATATGGCGAATGCACTAGGGCGGCTGGTCGGTACTGTCTTGTCGGGTGCGCTGTACCAATGGGGGATGCAGAACGGTCTGTACGGCGGTCTCATAGCGTGTCTCTGGGCTTCAGCAGGGTTTGTGCTGATGGCCGGCCTACTTTCGATCCGGTTGCCAGCACCGGTGCGCGTTGTGACCGGTGAGTGGAAGGTTGCAGGTGAATAGGTAGGCGTTGAGAGGGTGTAGGTTTGGTGGAAATATGACGAACGAGCATACAGCGATACAGAGGGTTTTATCCTCTGCCTGAGCCGGTGTTATGCCCGGTGGTAAGCACCCGATCACGCACCAGCGCACAGACACAATCTTCCCACAGCGTTGCACTCCGGTCACCCTGTTGACGAAGCGTGATCAGCAAATTGCGTAATGCGTGCAAATTGGCGATACGTTGATCAATCGCGGTGATATGTTGATCGAGCGTATCTATCATCTCGGTACAAGGTGCTTCACCGTGATCGCTGAGAGCGAGGATGGCGGCAATTTCACGTAATGAGAGATCAAGGCTACGTGCACCAACGATAAAGCGCAGCCGTTCGACATCAGCGTGGGTATAGCAACGGTAGTTATTTTCAGCGCGCTGCGGTGGTGGTAGCAAACCGATCTGCTCATAGTAACGGATGGTCTTAGGCGATACGCCAGTCTGACGAGCTAGATCACGAATATGCATACCATATTCCTTATCGTCCATGTAAGGACTTCACGAAAACAACCTCACCGTTCTAATTAGCTCATTTTATCACAACCCCAAAGCGTTATCACATCGCAACGATTACTGTTATGATCTCTTAACGAACATATTCAGAAAATCGCATATCATAGCAACTATGAAGAACACAATCGCCGCCAAACAGGCTCACCTGTTCAAAGCGCTGATGCATCCCGTTCGGATACAGATCCTCGAGATCCTCCGGCAGGGTGAGGCGTGCGTATGCCATATCGAAGCAGTGCTCGGCCTACGCCAAGCGTATGTATCGCAGCAGTTAGCCGTCTTACGTAAAGCCGGCCTGATCAGCGACCGGCGCGATGGACCGCATATCTACTATCGGATCATCCACCGTGAGGTGCTCGAACTCCTCGATATGGCGCGCAACCTCGTCGGCGAAGCCGAGCCGTGGCAACCAAATTCGGCGGTGTGTTCGTGTCCGCAATGTATATCTCATTCTATCATCTTAGAACAAGGAGTGAAACCATGGTCGATGTGAAGGTACTTGGTCCCGGTTGTCCCAACTGCCAAAAGCTGGAAGCGCGTGTTCGCAACGTGATCCAGCGCTACCAACTGGAAGCTTCTGTCGAGAAGGTTACCGACTACGCGCAAATTATGCGCTGGAATGTGATGCGTACTCCGGGGTTGGTGGTGAATAACGTATTGGTTGCATCAGGACGCATCCCCTCAGAAGAGGAGATTGCCGACTGGTTGAAGCAGTAGTATCCGCAGTTAGGATTGGCTTTGCAGGTACAACGAGTGGGCGGTTACGCCCAATTTCTTTCGACCGGATATGCAAAAAATTGCATATCCGGTTAGACCCTACCGATGAGGACAACAGCAATGGAACAGACTCTTACCAAACCTTCTCGTCAATCTGACAGCCGCGCGTGGCTGATCGTCGTTGGGGCAGCAGTCATGTGGCTCATCGCGTACAACGTGATCCAGCCTTTAGCCAACTGGCTAACGTATCATCTATTCGGTTTAGCAGAAGGCTCACATTTGGGTGAGTCGGTGGCCTTTTTTCTCTACGATGTCCCGAAGATTCTCTTACTTTTGAGTGGGATGATCTTCGTCATTAGTACCCTGCGTTCGTTTTTTAGTCCTGAACGCACACGGGCGTGGTTGGGCGGAAAACGCGAAGGGATCGGCAATCTGCTGGCTGCCGGACTAGGCGTACTTACCCCTTTCTGTTCGTGTTCGGCAGTACCCCTCTTCATCGGCTTTGTCGAAGCGGGCATTCCGCTTGGTGTAACCTTTTCGTTCTTGATCGCTGCGCCAATGGTCAACGAAGTAGCACTGATCATGCTATTCGGGATGTTCGGGTGGCAAATAGCAATGCTCTATCTCGTAGCCGGAATGACTGTAGCGATCGTGGCCGGTCTAGTGATCGGACGGCTGAGAATGGAGCGATTCGTAGAAGATTTTGTCTGGCAGATTCGTGGTGGTACCGGTGAGATTGCCATCGAAAACCCGACGTGGACTGAACGGTTCAGGCTCGCTTGGGAGAATACACGCGATATTGTCGGCAAGGTATGGCTCTATGTGGTCATTGGCATTGCCATCGGTGCCGGAATTCACGGTTACGTGCCTGAAGACGCATTGGCCGGTATTCTAGGCCGCGATGCGTGGTGGTCGGTACCGGCAGGTGTAATCTTAGGTGTACCGCTGTACTCGAACGCTGCCGGTATCATTCCGGTAGTACAGGCTCTGATGGCAAAAGGGGCCGCTCTAGGGACGGTGCTTGCGTTTATGATGGCGGTGGTAGCGCTCAGCTTGCCGGAAATGATTATTTTACGGCGCGTGCTGAAGCCGCAATTGATTGCCGTGTTTGTCGGCATTGTGGCGAGCGGGATTGTAGTGGTAGGGTATTTGTTTAATGTGGTGATGGCGAACTAGCAGTACTATTGCCCTTCTCCTTACGGGGAAGGGCATCTGCTTGTCACGGAATGATACGTACAGTGCGCTTAACGACTCGCACGCAACGATCTGGCTCTTAGACACTACGCTGAAGAAGGCGAAGAAAGGTGCAGTGATGGGTATTGCCCCGACTCGCACAATGAGCACTCAGCTACGGACAGCGACGAGGTGCTATCTCCGATAAGATGTTACAACGATCCCTGAGCCACTTGTATAGCATAGTGAGGCTGGCGATGTTCTATGCTCATCCTGACCATACTGTTGTTTGGATTGTCGTTTCTATCAGGAATGATGGGTCTCGGTGTTGCATTTGTTACCATACCGGTACTTGGCCTCTTTGGTCTCGAACTCAAGCACGAGATTATGCCGCTCTCACTGTGGCTCAACAGCATCACTGCCATTGCCAGCGCAGTTACCTTGGCACGCAAAGGGATGGTCGATTGGCGCACCGCTCTTCCGTTACTGATCATTACCACCATCGTTGCACCAATCGGGGTATGGCTTTTACAATTTGTCCCGACAACCACCATCTGGTGGATCTATGTCGGGGTACTAATGTTCCTCGCCTACCGCATGGCCTTTCCACCGACATAAGACGA
Source organism: Chloroflexus sp. (assembly GCF_049970315.1). Classification (GTDB taxonomy): domain Bacteria; phylum Chloroflexota; class Chloroflexia; order Chloroflexales; family Chloroflexaceae; genus Chloroflexus. The sequence continues at coordinate 27,357 of NZ_JBMFNE010000005.1, forward strand.
CAGCCAACCCACCGTTATCAGTGACGCAACACGGGTCAAGGCCGGCTTCGCCAGTGCTGCCATTGGTGTTTTTGCCGGCTTCTTAGGGGTCGGCCCCGGTTTTCTGCTGATGCCAACATTGGTGCTACTAGGCTACACTGCCCGCATTGCTGCGGCAACCAACGCGGTGATTGTCACGCTACCCTCCTTTTCGACGTTTGCAAGCCATCTGCTTGACGCTCGCTTCGACTGGTTGTTATTTTATTGATCCTGACCTCAATCTCGGCTGTACTCGGAGCACAAGCTGGTGCTGCATTTATGGCACAGCGGGTCAAAAGCCTGACGTTGACCCGTATCTTTGCTGCGGTACTGATTGTGTTGGCGTTGCAGCAAGCGTGGTTGTTGGTCGTGGGTAGGGGCACAGCAGCACTGTGCCTCCTACGGTGGGAGTACCACCATCGTGACCCGACCCACACCATCACCGCCATCCCGATCAACTCGACCAACGACTGCATCACAATCACCAGCGCCGGCTCCTCCCACCCCGGCGGTAAGTTAAGCGCCAGCGGCAGCACCACAAACGAGTTGCGGGTGCTGAAACTGAATAGCAGCACCCGTCCTGACCGGGTCGGTAAGCGGCCTAGCCGGTGCAATAGGGAGGCTAGCAGCGTCGCGATGCATAGAAAGACAACGAATACCGGTGTCACCACCGGGACAACCGCGAGCGCCGCCATTGCCGCTTGAGCCTGCGATACCGCAATTGCACCCACAACCAATGTTAGCAGGGGCACAGTCAGCCCAGCACTTCTTGCCGCCACACCTATCGCTCTGGCCGGGCTTCGAGCCAGCGCTCATCACTGATCGCAACGAGTAGCGGAACCAAGATAATCAGTAGTGCCGGCCAAATATTTAAGCCGGCAATCACATCGAGTGTCGTCAGATCAAGCATGAGCCAGAGATACAACGGTAAAAGAACCCCTTGCCCAATCAGCAACAGCGGTGTGACCGCCAATGCCCGCGCGGTATCACCACCGCCAAGATGGCAAAAGGCGATAAACCAGTCGGTACAGGGCACTAACAAGACGAGCGCTACTCCTAACCGTAATGCTGCATCAGGTGGCAACCAGTGGAGGAGTAACCAGACGATGCCCGGAATGAGCACAAAATTGCCAACAAATAATAGGATCACCAATCGCCGGTCAACCAACGCTTCGCGCAGATGCAGCAGCGGAATCTGGAGGAAGGTGACGGTGAGCAACAGAGCCAGCAACGACCAGAGGGCTTGGTCTGCGATGGGAGCTAAGATAGGCCAACGTTGACAAATAGCAAGCCCAGCGGCGATGGCAATGAGGTAGATAGTAGCTTGATAGCGTTCAAGACGAGAGACTGTCACGATGGCATACTCCACGCTTCAGGGTAGACAACGATGCAACTGCATGTGAGCGATTTACCGTGCGGCATATCCTAACTTTCACTATCAGTTGCGAAACCTTTTTAATGCGCCCCAACCTCGCATGGTACGATCCTTTTGTCACAAAGAATGTAGGTACAGTTCGTACTAGACGACGAGGGCTACGTGCGACAAGCATTAGTATCCGGAGCGCATAGGTATGTTTTAAAGCGTGCTGCTGACGCCGAATCGCAATGTCTCATCTTTGTCAGGAAAATCCCGACAACGGTACCGACAGTACCACATTTTTCCTGCTATCGCCAGCACAAGAAACGCCGTACAGTACGCTTAGCGGTAATCTGCGAGTGACGAGGAGTGTAGCCTATGTCTCGACAACCCACCATTCCGCTCACCCCGGTCAGTCGGCGTGGCTTGCTTGGCGCGCTAGTGGCCGGCGCCGGCGCTCTTGCGGCGGCTTCGGTGCAAGCGAGCTTACCAGCCGCGACCGGGAAATCGAACGAATCGATCGACATTTTAACCCCTGAAGAGGCATTGGCGGCGTATGAAGCCGAAATTGCCCGCTTACGGGCTGCGAACCTCAGCGGGACGCCGGTCGATCTCCTCGAACGGATGCGCACCGATCTGTTGCGCGCCTTAACCAAGCCGGTCAACGAACGACGCTGGGTGATGGTGATTGACCTGCGCGCCTGCGTTGGCTGTCACGGCTGCACGATTGCCTGCGTCGCTGAAAACAAACTGCCGCCCGGTGTGGTCTATCGTCCGGTGTTAGAAGAAGAGATCGGACGGTATCCTAATGTAAGCCGCCGTTTTGTCCCTCGACCATGCATGCAGTGTGATAATCCACCCTGCACGAGCGTTTGCCCTGTTTCGGCCACATACACCAACGAGCATGGCGTCGTTGCGGTTGATTATGAGCAGTGCATCGGCTGTCGCGCCTGTATCGCCGCTTGCCCCTACGGTGCTCGTACCTTCGACTTTGGCTATACCTACACTGCCAATACGACCACCACCGGTGTGATGTTTGGGGCAGAGCAAGCAGTGAGCTATGAGCAAGCGAGCACGTTTGAATATGGGAAATCGCACCCTCGTCACGACGCCCATGACTCGCCGGTTGGCAATGTGCGTAAATGCCACTTCTGCATGCATCGCGTGCTAAATGGCGAATTGCCGGCCTGTGTGACGACCTGCATTGGACGGGCAACCTTCTTTGGCGACGCGAACGATCCTGAAAGCCTTGTTAGCGAATTGATCGCGAAGCCGAATGTGATGCGATTGAAAGAGGAACTTGGTACTGAGCCGCGTGTGTATTATTTGCAATGAGGAGCAGACCTATGCTAAAACGGCTCCTCTATGTAGCTGGCTTTCTTGGCCTGCTCATTGGCATGTGGGGATTGTACGACCGGTTTGTCTACGGGCATATGAACGCCAACTACGGCTCGTATGTGGTATGGGGGCTGTGGGTGGCACTCTATATGTTTTTTGCCGGCATTGCCACCGGCGGCTTTATGCTGGCAACCCTCGATCTGTTGTTTGAACTGCCATTGTTCCGTGGTAGTGGCCGGATGGCCCTGTGGGGATCATTGGTCACGCTACCGGCCGGCTTGGCTGCTATCGGTCTCGATCTTGGTCATATGACACGGATTTGGAAAGTCTACCTCCAGCCCAACTTTGGGGCAGTGATGGCGCAACTGGTCTGGGGGTATACCATCTTTCTCATCATCGTAATCGTCAGCCTCTGGCTCAGCTTCCGCCCCCAACCCTCACGCTGGCTGAAGCCGATCATGATCGTTGGTCTCGTGTTAGCAATTTTTCTCAGCGGTGGTATCGGAGCATTGCTTGGTGTCAACCAGAACCGGGTAAGCTGGCACGTCAGCAACTTGCCGGCCCAATTTCCTGTCTTTAATCTCACCTCTGGCGTTGCCCTGATGCTGATCGCCATCGGCTGGTTTGGCCCGGTACGCGATCCACGCCGTTCGCAACAGTTGCATGTCTTGGGGTTAGGGCTGGTGATACTGCTGCTGGTTAAAGGGTACTATCTGTGGACTGACGTCTCGCAGGCGCTTTACCAGAATAGCAGTCACGGTGCCGAGGCAATCAATCTGGTGCTGTTTGGCCCCTATGGTTGGGCCTTCTGGTTGCTGCAAATTGGCCTTGGTATGCTATTGCCACTGATCGTTCTTACGACACCGATAAGGAACAACGGCTTTGCTGCCGGATTGATGGGTGTCTGTGTCTTGCTCGGCTTGGCCGTCGCCCGCGCCAATATTATTTTCCCAGCACTTACCTTGCCCGAACTACGAGGTCTAGGTGAATCCTTCCACGGCCCACACCTGAGCTTTACCTACAGCCCAAGCCTGATGGAATGGGCAGTGACCGCTGGCATTGTCGGCGCCGCTACTATTGGCTTCGTTATAGGCGCCGATCGCTTACCGCTCTTTAGCCGTCCGGTCGAATCTGTCGGCACAGCCGATTAGGTCATTGCAGTAGAACACCTGCGACTACGACAGGAGTGTTGATATGAAACGACAACACGACACCCCAACGCCTACCGGCTCTGGTATCAGCCGGCGCGATTTCCTCAAAGTTTCGGCGTTGCTCGGCGGCAGCGCAGCTTTGGCCGGCTGTGGTCCGCTCGCTAGCCTCTCACGCGGCGAACCGATCGATCTGCCACTGGTCGATGCCGCTAACTCGATCCAAACCGTTTGTTTGCAGTGCAATACCGGCTGTGGCCTCAAGGTCAAGTTGCTCGATGGCGTGGCCGCCAAACTTGAAGGTAACCCCTATAGCCCTTGGACAATGGAACCGCCCTTGCCCTACACGACCCCAATTAGCTCTATCGGGCCAGTTGATGGCGCACTCTGCCCGAAAGGACAGGCCGGTATCCAGACCGCCTACGATCCGTACCGGTTGACCCGCGTTCTCAAGCGCAAACCGGGAACACCACGCGGAGCCGGTCAATGGATTACGATTGACTTTGAGCAGGCAATCACCGAGATCGTCGAAGGCGGCGATCTGTTTGGCGAAGGGCCGGTCGAAGGGTTACGCGCACTGTATGCGCTCAAAGATGCAAATCTGGCCAAAGCGATGGCCGCCGCAGTGAACAATATTCTCGCCGCGAAGCCCGAAGAGAAGCCCGCACTGGTCGAGCAGTTCAAGCGTGACTTTGCCGAGCATCTCGATGTATTGATCGACCCCGATCATCCTGATTTAGGGCCAAAGAATAACCAATTTGCCTTCATTTGGGGACGCTTGAAGAACGGACGTGGTGACTTGGTGCAGCGGTTCGTCAAGAGTGGCTTTGGCTCGGTCAATGCCAACGGCCATACTACCATCTGCCAAGGTTCGCTCTACTTCACCGGTAAGGCCATGAGCGAACAGTTTGATCCGGCAACCGGTAAATTCACCGGTGGTCAAAAGTTCTACTGGCAAGCCGATTTGGGGAACGCTGAGTTTGTGCTCTTTGCCGGAACGAATCACTTTGAAGCCAATTATGGCCCGACGCCGCAATCACCCCGTATTACTCAAGGCGTGATTAGCAACCGCATGCGGTACGTCGTCCTTGACCCACGCCTGAGCAAGTTGGCGAGCAAAGCGTGGAAGTGGATCCCGATCAAGCCGGGTACTGACGTAGCCTTCGCGATGGGGATGATCCGCTGGATCATCGAGCAACAACGCTATAACGCCACTTTTCTCGCCGCTGCTAACAAAGCTGCCGCTGCTGCCATCGGCGAGCCGAGCTGGACGAACGCAACGTGGTTGGTCAAGATCAAAGACGGTACACCGGGCAAATTCCTCCGCGCGAGTGACATCGGTTTGACAACCGTCGTCGAAACGACCGATGCCGAAGGGAAGAAGACGAAACAGTACGTCACTACCGATGGTACCAACTTCGCCTTTGATCCTTTCGTCGCACTAGTCAACGGTGCTCCAACCCCGATCGACCCGAACAACCCCGAAGCTACACCGGTGATGGGTGATCTGCTGGTGAATACCGAGATCAACGGTATTCAGGTCAAGAGTGGCTTGCAGATTATCTATGAAGCGGCCAGCATGCATACGATCGCAGAGTGGGCAGCGATCGCCGATGTAACAGAGGAAGATATTATCATTGTCGCGCGTGAATTCACTAGCCACGGCACCCGTGCCGTCGCCGATATCCACCGCGGCGCATCGCAACATACCAACGGCTTCTACACCAATTTCGCCTTCTACACCTTGAATGCACTCATCGGTAATTTTGACCATCGTGGTGGTCTGATCAAGCCTACCACCTATGACCGACTGGGGAGCAAGGCAAAAGGCCCATTCCTAATCGAAAAGATGAACAATGGCGCCAACGCGCCATTCGGCATTGACCTGCTGCGCACCAACACCGCTTACGAGAAATCGACGCTGTTTAACGGTTATCCGGCACGACGGCCATGGTTCCCGCTCGCAACCGATGTCTATCAGGAAGATGTGCCCTCGATGGGTGACGCATACCCATACCAGATTAAGGTCGCAATGTTCTATATGTCGGCGATCAACTATGCACTGCCGGCAGCACAAACGGTGATCGAGATATTGGCCGATCCCAAGAAGATCCCGCTCATTATCACGAGTGATATTATGGTCGGTGAAACCAGCACCTACGCCGATTACATCTTTCCCGACCTGAGCTTCCTCGAACGCTGGGAATTCCACGGATCGCATCCGAGCGTGCCGTGGAAGGTAGAAAACATTCGCCAGCCGGCAATGAGTCTGCCTCACTGGCCGACCGTCAAGGTCTTCGGCGAAGAGATTCCGCTTAGCTTTGAGGCGCTCGTCCTCGCCATCGCCGAACGACTCAACTTACCCGGTTTTGGCCCCAACGGTTTTGGTGAAGGGATACCGTTTACGCGACCAGAGCACCTTTACTTGAAGTTGGTGGCCAATATTGCGTTTGGCGAAAAGGAAGATGGTAGCGATGGAGTACCACCGGCTGACGATACCGAACTCGCGGTCTTCCGTCAAGCCCGACGCTTCTTACCATCGAGTGTCTTTGACGAAGCAAAGTGGCGGGCTGCCGTCGGCAACGATGAACAACTCTGGCGGCAGACCGTCTATGTGCTTAACCGCGGTGGTCGCTATCAGGCGTATGAACAGGGATGGAAAGGAGATCTGGCCGGCAATCCTTACGCCAAACAGATCAACCTCTATCAAGAAAAAACCGCGAGTACGATCAACTCAATGACCGGTGAACATCTGATCGGCTACCCGACCTATGTCCCGCCTGGGCTGGCAGTCGATGGAACGCCCATCGTCGACGAGGGCTATGATCTCCACCTGATTACCTATAAAGAGGTGATGATGGCTAAGGCGCGCGGGATTGCCAATTACTGGCTGCTAGCGTTGATGCCGGAAAACCGCATCTTAATCAATCGAGTCGATGCCGAACGACTGGGGCTACGCGATGGCGACCAAGTACGGATTAGTTCGGCGAGTAATCCCGACGGGGTATGGGATCTGCGAAACGGGATACGGAAGCCGATGATCGGGAAGGTGAAGGTGATCGAAGGCATTCGTCCCGGTGTGATCGCCTTCCCGCTCGGTTGGGGACACTTCGCGAGTGGAGCATGTGAGATCGTGATCGACGGCATCACTATTCCCGCCGACCCACGGCGTGCAGCCGGCGTCCATGCCAATGCCGCAATGCGCGTCGATCCGGTACTCGGCAACGTTACGCTGAGTGACTTGGTAGGTGGGAGTGCCGTCTTCTACGACTCGAAGGTGAAGCTAGAGCGAGTTGGATAGCGTAGACCGGTGCGGCTATAGCGACTGCGGGAGGACGTGACCCGTCCTCCCGCTTGCTTTAGTTGTCAGGAAGCATAATGTTCTGGTATCATATCACTACCGAAGCACTGCATCCCCAGAAAGGAGAAAGGATTGTGTCGATTGACGAACTCATCGATTCCGCTTCGTTACAATGGCTTGTCGCCCCTGAACCTCTCGCCGAGTTCTTGCGCCGCTCATCGGCGATGCACCGTCACCTCTGTCCACGACAGGTACTAGGGGCACGGATGGGGATGTATGCGGGTGAATTACTCAATCTACCGTTACCCCAGACCAACAAGCGTCTCTATGTCTTCGTTGAAACTGATGGCTGCTTTGCCGACGGAATCGGTGTTGCTACCGGCTGTTGGCTCGGCCGGCGAACGATGCGGCTCATCGATGAGGGCAAAGTTGCCGCAACGTTTGTCGATACTCAGACCGGCAACGCCGTGCGAATTGCCCCTCATCCGAACACGCGAACCTTGGCCCGTCAATACGCACCCGATGCCCGTAGTCGTTGGCACGCCTACTTGATCGCGTACCAACTGATGCCGGTGACGGATCTGCTGATTGCCCAACCGGTAACGTTAACCGTCGATCTGAAGGCGATCATTAGCCGTAACGGAATTCGCGCGATGTGTGATCGTTGTGGGGAAGAGATTATCAACGCCCGCGAGATATTACGCGACGGACAAACGTTATGCCGCACTTGTGCCGGTGAGCGGTATTATACGTGACGATCAAACGATCATGGAATAATGATCGCACGACCAACCGTAGCGGTTGGCCGTGCGTTTCAACCAGTCACCTGTTCATCAATATCCGCAGGTACCGCACCCACCACCAACCGGCGCATCATCATCATCTTCGCTGTAATCGGTATCGCGGGCGCGGAATGAATGACCACAACCACACGACGAAACGGCATTCGGATTATCAATCTTGAAGCCGCCACCCATCAGTGTATCAACGAAATCGATCGACGCGCCGATCAAGTAATTGGCGCTAATCGGATCAACCAATACGCGCAGGTTACCGGCGTAAAACTCGTTATCCCCCTCGCGCACTTCATCATCGAAGGTCATGCCATATTGGAGACCCGAACAGCCACCACCGGCGACAAAGACGCGCAGGGCATATCCTTCCAGTTGCTTCTCCTGCATCATCTTCAGCAACCGGTTAACAGCCGTTTCGCTAATCATCAGCAGTGGTTGTGGGTTTGTTGATTGCACACCAATCTGGTCGACACCGATCATCGTCATGGACAAACTCCTTACCGGTACTACATAGCCACCAGCGTAGCTATCTGCTTCGATAGATGAAGTATACACCAACTCAACCCAAATTGCTAGTCGGAGCTTTCGTAAATCAACAAACCGTTATCCAAGGATCAACCGATCGGCCACCATGGCGGCAAACACCAGGGCCAGATAGAGCAGAGAATATTTATACAGGCCCCAGATCGCCGCCTGATCGCCAATTTTCCACACTGCCCAGGCATCACGCATGAAGCGCAGGCCAAACAGTAGCGCACCGGCGAGATAGATCCAACTCATCGCACCGATTGCTACCGGCAGCAGCGATACCGCAACCATGATAGCCGAGTAGACGAGAATCTGCCAGCGCGTTTCACCTTCGCCGGCCACTACCGGCAACATCGGTACCCCGGCACGGGCATAGTCCTTCTGCTTGACCAACGCCAAAGCCCAAAAGTGGGGTGGCGTCCAATAGAAGATAATCGCAAACAGCACCACTGCCATCAGGCTGATCGAACCGGTCACCGCCGTCCATCCCACGAGCGGCGGAATCGCCCCTGCACCACCCCCGATGATAATGTTCTGCCATGTGCTGCGCTTAAGCAGACTCGTGTAGAAATAGGCGTAGTAGATAATGCCGAGGAAGGCAAAGAAGGCGGCTAATGGCGTGGTAAAGACCCAAAGCACAATGATCGACAACACGCTCAGGATCACGCCGAAGATGAACGCCGCGCGAGCTGAGATGCGCCCACTCGGTACCGGTCGCCGACTGGTGCGCCCCATGTTGACGTCAAGATCGCTATCAAACGCGCAATTGATCGCGCCAGCGCCACCGGCTGCCAAATAGCCACCGATCATCGTCCATAAGACCAACCACCACGATGGCAAGCCAGCCTCGGTGATGAACATCGTGGTCAACGTTGTCACCAACAACAGTGAAATCACTTTGGGCTTCGTCAGACTGATGTAATCGGCGATCACAGTGCGCCACTTAGATGCCGGCCGCGACGGAGCTATCGCCGTCATAAAGTGGAGCGGTGTACGGTGGATGATGACTGCGGCGGCTAAGGCACCGGCCCAGAGCAACGACGCTGCCGATAGGCTGAGCAGATGTCCGCCAGGAAGCCACAGACCGGCGAGAGCGATGAGAGCTAAGATCGGCAAGAGCGGGCTATAGCGCGGCAACGCCATCGCTACTACCGAAGATTGCGCTGCTACCGGCAATCGCCGTCGAATCTCAACTGCCATTAATCCCGACAACAATGCGGCAAAACTCAATGCACCAACACTGTTTGCCGGCAACCCAACAGCCATTTCAACTGCCGGAGCCACACTGCGCGCCCCAATCGCCAGAGCGGCCACGCCGGCAGCCGCCGCTGTCCATGCCGCTAACCCGCGTAAACGGCGCTGCGTTTGTGCAGTACGCCCTGACAAACGTTCGTTCGCAGATGGAACGGGAACAACAATAAGTAATAAGGTTAATACCTGTGCTCCGAACGCCATCAGTGCCCCCGAAAGGTGCCAGATATCGGCCACCATTGCCGGTACACCCCAAACGAGTAAAGCTCCGGCTAATGCTTGCGATAAGAAGAGAAACACGGCAACCAGTGCCGTCCAACGCGGAGGAGCTTCTATTTCGGTGGATCGCCATACCGCCCACGTACCGGCAAGGACGACCAACAGCGCCAGAGCAACAATCAGACGGTGAGACATTGCAATCCAAACGAGGGGATTACCACCGTCGCTCACGATTTCAAGACATAACGGCCACGACGAACAAGCTGTTGCGCTGGCCGATACCGTCACCAGCGCACCAGAGATGATGGTTGCTAACGTTAACAGCAATCCAACGATGAGCAATCGAACAACAGTGCGCACGGCCATATGCATCTCCGACTTCGTACAATCAATGCGTTGTGGTAACGCTAGCGAGGTGCAGCACGTACCGCAAAACTCATCGGCAACTATCCTGATAGGGTGCGCCTAAGGTAGTGCCAGATACGCGAATCCAAATAACACGACCGTCGCCAACGCCGTAACCAGTGTCCAAGCGAGATCGGCCTGACCATTACTCCGCGGTATATGAGCCGGCACCGTCGGTGGTTGACGGTACAGCCGCCACGCCGCAACAATCAACGGGATTTGACCACCAATCGCGATGATCGCCGCTACCCAAAAGATGAACCATGCAGCCATCGGTTACCCTCAATAGTTCGTGGATTCTTTCACTAAAATTAATGTTGACGGAATTATACCATGCACCTCTGTTGCCCAACAATAGACGTTTCAACACCGAACGAGACTTTACAGCGTTGGAATGCAGTATTTACGGTTGAGATCTATTAACTATTGATTACGTACTGCTCCTCTACAGGCTGTAATCACAAGCTGCACTATGATGCGAGGAAGGTATGTCTGATGACTTGACGTGAATACAAAAATCCCGTATCTCTGCCACAACGATGGATTATGTATCGGCATACAATAGCGGTAGCTATGTCACTATCTCATCCCGAAAGGAAGAAGTCTGAGGAGAGGACGGCATGTGCCGAGAGATTTCATCGGCATAGCCTATGGTACAATATGCACGAATGTTCGAGTATCTCGTTATTAGAAACACGAAACCCTCTGGCAACTGCCAGCGGGTCTCGTGTGGGGGGGGTATTTCTATGGTAACGTTTTCTTTACCTCTTCGCAACCCCCCAACAGTACTACTTTCAGAAGGTTTTAGATAGTACCTTTGGTGGAGTTCTACCTGACATTGGAGTTGCACATGAATCAAATCGACGTGACCCAACGCATCAATGAGCTGCGGACGCTTATTCGTCGCTATGATTACCACTACTACGTCCTCGACGATCCCATTGTGAGCGATGCCGAATACGATGCCTTAATGAACGAACTACGCGCACTAGAAGCGGCGCATCCAGAATTGATCACCCCCGACTCACCAACCCAGCGGGTCAGCGGCATACCGGCCAGTCAGTTTGCGAAAGTGCAACATCTGCAGCCGATGCTCTCGCTTGGCAATGCTTTCACCACAACCGATCTGCTGGCCTGGCGTGATCGAGTGCTGCGCTTACTCGGTCAGGATACAGCGGTAGCCTATGTGGTCGAACCCAAGATCGACGGGCTGGCAGTAGCATTGACATACCGTGACGGCCAATTCGTGCAAGGTGCAACGCGCGGTGATGGTGAGGTCGGTGAAGATGTGACCGCGAATCTGCGCACGATTAGTAGCATTCCACTACTGTTGCACCCACCAGATGGCGGCCACGACCGAGATCTACCCACTGCGTTACCCTCACTGATCGAGGTGCGCGGTGAGGTCTATATGCGTACCGCTGACTTCGAGGCGCTGAATGATCGTCTGGCCGTTACCGGTGAGAAGATCTTCGCCAACCCACGCAATGCCGCCGCCGGTTCACTTCGCCAAAAGGATCCGGCGATTACTGCCGCTCGTCCGCTGCGCTTTTTTGCCTACGGTGTCGGTCCGGTCGAAGGGGTCGAGCTGACCGGTCAATGGCAGACATTACGTTACCTACGGATGCTCGGTTTTCCGGTCAACCAAGATGTCCGTCGTTTTACCGATTTCAATGAGGTACTGGCCTACTGCGAACAATGGATGGCCCGTCGCGATGAATTACCCTACGAAGCTGACGGGATGGTCATCAAGATTGACGATTTTGCCCAGCAGCGTGAACTTGGCGTGGTTGGGCGTGATCCGCGTTGGGCCATTGCCTTTAAATTTCCACCGCGTGAGGCTATCACTCGTTTGCTCAACATCACGGTAAATGTCGGACGAACCGGTGTCGTTACGCCGAATGCCGAGTTAGAGCCGGTACAGATCGGTGGAGTCATCGTGCGTAATGCGAGCCTGCATAACGCCGACTATATCGCTCAGCGTGATATTCGGATCGGCGATTACGTTATTGTGAAACGGGCCGGTGACGTGATTCCGTATGTAGTTGGGCCGGTTGTGGCCCGCCGTGATGGCAGCGAGCGACCGTGGCAGTTTCCAACACACTGTCCGGCCTGCGGTTCACCACTTGAACGCGAACCCGGTGAGGCGGCCTGGCGTTGTAACAATTTTGGAATTTGTCCGGCGCAGTTGGTCCGTCGGCTAGAACACTTTGCTAGCCGTGCCGCACTCGATATTGTTGGAATGGGTGAACGACAGGCTGAGTTGTTTGTACAACGCGGTTTGGTGCGTGATGTAGCCGATCTGTTCTACCTGAAAGCAGAGGATCTTGCCGGGTTAGAAGGGTTTGGTCCGAAGCGGATCGCGAACTTGCTAAACGCAATCGACGCTGCGCGCCAACGACCACTCGACCGCTTGATCGTTGGCTTAGGGATTCGCTATGTTGGTACCGTTGCAGCCCAAGCATTGGTCAACGCCTTAGGATCACTCGACGCGATAATGAATGCTCGCCAAGAAGAGCTCGAGCAGATTCCCGGAATTGGGCCGGTGGTTGCGGCAAGTATTGTTGATTTCTTTGCCCGCCCCGAAAATCGGCAGTTGATCGAAAAGTTGCGCGCGGCAGGAGTACAGATGAACGCCGGCCCCCAGCGTGAACGGAAGAGTGATGTGCTCGCCGGAAAGACGTTTGTCCTTACCGGTACGTTACCTTCGCTGACCCGCGAGCAGGCCAGCGCTCTGATCATCGCACACGGTGGTAAAGTAACCGATAGCGTCAGTAAGAAGACGGATTATGTCGTAGCGGGGGTAAATGCCGGTAGCAAGTTAGCGAAGGCCCAGCAACTTGGTATTCCGGTGCTTGATGAAGCCGCTCTGTTGGCGCTCATCGGTGAGCGGTGAACGATAGCTGCGGTTGGCACGCCGGTCATCGCAGTGTGCCAACCTATCGCCGCGAACGTTCCTACATACGTTCTATGCGGGCAATCCACATCGCTGGATTGCGGATCTCTTCCATCGATGGCAGATGTTCTGGCCGCTCCCAGACGCGACCGGCAAATCTGATCCCACGCGCGGCCACTACCGCATTGACAAACGCTTCACCTTGCTGATATTGGGCTAGCTTGAGATCGAGGCCGGTCAAGCGAAAGACCATCTGATCGAGTAACGTTCGCTGCCGCTGCCGCTGCGCGATCTGATGTTCGATCTGGCTGAAACTCGGCAACAATCGCCGACCAACCGCGTTCATCACATGGTTGCCGTAACCTTCAATAATTGACATCAGTGCCTGAATCCGATCAAACACCACCCGCTGCTCAGGTGTCAATACCGATTCGATCCAATGTTGGCCACTCCCAACCCCCTGTACCAGCCGCATCATGGTATCGATCAGATTATTGCCGTTACCCAACATTTGGCTGCTGATGAGCGTAAAGTTCTGCTCGATCAGTTCACGGAAATAGCGACGCACCCACGGATACGCTTCAAACTCAAAGGCATGGGTCATCTCGTGCAGCGTAATCCAGAGCCGAAAATCGGTATCGTTCAGGCCGAGTTGCTGCTGGACACGGGCAATATTCGGTTCGACAAAGTACAGCGAACCACCGGTCGCTTCTGCCGAGAGGAGGCTTAAGTCGTACTGGCCGAGCACACGCTGAGCCAGATACCCAAGGAGACCACCAATCTGCATCCCCAGCAACTTACTGCTGACACCGTTGACCATCACCCCCAACGCACCACGCCCGCCACCATTCTTTTCATACACCTCTTCGAGGGGGCGGAAGAGCTGGCTAAATGAAACAATATTCGCTTCGAGCCATTCCCGCCGGTCGAAAACAAAAATTCGATTGACCGGTTCGGGTAATTGCACGCCAAGATACTCGGCGATGAGAGGTTCACTTTGCGCCACCATCTGGGCGTACTGTTGGCGGCGAACATGGCGATCGTCAACCGGAGCTTGTTCCCACTGCGACAAACGTAATGCCGCCTGACGGGCCTGCTCCCAGTCGATCAAGCCGCTGGGAACCCGACTTTCATTGCGAGCACGAGAGTCGAAATAGTAGCGCGCCGCTAAACCGGCCGCTATTCCGATCAACAGAGCGGCGCCGAAGCGACGTAGTTCATTCTGATTACCGGCCAAGGTTATCTCCTTTCCGTATGTTGGCCATCCTCTGCACAGTCTAGCATGGTTGATCTACGCTTGTCCAACCGCGCGGTAGGATTGTCGCACCTATCACACTAGAACACGAACGTCACCTTGTCGGTGCATAATGTGCCAAGCTAGAAGTGCGACGAACAACGCTGTGAGAGGCCGAAACAGTCGTGCGGTTGGACGACAGTGATGAACTCTTGCGTTTCGATGGTAGGTACGGTACATTCCAATGTGCTGTCATCCCATCACCACACGGCAAACTTTCCGTCAGTGTCATTGTTACCTAGCCGTGCCCAATTCTCCCCGCCAACCAGTCGTTACTGAATCTCCTCACGCGGCCTCCCTTACCGGAGTGGAAAACGGTAATGGTACGACGCCAACAGTGCAGTTAAAGTTGCATACAGATTAGCGCAACCGGTAGCTCCCGATCACTCCATCGTTGCCCAACACCTGGATCGCATCACGCCCCAGCACGAGCCAATCGCGCTAAGCGAGATCGGTTTTGCTTGGTATCAGCATCCCATAGCGAATTGCCAATAGCTCGCGGGTCTACAGCATCAGCGACTCATCCCCCCGAGCAATCACCACAATAGCCACTTTCATCTGAACGTCGAGTACAATGATCACACTATTGTGGCACTGCTACGCAATAATCGTCGTGGACTATCATTTGGTATTCCTATGGAACAAGCTCTCAACCATCTCCGCACCGTCGATCCGGTGCTGGCACCGTGGATTGACCAGATTGGTCCGTTCGAACTCCAACGCCAACCGCACAGCTTTGCCACCCTCGCCTATGCGATTATCAGCCAACAACTCACCTTGACTGCCGCGCGTGCAATCCGTGATCGTCTAACGACCCTCCTCGGTGAACTGACTCCGGAACGGATACTGGCTGCCGACACGACGGCGCTGCGCGCTGCCGGCCTCTCGATGCAGAAAAGCGGTTACCTACGCGATCTAGCCGAGCGCATCGTGTATGGACAGCTCAACCTCGAACTGCTCCCGACGCTCGACGATGAAACGGCAATCGCAACGCTAACCAACGTGCGCGGGATTGGACGATGGACGGCTGAAATCTATCTCATGTTTGCACTCGACCGGCTTGACATGTTACCTGCCGACGATCTTGGACTGCGGGATGGCGCTCGCCTTGTCTATCAATTACCACAGATACCGTCGCCGCGTGAACTACGTGCTTTAGGTGAACGTTGGCGACCGTACCGTAGTATCGCTTGCTGGTATCTTTGGCAAATTCGGCACATTATGTCGAAAAGTTGAGTAAATGTGCGTTGTTGGGTGTAGTTACACATGGTATGATATTCAAAAGGAAGGAGTGAGAAATCGGTATGGTACGACGTGATGGCCGGGCACCAGATCAATTGCGTCCTATCACTATCGAGATCGGTGCTGCTCCTTACGCGGAAGGATCGGCACTCATTGCGTGTGGCAATACGCGCGTCCTGTGTACGGCAACGATTGAAGACGGTGTACCGGCGTGGATGCGCGGTCAACAGGGTGGTTGGGTTACGGCAGAATATGCGATGCTGCCGCGGGCGACATTACAACGGTCTCGTCGTGAACGTAACGGCCCAAGTGGGCGAACCCAAGAGATTCAACGCCTGATCGGGCGTTCATTGCGAGCAGCGATAGATTTACATGCGATCGGTGAGCGAACCATCACCATCGACTGCGACGTGCTACAGGCTGACGGTGGCACCCGTACCGCGTCGATCAGCGGCGGGTACGTCGCGTTAGCACTCGCCGTCGATCATTTGGTACGTAGTGGTGCAGTTGAAACATACCCAACCCTCACCCCGCTGGCCGCAGTCAGTGTAGGTATGATTCGAGACGCACTCCTGCTTGATCTTTGCTATGAAGAAGATAGTCAGGCCGATCTCGATTGTAATGTCGTGATGAACATCAACGGTGCGTTTATCGAGGTACAGGCAACAGCCGAACGAACACCGGTAGCACGTGCCCAACTTGATGCGCTGTTAGATCTTGCTGCACGAGGTATTCAACAGATTCTAGCAACCCAAGCTGCAGCGCTCGCCACCGTTTTGCCCAACAACGCCATGAGCAGCGCAGCTTCACCGTGACTACGGTTGCGCGTCCTCCCCTACGACAAAACGCGCAACCATCGCCCACACCGGTTGGGCGAGGAGGCTTAGGATGACCGATGAGATGAAGCGCGTCGCCAGTCGTCGCCATTTACGGTACGGTTTGGCCTTCGAACGCACCCAACGCCCGCTAGAGGCCCTCGACCAGTTTCGCCGAGCGATTGCCGCCGACCCAACAATGCGTGACGCCCATAACGCGCTGGCCTTCCATTATCAGCAGCAAGGCTTGTTGGCAAAAGCAGCCGACGCCTTTGCTGCGGTCGCTGCTCTCGCCGACGACTACTTTGCCCGTTTCAACCTCGGCTTCGTCTTGGTCGAACTTGAACGGTACGACGAAGCGGAACGAGAGTTCCAACGTTGTCTTGAGCTTGATCCGAATGATACGGCTGCGCAACTCGAATTAGCCTACATCTACGCAGCACGTGGTGAGTACGCCAAAGCGGTGACGATGCTCGAAGGGCCGCGCCAACGTTACTACGATGACTGGGCGGTCTTTCATCTCCTGGGTCGTTGTCTTTTTCAATTGCAGCGGTTTGATGAAGCACAACAAGCCTGGCAGCACGCTTTGGCACTCGCCCCCCACGCAGAAGACCAATTTGAGCTGCTGGCATGTTTGCAGAGTATTGAGCGGCGGCGTGAGTTCCACACATGCACCGGTCTCAAAGATGACCTCTACGTACACGAAGGTGTCATCTGCCTCGGTTCGGCGATGGATGACGGCATCACCATCCATCCGCTACACGATTATCACCTGCGTGAACACGATATCGTGCGTACCATCCAACGCTTTGTCGCACTTGCTCGCAGCAGCAAATGGCAGTTAGGCGGGATTGTTGCGCCTGATCTAACCAGCAAACCACTCGCTGCTGCGCTGGCTCAGCTACTCGAGCTACCGCTGTTGAACTTACACCATCTCCCGAACATCACGGCGCCGATCTTGCTCGTCATCGCGGTTGGTCACTTAGCCGACCTCTTCACCATTGCCCGAGAACGATTACCCATATCCAGTCCCGGCTTCTGCCTTGCCGTTAATTGGATGAAATACAGTCCTTTGTGGCCCGAAGTGGTAGGTGTGGTGGTCGAAGGTGTATGTACCGTGCCGTGGGGAGATGAACTACGCGGCCTGTCTTCAGCCGAACAGATGACGGTGATCCAGCGTATCGCCGATCGGCTGATCGCCCAAGTACAAGACTTACCCGCTGAAGAGAATCTACCTCGCCAGATTCGCTACTATACCCGCCGCCATCGTCGGTTGGCGATCAACAGTCTACTACTCACGACAAAACCACGGCTCTGAAACGCAGACTTGACCGCTTCTTTTGACAAAATCGAACATATGTACTACAATCTATAGCAACAGCAGTGGAATGATAAAACCGATCCACTGCTCACTTGACTATATCTGAAGAGGTGGCACGGGCATGATCCGTCTAGGCTTTTCTGTTCGCACCGTGCAACAACCCGGCCTTGCCGGTGGTGCATCACCCCATCTAAGCGTCTTACTCACGCAACTCAGTGATCTCCTTTCATACCTTGAACGGCGGGCAATTCGGTTTTACCGTTTTGCCGCCCCCCGCCACATGACGCCGGCAGATCTGGCCGATTGCGCTACCCAGCTCGCACTACTCCGCCAACGCCTCAGCACACAGCAAATCCGCCTCGGTCTCCATCTCGATCCACACCTCAACTTGAGTCACCCTGATGATCGAGTCGCCGCCGAAACAATAAGCACCATCGAAATGGCGACTCATCTGCTCGTCGCACTCGATCAACCAAACACGATCACCCACACGCTGGTCATCCATGCGGCAGCCGGCAACGCCGAAGCGCTCCTCCGCCTCGCGAGACGCTGGTCGGCATTGTCGGTACCCGCTCGCCGACGCACCGCCATCGAACATACCAGTAGTGGACCATCACTACGTATGCTGCTGACGCTGACCGCTCGTATCGGGGTACCGATTGTCTTCGACTACCTCCATTTTCATTTACACAATCCCGAACGATGGAGTTTGCCACTTGCCCTCGGGTTGAGTCTGGCAACGTGGCCGCGCGACGTGCGACCTGAAGTACATCTAAGTAGTCAGCGAAGCGAGGCCCATCTGCTGCCGGGTCGCAACGGTACGACCCGCGTTCTACCACCGCGCGCCGGCCAACACGCCGATTTTATCGTTGCCCAAGACGCGCTTGCCTTACTCGCGGCAAGTCGTGGCTTACCGCCGTTCGATCTTATGCTCGAAGCTAAAGCCGGTGATCTGGCTCTCCTCCGCTTACGCCATGACCTCCATCGCTACGCACCGGAGTGGGTAGCGTGTGTGCAATAATGTACGACTAATCCACTTGTCACCATCGCATCCTCACCGGTATAATGCCTGCGGTACAGCGTTATTATCGAGGTGTCATGTGAGTACACAACGTCCATCTTCCACACCTAATCCAATGACTGGCCTGATAGCCATTGCTATTCTGCTCCTCATTCTTGGACTTGTTGCCGGCCTGCTGATTAGCCGCGCAGCACCGCCAACCGCAACACCGGCGCCTACCACTCCACCGGCCCCACCGACGGCAGCACCGGTTGCTACTTCAACACCGGCGGCGAGTACGATGCCGGTCATGCCGACCGCAACGACTTACCGGTACAACAGCCCACCACCAATGACAATTGATCCGGCGAAGAAGTACACAGCGACTATCTACACGCCCCGCGGCGAGATTGTGATTGAGCTGTTGCCCGATATTGCGCCGCAAACGGTGAATAACTTCGTCTTTCTCGCCCGCCAGAATTTCTACAACGGGCTAACATGGCACCGTGTCCTGCCGAATTTTATGGCACAAGGCGGTGATCCGAACGGCGATGGCACCGGTGGGCCGGGCTATACCATCCCTGCCGAGTTCACCGACAAAATTCTGTTCGACCAGCCCGGAATCGTGGCAATGGCACGCTCTACCGACCCCAACAGCGCTGGTTCACAATTCTTCATCACGACTGCTCCGGCCCCGTGGCTTAACGAGCAGTACACCATCTTTGGGCGCGTGATCAAAGGACAAGAGATTGTGGATGGGATTCCGCTGCGCGATCCGAGCAATCCTGCCGATTTGGCAACACCAGGTGAGACGATTCTGGGCATTACGATTAGCGAAGAATAGGTAAAAGATAAGACCGGTGTTGCTGCGCACCGGTACATCGCCACGGCGCGGCAAGCTCTGTAACCCACGCTGTGGATGTTGCATTGCAATAATCGGTTTTGGTCGCGTATAATGACGGGTATGTTGCTCAGTGTCGAGCTTTGCATTGCGAGGAGGCTATGCAATTCCCCAAATCGACCGTCAATGAATTCGCGATTACTGCGGCCACCATCAACGGCTCCGGCAGCCAAACGGCAAACATGGTGCTGATGCGAGCCATTTTCTTGATGGGTATTCCCGTCTCAGGTAAGAACCTCTTCCCCTCGAACATTCAAGGTGAACCGACGTGGTATACCTTGCGCGTCAGCCAAGCCGGTTACACAGCTCGACCTGCCCAATCGCAGCTATTGGTAGCGTTTAATCCGCGCACGGCTAACGACGACCTCGCCAATCTCGTTACCAGTGGCATCTGCCTCTACCCCGCCGATGGCCCATGGCAACCGCAACGTTCCGATATTATCTCGGTCGCGCTACCGGTGCGCCAGCTTCTCGAACAAACCGGTGTTAGCCAGCGCTTACGAACCTACGCGGCCAATATGGTGTACGTCGGGGCATTGGCTGCACTCCTGGGAATTACCGATACCGCATTGGTCAAGGCGGTACAGCACCAGTTTCGTGGTAAAGCAACCACTATCGAGCTGAATCTAGCTGTAATTCGGGCAGCAAAGGAATGGATGAGCAACACCGACACGCCCGCGCATGGGCGGTTTCGCGTCGAGCCACTTACGGCCACCACCGAGCTGATGTTGATCGACGGTAATACTGCTGCTGCAATCGGTGCGATTACCGGTGGGGTTGGAGTGGTAGCGTGGTATCCGATTACGCCGTCAACCAGCCTGATCGAGTCGCTCGAGAGCTATTTGCCCCGTTTACGCGAACATAACCAAGGGGCGACCTGCGCGATTGTGCAAGCCGAAGACGAAATCGCGGCGTTGGGGATTGTGATCGGAGCCGGTTGGGCCGGTGCGCGGGCAATGACCGCGACCTCGGGGCCGGGTATCTCGCTCATGACTGAGTTCGCCGGATTAGGCTTTTTCGCTGAAATCCCTGCCGTCATTTGGGATGTGCAGCGGGTTGGCCCTTCAACCGGCTTGCCCACCCGCACCGCCCAAGGCGATCTTCTGTCGGTCTATTACCTCGGCCACGGCGATACTCGTCATGTGGTGTTGCTGCCGGGCACGATGGAAGAATGTTACAGTGATGCCCAACTGGCGTTTGATCTGGCCGAGTATCTCCAGACCCCGGTCTTTGTTCTCAGCGATCTTGATCTGGGGATGAATATTTGGATGAGCCGACCCTTTACGTACCCTGAGCAACCGCTGCAACGCGGGAAGGTGCTCAGTGCTGAAGATTTAGCGAAGCTTACTACGTATGCACGCTTCGCTGATGTTGATGGTGATGGGATTGGCTACCGCACATTGCCCGGTAATCCTCACCCGTTGGCGGCGACGCTCAGCCGTGGTACCGGGCACAATGAGCGTAATGTCTATAGTGAACGTCCTGAAGACTGGCAGCGTAATATGGCACGACTCTGGCGGAAACACGAGACAGCTCGCCGTCTCGTACCCCACCCGGTGATCGATGCGCATCCAGAGGCTACCATCGGTTTGATCGGATTTGGTTCAACGGCGCCGGCCATCGCTGAGGCCCGCGATTTGTTGGCGGCTGCTGGTATTGTGACCAGTAGTATGCGCGTGCGGGCCTTACCGCTCGGCCAGGAAGTTACCGATTTTATCGCCCATCACCGGTATTGTGTTGTGATCGAACAGAATCACGATGGTCAGTTACGTCAATTACTGCAACTCCACTGCCCGGCATACGCGACAAGGCTAGGTTCGGTAGCGTGGTGCGATGGCTTGCCACTTACCGCACCATTTGTGCGCGATCAGGTATTGAATGTGCTCGAGCAGATGCATGCAACTACACTTATTATGTAGAGTTGCAGTCGATGCGGAGATGATTGCCACCAAGGGTATGCAACGACAAACCGGTATAGATAGAACCTATATTACCATAAGGATACCTGTTATGACCCAGCAAACGATAAATGCAATTGGTCTGACCAAGGCAGATTACCGTGGCGCACCATCGACACTCTGTGCCGGATGCGGACACGACTCCGTTGCTAACCAGATTATTACCGCGGCGTTTGAACTTTCGCTCCAACCGCATACCGTCATTCGCATGAGCGGCATTGGTTGTTCGAGTAAGTCGGCTGCTTACTTCTTGGGTCGTTCACACGGTTTTAATTCACTCCATGGCCGGATGCCATCGGTAACCACCGGCGCACATCTCGCCAACCATACCTTACGTCCGCTCGCCGTGAGTGGTGATGGCGATACGGCCAGTATTGGCTTGGGGCAGTTTATCCATCTGTTACGGCGTAACGTGCCGATTGTGTATATCGTGGAAAATAACGGGGTGTATGGTCTCACGAAAGGTCAATTTTCGGCCACAGCCGATGAGGGGCAAGAGCTGAAGCATGCCGGTGTTAATCACTTACCGCCGATTGATGTCTGTGCCGAAGCAATTTTGGCCGGCTGTGGCTTCGTTGCCCGCTCGTTTGCCGGCGATGCCAAACAGGTACGAGAATTGATCAAGGCTGCCTTCAATTTTCACGGTGCCGCCGTGATCGATGTCATTAGTCCGTGCGTTACCTTTAACAACCACGACCGTTCGACCAAGAGTTATACCTATGGGAAGACGCACGAGTCGCCATTGCACGACATCAGCTTTATCCCGCACTACGAAGAGGTGACGGTGGATTATGAACCGGGCGAGGTGCGCGATGTCCAACTCCACGGTGGCCCGGTTATTCGATTGCGCAAACTGAATCACGACCACGATCCGAGCAATCGGATGGCGGCACTACAATTGCTGGAACAGGCCCGTGCTTCTGGCGAGTTTGTGACCGGTTTGATCTATCTAAATGAACAACGCCCGACATTGGCCGAGACGTTAGGCATCGGCCCGACACCAATCGCGGCATTTCCAGAAGATCGTCTACGTCCAACCCGAGAGGCGTTCGCCGCTGTGATGGCAGATCTTATGGGCGAAAGGTAAAGGTACACGGAGTGAGACGAGTGGGACACTAAGAACCATCTGTGATTATCCGTCGCATTCCCTTCTATCCGTGTTCTGACCAAGAATACACGGATTAAGACGGACCTGACAGATGGTCACCGATCGCGCCACGCTTCACCTCCGTGGTTATCCGTCGCATTCCCTTCTATCCGTGTTCTGACCAAAAATATACAGCGGATAGGCATGGGGCACACTAATCTAAACTTATACTCCAACGCCTCGATGTTCGGGCAAGGCTATTTCCGGTTCAGGGTAAGGACTATCGCTCCGTTCCGCGTCCAACGCTCGTAACCACGACCACAGCAACCGTCGCCGCTCAGCACCATCTTCGGGGAGTGATAACGGACGGCCACGGGCATCAATAATCAGTCCGAGGAGGCTACCGGGCACTTCTGCCGGATCACTCGCCACCGGCTCACCGGAAACATCACGGCCTACCCGCACACCGCGAGTCGGTTTGACTTTGACTTGCGCATACCGGCCAATCGGTAGCGGCAAACGAACCAGCTCACCCAAACGTACCTGTGCGTACTCGGTGTCACCACCTACTGCAATTAGTTCGACCTCGGCGACCAGTTCACCAGGCCGGCCACTCCCTTGCAACACGATACACGTCGCCAACGGGGTATTCAACAGCAAATCGTGATCGAAGACGGAAAGGGCCGCTTCAGGATGTAACGTGGCTAGACCACCGCAGACCGACATTAAACCAAACGTATCGAGGTGAACGTGCAAGAGCAAATCGGGTAGTTCATTAGCCGGCTGCAACCCATCGAGCAAAGCCAACAGTGCCATACCGGGATGCGGTGCGTGGATAAGTGCCCCACCACTCGCGATCACGTGGCTATACTCCAACGTCGGTACCTCATCACGCAAAGCAGCCATTCCGAGCGACAGCACCGCACGGGTGAGCGCGAGATCAAGATAACATTCTTCGCGTGTAGCAGGTATCGTCTGCGGTCGCAGCACTCGATTGAGCACGCGCTCAGTCAGTTCCTGTTCGGTCATTGCGAATGGCAACCAACGCGCCAGGGCGGCAGGGCCTGTTTCACTGAGCACGTGAGCTGCGCCATAGGCTGTACCACGCACACCGTGGATCGCCGCATGAACTTGATCGGGAGCTGCGGCGATCAGAGTGGTGGTCGTTGCCCCCACATCCACATACAACACCGGTTGCTGTTGTCGCTCAGCCCAGAAACGGGTCATCAGATACTGAGCCTCAACCACGGTACGCAACGTCGTATGCTCCGCAGGCAATGCGTTCAGACCGGGCAAATCGGTTAACTGACGAGCATAGCGGGCAAGCAATGCTTGACGGAGCGGCGTGAGCACTTCGCGTTCAAGTTCCGGGCGCACATTGGCAACCATTAGAACATCGTTCTTGTACTCGGCAAGTGCCACTTGCACTTGCGCTTGGGCTGCAGTATTCCCGGCATAAACGATAGTGGGCAACGGTTCATCGGTCGTCTGCTTGAACGCCAATACCAAATTCACCAATTGCACCAACCGTATGACCGAATCCGTCGCACCACCTTCCACACCCCCGGTCACGACAATCACATCAGGTGAGAGTGGCAAGAGCGTCTCGAGTTGGCGTTCGAGCCACGACCGATCTTCGACAGCCGGTGGATGCCCCAACCTATCATCGAGGGTTGTCACCGCCAACACGACGCTGGGCACACCCTGTACCGCGTGCAACGCGCTGCGGGCCGATACATCAGCCGCAATCGCTGCCACTACCACCCGTAATGGTTCAAGAGCTGATGTAACAACCACAACAGCATCAATCCCATCACCGGCAATCGTCTGGGGCATCAATAAACGGCCATCATGCAGGAGCTGACGGCTGGTGAGATCGGCAATCTGCGCTGTTGCTTCTTGAATAGCGAAGAAGATGTTTTGGTACGGCAACTCACAGCTTGTAAGTGTCTCGGCTTGACCGATCAAACGGCTTTCGCCATCGACCTGATCGATCAGCGACACACGGGTCGTAACACTCCCGATCTCAACTACCAATACAGCACGCACTGTAGACATACCTCTCCCTTACGCCCCCAGCACCGCCCGAACCCACTCAACAACGAACAATAACCGTTCGTTCAATGCAGCAAGATAAGAACTCACATTCCCAGCCAAAAAGAAACCAAATGCAATCAGGAGGAACCAACGACCTACTCGTGCGGTGCTATCGAGCCAGCGTTGGCGACGCGGATCGGCCGACCGAGTAAAGGAAAACGAGAGCAGAGTCACGATAGAACCGACAAACAGAACAAGACTACCCAATATCGCAGACGGAGCACTCAGATCAAGCCGAGTGGCATCGAGGACTTGTGGCATGATCGTACCAATCAATGCGCCACCCACCACCAGCGCCGCTCCAACCCCAAAAACCAACGCCAGCGGCAGATTAGCCAGCCACGAGTTCGTTTGTTGGTCACTGACGCGCGTAAGCAAGAGAGCGGCCAATACAAAAGGGACGAGGCGCAACGTCACCAAACCAGGCTGCCCACTAGCTAACCAAAGCTCAACGACTGCCGGGCGCAGCACCTGATGGTAGATGACAACCACCGCGTAACCTAACGCTACACCAACAAACAGATACTGTACGAGCCGGAATGCCGGTGTATCGCCGAACAGACGGCTAAACACGAGCAGCGTCAGCAACACCGGGATCAGATTGATTGCCAAATCCATCACGCGCTCCCGCGGGCTGGGCGCCGCAACCGCTCAATAATGACAATCACACCACCAACCATCATCACGATCACGAACATGATCGTAGCCCACGTCTGATTAGCTACCATCGTGGCGACCACTCCATCAGTTCCACTCGCAGCACGCAACTCAACCGCACCACGCTGGCCGGCCACCGCATACACATTAGGTAAGCGCAGATAGGGCAACACTTGAGGATAGACCTCTTGAGGAAGCAAGAAGGCAATCGGTACTCGAGGAGCAGCACTGTGAATCTGCTCCATCCACGCCTGTACATCTTGCACTTGATCGGCCATAACAACGATCATTGCCAAGTCGGCGAGGGTCTCGACCCGCGGCGAACCATCGGGGCGTGTCGCCAATAGACCGGCGGTAGCATCTTGACCGGTATAATCACGACGCAACTGGGCGCGCAAGTCACCGGCAATACTGCGCAGCGCCAGTTCACCACCGGGACGATAGCCGAGAAGCACGTAATCGCGTCCACCAAAGGTAACACCATTTTCGTTGTTATAGCCAGCAGCGCGCAACGGTCCAATTTGGTCGAAGGCGAGTAATGCTCCTTGAAGATCGGTACTAACGATGATCAGTTTTGTACGATCAACCATTAGTTGCTCGAAGAGCGCCTGTTCAAGAGGTCGCAACTCAGCAACTCGCTGGGCACCCCACTCGTAGGCCACCAACACCACATCATCGCTACCCAACGCGGTTAATCGCTCGCTCAACGCAATTGCTGCCGGAGAAGGCTGCACTTGACCCATTAGCGGATTGGGTAGGCTTGGGATCAGCAAACTAACGAGCACGGCAACCAACAAGACCCACGCCAACCAATGCTCGAGTTTCGGCAATCGGCGACGAACAACCGTCGGTTGCGCGACCGATACCGCTTGTGGCAATGGCGACTGGATCAAACGTTCGAGGAGTGCCGTTGCCGCTACCTGATCAGGAGTGCGTAGAGCCGGCATCGGCAGCGGTGGTTTAACCACCACAACCTCAGGAGCACTCGCTTCTTCTTCTAGCTCCGCTTCACGACTGCTCAAACGTTGTAACCAACTTAGGGATGGAGTAGCCACCGGCTCTACAATGTGCTCCGTAGAAGCACGTAGCCATGGCGGTAACTCGGCCCCACTAAAGAATTCGTCACTGCTTGAACTAGTCGTTGTTGACGGTTCGGCAGTAACCGATAGCCCGGACGGTTCAGCCTGTAACCACGGCAGGTCTTCAGTTTGCTTAACCCCGATGAGCCAATCAGGTGTATCAGCAGTGCTCGCGGCAGATTCTTGTAACCACGCCGGCACGTCGTCGGTCGGTGCGGTTGGCTCCTCCGCCCGCAACCACGCCGGCACGTCGTCGGTCGGCGCGGTTGGCTCTTCGGCCCGCAACCAGGCCGGCACGTCGTCGGTCGGTGCGGTTGGCTCTTCGGCCCGCAACCAGGCCGGCACGTCGCTGAGCGGTTCCTCGGCTTGCAGCCACGCCGGTGCCTCGTCAGTATTGGCAGATGGTAGTACCATCTCTTCACCGGCGGCACCTAATTGACGTTCGGTTTCTAGCAACCACTCTGGTACAGCATCAGCACCGGCTACACCTTCATCCGGCGACCACGAGGCACTACCGCCATCAGCGGCGCCAGTATCAAGTGATGCGGCATTGCTGTCAGCAAACAAGGTAGGCGCATCCGGTGCCACTGGTGGAGTGGTCGTGGATGGAGCGGAAGTAATAATATTGTCATCGAGTAGCCATGTCGGTAGATCGAGCCGTACCGAGCCGGCAGCAACCGGTGGCTCATCGCCGGCAACATTTTGCAACCATGGCGGTAGATCAAACGCAGATGTGTCACTCGCTGCGGATTGATCCGGGTCCAACCACGCCGGTGCATCGGGGGCAAAGACTGTCTCGTCACCGGGAGCTACATTGGCAGACCAATCGGTCGAGCTAGTTTCAGGGACGATCCGATCCAACTCTTTCAGCCAGTCATCAAGGGCCGGCTCAGAAATCGACTCTGCTTTCGCTGCTGGCTCACTTGTCGGCAAGGAAGGTTCAGACGGCGCAGTAGCAAACGCCTCAGTAATCTCTTCATTGCTCAATTCACGCAACCAATCAGGCACACCGGTATCAACATCTGCCGGTACTTCTGACTCTAACGATGGTTCTGATGCCGGTTCGAGTGCTTCTTCGTATCCGATACTGCGCAGCAGATCGGTTGGACCCATCGGCATACGGAGGCGCGAACTCGTTGTCGGCGGTGGCTCTACCGGTGGCACAGCCTCTCCCGATGGACCTGAATCGGCATCACGAAGCCATGCCGCCGATTGAGCATCGGCTAGCGGATCGCTTACCTCTGCCTGCAACTCCGCCAACCAGTCCGGCACACTCGTCGCTTCGGCCATCGGTTCATCGGCGGTCAGCCAATCCGGTGGTACTGCCACTGCCGGCGGTGGTGGGGGAGTCAAGCTATCGATACCACGCAACCATGCCGGAGTTACGTCATCTTCATCCGGCGCTGGTGGCAACGGTACGTTACGAAGCCATGGTGGTAAGTGTTCCATAGTGGCACATCAAACGCCGGTGCCGATCCCCTTAACGATCGGCATACGGCATATCAAAGCCAATCAACAGACGCACACCGGCTATCAGTGCACCAATTGCCGAGCCCAACAGCAGACCACGTGCGCCGGCAGCTACAAGATAGTCATTCAGCCACTGTACCATCTGGCCAATAATGGGAATGAAGGTCAATGGTGGCAACTGGATCACCAAAGCCAACAACGCTATGCTAACAACGACAATCGCTTCAGTCTGCCCACTGCGCAGAGCACGTAACATAGCACTAAGGGCAAAAAAAGCGAGTAATGCCAGCAAACTGGCAGCCAGCGGTTCATAGATCAGACGAAAGACGGTACGGATCGGCGGAGCGGCTAACGTCATCGGAAGGGTCAACCCCATGGCAGTACGAGTTGGATAAAAGATACCGGCCACGATCACGATCACCATACCGATGATCAAGACAAGGCTATAACCGGCTTCGGGTGCACGCGCATGCAGACGACGGAGGTGAGAACTGAAGACGCTTACCGCCCCAATAACAACCGCAAGGGCCGTAATGAGTGCCGCCCACTGCACCAGCACCATCGCCAGTGCGTTCACGACCGGGCCAGCACCGACAAAATCAAGGAGTACAATTAATCCACTCACCCCGGCAATTAATACTGCAATTAACTGACGGGGATTGCGCAAGAGCGATACCATACGCTTACCACCCCGGCAAAGCCGGCAAGCCGAACACAGCTCGGATCACACCATAACCAAACGCCAGCACCATCAACCCGATCACCGTTACACGCAACGTATCATGCGTAAGTAAACGCGCCTGTGGTGCAGACGCAGTTGTCAAATAGGCCTCCGTGACGAAGATCTCTTCGCCGATCAGCACATGGGGCGTAACCACAGACATCACACCTAACGATGCCGGATTGGTACTCCCTAATACTTGCGGAATCTGCTGTTGGGCGCCAATCTCAGCGGCCAGTAAGACCTCAGGTCCGAATGCCCCAACCATCATACTCGCTTCCAACGGTTCACGATGATACTGTACTGCCACAGCCGCCGCATACGCCAACGGATCGGCATGCGCCCACAGTTCGATCCGACGCGGATCGAACGCCTGTGGCTGACCAACTCCACGGTACACTTGTCGTATTGCACCACGCAAAGACAAATGGGCAACGGCGTCGGCCGAGCTAATCACAGCAGCCGATCCACTTGCCGCAGCCTGTTCGCCGGCCTGTCGAACCACCTGTAAACCGGCAAGCAGCTCTGACGTACTCGCCCGTTGACCTTCACCAGCACCGATTGTACTTGCACCGGGCGAAAGATGAACCGCACGACCGGTTTCGGCACTACGGGCGAGCGCCATCCGCAATACATCTAGCGCCGGCAACGACCGACTCACCGGCAAACGACCGGCGAGAACGCGCGCGTGATGAAGCCAAACAAATGCTACGACAATCCCAAGCGCAACTAGCAAAAAGATTGCCGGCAGGGTCATAACGTATTCCCTTTCTTCCCGCGACAAGCAACCTTCTTCGAGATGAACAATCTTACAATCATATTGAGTGTAACCCACCAGATCGGCTTTGTCAATTGTTTGAACTGAAATAACGGTTTAGGACGCGGTAAAACGATATTGAATAGTAAACTTCTGAGGCACAGTATCTGCCGCACTTCCCCACGTACTCTCAGCATCTTTCCGGAAACAGTCCCAATTAACCTCGTTCCTGTAAGCGCGCTAACAAGAGATCACGCAGCGCCGGCCAATGTTCGGGGATGGTCAACGGCTCAACAACACCTGCCCAGCGGGTACCGCGCACCAGTGGCAGCAGAGCCTGTGCGCCTTGACTACATATCACATCGAGCGGTGCAATAATCTGCAACACAATCGCCACCGGCACACTAACGCCGGCATGCTCAATCTGATCGGCCAGTTGGTGAAGCGGAGGTGATGGTTCCATGTGGTGTCTGCTCAACGACCCGACGAAGAGCATGCAGAAATTCTAGAGCAAGCTGTTCAAAACGTTTGCG
This sequence comes from Chloroflexus sp., assembly GCF_049970315.1. Taxonomy (GTDB): domain Bacteria; phylum Chloroflexota; class Chloroflexia; order Chloroflexales; family Chloroflexaceae; genus Chloroflexus. The sequence continues at coordinate 57,544 of NZ_JBMFNE010000005.1, forward strand.
TTGCGTTGCATCGATTACGTGCGCTACCAGATCGGGCAACTCGAGCTGATCGAGTCGCTCGATCCGGTAACGTCCATCATCGAGTGGGATCAACCGACAGCGGTTAATTCCTTGAAACGGTGGAAAACTGATCCGAAAGCGTGTTGCACGACTCAGTGGCGTATAGTCGATCACTTCCATCTCGGCATGGACAAACATCCCATGCAGTTTGAAACGATAGCCTTGGCGCGGATGGTCGTTCGGCGGCAACTCAATCCGTACTCGTTCGAGCGAAGGCATCCAACGCGGCCAGTTACTAAAATCGTCAAGAACGGCAAACACCCGCTCTGGCGGCGCGGTAGTCACCGTCGTCGCCGCAATCTCATAACGGATCATCGTTTCATCACCTCTGCCCCGACACCGGCAACGAGGGCGGTATCAGAGTTCATCACCAAACACAATTCCCAAACTACGCGCGCAGAGCACCAGATCGCTATGCGGACGCACCCGGTTGAGATAGCCACACGCCTCGGCGAGCGGCACGGTCACAATATCTTGCCCGCGCAACGCCACCATTTCACCGTAGATGCCACGAGCCGCAGCTTGCACGGCAGCAGCACCGTAGCGCGTCGAGAGCAAGCGGTCGTATGGTGACGGCGAACCGCCACGTTGCAAGTGCCCCAAGACAACGACCCGGACATCTTTGCCGGTTAGACGCTCAAGTTGCTCACCAACCCAATGCCCGATCCCACCAAGACGCCCCTCGGCAATGTACATTTCGCTTCCACCGCGTGGACGCGCACCTTCGGCGACAACAATAATACTGAAGGCACTGCCTTGGGCATCACGGGCATGAACCTTGTCCGTGACCCGTTCAATTGTAAACGGAATCTCAGGGATGAGGATTACATCGGCCCCTCCGGCCAAACCGGCGTGCAACGCAATCCAGCCGGTATGCCGACCCATCACCTCAAGCACCATCACCCGATTGTGACTGGCTGCCGTCGTGTGCAGACGATCAATTGCATCGGTCGCTACTTGTAAGGCAGTATCAAACCCGAAGGTACGATCGGTACCGGCGAGATCGTTGTCAATCGTTTTCGGTACCCCAATGACCGGTGCGCCTAACTTGTGGAGTTCCAAGGCAATCCGCTGCGTACCTTCACCGCCAATGGTAATCAGCGCACGCAACCCCATCTCTTCAATGGCTTTGACGGCGCGAACATACGGATCGGCTTCTGACAACTCATCACTGCGGCGTGGGCCGAAATGACCTTTATTCGTGGTACGCAAAATCGTACCACCGCGCGGTAACAACCCCTGAACATCAGCGTTGGTCAGCACACGATAGCTCTTCGTCCCCAACAATCCCTCAAACCCGTCGTGGATCCCGATTACTTCCCAACCGAGACTGGATGCCGACTTGACGACCGCACGGATGACAGCATTAAGTCCTGGCGCATCACCACCGCTCGTGAGCACGCCAATCCGCTGCTTCTTACTCGCCATGGCTAACTCCCTCGGGTGTATTGCGATTAAGACAGTTACCGGCTAGACAATCAAATTATACTACTCGCAACTATAGCATGGCGGAGAATGTATGGCAGATATTCGTGGTGTTGAATCAACGATTGGGATCGGTGCATGAAGATGCTACAGCCAGCGCCTCGACACCGAGCTGGCGACACAGATCGCGTAAAAAGGCCATCGCGGCTAGATGGTCGAGGATGCGGGCATCGTAACACAGGCTAAGCTGAGCCACTGCTCCAACGACCAATGTCGTCGCATTGAAGGCAATTGGTTGTCGTTGCGCTTCACTCAACGTCAGGGCCGCTGCCGTTCCCGGTAACGGTGATGCAAACCGCCACCAACCGGTTGTTGCCACGATACTGAACGTGGCCTCGGCAAGATCGTTGGTAGTATCGGTGCGGGCTAACATCCGTGCGATACCGCGTTCGGTCAGATCACCGGCGTCACGGATCAGAACCCATCGGCCATCGGATAAACCGACGGCAGTGTGATAGCGATGTCGCAGCATAATGGCCGTCTCAGCCCACGCTGCATTGAGCAAAGGATGTAGCGGAAAGAGAGCGGCTGTGGCGGCGACCAGTGCGCTAAGCGGCGTCGCTTGAAGACCGCGCGTGGCGAACTCTGCCGTCTGCGCTGCACAACGTTGCATGAGTGGTTGAAGATTGACAGCAATGGTGACGCTAGCAAGCGGCACACCGTCTGACATAACCACCTGCGATAAGGTAGCTACCGTCTCCGTTGGCATCGGCGGCATCTGCACCGATCCGTTGTCAGACGCAACAGGCTGCACAACCGGCGCCGATGCAACTGTCAGGGTAGAGACGTTAACCGCAGGAGCTGCTGCCGTCTCCACGAGCATACCAGCTGCGGCGAGCACGTCAGCTCGACCGATACGACCACCCGGTCCACTACCGTTCAACGTTGCAAGGTCTATCCCCAAAGCACCTGCGATCCGGCGAGCCAGTGGCGTTGCTCGTACTTGACGTGGCGGGGCGTAGTGGGCGAGAGCTGCACCACCAGACAATCGCGCACCTGCTGACGCCAACTGCTCAACCAGCACTCCGGCCACCTGTGCCGGGACGGCCCATTCGGCATCGGCGGTTAACACTCGTACTAGCGGTGTTGTGGGTGTTACCGTCTCACCAACAGTTGCCAACCATTCCAGTAAAGTCGCCTCACCGAGGGCAGCGGGCAACGTGATGGTCTGGGTTTGCATCGCTAAGCCTCATTGCTTACCTACAAAGGAAACGATGTTCTCTCCGGTCTACCCTGCGCGCATAGCCTCCGTCCAAAACGCATCGACACGCTGGCGCAACAACGCATGTTCTGGGCGTTCCAAGGCCGGATCATCAGACAGAATGGCTTCGGCCATGCGCCGTGCTTCGCTCAGTAAGCGGGTATCACCCTGTCGAGCCATTTTCAGATCGGGCGTCCCACTTTGGCGTGTACCGAAAAACTCACCCGGTCCACGCAATTGTAGATCGATCTCGGCGAGCTGAAAACCATCGTTGGTCTGTTCGAGAGCAGCCAACCGTTCTTTTGACTGCTGATTATCACTATCGCTGATCAAGATGCAGTAACTCTGATGACTACCACGCCCAACCCGACCACGAAACTGGTGCAACTGGGCTAACCCAAACCGTTCTGCCCCCTCGATCACGATAGTTGTCGCATTAGGGACATCAATCCCAACTTCGATGACTGCCGTCGAGACCAAGATATCATGCTGATGATCGCGGAATGCACGCATCACCTCATCTTTCTCGCGAGCCGACATCTTACCGTGTAACAATGCTACCCGCAAGTCGGGAAAGACCTCGTGTTGCAGTTTTTCGTACATCTCTTCAGCGGAAGGCAGGTCGAGTTTCTCACTCTCTTCAACCAGTGGACAAATCACGTACACCTGTCGTCCCTCGGCGACCTGTTTACGAATGTGGCGATAAGCCTTTTCGCGTTCAAAACGGCTAATTCGACGGGTACGAATCTCTTGCCGTCCCGGTGGCCGCTCATCGAGCACTGAAACATCGAGATCACCGTAGATGGTAAGGGTTAGCGTGCGCGGGATAGGGGTTGCCGTCATTACCAGCATGTGTGGGTTACACCCTTTGTCCTTCAGCCGCAATCGCTGTTCGACCCCAAAGCGATGCTGTTCATCAACCACAACCAGTCCTAGCCGAGCAAATTGGACGGTCTCGGTGATAAGGGCATGCGTTCCGACCACGACATCGATCTCGCCACGGGCAATCCCATCCAGTACTCGCCGTCGCTCGCGCGTACCCAGGCTACCGGTGAGTAAGGCGACGCGCACACCGTGCCCACCCATATCCTCTTCCGGCGTCATACCGATGATCTGGACAATCTCGTTCAGTCGTGCCGCCTCTTCAGGATCAAGTTGCGCCCGCCAATCGATCTGCCGATACTGTTCACCGTTCATTGCCTCGCTTGACCGACGCGGCACCGGCACCCGGCTCAGCAACTGCTTGAGATTTTTGGCGTGTTGTTCGGCCAAAATCTCGGTTGGCGCCATCAACGCCCCTTGAAAACCGTTAGCCACTGCTTGCAACAGTGCCGCTGCTGCTACCACCGTCTTGCCACTGCCGACATCACCTTGCAACAGACGCGCCATCGGCGACGGGCGCTGCACATCGGCAAAAATCTCGTTGATCGCCCGCTGCTGGGCTGCCGTCAATCGAAACGGGAGCAGCCGTAGTAATTCGGCATGCACCTGCGGATCAATTGTAAATGGCAAACCCATTTCTTGTTGCCAGAGCCGCTTGCGTTGCAAAACGCCGAGCTGAATAAAGAGAAACTCATCGAAACCGAGCCGACGACGGGCAGCCGCCAATGATTCGTGATTGGTAGGAAAATGGATTTGAGCCAGTGCTTCACCGAGTGGGAGTAAGCCCGCCTGCGCACACCGCTCCGGCGGTAGATGATCGGGTACACGCGGTGCTACAGTATCAACCACCTGTTTGATCAAGCGGCGAGCCTGATTCTCGTGCAACCCCTGTGTCAGCGGATGAATAGGTACTAACCGCCCGGTGTGCAACAGTGCGTTGGGGTCGGGAGTATAACGTTCCCAACGCGGGCTGGTGAATTGCCGCTTCCCACCGAAGACCGTCACCTTACCGCTGAGCACAATCGTCTGACCAATCCGAATCTGCTGCGCAATCCAACGCTGGTTAAAGAAAATCGCTTCAATCGAGCCGGTCTTATCACTCACTTCCACCCGCACGCGCAATTTGGAGCCAGTGCCGATGGTGCATACGTCGGTCACTTCGCCAATCACTGTCTCTTCAGCCCCTGCCTGCAACTCATCAATCGCGCGACGACTGCTGACATCATCGTAGCGACGGGGAAAGTGGTACAGGAGATCGCGAATCGTTACGACACCGATCCGGCGAAAACCGGCTACTGTGCGTGAATCGATACCGGCGATTTGGTCGAGTTTAGCATCGAGATCAAGATCGGTTAAGGGATGCTTATCGGACGCCAATCGTTGACGCCCCTGCCGCGAAGAAGTTCGGCGAAGGGCAAGCGACGGTGGCGTAACCGGTGCAGCGGTGGCAAGCGCAGGAGTGTGGTGGTTGGTACGAAACAGTGAGCGTAACTCTTCGATGGCTGCGGCAAGCGCCTGATCACGTTCGGCATGCGTCATACGTTCGTAGCCAACGAGCAAGCCAATTGCGCGTTGCACAGCCGGCAAGGTCGCCGCACTGCCGGCAGTGGCCGACCACTGCCGAATAAACGCACTCAAACCACTGTCAGCTACGCGATCGGCGCATCCATCACGGCGCTCGGCAGACAACGTCTTACCGAGCACCGTCACCTGCTGTCGCTCAGACTCGGTCATTCCTCATCAAAGCCTTCAAAGACGGTTACGGCCATCGCACCGGGGCCAAGACGGGAGGCAATTGCTGGCCCCATCCGAGAGACTTGCACCCGATCACGTGGGAAAATTGGATCGAGCTTCTCGAGCAATTTTTCAACATCTTCTGGAGTAGTGGCGTAATGGATAATCACATCTTCTACATGCGGAAAATCTTCGACAAAGGTAAAGAGACCCTCGATGGCCTTAGCGCGTGTACGTGTGCGCTCGTAGGGTACAATTTCTCCCTCATCGAGGATCATTAGTGGCTTAATACGCTGCATTGACCCGATCAGCGAACTGCTAAAGGTGAGCAAGCCGCTTTGTTCGAGATACTCCATCGTATCAACGAAAAAGGCAGTATGCGTGTGACGAATCGTCTGCCCAATTACCTCACTTACCTCAGCCGGAGCACGACCATCGCGAATCGCACGGGCCGCAGCAATGGCGATTGACCCCAGCCCCATGCCAGCCAGTTTACTATCGATAATTTCGATCCGAGTATTCGATGCCGGCAAGCGTGACCTCCCAGCCCGTGCTTCGTTTAGGATTGTTCCTAACCGCTGGCTGAGGTGGATCGAATACACGTAATCGTAGCGACCTAACAAGCTACGGTAGAGTTGCTCGAAAGTGGTCGCTGTCGGTTTGACGATCTCGACGCGGTCGTGGTCGTTGAACAGGAGATCGTAAACCTGATCCTCACTGATATCAATTCCAATGCGGTACAACCGATCGTCGATCCGCGCCGACAGCGGAACAACTTCAATGTCTAGCTCACGCGCTACGTCAAACGGAATATCGCCAGCGCCGTCGGTAACAACTTTCATCAGTGCCATGGTGTGCCCTACAATACAGAGCGGTTTGCCAAAGCGAATACAATATGGTATAGTCTCGCAAAGTGCGACTATTAAGGTGTATCTATTCGGAGTGTAGTCCTATGGCAAAATGTGAACTCTGCGGTAAAAAACCTTCGTTTGGTCACAATGTCAGCTTCTCCAAACGCCGGACCAATCGGGTCTGGCAGCCCAATATTCAGAAGACGACGTTAATGGCACCCGGTGGTAAGCCGGTACAAGTACGCATCTGTACCCAATGCATGCGCACACTCGCGAAGACGCGCTAGGACAGTATGCGCACGTATCCATTAGGAGAGGCCAGTGTCCGGCAGGGACGCTGGCCTCTGCGCTTTCGCTCATTATAGCCCAGACCAGGACGATACGCAAACAATCAGCCCAAAGGACAAGTCCAAAGTTGAGCAAACAGCACGGGAGGTACATCAGGTTTCGGGTAAGATGGATCAGGCGACGTGAATAACCGTATCCGTCGTCCTACTTGCCCAATTGTAGATCAAAACAATATCGCCGGATAGGCAGTCCTTCCGGCGATACAGCTCCCATCTAGACAGCCATCATCCGAACCGGCCCGAAATATACTGCTCGGTGCGTTCGTCCTTCGGGTTTTGGAAAATCTGCGCTGTCGGCCCATACTCGATAAGCTGGCCAGCACGGTCGCTATCCATCAAGAAAAACGCCGTGTAATCAGAGGCGCGTGACGCCTGCTGCATATTGTGCGTCACGATAATAATCGTATAGTTCTGGCGCAGCTCAAACATCAACTCTTCGATCTTGAGAGTTGAGATAGGATCAAGTGCCGAACACGGCTCGTCCATCAAAATCACTTCCGGCTCGACCGCCAGCGCTCGGGCAATGCAAAGGCGCTGCTGCTGACCACCGGAAAGTGACAAGCCATTCTGGTGAAGCTTGTCCTTCACTTCATCCCACAGTGCAGCGCCGCGCAGCGCTCGTTCAACAAGTTCGTCCATCTCACGCTTAGACAGTTTCCAGCCGTTGATACGTGGACCATACGCCACATTATCGTAGATACTCTTGGGGAAGGGATTCGGTTTTTGGAAAACCATACCAATCCGACGACGAACGTTCACCGGGTCAACACCCGGAGCGTAGATATTTTCGCCGTGGAAGAGGATCTCACCCTCGACCCGAGCCGAGGGCACCAAATCGTTCATCCGATTGAACGAGCGCAATACCGTACTCTTTCCGCAGCCCGAAGGCCCGATCAGAGCGGTAATGCGGTTCTTTTCAATCGCTAAATTGACGTTCTTGACCGCACGAAATGAACCGTAATAGACGTTCATATTCCGTGCTTCAAGTGCATTTGGATTGTTTCGGTCCATATCATGAACGACTGTCATTGGATACCTTCACAACATTAGTAGCGTTTCTGATACCGATTACGTAGATAAATCGCGAGCGCGTTGATCGCCAACAAAATGGTCAGCAACACCAAAATACCGGCTGCCGCGAGCGCGCGGAAATCATCGTTCGGGCGCGACGTCCAGTTAAAGATCTGGATGGGCAGCACGGTAAAGATATCAAAGATATTACGCGGCAGGAAGGGCACGAAGGTCAAAGCGCCGATCGTAATCAGCGGCGCCGTCTCGCCAATCGCGCGTGATACAGCAAGAATACTGCCGGTCAGAATCCCACCAATTGACTGCGGCAATACCACATGCCACACTGTCTGCCAGCGCGTTGCGCCAAGCGCATAACTAGCCTGACGCAAACTTAACGGTACTGCACGTATCGACTCACGGGAAGCAACGATAATAATTGGTACGACCAATAAGGCCAACGTCAGCGCACCGGTAATGATACTACGGCCGAGGAATAGCCAGCGAGCAAAGACTTGCAGACCGAGTAAACCGTAAATAATGGAGGGGACTGCGGCAAGGTTACTGATATTGATCTCGACTAACTTACTAAACCAATTATCGCGTGCATATTCTTCGAGGTAGATGGCCGCCGCAACACCAAGGGGAAATGCAAAGAGGATCGTAAGAGAGATCGTGTACAGGGTACCGACGATAGCAGCCTTAGCACCGGCTCGTTCCGGAAACCGCGAGTCGAAATTGTTAAAAAATTCCCACGTCAGCCAGTTTGTACCGCTGGTGAAGATGCCCGTTGCCTTGTTAATAACGTCGAGGATGAGTACAACGAGTATACCCAAACCGAAAACAATACTAAACCATCCTAGAATGGTTAATATGGTGCCTTTGAAGTGACGCCACTTCAGGTTACCACTACCCCGATCCGTGACTCTCTCAACCGATTGGGTCTTCACTCCGATTTGTTCTTGGGCAGACATTAATCGTAAACCTCCCGGAACTTACGTACCATCCAGAAGCTGAAGATATTTAACACGAAGGTAAAGAGGAAAAGGGTAAACCCAACAGCGTAGAGTGTGTAGTAGCTCAAGGAGCCGTAAGGTGTATCGCCGAGACTCACTTGCACAATGTATGACGTCATTGTCATAACCGGTACGGTGGGATCAAAGGTGAGTCGTGGGTTCTGACCGGCGGCAATTGCCACGATCATTGTCTCACCAACGGCACGCGAGAAAGCAAGCACAATTGATGCTACAATACCTGAAATCGCTGCCGGTGCAACGACGAGCGTGGCTACTTCGAACCGAGTGGAACCCAACCCATACGCTGCTTCACGCAACGAGTTCGGTACCGCCGACAAAGCGTCTTCGCTGAGTGAGGCAACGAACGGAATGAGCATCACCCCCATTACCAAACCGGCACTTAATGAATTGAAAATACTCAGCGTTGGAATAAAGTTCTTGAGAAACGGTGTAACCACAGTTAAGGCAAAATAACCATACACGACGGTGGGAATACCAGCCAGAATCTCAAGCAGTGGCTTGACCGTGCGCCGAATACGATCAGATGCAAATTCACTCAGGAAAATAGCTGCGATCAGGCCGAGCGGGACTGCCACTAACATTGCGATGGCTGAGGTCAATATTGTTGCCGATAGCAGTGGCCAAATCCCATATTTCTTAATTGAAAAAAGTGGTGTCCATTCAGTTTCAGTTAAGAATTCAACAATTGAAACTTCGCTGAAGAAAGCAATCGTTTCAAATACTAGAGAGAAGACAATACCTGCTGTCGTCAGAATTGAAACAGTAGCAGCACCTAAGAGAGCAACCTGAATAAGACGCTCGCCAAACACGCGCAAGGGATTGATTGGTTTACGGAGATCGGTAACAGCCACGAACATCTCTCCTTTACGATCAAGCTGTGCCCGCTTCTAGCCTACCATAGAGAGACAGTATGAGCAAGAGCAAAAGCTCTTGCTCATACTGCACATACCGAGAAAACTACTTGCCCAAGTACCGATCTAGGGTCAAGCCAACTTCCTCACCGGGCTTTACTAACGTCCCCAAGACACGGTCGTTGAAGCGCTTGGCAATCGCCCGGTAGAGCTCCTGCGACAGCGCGACATAGCCGACTTGCGGGGTTTGGATCAGCGGTGTGAACTCCTCACTCAGGTAGAAATTGATGAACGCCTGCACCTCTGGCCGCTCCGCCGCCTCCTTGCGCACGTAGATGAACAACGGCCGTGACAGTGGAATGTAGGTGCCGTTGGCAATCGTCTCGAAGCTCGGCTCCACACAGCCCTTGCCGCCGTCAATCGCGATTGGCTTGATCTTGCCCGGGTTCTCTACGACGTAAGCGTAGCCCAAGTAACCGAGTGCGTTCAAGTCTCCGCCTACCCCGGTAATCGTCACGTTGTCGTCTTCGGTCGCCTGATAATCGCCCCGGCTCGCCTTCGCCTTGCCCACAATCGCTTCGGTGAAGTAGTCGAACGTCCCCGAGTCAGTACCGGCACCTAGCAACACCAGCGGCCGGTTCGGGAAGCCGTCTCGAACCTGGTTCCAGTTCGTCACCTTCCCCTGCGCGTCCGGCTCCCACATCTTCTTCAACTCGGCCACCGTCAAACAGGTCGCCCAGTCGTTCTGCGGGTTCACCACCACCGACAACCCGTCATACGCCACCGGTAGCTCGATGAATTCGATCCCGTTCTGTGCACAGATCGCCTGCTCCTCTTCCCGGATCGGTCGTGAAGCGTTCGAGATGTCCGTCTCACCGTTGCAGAACTTCTTAAACCCACCACCAGTGCCTGAAATCCCCACGCTCACTCGCACATTCGGCGCTTTCTGGGAAAACTCCTCCGCTGCTGCTGCCGTCACCGGATAGACCGTTGACGACCCGTCGATCAGAATATCACCACTGAGCGTAGCCAGCTCAGAGGCCGGCGTTGCCGTTGGAGCCGGTGCTGTTGTTGCCTGGGCGGCCGGCGTTGCCGTCGGAGCCGGTGCCGTTGTTGCCTGGGCGGCCGGGGCCGCCGTTGGCTGCGCCGCCGGTTGTCCACCACATGCTGCGATCATTGGAATGATCAGCGCCATGAGCATAAGGCCATAGACCCGCCGTTTCGTACCATTTACCATACGTGTTCTTTCTCCTTACCAATACAATCTGCGAACTGCAAGCGTACCATACCAGGCAGAACGTCTGCCCGGCTACGAACACATCGTGGTGTAACACTCTTACCGACATGCAAAGAACGACGCTTGCAGGGATACGATACAAGGGACGGGTTAAGAACATATCATTGAAATATTAAGATGATGTTAAATTAAGGTGAACGTTCGGGGAAAGAGCGCGATTCGTGGGGTAGAATTTCCATCTCAGCAGCTTCGCTGCTCTACCTGGATATTAACGGTGTGTAGACCATAAAGACCGTTTCGACGACTCGTACCTGCGTCGTTCCCACAACGCTACCCGGCCCACTCAGGCTGATGGTGAGCGTGCCGAGATTGGCAACATCACTCGCTACCAGTGCGACACGCAAGGTCTGGCTATTGATGAAGACAGTGGAACGGGGCTGGTCGTTCACTAAGACTTGGGTCGCTGCAGTAAAATCAACCCCGTAGAGCAGCAGCGCCGGCGACGGTTGGTTACGCGCTACCATCGGCGGCGTGGCAATCAACGGCACTTGCAATTCAAATGCCCCTAGATCGCAGGCATTGAGTTGCGGGCGAGCGACGCCGCGTTGGTCGGTGGCCGGACAGGCAGCGCCGGAATCGCGGGCCGGGCTATCGGCGGGAATCGCCATCGTCTGGGTTGGCCCGCCGTTGTTGGTCAGCGCACGCAGCATGGGATCGCGAAACTGCGGATCATTGGTTTGGTTAGGCGCGCTCTTACCGGCAAAACAGGTGACATCATTCCAGAAATTCGCACCGGTCAAGCGCGGCGGGTACTGCAAACTGCGACCATCGTGGGTTAGCTCGCGCGAACAGTGTTGCTGAATGTTCCAGCCATTGCCACCATTGCCGGCTGTGTTATTGACAAACAGGCTGTTGCTCACGCTGCCGTTACCGGAATGGCTGATTGCCCCTCCAACCCAACCGGCATAGTTCTCGGCGAAGGTACTTGTCTCGATAACAAATGGCGCAGGCCGACTGTTGATCACGTATAATGCACCACCATTCGCATTGAACCCGCTACCTTCTGCCCGATTCGCCACAAAAGTTGTATTGACGATCCGCAGGGCAACTTGTTGGGGAAACGCCACTGCGCCGCCAGAGCCATCTTCCCGCGGATTGCCATCAGCCCCCGGCGTGCGGCGGGCGCGGTTGGCGTGAAACAGGCTGCCACTGATCAACACGCTAGGGTTGCCAGTGCCGGAGCCATTGGCTGATCCGCCGCCGCCGATCGCACCGCCTTGGCCGCGACTACCGCCGATCACCGCATTCTTGACGAACGAGCTATCGATGACCTCCAGACCACTGCTATCTTCGTACATGTTGATATGAATAGCGCCGCCAGAATTGTGGGCTTGGTTCTCTTGAAAGAGGCAACGCACCACCCGCAAACGGCGGTTAGCGCCGCCCAAGCCATCAGCCGAAATCGCGCCGCCAAAGCTATCCTGTGGCTGTGCGCCAATCGCACTATTCCCGATAAAGAAGCTATCTTCCACCGTCAAGCTACTCTGGAGCAGATGAATAGCACCACCGGCGCCGTTGTGGGCGTGATTGCCTTCAAACCGACTATTGGCAATGATCACGGCCCCGCCGCGACTATAGATCGCGCCGCCACCGTAATCGTAAGCATCGCGGCCTGCCGGCACCGAAGTGAGCGTCGTTTGATTATCGCGGAAGATGACCCGATCAATGACTAAGGTCGGCGTGAAGGAAGGATTGGCGGCAGCAAAATAACTCCGAATCGCACCACCACTACCATCAACGGCAGATTCGTCGGTGCCACCGCCACTGGCCCGGCCACCGGTGATGGTGAGGTTGCGCACTTCTAGCCGGCTCACTCCGGTAAAACCGGTGGTGTAGTGGTCGATGAGCCGACTATTATTGCCTTGTAACGTGATCCGACCACCACCGTCAATGATTGTCTTAAGCGCGACTACGCTCAGCCAAAGGATGAACCGGTAGCGCAGATTGTTGATGGAAGCACGATGAAAGATGGTCGACATAGGTTATGCAAATATGTTAACGCAAAGACGCAAAGGGCGCAAAGGGCGCAAAGGGCGCAAAGGGCGCAAAGGTACGAAGATTAGGATGATTTCAGCCCATCAACGCCTCGCGTAACGCACCGAGTGGCAAACCGGCCAGCGCTTCTTCATCACTGCCGGCTAAACTCGACCAGAGCACAATAGAATCGGGATCGAGATGGTAGCGCGCATCGAGCTGACGTAGCAACCAACGCAACGCACGTACCTGCGCATCGGTATTACCTGCATCGCGTGCTGCCGGCCAGCCGGACGGGCGCTCCAATGAAATACCCACACTGATCCGGTTAAGATTGTAACGGGTATTGCCGCTGACGAACCCGGCGTGCCATGCCGCCTTTGCCTCATCGACAAGCCGGTAGATACGACCATCAAGCCCGATCAGATAATGAGTAGCAAACCGCGCGTTGAAGTCGGTCATGGCCGCAATTATCTCTTCGACAGGGCCGGGAATAGCGTGGAGAACGATCATACTGACTCGCTCACCGTTACGCTCACCGAAGGCTTGCGCCGGTGGTGTGATCTGTGTAATGGTAAAATCACTATCACTTGGTGGGGTTAAAGCATGTCTCGGTATCTCCACAACCGGCGCAGCCATAGCTACACCAAGGATCGGCATCCCATGCCGGCGTGCCAATTCACTGAGACGTTTCACCTCACTCCATTTTGGCACCACGTTGTAAAGCACATCGAGCGCAAATGGTTGCAGCGCGTAGGTTGTCTTTTCAATAGTGATCTGATAACTATTGGCCAATGGCACACCGATCGCCCACTGACGGGCCAGTTGGTGAAAGGCCCAATCGGGACGATACGTCGTACCGGCTTGCTTGTACGTCTCGGTGAGCAATGCATCGCGCAACTTGACGGCTGCCGGATCGGTAGCCGTGAGCTGGCTTAACCGGCGCACATCTTGCCAATTCGGCACAAGGTTGTACAGTGTATCGACGGCAAAGGCTTGATACGCATACTGCTTGCCATCAACGGTAATTTGAGCGCTTTTGCCAACAGGTGGCCCCAACCGGTTAATAACCGCATATTGGTGAAAGGCCCAGTCGGGGCGGAACGGTGAGCCACCGGTCTGATATGTTGCTTCGAGTAAGACACGACCTAACCCACTCGGTGGGATACTTCCACCAAGCAGATCACTGAGCGTCTTCACATCACCCCAATTAGGGACTTCACAGTAGAGCGTATCGCGGGCGAATGGCTGGTAATTGTAGACCTTACCCTCGAATGTTATCCGCACGCTTGGTCCCATTGGCATGCCGATTTGATGCTCGAGGGCATACTGATGAAACGCCCAATCGGCATTGTAGCCCTGACCATTCGTTTTCGGCTTGTACCCCTCTTCCAGCAAAGCTTCGATCAAGCGCTCCTCGTCGGGGGACGGATCACCGATTGGACCAGGTAGTGGTGGTGGTGGCGGGGTAGTATTGTTGAGATATGCCTCTACCTGTGACCAGACCCATTCTTTGGTAACGGCCCAGCCGGGACAGCTTTTTTGATTAGTGTAATCGCGATGGAATGAGATCAATTGCCGCGGCGGAATCTTGAGCCGCCGCGAAAGTTCACCCATCACCGCTACCGAATGCTCCCAGACCTTCCCGGATGGCAACACCTTATCGAAATAACCCACCATCTCCAAGCCGATCGAATACCAGCCCTGCGCCAGCGAGCCATTACCGGTACCGGCATGAATACCGATCTGCGACATCGGCGTCGCCAACCAAATCCCGTCAGGCGCGGCAAAGATATGTGGGCCGGCGGTCCAACCCTTGCCGGCATAAAACTTCTGAATCCCGCGCATGGTGATCAAGCCGCGCCACGTCGTCTCGTCAGGGCGATAGGTGTGGTGGAGCACCAGCCGGCTAGGTGTTAGACGGCCAAAATCGTAGTTCGCCACGTAGTTACGCCACTCGGCAATCGTTAGCATCCGATTGATAAAGGGTGGTGAGCCTTCGGTAGGAAAATCCGGCATGAAACAGCTCCTTCAATATGAGTCGGTCGCAGTCATTAATCGTCGTGAACGAATAATCGATGCAGCGATTGCTGTGATCAGTGTCAAAGCAATAACGGCCAGCGAGACAGTATTCGGAATATGAAGACCATGACCTCCTAAGAACCAACCGGTGACCAACGGCGTTAGCATCTTGACTCCAATAAACGAAAGGATAATCGCCAGGCCGTAACGCAGATAATAGAATGACTCCATCACGCCGGCGAGCAAGAAGTAGAGTGAGCGCAGGCCAAGGATTGCACAGATATTTGACGTATAGACAATAAAGGGATCGTGCGTGATCCCAAAAATTGCCGGGATCGAGTCAACGGCGAAGATGAGGTCGGTACTTTCGACGATCAGCAGCACTAAGAAAAGGGGGGTAGCGCTAAAGCGTCCCGAGTCACGGACAAAAAACCGGTCGCCTTGCATCTCCGGGGTGATAGGCAGCAACCGACGCGCAATGGCGACGAGTAGATTGCGTTGTGGATCGACGTCGGGGTCGTCGTCTTGGAAAATGAGACGCACCCCAGTCACAAGGAGAAACGCACCGAACAGGTAGAGAATCCACTCAAACCGTTCAACGAGGGCTGCACCGAGCAGGATCATCGTACCGCGCATGAGCAGCGCACCTAGAATTCCCCAGAAGAGTACTCGATGTTGATATTGTGGCGGAACGCGAAAATAGCTAAACAGCAAAACAAAGACAAAAATATTATCAACACTTAGCGAATACTCGACTAAATAACCGGTAAGAAAATTGAGCGCATCTTCAGGCCCACGCCAGAGCCAGATCAAACCGTTAAACGCCAACGATAACGTAATCCATACCAGCGTCCAAATACCGGCCTCACGCACCGACACGCGATGCGAACGGCGATGAAACACTCCCAAATCAAGGGCTAAAACCAAAAACACCATTGCGTGGAACCCAATCCACGCCCACACCGTTGTATCCACAGAGCCTCCACGATGAACACGGGCACATGATACTCCTGTTGCCCATGATACGACAACAGAAACGCTACACTTCCAGCCGGTCCTCTTCGATAATCCGTTGGGGGAAACGAACCCGTGCGCGCATCCAACCGGCTTCCTCATCACGACTGAGGCTAAAGGTGCCACCTAAATCGCCGGTTACCAACGTTTCAATGATCTGCAAGCCCAAACCACTACTTGGCCGCGGCGGTGGCGGTGGATGACGAGGGCCATCATCGCGCAACTCGAGAACAACCCAACCTTGCTCAAGCACCGCTTCCACCTCGATGCGCCCACCTTCCGCGGCCAAACCGTGGGTCAGTGCATTATCCACCAACTCGTTAATAACAAGTGCCAGGACAGTAGCATCGCGCGAGCCGATTCGCACCTCATCGCCGAGAATGGTGAATTCAACGCGAATATCGCTCTCGAAGAGCGTACTTTGCACACTCTCGATCACTTGTCGCGCAACGGCACTGACAGTCGTTACGCCAATATCATCGCGCGACAGCAGATTATGGATGGCGGCAATCGCCTGAATCCGTGCAGCGCTCTCACGCAATGCCTTGGCGCCCGGACTAGCCGGATCGAGGCGACGCAATTGCATTGCCAACAAAGCGGCGATAGTCTGGAGATTATTGCGCACACGATGATGCATCTCTTGAAGCAGAGCCGATTTGACGCGCAATGCACGGAGGCTCTCTTCGTACAGGCGAGCATTTTCGATTGCAATTGCCGCTTCATCGGCAAACGTATTGAGTAAGCGCACCTGCTCGTAATCAAACAGGTGTGGCTCGCCTTGGTAGAGACAGATGCCGCCAATAGTACGGCCACGGGCGCGGAGCGGCATACAGAAGAGCGAGTGAAAACCTTCGCGCCGTGCTACCTCTGGCAACTGCGGAAAGCGTGCGTCTTGATACGCATTCATCACGGCCAGTGGCCGACCATCACGCACGGTTTGAATGATCAAATCGCGCACGCCATCTCCTTCACCGCCATAACTGGCAACCAGCTTCAAATTGCCGTCTTCACCGACCTGAAAGATCGCCGCCCGATCCACTTTCGACAGATCGACGGCCTTTTCGACGATCAGGTTCAGAACATCGTGCAAACCGATCTGCTCGGCAATCGATTTCGATACCTGTTGGAGGGTCGTCAACTCACGCAATTTTTGATGGAGACGCTCATCGGTCTGCTGGTACAGTTGCGCATTGGCAATAAAGAAGGCCAACTCGCCGGCAGCCATCTCGACAAATGAAATCTCTTCTTGGGTGAAGTCGCGAGGTGCAATCGTTTGAACGGTAATAACGCCCTGCAACTTATCGGCACTAAACTGAAAGCGTTCTGCCGAAAAGAGCACAATCGGGACGGCAAGCATCGAGCGAAAAATCTCTTCACCCAACTGCGGCTCACGATGATAGCGTGGGTCTTGATAAACATCGCTCACGGCCACCGGATACCCCAATTGGGCGGCCCACCCGGTAACCCCTTCGCCCAAACGTGCCACAACCTGGCCTACGGCTGCCCGATTGAGGCCGTGTGTTGCGCGCAACACGAGATCATCACGATGCTTATCGTAGAGATAAATCGAACAGACCTCAACATTCATTACCTGTGCGACCGTCTCTACTACCGTCTGCAAGGAGGTATCGAGATCAAGGGTGGAATTGGCAGCAGAGATAATGCGGTGTAGACCGTCTAGCTCGGCAGCCCGCGCTACGAGCCGAGCTTCCCACTCGCGCGTGCGTTGTTCTTCCTGAGCAGCGCCAAACGCCAGCAGTAATTCACTGACCACAACCCCTTGCGACATCGGTAGCCGTGCGGCCAAATGTAACCCTAATTCGGTCAATACCTCGGCAAGACCACCACATGCATGCCATTCAGCCCCGATCTGGCGGAGGAGACTTAGCCGAACTGCTGGGTCGGATTGCTGCTCCAACGCATCAATCAACATCCCGATCGATGGGATCGTCTCACGAACTGCACCGATCAGATCGGGCGGCTGCGATGTCAACACCTCATACATCGGTAGGGTTGAATTATCCATAAAACCACCCTCAATGACCATTTTGGTCAATTATACCCCCTTGGCGCAACCATTTTCAGCGCCAACGGGTAAGAATGGTCTCGCGTTGAAAGACGTGAGTCGCTATCCAGAGTAACACAACGGCCACCGGTAACAATACAGCCGAAAAGACCATCGACACCAACGGATTCAGTACGAAGAAACCGAGCATCTGTCCGACGAAGAGCAGCATCACCGGCACAATCAAGACCGCAGCAATCTGCTGCGCACTGCGTGGATCACTTACCCGTGACGAAACCATCACCGTAAGGGCCACCGAGATAAGAGCTAATAACGGGCTAGCCAGCAAAAGCAGTACGATCCAGCCCAGATTGAGGACTGATCCCGGCACGATTGGGTCGACGGCTACGAAACCCAAGCCGACAGCGAAGATCAAGGCGCACAACCACGTAAGACTAATACCGGGGAGGATTGTCGCTAACACCTTCCCCAACAGCAGCTCGGAAACCGAAATAGGGGTGGCGAGCAACGGCTCAAGGGTACGACGATTCTTTTCACCCACGACGCTGTACGAAGCGAGCACATTTGGGATAACCATCGGCAGGAGCAGAAAGAGGGTTGAAAACTGTCTTCCGAAAATCACCTGTGCTAACGCTTCGAGACGAAGATTGGTCAACGTCGGATCGACGGCAGCAGCAGGTATCTCAGCAGTATCGGGGTCACTCACCAGACCCATAGCAAAGATGAGCGCAAGGGCAAAGAGCGGCAGGATCGTCGGCGGTAAGAAGGTGCTCAGCAACAAACCACGTGAGCGGCGCAGTTCGAGCCATTCCTTGGCGATAATGATGGAAATACGCTCCCAATTCAGCATAAGTAACTCACAGATAACCGATAGGAGATAGGTACAACTCCTGTCGTTGCCCAGCCCCGCGCGATACGGGGGCAACGCACGAGAGTGCCACAGCATAACGATCAGGCAGCAGGTGTTACCGTGTCCTGCATCAACTCGAGATAGATCGTCTCAAGCGAAGGCGTAAACGGCTCCAGATAACAAATATCGGCACCGGCAGCGACCATGGTACGCACTAATTCCGGGTTATGCTGATCGGGATCAGGAAGACGCACCAACAGCTCCCGCTCACCGGCTGTAACATCGACAACGAATGGCAAACGACGCACCACCGGTACGAACGGCTCGGCTAGGCCGGACAGCACTACTCGAACACTGTTTCCAAACAGACGATTACGCAGATTAGCCGGAGTATCAAGCGAGATCAAGCGGGTACGAAAGATGCCGATTAAATCGCACAACTCATCAGCCTCGGCAAGATTGTGGGTGGTAAGAAAGATGGTACGTCCCCCGGCACGTAACGTCTTGATCAGATCGCGTACCGATCGTGCGGCTGCCGGGTCGAGACCTGACGTCGGTTCATCGAGAAAGACAACCGACGGATCGTGGAGTAATGCTCGAGCAATTGCCAACTTTTGCCGCATCCCCTTTGAAAAGCCACCGACCGGATCATTCCGGCGATCCCATAACTCAAACAAACGCAGATAATAGGCGACACGTTCGGCAGCTTGTGCTGCCGAGAGGCCGTACAGACGGGCAAAAAAGCGCAAATTCTCCTGCGCACTCAACGTATCGTACAGACCGGGAGTCTCGGTCAAGATACCGGTTACTGCACGAACGGCTGCTGCTTGGGTTTGCACATCGAACCCAGCCACGCGAGCCTGCCCACGCGAAGGGGCAATCAGGGCACACAACATACGCACGGTAGTGGTTTTGCCGGCACCGTTCGGATCAAGGAAACCAAAAATGGTACCTGCCGGAATACTCAGATCGAGATCGGCAACAGCAACAAGCTGATCGAACTGGCGGGTCAGGCGATGACATTCAATGGCATTCATAGTGGGTTCGGAGCAGATACGAATTAGATGCCAATATATTGTACTATGCAAGACGGAAGGATAGCGTGAATTGTTACCGATGACACAATGAATCTCATGCACTGCTTCAGAAGTTCTCTATAATAGCGAGTGTATCGGCAACAGGCTTGCACGGAGGGCGTATGGCACAGCAGGATTTAGCCAGTCTGATTAGGAATATCCCAGACTTTCCGATTCCCGGTATTCAATTCAAGGATATAACAACGCTGATCGGTAACGGCCCGGCGTTTAGCGAGGTAATCGACCGACTGCACGAACGGTACCGTGATCGGCAAATCGATGCGGTGGTGGGAATCGAGTCACGTGGGTTTATCTTCAGCGCACCATTAGCGTACCGACTCGGGGTAGGACTTGTGCCGATCCGCAAGCCGGGCAAACTACCGGCAGCGACCTATCAGATCGAGTATCAGTTGGAGTACGGCACAAACCGACTTGAGATTCATCGTGATGCATTGCAACCAGGTGCAAATGTACTAGTGATCGATGATTTACTGGCGACGGGCGGCACCATTGCGGCGGCTTGCGATCTGATCAAGATGGCAGGTGGGAATGTTACGGAATTAGCCTTTGTGATTGAGTTGACATTTCTCAAAGGGCGCGAGCGGTTGCGCGATCACAACGTCTTTTCGCTGATCCAATTTTGATTCAGAATGACAAGCTTGCGCGCCCCACTCGCGCTGTCCATTACGCGGCCTCATTGTCATTTCGAGGGCACGCCAGCGTCCGAGAAATCTGGCCGTGGGGGATGGAAGTGTGTACGCCCCGCTCGCAAGGCTAAGATTTCTCGCTCTGCTCGAAATGACAGCAGGTTTCTTACAATGACTACGCTCCGCTTGTAAAGACGCGGATAGGGGTCAAGGTTGATTCGTTGGGGAGGTTATTAGCAAGGATAAAGGGTTGTGCATCGGGTGGGACGACACGCCAGGTGGGACGGTGCGCCGGGGGTGGTGCGCCGGGTAGGCGGCACGCCGGGTGGGGCGGTACACCGGGGGTGGTGCGCCGGGGGTGGTGCGCCGGGTAGGCGGCACGCCGGGTGGGGCGGTACACCGGGGGTGGTGCGCCGGGAGCGGCACGCCGGGTAGGCGGCACGCCGGGTGGGACGCCGGGTGGGACGGTGTGCCGGGTGGGGCGCCGGGTGGGGCGCCGGGTGGGACGGTGTGCCGGGAGCGGCACGCCGGGTAGGCGGCACGCCGGGGGTGGTGCGCCGGGAGCGGCACGCCGGGTAGGCGGCACGCCAGGTGGGACGGTGTGCCGGGGGTGGTGCGCCGGGAGCGGCACGCCGGGTGGGACGGTGTGCCGGGGATGGTGCGCCGGGAGCGGCACGCCGGGTGGGACGGTGTGCCGGGTGGGGCGCCGGGAGCGGCACGCCGGGTGGGACGGTGCGCCGGGGGTGGTGCGCCGGGAGCGGCACGCCGGGTGGGCTGCACGCCGTGCAGCCCTACTTGCGATGATCTTGACATTTATGTTATACTAGGACTGTATCCCGAATATAAGCTGATCGTAGCGCTCTGTAACACCCGCGCTTTTGGTGTTGCGATATTTTCCCCATAAACATCGCCGAATCGGCGTCGCTTTTACATCTTGGTTCTCACTTTTATGCAAGTTCCAACCTTCACAGCATTTATTGCCTTTCTTCATCACGCTTGATCCACAGCTATGGATGGTGTGTATGGATTTAGTATCATTCCCCCAGTCTATTCTTGTTGTTCTAAGGAGCATGAGTCGTGATGACGGTAGCTGAATTAGAAAGTAAAACCCTCGCAGATTTGCGCGAGATAGCACGAAAATATGACATCTCAGGTGTTAGCTCGCTGAAAAAACGTGAATTAATCGACAAGTTACTCCAGGTCCAGATGGCAACCGTCGCACCAACGACAGACACGGAAACAATTTACAGCGACGGGATCTTAGACATTATGCCGGAAGGGTTCGGTTTTTTGCGCGGCAATCGGATGCTACCCAGCCCAGAGGATGTCTACGTTTCCCAATCACAGATTCGCCGCTTTGCCTTACGGAGTGGTGATCGGATCTGGGGACAGATTCGCCCACCCAAGGAAAACGAGCGCTACTACTCACTGTTACGTGTGGAAAAGATAAATGACCAAGACCCCGAAACGGCACGTAAACGGCCGCTGTTTGATCAGCTCACACCGATTTTTCCCAACGAACAGATCAAGTTAGAAACCGAACCCAACCTTTTACACACTCGATTAGTCGATCTGATTGCGCCCATCGGACGCGGCCAGCGTGGCCTCATCGTTTCACCACCGAAAGCCGGCAAAACAATGCTGTTGAAGGCAATCGCCAACGGCATTACGACCAACTATCCTGACATCCATTTGATGGTATTGTTAATCGGTGAACGACCTGAAGAGGTCACCGATATGCGGCGTTCGGTACGAGGTGAGGTGATTTCTTCGACCTTTGATGAGCCGGTCGAAAACCACACGAAAGTCGCCGAAATGACGCTTGAACGGGCGAAGCGGCTCGTTGAGATTGGTCATGATGTCGTGATTCTGATGGACTCCATCACCCGGTTAGCCCGTGCCTACAACGTTGCAATGCCCCCGAGTGGGCGCACACTATCCGGTGGTATCGACCCAATTGCGCTCTACCCGCCCAAACGCTTTTTTGGCGCCGCACGCAACATCGAAAACGGCGGATCGCTCACGATCATCGCCACCTGTCTCATCGATACCGGTTCACGGATGGATGACGTCATTTACGAAGAGTTTAAGGGCACCGGTAACATGGAGCTACACCTCGACCGGAAGTTGGCCGAAAAACGGATCTTCCCGGCGATTGACATTCAACGTTCTGGCACGCGCCGTGAGGATCTCTTACTCAACCCCGAGACGCTCCGCCAAGTGTGGACGTTGCGCCGTATGGTGAGTATGCTCGGTGAAAATGAAGGCACTGAGCTGATGCTGACCCGGATGGCGAAGACAAAATCGAATGCCGAATTCTTGCAAACGTTGAGCAAAAGCTGAAACATGCTTCCCCCGGACTACGTACATGTATCGAGGCCGATCGGTCACCGTTTTTCGCTAGGAGGTTGGTAAATGAACTGTCCGAATTGTGGCGCATCAATTACCGCCGGTGCGCGCTTTTGTACCAACTGTGGCTTTCGCCTATCGACGCCAGTGCAAAGCGCACCACCGCCGCTCGTCCCACCATCGGGTGAAGCCAGCAGTATGGCCGACGTCTACGATAATCGTCCAGGTGAACGACTCGATCTCCCCGAACCGCCGGTTGTTGGTACGGGCGTGGGAGCTAGTGGTCTCCGCTTTAAGATCATCGGAACAACTATGCAGGCAGTAGTGCTTGAGGTACCACCTGGTCAGACGGTCTTTTCCGAGCGCGGTGGGATGAGCTGGATGAGTGCAAACGTCCAGATGCAGACCAATATGGAAGGCGGGCTTGGTGGAGCGTTCAAGCGCATGTTCTCCGGCGAGTCGATCTTTATGGTTAACTTTACACCACAAGGTGGACCGGGGATCATCGGCTTTTCGGCAGAGTTTCCGGGCAAGATTGTGCCACTCAACCTTGCACCGGGGCAAGTTATGATCTGTCAGAAAGATGCCTTTATGTGTGCCGAGCGGAGCGTTTCGCTCGACATTCACTTCCGACGTAAGCTCGGTGCTGGGTTGTTTGGTGGGGAAGGCTTTATCATGCAGAAATTGACCGGGCCGGGACTAGCGTTTGTCGAGCTTGATGGAGAGATCATCGAATACACGCTCGAAGCCAATCAGATGCTGAAAGTCGATACCGGCCATGTCGCAATGTACGAGCCAACAGTGCAATTAGACATTGAAATGGTGCGTGGATTTAAGAATATTCTGTTCGGTGGTGAAGGGCTGTTCTTGACAACTCTCCGCGGGCCAGGGCGAGTCTGGTTGCAGACAATGCCGGCGATGAATTTAGCGAAGAAGATTGCCCAGTACTTGCCAACATCGAGTGGTTCGAGCAGTGGAGGTGGTATTAACTTGGGAAGCCTGTTTACAAATGATTAGGTACAAGGTACTACCCCGCTGCGATGATACGGGACATTGCAACCAACCCCTGCACTGTTCACCCCCTCTCCATAGGAATACGAGAGGAGGTGAATGTGCGTTGTGGTCTGTCGCGTTCTGAGTCGGTTACGACTAGAGATAGTAGCCCAGAGCGAGACACAAACAGCCCGCCGATAAGCGGGCTGCACGAGCATTGTTCCCGGGCTGGCTGAGCGAGCAGTAGCTAGACGAGATTGACCAGCTCGTTCGCCGTGCGCCGCATATCGAGGAACACCAAACCAAGTTTGGCCCGGCTTTGCGCCAGCGCGGTTAATACCGCTTCCTCACCGATAGCCATTAGGATTACGTACCCATCTTCACCACGCACAAAGACCTGATCGAGCTGCCCGCGTTTTAACTCGCTGGCAATTCGCTCACCGAGCGAGAGCATTGCTGCGCTCATCGCCGAGACACGATCCTCTTCGACATCTGCCGGCAGCGCCGAAGCCATGATGAGGCCATCGACGCTAACCACGGCGGAGGCCTCAATATCGGGTGTGTTCATCGACAGGGCCTTCAGGTGCCGCACCATCTCTTCGGTTCTGCTTGCCATTCATATCCTCCTTAGAGGCCGTCAGCCAGTTCGGGAAAGGAACGAAATCGTGTGGGCCTTGACACCGACTAGTGCAGAACTAACATCTAGACGGCCTACACGCCGATTATTCTACTACATCTTTGCACGCACGGCAACTAGGTTTGCCGTTTTGTGTCGCTTCCTTGTTACAGACACTTGCAGAATCCGCTGATATTGTAAGAGGTTTTGCACATTTGGTCAACTAGGGAGTGAAGCGACTATGCAAGATTTCGGTGGCCTGTGAGACTGCCTGTTCAGGGGTAAGTAACCCACGCACCGCACTGAGATGCATATCGGCCAGAGTTGTCCAGACGAGTTCGTTGGTCAGTCGATCAGATGGTATCGGCAGACCGTGCTGAGCTTGGGCACGAAACGCTCGTGCCGCAGCCAACTGTATTTGATCATCGAGATCGGTATCACTAAGCTGAAGCGCAAGTTGGGTAGGCTGGCGATTGACAGCCAGCAGCACCCGTTGGCTAGATGGCTCAATCATAAAACGCATAAACGCTTGAGCGGCAGTTTGTTCGGCCTGATCGGTAAGCCGGGCGTTCATTACAATGACATCGGCTTGCACGTAAGGTTGCGGAAGGCGATCGGTTGCACCTAACCGTGGTAAAGGCAAGACACCTAGTTGATCGTTCCAAATTGCGCGATATTCAGCCTGGGCATGCGCCCAATCGATCGCCATAATTGCGTCACGTGATTGGAGCACTCGATCAACCACCACACCATCGAGTGTGGCTAACAACTGTTCATCGCGGTATAACTGACCGAGCCATGCCAGCCAACGCTCTGTGCCTTCCCGCCCACTATCGCCAAGCACTAACGTGCCATCTTCATCAAAAATACGCCCACCGAATGCGTAGAGATAACCAATCGTGCGATCTAATGACAGATTGTAGGCCAATCCCCAAACCGGTGGCACCCGATTGCGATCGGTCAAAGCTCGCCCGGTCTGCAACAGCTCTTCGATAGTAGTTGGTGGTTGCAAGACGTTAGCACGGTTGTAGTAGAGAGCCAATGTATCGAAGCTGATAGGTACGCCAACGAGTGTTGGTTGACCGTCAACGGTGACTTGGGCCGACCCGACGGCAGTAGGTAACAGGCTAGACAATTCGCCAGCTGCGATCACATCATCGAGCGGGCGAACAACCCCGGCATCGACCAAAGTGCCAAGGGTATGGCTTTGGACGATTGCCAAATGCGGGCCACCACCTTCTTGCACGGCCATCACCAGATCGGAAGGTAGCGACACTGCCGGACGAGCTTGGACGATAATTTGCCACTGCGGATGGGCTTGGTTAAACTGTTCGACAAGCGTTTGTAGCACACGTCCTTCCGTTGCCGGCCACGCATGCCACAGACGCAACACCGTTCGGCCTGCTTGAGCCGACGGTACGCTCGCCGGTGATGCTGCACATGCCGTGAAGGCTAGCAACCAGCCCAATAGTAGAAGACGGAATAAGAACCGTTTTTGCACAACGTCCTCGCACGATGAGACAAGCGCTTTCATTATAACAGGATGCATACGCGCCAGCGGTTCCACCCATGCCGAGCGCTGCCCGACCTGTATCAATGCGTATCAGTCTTCCGTCCGATTGACAGAATTGCCGATCGGCGCTAGGCTAGTATTTCAGCTATTAAAAGGAGGTATTGGCATGCGCGTCGGGCTTGACTTCGGCACGACCAATTCCAGCGCTGCTGTGTACGACGGCGAAACACTGCGCCTGATCGATCTTGATCCGATCAATACACAACCGGCAATTCTCCGTTCGGCTCTTTTCATTACCCGCGAAGGTGTGCCGTTTATCGGTCGTGAAGCAATTAATCGCTTCAGCGAAGGCAATGTCGGTCGCGAAATTGAGTACGTCTGGAAGTATATCGGTGACGCCGAACTAACATTTGCGGAAAGCGGCACGGTGACGCAAGCGCTGTACGTGAAAGTGGATGCCAATGCGCCGGGCCGACTGTTTCAGTCGCTGAAGAGTAGCCTGCGCGACCGCAGTTTTCAAAAGACCAATGTCTTTGGCGTCTACTACACATTAGAAGAGTTGATTGCGCTCGTCTTGCGTATGATTGTCGAGCGTATCGAGCAACAGCTTGGCCGGCCGATTAGCCATCTGGTGATCGGGCGACCGGTACATTACGCGACCGATCCGGCGAGTGATGCACTGGCGTTCCAGCGGATGCAAGCGGCCTGCCGACTAGCCGGTATCCGGTCGTTCAGCTTTCTGGAAGAGCCGACTGCGGCAGCGCTGTCGTATGCGCGCACCAACCGGCGCGCGCAACGGGCACTGGTGTTTGACTTTGGCGGCGGTACGCTCGACATTACCATTATGGAACTCGACGAGCACGGACGGCCGACCTTTTTAGTCACCGACGGCGTACCGGTTGGTGGCGATCTGCTTGACCGCCGGATTGTGATGGGGCGATTGCTGCGTCATTTTGGGGAAGGGGCAACGTTAGGGCCACGGCGATTGCCGTTCCCCAACCACGTACTCGAACACCTGAGCGAGTGGCAATCAATAATTGACCTGACTCAGCCTAAATATCTGGCAATCATTGATGAAGCAGTCGCTATCAGCGACCGTCCGCACGAATTGCAGGCGCTACGCACACTGGTGCGGAAGAATTACGGCCTGCCGATGTACGAGGCGGTAGAACGAACGAAGGTGGCGCTCTCGCAAGCCGAACGAGCAACGTTCATGCTCGATATGGGCGAAACAATAGTGCGCGACGAGATCCCGCGCTGGGACTTCGAGCGGCTGATCGGCCCCGACGTGCGTGCGGTTGAAGCCTGTATTGATCGAGCTTTGAAGGCAGCCGGATTGCGACCTGAGCAGATCGATGTGGTGCTACGGACCGGCGGTAGTTCGCGAGTACCACGCTTTGTGCGGATGCTCAGCGAGAAATTCGGTGCCGAGAAACTGCAAGAGATGGATGTGTTCACGAGCGTCGCGGCAGGATTGGCCATCAAGGCGGCCGACGACTAAACGACCGGCGTTCTTGTCACGTCGCGCGGCAGTGCAATTTCCCGCCGTGTTACCCGGTTCATCTGCGCCACAGCCGTATGACACGCCTCCCTACCACATTCACGGTCTATGGATTGCCATGCGGCTCTGGATAAAGATTTGGCGATGAATAGACCCATCGGGAAACATGTGATTTCATTATGTACTCTATTACTATATATTGATAACGACCTTCCAATACAATACATTTGGTTATACTATAGTTCCATGCTCTGGATATATTGAGTACAGCAATGATCTCATCCATAAGGTGTTGAGACATGAACCTTACTCACCACAATAATGCGTCCGCCCCCATGGTCCAATGGCCGTTTGGCACAGCCAGTTTTGACGAGATTATCCACTTGTCAGAGGTACTCGCCACCCATCACAACAGATCGCTCAAAGACAATTTTAACCACCTATTTCAACAGATCGCTCAAAGACAATCTCAACCACCGCCTCGCGAGCATAGGTATCGGCAACGACAGCGTGATGCTCGTATAAGCGGTCGAATTCAATGTAAGCAAGGCCACTTACACAGTGGTCTTTTCGCCAGAAGGTCAGCGTTTACTATCGCTACGCAAAGCCACTATTAATGAGCAATGGTCAACTCCCAATTCTGGTGAATGTGAAGGGGCAGATTGTGAAAATTGATCGCATTTCCTAGCATGCGTCGCTGCAGTGGCATTACTGACTACGATGGTAGTGGCAGCAGCACACATCATCGCCACTGCCGCTCTCGTCCATCGGACTAAACAGATCAGCCAAAATGTGAACTGATTGATTACAGCGCGTCAGATCGATCAATGGACCAAGATTGAGCGTATTTTTTATGCGGCACGCGAACTCTGCGCGCGACCGATTGATCAAGAAGCACAGATGAACTGTGGCGGATGCGCCACGAGCTACGCGAGCTGCGTGTAGGGCTACGCCGGGAATGGTAAGCCAAAATTGAGCAGGTGACAGTGGATGCGCCTCCAGGTTGATCAACTGCTTCACCAGCGCTTTGAGTGGCTCTTACAGAATCCGTTGATCCCGCAAAAGTATAAGGATGAACTACACAGGAACGGTAAACTACCTCCCGTTGAGTGGCTTTTGCAAAATCCGTTAATTCGAGCCTTGCTCACCCAAAAACAAAAGGAGGTGACGCAGGCGTTCGATCAGACCTTACACTACCCGCTTCTGATCGAACTGAGCTAGCGGCTAGAACATGTACTGGCTGTTGCCAGCCAAACCGAGTGGGAGTTTTGGGAGACGCTCAGGGATGGGTGAACACGGTCGCGAAGGTTGTGCAAACTATTGCCGAAAAAGGCCAGCAGATCGACTTTCGGTGTTGGTTGATTGAACCATACAACGAGATAATCGAGCGATATCGCCAACTCGGTAATCGGCACTACACAGCGCTTAGTTAATGGAGAGGCTGTTTACCCGCTTTAACAGCTCCTCGTTTAACAGTACGATCGTCATCGCTACATAGCGCTTAGTTAATGGAGAGGTTGTTTGCCCTCATCTCCAGTCCCGCTTTCGCCTGGTGGGAGTGGGACGCTGATGGGGCACACGCCGCAATTGCCACTTCCCCTCGCCAGACGTTAAACGCTCTCATGACAACCCTACCCTCCCACGTAACACCACCGATTATAATAGGCGCGAAGTTTCTATGTTGGAGCGCCTATGACTTTTCAACAGCAACTTGATGAAGCTATCGAGGTCTTGCGAGCCAGCGCTGCGCTTGGGCCGGCGATTGATGAGATTACGGCCCTAGCGGCAGATGCGCTGCTGGCCGGTCACACGCTCTACACTGCCGGTAATGGAGGCAGTGCCGCCGATGCGTTGCACTTGGCCGAAGAATTGATCGGACGCTACCGTCACAATCGCCGGCCTTTACCGGCGATTTGTCTTAACGCCGATATCGGTGCTTTGACCTGTATTGCCAACGATTTTGGCTACGATGAAATCTTTGCTCGCCAATTGGCTGCTCTTGGTAAAGCGGGTGATGTCCTTGTAGTCTTCAGTACCAGTGGCAATTCAGCCAATATTCTCAATGTCCTGCAAGTTGCGCGCACAAAAGGTGTGATCAGTATCGCGCTCCTCGGTAAAGATGGGGGCACAGCACGCACACTCGCCGATCATGCGCTAGTCGTACCGAGCTACAACACTGCCCGAATTCAGGAAGTACATACCCTCATCTTGCATGCTATCTGTGAGGCGGTCGAGCAGCGGCTTACCGATGGAGATGATTCGGCGCAGATATAGGCAGTGACCGGTGACTAACATAGCAAGGCAGATGTTGGGTTGACACCGCCATAGGAACTCAAAATGTCAATTGTTCTGTATCAGTAGCAAAGAGGGAACTATGAACCGCATTCTTGTCACCGAAAAGATCGCCACCGAAGGTCTAGATGTCTTACGCCAAGCAGGCACCGTTGATGTACGGCTCGATCTCGACAAACCAACGTTGTTATCGATTATCGGTGAATACGACGCCCTGGTGGTACGTTCGGCAACCAAAGTTACCGCCGAGGTGATTGCTGCCGGTGAGCGGCTACGGGTGATCGGACGAGCCGGCACCGGTGTCGATAACATCGACGTGGAAGCGGCTACGCGGCGTGGTATCGTCGTTGTTAATGCGCCGGCATCGAACAACGTCGCCGTTGCCGAATTGACCATTGGCTTGCTGCTTTGTCTCGCCCGTCGTATTCCGCAGGCGCATGCCTCAGTGCAAAGCGGGCGTTGGGCACGGAACGATTTTATCGGCTGGGAAGTGCGGAACAAGATGCTTGGCCTCGTTGGGTTGGGGCGAATCGGTTCGGAAGTAGCACGCCGGGCACGGGCGATGGAGATGGAAGTGATCGCTTACGACCCGGTTGTCTCGTTCGACCGCGCCGAACAGTTGGGGGTCACATTGGTAACGCTCGATGAGCTGGTGCAGCGCAGTGATGTTGTCTCCTTACACGTTCCGTTAATCGAAAGCACGCGCAACCTCTTCGACCGCGAGCGGATCATGCAGATGAAGCGTGGCTCGTACTTAATCAATGCGAGTCGGGGTGGGATTGTTGACGAGATCGCACTGGTCGAAGCACTCGATAGTGGTCATCTGGCCGGAGCAGCGCTCGACGTGTATGCGCAAGAGCCGCCGCCCGCCGATAGCCCGCTAATCGGGCATCCAAAGGTCATCACCGTGCCGCACATTGGGGCATCAACGAAAGAAGCGCAACTCAGTGCCGGCACCGAGATGGCTGCCGGTGTGGTAACAGCGCTCACCGGTGGGACGCCACGCTACGCCGTGAATGCGCCGTTTGTGGCTCCAGAGGCATGGAACGTATTGCAACCGTATCTGAATCTAGGCCGATTGCTCGGTACGCTGGTCATGCATCTGGTGAAGGAACCGGTGCGCAGTTACGATCTCGAATTGGGTGGCGAACTGGCCGAGATGGATACACAGCCGGTTCGGTTGGCCGTGTTACAAGGTTTGTTAGCCGTGAGCAGCATTGAGCGGATCACACCGGTAAATGCACCGATCATTGCCCGCGAGCGCGGTTTGCGCATGACCGAGCGCGTCAGCCCCGAAGCAGAAAACTATGCCGGCTTGATCACGCTGCATGTGCAGACGAGTGAGCGGACCCGCACGTTTAGCGGTACCGTTCTACGCGGCGAACCGCACATTGTGCAAATGGATGGTTACTTCGTCGATTTTGTACCGCGGGGATCACTCTTGATAACCTATCATCACGACCAGCCGGGTATGATCGGGAAGGTCGGACAATTGCTCGGCACAGCGGATGTCAATATTTCGGGTATGTATGTTGGCCGGCGTGCCCCTCGTGAGCAGGCGGTGATGATTTTGACCCTTGATGAGCCGGCGCCGCCGCAGGTCATGGAACAAGTCGCGGCTATTCCGGGGATTAATGCGGCGTTTAGCGTGACGCTGTAGAACCCTCATTCCACCCCCTCTCCCGATGGGGAGAGGGGGTGGAAGGTCCGCAATGACCTGCTTCAATCCGTTTTCCCGTGGAGAGAAGTCGGTCTGTACCAGCGTAGGTGGGGTGCGGCAAGCTGCCCCCTTCCGATAAGAGGGATGACGTTCATATCCCTAGGGGAGAGGGGGAGCCCTCACCGCATAGAGGCCATTTAGGCCACACTCTCGGCTTCGACCAGAGCTTTGGCGGGTGCAGCCAAGAGGCGGCGATCGAGGCGGAACATCGTTACGATGCCGAGTGCCTGCACGACAGCTAGAGCCGCCAGCAAGACGAAATAGATCGGTGAGAACTTCTCGATCAAGCCATTCTGCACCAGACCAACGTGCAGGAAGAACATGCCGAACACGAACAGGCCAACTGCCGGGCAGATCAGGCCATACGTCGCTGGGCTACGCGACGGACCGTTGAGGTAGGTACGGAAATAGCCCACTCGCCGTAACACTGACCAACCGAACAACCCCACGAACAGTTGCAGAGCGAAGAAGAAGGCGGTGATCAGCAGACGATGCGGTGCATCGATATGTAGCTCGAAGCCGTTGTGGAGACCGTGACTGATGCGCAATATTGCGATGCCGATGAGTGTAAGCAGTGGGATCGGCAGCCACAGACTCGTCCCTGCCTCGACGGCTAAGCCGGTGGTCAGCATGGCACGCACTCCCAACATGAGCATCACGACTGCCACCACGACCGCCGCTGTGATGTAGAAGATCGCACCAAGGATTGACAGGCCAATTGTGAGTTTTACGTTGCTCATCGCTGCCGGGGCAGCTAAGCCAACGCCGACCATCGCGAAGGCGAACGCTGCCTGCATCTGCGTCAAGTGGTTATTGCGCGCGCAGTCGAAATGGCCATTGGCCACAGCGCGGCCAAAGATATCGGCAAACATGCGCAGCGCGAGCACACCCACTGCAAAAAATGCCGTCATTGCGAAGGGGAAGAGATACTCGACGACATTCCACAGACCAGGCACAAAGACCGCACCGCTGACAAACAGCACGTTAATCGTCATTGCCAACGTGAGCGGCAACGCCATCAGGGTCACTGCGCCGTTGGTTTCGCGCAGTTGCAAATAGGCACTGCTGCGGCGGAAATGAGCAAATTCGCTCAGATTCCAGATGAGCGACTGGAAGTGGCGGATAGCGAAGAGTGCAACCCCAACCATCGCTAATAGCAAGAGTGCTTGCCCGATCAGATCCGATTTCGCCCAAAGGGCGACAATGCTGTCAAACGTCACAATGGGCGTCTTCGGATGAGGAACGAGAAAGTTTAGCCAGATGAAGAAGGTAACAGCCATACCACCGTTGCCAAGTGCCGCTAAAAAGTAGGTCGGCACATACCGCTCGCCGAGCGTCCGCAATCCCGTCAAACGACCGATCAACTGACTCATGATTGAGCAACCTCCTCTTTGTCAAAGATATTTTGACCTTTTGCCCATAAGATGCAACATATTGGTTTGAGGTTACATAGTTCAACTAACAAATGTGGTGGGGTATCGTGGGGGCTAGACTCTCGTCGGCACGTATTCGTGGAATACGTATCCTCAACAAATCACTCATATGTCCTGGAAAAGCAACGACGCTGCGCAGTGTTACTATCACAACGCTGCACCGATAGGAACGAAGGGCGATTGATGCCGGTCGCGCGAACGGACCGCAATCACCGCAGCCATTACGCACGGACGATGAGCGACACAAGCGGTGGGGCATGGTGCACCCAGCGCGAAGCCACGATGAAATGTCTTGGTATACACCGCGGTACCGCGGATCGCTTCTCCCTACCGAGCCGCCGGTGCTCAACCTACGGCTGAGACTCAGAGATCGAACCTAGACGTGCCTGGAGTATGATGCTGTGCATGATTGGGGCCACACCGCAGCGTGCCATTGCGAACGGTTGGCAATTGCATCTGGCCTCCTCGTGGCAAGTCCGACCGATAACGGCGACACTCCGAGAACAGTGGATGCTCTGGAAGGCGGGAACGTGACGCCTATCAGCTACGATTGCGCAGTGCAATTGGGGCAGGAACAGAACGTTGGATTCATTTGCGCACTTCTGGAGAAAGAAGATGGTCCCATATCGTGAGGTGCAACAAACTAACTTACCCTGTTACCACCTCTCACCAAAGCGTAGGGAGCCGGCATGCAATGGAAGAGGTGGTAGGGGCCACCGTAGAGACACGATACGCTGCGTCTTTACTACAACGATATGGCACGCTCCATCACGGTATGGTGCCCCATGATAGGGATAATGACCGGCGGCCACGGGCAACGTGCTGCGGTGCAGGTGGCGCATTCACCCAAAGCAGCGCTGTTATCGTGATGGCTGAAAGGAGACACCATATGCACGTCGCCCCAATCACAAACGGCTCAAGGAAGGTGAGATAGAGCGAGAAGAGCGTACCGGCCAGCGCCATCACGACTAACGCTTGACGGGCAAGGCGAAGGAGCGAAAAGCGATCGAGCAGTCATGCCACGATGATCGCAAGATAACCAGCCAAACCTATCAAGCCCACCGGAACGCCGAACAAGCGGGCATACGGGCTTTGGTGAACGGTATTGCAATCGCCGACCGGCCCACAGACTGCACGCTGCTGGTTCAATTCGACGAAGGCCAGATAGCCGGCCAAGACTACTCCTACCGCCGCCAACGCCGGGATCCAGCGCGAGCGGGTGACGGGCAACGGACGGTCAAAGGGCCAGCGCAGGCGCGTAACAGCGACAAAGAACGCAATCGCCATGCCGGTCAGCACCAGCAGCGCGAGCGTATTGGCAAACGGATCGCGGCTGAATGGCGACGATGCCGATGGTGCAACCGGCGCAGCGCCAGACTCAAACGTCGCCGTCAACGGCTCGATACCGGGGATGGCCGGCCATGCATTTCCGCCGGCGGCTAGGGCTTGCTCGATCAAACCGGGCAGCCGGGTAGGAATCTCATCGCTCCCAACCAGATGGGTTTGACCAAAGAACAGGGCCGGTACGCCTTGCCGGTACGCAGCGACAGCAAAGGTTTGCAACGCTGCGCTGTACAACGACTGACCAGCAGGAGTCGACACATCAATCGTGAGAATGTGCAACTGGCTGCCATAGCGGGCCTGCAATGGCGGCAACACCTCATCGAGCACAGTGTGGCAATGCGGGCAAGTGGGCGAATAGAAGAGCACGGCACGTACAACGAGCGACTGCGCGAACGCTGACGATACGCCGAGCACGGCAATACACACCAACACGGAGAGCCATGACAACCTCCTTTCAGCACTACGTGCATAATATTGGTTGCCATGGCTGGTGACTAGCGCAAGTCACCCAACGAATAAGTACAAATCACGCAACCTAGCCCAACGGCGTATAGATGGCACCGCGCGGTGTCAGTTGGCTGCGGAAAAGGATGGGGCGCTCGCTCTGCCAAGCGAGTGGTTGTAGCGACACTGTGGGCAACGCCGCGCGGAGCGCGCGCAATTCAGCCGGTGTTGCTTCGGGACGGGAACGGGCAAGGGTGATGTGAGGGGTAAACGGACGCGGATCGGTAGGCAATCCAACCGACTGAATAACCCCGGCAAGGGACTGGTAGAGGGTCGCTAAACCGGCCAGATCACCGCTGAGACCAACCCAAACGACGCGCAACGAGCCGGTTGGTGGAAAACACCCCAGCCGGTCAAGGCTGAGGCGCAAAGTGGGCGCGGTGATAGCGCGCATTCCGGCGAGCAACGGTTCGACCAGCCGTTCCGGCGTCTCACCCAGAAAGTGGAGTGTCAGATGCATGCCGACCGGGTCACTCCAACGGACAGCCCGGCTATGCATGCTTAGGCGCATCTGTACATCGCGCAGCTCACGGCGCACCTCGTCCGGCAAATCAAGCGCGATAAAGAGGCGCATTGTGGGTTCAGACGATGAGTCGGGCATAGGACATACACTCATTGGTAACTCTAGTAATCGGAGAATATTGTACACCATCAAGCAATACTCTGCCCCTACGGTGCCCCTACTGCCGCGGTACCCGGTTGCCGGTTCATTCCCGGTGGGGGTGTGCCCCGTCTCACCAATCCACCACGATGGCAGCCGTGCCTCACCGCGCCTACACCGTGCCTCATCACACGTAGGGGAACCGCACCGACAGGCCGGTATCCGTCACGTTACCGCAAGGGCACAGCACCGCTGTGACCCTACTGAAGCATTGCTACCAACACTTGCCGCCAAACCTCAATCGGCTGCGCACCGGCCAGCAGCCGGTTGTTGATGAAGAAGACCGGCGTACCAAAAATGCGCAGGGCATGCGCTTCGCTCACGTGGTGGGCAATGACGGCTTTGGTCTCGGCGCGTTCGGCGCAGGCCCGCAACGCTGCCGTATCGAGGTCAAGCTCGGCAGCGATGGCGTCAATGCGGCGCTGTGCGCTGGCCGCGTCGCCTTGCCACGCCTCGCTGTTAGCAAAGAGGGCATTGTGCATCTCCCAGTAGCTACCCTGCTCGCCGGCGCAGATCGCCGCCAGCGCAGCCCACTCGCCTTGTGGACTGGTAACCGGCAAGTGCTTGACAACGTAGAAGACCTTTCCGGTCTCAACGAATTCGGTCACCAAAGCGGAAAAGGTGAGCTGGTGATAACGGCGACAGAAGGCGCAACCGAAGTCGGTGAATTCGACGATGGTCACCGGGGCATTGGGATCACCGAGTATAGCGTAGGGTTCGGCGCTGAGACCGAGCTGCGCCATGCTCACGGTGAGCACACCACTATCGGTGATGAGCGGCGTGGGCACCGCGGTCATTGAGGGGGTTGGTAAGGGGGTTTCACCCAAGCGGATAATGCGCGCCGTTGGCTCCGGTGCTGCCGGCAGTTCGGGAGTGACGGTCGGTAGGCGGTCGAACACGGGTGAGGGTGTCGGAATATTCGCTGTTGCTGCACAACCGGTAAGAACGATACAGAAGGCAAGGATGAGCGCACGAGCGTGGAGTGATTTGGATTGACTGCAATGATACGTCATTGCGTAAACCTTTGTTCATTACATGAGAAAGGCAGGCGGCAGCGAAGCATACCACACCTTATCAATATCCATTTCCAGCACGCCAAGGGTAATGGGGAGCAGAGTCGCTCTTTCTGGTGTCCCGTAGGAAGACGGTTCTGTTTGGCATTGTGAGAGGATGCAGTTCCCGAAGCAATTGCTCAAGGCGAGCAAGGCCATGTGCGGTAAGTTCACCATCGCATAGCTTGCGCCGGTGTCCTACTCACTCACCGGCGCAGCAACGAGACCCAACTCACGCAGCACTTCGTCCATGTGCTTGACGAGCACAATCTCCAGTTGTTCTTTCGCTTCAGCGGGCACCTCGCGCAGATCGATCTCATTCTCTTTCGGTAACAAGACTTTACGCACACCGGCCCGCTGCGCTGCCAGGAGCTTCTCTTTCACCCCGCCAATCGGCAAGATTTTGCCGCGTAACGTAACCTCACCGGTCATCGCAATGCGCTTATCCACTTCACGTTTCGTCAGCGCCGAAATGAGCGCACTCGCCATCGTGATACCGGCTGAAGGGCCGTCTTTGGGAACGGCGCCGGCAGGCACGTGAATGTGAATATCGCTCTGCTGGAAGATCTCGGCTTCGATACCTAGCTCAGTAGCACGCGAACGGGCGTAAGTGAGGGCAGCCCGTGCCGATTCTTTCATCACATCACCCAACTGACCGGTAAGGATCAGTTGGCCGCTCCCCGGAATTACGCTTACCTCAACGAAGAGCACATCGCCGCCGGTGGGTGTCCATGCGAGGCCGGTGACAACACCAACCTCATTCTCGCCGAGCAGTGTCTCACTGCGAAAACGCGGTGGGCCAAGCAGATCATCGAGATCGTCCGCATCAACTTGCGCCGGTATCTCTTTGCCTTCGGCCAACCGAGTAGCCATCTTGCGATAAACCGCTCCGATACGCCGTTCGAGATCGCGTACCCCGGCTTCGTGCGTGTACTCGCGGATCAGCCGTTGTAACGCAGCCGTCGTCAATTCTGGACCGCGTTCGGCTAATCCCTGTTCGTTGCGCTGACGTGGGATCAGGTAGCGTCGTGCGATCTCCAGTTTCTCTTGCTCGGTGTAGCCGGCCAACTCCAACAGCTCCATGCGGTCAAGCAGCGCTGGCGGGATGGTGTCGGCACGGTTAGCTGTGCATACAAAGAGTACCTTGCTGAGATCAAACGGTACATCAAGGTAACGATCGACGAAAGCGACGTTCTGTTCCGGGTCAAGCACTTCGAGCAGCGCTGCCGCCGGGTCGCCCTGAAAACCGATACTCAGTTTATCAACTTCATCGAGGAGCAAGACCGGGTTGTTGCTACCGGCGCGGCTGAGGCCCTGAATAATCCGTCCGGGTAAGGCACCGATGTAGGTACGGCGATGACCACGGATTTCGGCTTCATCGCGCACGCCACCCAAGGCGACACGCACAAATTTACGCCCCAATGCGCGGGCAATGGACGCCCCCAGACTCGTCTTACCGACACCGGGTGGACCGACGAAACAGAGGATCGGTCCGCGGGTTTCGCCACCGGCACCCGCTTCTTGGCGAAGTTTTCGCACGGCAAGGTATTCAATAATTCGCTCTTTGATCCGCGCTAGATCGTAATGATCCTCGTCGAGGACCTGCCGCGCCTGTGTAATATCGAGATTGTCTTCGGTACTAGCGTGCCACGGCAAATCGAGGATCCAATCGAGATAGGTACGCGCTACCGTATACTCGGCCGCACCGGGTGGCATACGCTCAAGCCGCGATAGCTCGCGCTCGGCCTCTTGGCGAGCTTCTGCCGGCAGATTGGCCTCCTCCAACCGCCGTCGCAGCTCGGCGATTTCGGCAGCATGATCATCGGTCTCACCCAATTCACGCTTAATCGCTTCAAGTTGCTGGCGCAAGACATATTCACGCTGATTCTTCGAGACCTCTTCCTGAGCTTTCCGCCCGATCATCAAGATTTCACGCTCACGTTCGAGCAGCCGCAACACGTGCTGCAACCGCTCGGTGACATCGAGGATGTCGAGCACGGCCTGCTGATCGTCGAGACTCAGGTTCAGATTGGCCGCAATGAGGTCGGCCAGCATGCCGGGATGGGGCGCATTAGCGGCTGCAATGGCTAATTCATCGGGCAGATTAGGACTCAGCTCGACAATTTGCTGAAAACCGGCCAGTGCTGCCCGCGCCAAGCCCGATGTCTCCAGTGATGTTTCGTGCGGATCATGGGAGATGCTCACCCGCGCCTGCGGATAGGGCTTAATCGACACCCAGTGTTGTACCTTGATCCGCGCCTGCCCTTGCAAAAGCAGTTGAACCCCACCCTGCGGCAAACGCATCATGCGCACGATCATTGCCGCCGTACCGGTGGACGCTAACATTGACGGTTCAAACTCCTCGCCGGCCTGCACGCGACGAAACACACCGATCATCTTCGTTGACAGTGCTGCTTCATCGACCAGACGTACCCATGCGTCGCCACTGACGACCAGTGGCAAAAACATACCTGGGAAGAGCACTGCATTATTGATCGGCAGAATCGGCAATAGTTCAGGAATATCTGGCGTTACTGGCCGTTGGACAACGTTCGCTTCACTCACAGTTATTCTCCCTCCGCTACCGGAATAACAACCTGCCGCCGTGAACGTCCGGCAAACGGTAGTCGGATTTCCAGTAGCCCATGGATTGAACGGGCACTTGTGCGATCAGGATCGATGGGTCGCTCAAACGGCACTTCAATCTGGAACACACCGGCAGCAATCTCCATGCGGTGCAAGCGGCGCAGGCCTGCCGGTAGCGCCAGTTGGCGTGCTCCGGCGATCCGGACCAGTTCTGGGTATGCTTCAATCTGCAACGTTGCCGGATCCACACCGGCTAATTCGATCACCAGCACCATTTCGTGCTCGGTTTCGCAAACGTTAATTGGCGGCGACCACGGCCGAGTATCGAACTGAGCATACGGCCACCGGCTGCGTAAAATACGAATGTACGAAGCATCGCTCATTGTTCAATTCCTTTGCTTTACGGTTCGAGGAGAAATGATTGTTTAAAGAGTTCATAACGGCGTTTAACCTGTCGCACACGCCAACCAAGTACAAGTAAGACTACCCCAATGGCTATGAAGAAAATCGCTGCTAAATAGGCCAACAACTCAGGCCAAATGATCACAGCCACACCAAGCGCAATGAGCGCCAGACCCTGCGACAAATAAAACCACCATAACGCCGCTAGTTCGGCGGTGAGATAATCAAACGGGCGAAAATCGATTCGATACATCGTTATAGACCTCCTCCAATAGAAACGAGTGCGCGTTACTCGTACCAGTCCGCGTCAACCCATGTATTCACGCCATCAAAAGCTCTTCGGTACGCCAATTCGGCGCGCAGTCGAGCGATTTCGCGTTGCATCGCCAGCATACGCCGGCGCATATGTAAGATCAGATCAACGGTATCGGTCGCTACACCGAGATCGTCGATCAAGCGTCTGATCCGGCGAAGTTCATCGAACTCAGCCGCCGGCAACTGAGGAAAAGGATGGATGTACCCCACATCGGCCAAATACTGCAACACCGGCACTGGCAACCCGGTAGCACGTGCTAATTCCTCTAAACTCATCCGTCGCACTAACATAGGCGTCGGCTCCTTGTGTGTTTACGACGACAATTCGGCTAGCGTCACCGGGACAATCTGCTCACGACCATTACGAATAACGGTTACTTGCACCGTTTCACCCACTTGGGTTTCGGTTTCGAGATAGACCAATAGCTCCTGGCTGCTCGTGATCGAGCGACCGTTGATTGCCACGATCACGTCACCCCCAACCGGCAACATCCAGTTTCCGACTCGCACTACCTGCTGCGGCCCCCGCAAACCGGCTCGGGCAGCCGGACCACCTTCGACCAATTCGGCAATGAGTAACCCCTCTTTGATTGGCAAATTCATACCGGCCCGCTCAAACAGCGCAGCACGTTGCGGCGTCAGTTCGATCACGCGCACTCCCAACGATGGGTGCGGATAGCGCCCTTCCCGGATCAACACCGGTACTACGCGCTGCACTGTTCGCGCCGAGATAGCAAAGCCGATGCCAGCATTGGCCCCACTGGGACTGAGAATGGCCGAATTAACCCCGATTACACGGCCTGTCAAATCGAGGAGTGGTCCACCCGAATTACCGGGGTTAATGGCCACGTCCGATTGGATGACCTCGCCGATGAAGCGCTGGTTCGGACTCTCGATGACCCGTCCAAGCGCACTGACAATTCCAAAGGTGAGGGTACGTTCAAGACCAAACGGATTACCGATGGCGAGGACAAATTGACCGACATACACCTGCGTCGAGTCACCGATCGGCAGTGGCCGAATCTCATCGACCGGTGAAGCGACTTTAATCACGGCCAGATCGTTCGATGGGTCACTGCCGACAATCTTGGCCGACACAGTACGTCCATCGGCGAGTGTTACTTGCAATTCATCGGCATCGGCCACCACGTGATAGTTGGTGACAATATGGCCTGCGGTATCGTAGAAAAAGCCTGAGCCACTACCCTGGCGGGGCACCGGATTAAAGAAAAAGTCGTAGCTGATCGAGCGACTGGTGATATTTACCACACTCGGCCCAGCCTCACGATAGACGGCGGCGATCTGAGCTTCCAGATCGGTCGCGGTCATTGGAATAATCGTGGGCATGGTGAACGTCACCGGTGTTGGCGATGGCGCAACCGCCACGGTTTCTCGCCGATCATTCACCAGTGCTGTCCATACGAACGCACCGGCAATAACCAGCAGCAAGAATAGTTCGAAGAATAACACCATTCTCCGACCACGACCGGTTCGTTCCGACATAGAAAACCTCTTCGTTACCATTACAAGGCGGCTTACAGCCGTAAGCCTACCGCCCAACCGTTCTGCGGTTTCGCACCAATTCGCGCAACGTATTCAATTCCGCATCGCTCAATGGCTCAGGCAAAACCAATTTCACCCGCACAAACAGATCGCCGCGTTCTGTCGGATTTTCTAACCGCGGCATCCCCTTCCCACGCAATCGGAAGACCTTATCAGCTTGGGTACGTGGTGGAATCTTCAGGGTTACCGTACCATCAATTGTTGGCACACGCACCTCGCCACCTACTGCGGCAGTAAAGGCATCGACCTCGATAGTCGTCATCAGATCATCGCCGTCGCGCTCAAATTGCGGATGTGGTTCGACTTCGACAACCAGATACAGGTCACCCGACGCGCCACCGGCAATACCGGGAGCACCTTGCCCGCTCAACCGCACCCGCGTACCGGTACGCACGCCACGCGGAATCCGGGCCTCG
This sequence comes from Chloroflexus sp., assembly GCF_049970315.1. GTDB lineage: Bacteria > Chloroflexota > Chloroflexia > Chloroflexales > Chloroflexaceae > Chloroflexus. Next base: position 99,166 of record NZ_JBMFNE010000005.1, read on the forward strand.
ATCCGACGGTCACCGACCTGGAGCGAGCGCGTTGTACCGGAGAACGCCTCTTCGAGAGAGACGGTCACCGGCACTTCGAGATCGCGTCCGCGTGCCGGACGGCTTGGCCGGCGGAATTGTGGCTGACCGAAGATCGAACTGAAGAAGTCGGAGAACGGGCTATCGGCGCCAAATAAGTCTTCCAGGTCTTCGGGAGAGACGTTGTAGGTATAGACCTGTTGGCCAGGCGAAGCCTGCCACTGACTCCAGTTAAACTCACCGCGACCGCCGCTACGCTGCCAGCGTTGATAGTACGCACGCAACTCGTCGTACTTGCGGCGTCGTTCCGGATCACTCAAGGCTTGATACGCCTCGTTGATCTCTTTGAAACGCTCTTCGGCTTTCTTATCGCCCGGATTGACATCAGGATGGTACTGCCGCGCCAATTTACGGTAGGCTTGTTTGATAGCCTGTTCATCAGCATCCGGGCTGACGCCTAAGATAGCGTAATAATCTTTGAATTCCATAGTAGTTCGACAACGATGAATTGAAATTATGTATCGGATTCAGAGACGGCGTGTGACGCCGCCTCTGCGAGAGCAGTCAATAGCGCGAAACTATCACCAACGCAACAGACCGGCCAAACCGTTCAGATCACGTAGTAACCGCTCCTCTGCCGGTCCGGCGGCAAACTCGAGTCGCGTAGCGTATGCTGCACAGATATCGATCAGTACATCTCGTAACGGCACCGATTGCGGTTCACCAGCAGCATGCAACAGCATCGCTTGCTCACGACTACCGGCCAGCAGGCCATCGTCGGTCATCCAGACGTCGGTATTAAGATGCCATGGTGCTACCAATACGCTCAGCCGTCCCTCTTGCAACATCGACAACGTGGGATCGATACCCCATACACCGGGTTGGCGCGTGATCTGGTCGAGCAACTCTTGCTCGTGCGCCTGTTCTACCTGCTCGAGGATCGGCCCGACTTTGGCAAGAACATGGGCAAGCGACGCATCAGGATGGGGTAAATCTGCCACATGAGCAATCACCATCTGACGGATGGTGCGCGGCAAGAGATCGGCAAACTGCTTGGTCGCCTCTTCACGACCGAGCAATACCAAACGGCGCAGACCGAAATGAGTCATAGCCCGTTCGGTCAGTTCAGCGAGCCGTTGCAGATAGCGAGTGGCGATATTTTCCATCCGACGCGCAAAGCGGTCGCGATTCCCCATCGCCTGTGTACGCAACCGTTCACGCAAACGGTGTGGATCGAACTCGCTAACTTCACGCCACAGCTCGCTCTCGACATTGCGGAACACATCGGTATACTCAACGATTTCGCCAAGGAACACCTCAAAGAAGCGCCAACCCTCGCCACGCAACCAGACAATGGCGGTGCGCTCATACTGGTCGAGCGCATATACAATTGGTGCAATATATGGCTCACCCCAGCGTGCCTCGACCCGACCGTTGGTCAAATCAAGCAACGGTAGGTCGATATGCAACGGCAAACGGGTAATCGTCACCGTCGAACTCCTGGCTTCGGCCACCGGCGCCGCCGCGAAGAGCGCTAACGTGCGTGCTTCGGGCACCATCTCCGCATCGAGCGCTGCCAGTACTGCCTGTTCAATATCGGCCGGAGCCGCCAACGCCTTTACCGCGTTACGCGCCCGCAACGCCCACGCTCGTCCGGCATTCTCAGGGTTGGCCGGATTGACCGCTACGTATAACGAGAGAACCGGCGGCTGCAATTCACCCAATTCGGACCGAATCTGTTGCACCATCTCGCGATCGATCATACGTCCCATCCTTTCCGACGATCAACGCCACCAGCGTGCGATCACGTTGGCGATGACGGTCAAGACCAAACTCACCACCAGCATGGTGCCCAACGGAATAAAGATGGTTAGATTATCCCGCTCGATCAGGATATCGCCGGGTAGGCGACCTAGCCATGGCAACCGACCGGCGGCCAGTACAACGAGACCGATGACAATCAAGACCACACCGGTACCGATTAACCACCGTCCTAACTCGTTCATACCACACCTCAATGTGAGCAGACACACTGCTCCGTTGTCTTCTACTTTGGTATTATGATGGAACGATATTAGCCAGCGGTCAACGGGGTGCTAATAATGTGTTAGAAACCGATACTGAAACCGATTCCGATGACGGTGAGAAGACTTGCACCTAATTCTTGCATCCCCACCAATGGTGTCGGTGTGGTCAGGCTGCGTGGTAAGAGACCGATCCAGCAGCGTAGGGTAAGAAGGATAAAGATGAGAAGCACCGGCCAACCAACCCAATCCAATACCACGAGACCACCGGCTATGAGCACTGCTATTCCGTGCCAGAGCAATACCGGCGCACGACCCACCGGTTCGTTACGCGCTAAGCGTAGGCGAACACGGACATAGATGATCGCGGTTGCGGCTTGCATTGCAAGGAGTAACCACGCCAGCATCGCCGGTGGGAATGACCAACCATCTGCCATCATAATCGCTGCCACCAACGCACTAATCGCCACAGCACCGCACAATTCGGCCGCAAGCGCCCGACTCTCCTTTCGTAGATCGAAGAATAATTGGCTTATCGCAAATGGAGCAGCGAGTGCAATCGGCAACCAAAAGGGTGCCGCTGCATTGACGATTGCCAAACCAAGACCGATGAACGCAATCGTACTATAGCCCACCACGAACCGCTCGGCAATAACGGTGCGTGGATAGCGTTTTCTGCGTCGGTAATCGCCGAATGCGATCTTGAGCGGCTGGCGCGTCAGGAAGGCACCGAAGCCGGCCAGACTCAACCAGAACCCTGCCATCGAGGGCGCCAACCACAATCCAAGCACAATCGGTGCTGCTAAAAACCCCCAACCACCGTGTTCAACCGGCAATGCAATTGGCCGTATCCGCACCGGTTGCGGTGTACGGATCAGATGTTTGTTTTGGTGCATGCGGCCTTTCTCCGTCCAACACTAGGCAATCGTCGCTTATTCGCGTGAACCTTTAAGGAGCAGCAATAACATCACGACCGGCGTTCGCGCTTGTAGGCTATGTGGCAACCGCGCCGGCATATGCACCCACGTGTTAGGCACTGCCTCAACAACCTCTTCGCCGAGTGTGATACGCGCTTCACCTTGCAGGATATGCATAATGGCCGGTATCGCAGCGGTATGCTCTGATAACTCTTGTCCGGCAGCAAAGCCGAAGAGAACCGCTTTGATCGTTGCATCTTGGTAAATCGTGCGACTGATAATTCCATCCACTGGGATGTTGAGCTGGTCGATCAGATGGTAGACCGTGGCAAGGCTCATCGCTGTTGTTCCTTTACGCGCAGGATCAGCGCAACAAACGGCGGACGATGCATGTGTGTATCACCGTTATACCACGTTTCGTACCTACTTACGAGAGAGGAATGTCTCACACAGATTAAAGCCGCTTACGAAAAACTGCACCATTGGCATTCGGAATATATCCCTTGTTATCGAGATAGAATGGGATATACTGCTCATAGGTCTATCAGATCGACCTGACGCTGCTGTTTGCGCCTTCCGCGATTAACCTAGAGAAAGAGAACGCTATGAATCAGGGTCGTCAAGCATTTCCAACGCCGCCGATACAGGGCTGGTCATTGTCAGCTCTTATCTCGCTCGTCTTTATCATCATGGTTGCTAGCCTTTTGGTCAGCAATTCTATCACTACCATACCGCAAAACATCGCGCCGGCAGGGACGGAAACAACGCCGAATCCGTAAGTGTGTTACGAGCATGGCGTTTTGGAGAAATACCCCCCCTCCTAGCCTCCCCCGCTGGAGGGAGGTGTAAGATGCTTCTCCCCCGCTGGAGGAGGGGTAAGGGGTGGGGGCAAAACCTGTGCCACCGAGAACGCAGAGAACACATAGAAATAGCCACAAAAAATCGCAAAAGGCACAAACGTACAATAGTACTCTCTTGTGGCTTCTAGTAACTCTTCCCCCAAACCCCTTTGTGCCCTCTGCGTCTTTGCGTCTTTGCGTCCTTTGCGTCTTTGCGTCCTTTGCGTCTTTGCGTTTACCATCCTCTGCGCCTTTGCCCGCTTTGCGTCTGTGTATCTGCGGAGGAGCAGCATAGACTTCACATACCGAATCCCCATTTGACACAAAACTCGACTTCTGGTATATTCGTCACACTATGAGAAACGAACACGCATCCACCAAGCAGATCAAGCGCGCGAAGAAGCCGGACGAAAGGTCTGGTTAGCTCTGCTTGTCTGCTGCGTGGAAGAGACAAGACCCGGCTCACCAGACCATACGGTGCGCCGGGTCAGTTGTTTGTGCAACGGAGGTATATATGAAACGGATAGCCACAACCAGCCCAGTTGCCTATACGCCACGCTATTGCCGGCCTGAACTTTTTGGCTCATGTCAAGTGAGAGAGGTGTCACCGTATGTCACTGCCTGAGCGTCTGTTTTTCGTCGATACCACCCTGCGCGAAGGCGAACAGTTCGCCAGCGCCCGCTTTACGTCCGCCCAACGGCTTGCTATCGCAGAAATGCTCGACGCATTCGGCGTTGAGTATATCGAACTCACCTCTCCGGCAGCTTCGCCGCAAAGTGCGCGTGATCTCGCCACCATTGCCCGTCACGGTCTCCGCGCCCGTATCCTCACCCATATCCGCTGTCACATGACCGATGCACGCCTCGCCGTCGAACACGGTGCACAAGGGGCGAATCTGCTCTTCGCTACGTCCGAACCACTACGCACAGTAAGTCATGGACGCAGCCTGAATGAGATTTTGGCTGAAGCGCAACAGGTGATCACGTACCTGCGCGACCACGACGTTGAGGTGCGCTTTTCGTGTGAAGATAGTTTCCGCACCGACCTTGCCGACTTGATCCGCATTTACCGCGCGGTCGAGACGATGGGCGTCCAACGAATCGGTCTTGCCGATACCGTTGGCATCGCTACGCCGCGTCAAGTCTACGAAGTGGTTAGCGCTGTGCGTGCTGAAGTCACATGCGACATCGAATTTCACGGCCACAACGATAGTGGCTGCGCGGTCGCCAATACCTTTTGCGCTTACGAAGCCGGTGCAACCCACCTCGATGTGACGGTACTTGGGATTGGTGAACGCAACGGTATTGCCAGTCTGAGCGGGATGATTGCACGAATTGCGAGCGTCGATCCGAATCGTGTTCGACGGTATCGTCTCGATCTGTTGCCGAAGATCGACGAGACGGTGGCAACTATGCTCGGCATCGAAATCCCGTTCAACCAGTGTATTACCAGCCCGACCGCTTTTCACCACAAGGCTGGAATGCACACAAAAGCCGTGCTGGCCGATCCACGCAGCTACGAAGTGCTCGATCCGAACCTGTTCGGTCGCCAGCGCACCATCGCGATTGCCCACCGGCTGGTCGGTTGGCACGCCGTCGCCGAACGCGCCCGCGAATTGGGTATCACCCTTAGCGAAGCGCAAGCCCGCGCCGCCGCCGCCCGCATCAAGGCCCTCGGCGACGAACACGACCTTGATGGCGCAATGATCGACGAGATTCTCTATAGCTACGCCGAGTAATCCTGGTAAGGCCGCACAGACTGCGGCCATCAATATAACACGAGGATACAACGATGCCAACAATGAGCGAACAAATCTTAAGCCGTGTTGCCGGGCGAGCGGTGCGCGCCGGCGATGTGGTGACGGCGAATGTTGATCTAGTGATGGTCCACGATAGCTTGGCACCCGGCATTATCCGCATTCTCCACAACGAACTGGGCGCTGAGCGGGTGTGGGACCCTCAGCGCATTGCAGTTGTGATCGATCACGTCGCCCCGGCTGCCAGTGTACAGACCGCAGAAAAACAGCAAGAAGTGCGGCGCTGGGTGCGCGCACAGGGTATTCCCAATCTGTTTGATGTCGGGCGCGGTATTTCGCACCCGGTGTTGGTGGAAGAGGGGTTGGCCCAGCCGGGCATGTTAATTTTGGGGAGCGATAGCCACAGTACGGCGTATGGCTGTGTCGGAGCGTTTGGTACCGGTATGGGCAGCACCGACATCGCGCTTGCATTGGCTACCGGAAAGACGTGGTTGCGTGTGCCGGAGACCATCGTGGTGCGAGCACGCGGTGAGTTTGGGTTTGGGGTGGGGCCGAAAGATTTGGCGCTCCGCGCTGCCCGTCTGCTCCGCGCCGATGGAGCAACATATGCTGCCATCGAGTGGCACGGGGTTGAGAACCTGAGCGTGATGGAGCGGATGACGCTGGCGACGCTCTCAATTGAGATGGGCGCTAAGGCCGGTATTATCCCACCGACCGGGCTTGAACTGCACGGGCCACTCGTGCCAACCGTCGATGCTGACGCTCAGTACCAAGAGGTGGTTGAGATCGATCTTGAGCAACTAGAGCCACAAGTCTCGGCACCGCACTATGTTGACAATGTTGCGAACCTCAGTGATCTGGGGCGCGTCGCCGTTGATGTGGTCTACCTCGGCACTTGCACCAACGGCCATTACGAAGATATGGCAGTGGCAGCCCAGATTCTGGCCGGCCGACGTATCGCTCCCGGCGTGCGGATGATCGTTGTGCCGGCCAGCGCCCAGGCGCTGCATCGCGCCGCCGCTGATGGTACCCTTGCCACTCTCCTCGCCGCCGGTGCGACCATCGGCACACCGGGTTGTGGCGCATGCATTGGCCGTCATATGGGCGTACTTGCCCCCGGTGAGGTCTGTCTGTTCACCGGTAATCGCAATTTCCGTGGCCGTATGGGCAGTCCCGAAGCGCAGATCTATTTAGCTTCGCCGGCAGTCGCCGCCGCGACGGCGCTTACCGGCTATCTGACCGATCCGCGCGCGGTGATGGATGACCAGCCGGTCGTATCGCAGTAACGCTCAGTGCAGAAAGAGAGGCATTGCTATGGCTCGCGTCTGGCTCTTTGGCCCCGACATCAATACCGATCAGATTGTGCCCGGCCGGTATGCGCCGTATATGTTGAAAGATGAAAGTGAACTACGCCGCTACCCGTTTGTTGAACACCGACCTGATTTCGCACCGAACGTGCGCCCGGGTGACATCATCGTCGCCGGGAAGAACTTTGGCTGTGGTAGTTCACGTGAGTATGCGCCGTTGGCACTCCGTATGGTTGGCATTGGTGCGATTATTGCGCCACTCTTTGCGCGGATCTTCTTCCGCAATGCGCTCAATCTCGGTATTCCCTGCTTTACCGCCGATCTGACCGCTGAACTGGCCGATGGTGACGAAGTCGAACTCGATCTCGAACAGGGACGGATTACTACAGCCGATGGGCGGGTGATCAATCTACCACCACCACCACTGTTTTTGCGTGAAGTATGGGCCGCCGGCGGGATTGTTCCCTTCTATCGCCAATACGGTCGCTTTCCCGGTGAGGTGGCGTAATGCGGATCTGTGTCATTCCCGGTGATGGGATCGGTCCTGAAGTAATGGCTGCGGCAACGGCGGTGTTACGCGTGTTGGCACCAGACCTCACCCTCTGTGAAGTCGAGGCGGGGTGGGGCGTCTTCCAGCGCACCGGCGTCGCCCTTCCCGCCGAAACACTCGCAGCAGCCCGTGAGGCGACTGCTATTCTCTTCGGCGCAGTTGCCTCACCAAGCTACCCGGTACCCGGATACCGTAGTCCGATTGTCGAATTGCGCCGCACCCTCGATCTCTACGCCAACATTAGGCCAACCATTGGCCCCGGCGTTGATCTGGTTGTGGTACGCGAGAATACCGAAGATTTGTACAGTGGGCGTGAACGGCTCGAAGACGACGGTAACACTGCAATTGCCGAGCGAGTGATTACGCGCGCCGCTTCGGCCCGGATTGTCCGTACCGCCTGCGAACTGGCGCGCACCCGCCAAGCCGCCGGCCATCCCGGCAAGATCACGATTGTTCATAAAGCTAATGTGCTGCGGGTTAGTGACGGCCTCTTCCGCACCGCAGCACTAGAGGCCGCTGCCGACTTCCCAGAGTTAACCTTCGAGGAACGGTTGGTTGATGTGGCGGCAATGCAACTCGCCGCCCAACCGCAACGGTTTGACGTGATCGTTACCACTAACATGTTCGGTGATATTCTGTCGGATATTGCCTGCATTCACGGCGGCGGTTTAGGCGTGGCGGCCAGTAGTAATCTCGGTCATGGCCATGCACTATTTGAACCGGTGCATGGTGCAGCGCCTGATATTGCTGGGCGGGGGATTGCCAACCCAACCGCAGCCCTCAACTGTGTGGTGATGCTGCTCGAGTGGATTGGGCGGCCTCGCGCCGCCGAACGGTTACGCCGCGCGATGGACGCCGTCGCTAGCGAAGGAATTCGCACACCGGATGTTGGCGGTGATGCGACAACACGTGAAGTCACTGAAGCCATTCTTGAACAGATAGCAACACAAGCCTGAAAGGAGAAACTACCTATGCATGCCGAATGTCCTGAATGCGTCGCGCCGATTATGCTGCCAGCCAACACCCTAGAGAGCGAGATCATCGCCTGCCCCGATTGTGGCGCTGAATTGGAGGTCGTTAGCCTCAACCCACCCACCCTCGCCCTCGCGCCTGAGGTTGAAGAGGATTGGGGAGAATAGGAAATGTCTACGCGGCAGGGACGATCCCTGCCGCATGAGGCATCTGCAAGAGCTGTATTGCCAATACCTGAGGAGTACCTGTTATGCGCGCCGAATGCCCCGAATGCGCCGCTGAGATTACTCTACCAGAAGGCACGCTGGAAAACGAAATTATTGCCTGCCCGGATTGCGGTGCTGAATTGGAAGTTGTGAGTCTCAACCCACCCACCCTCGCCCTCGCGCCTGAGGTTGAAGAGGATTGGGGAGAATAGGAGAGCCGATTATGCGCATTGCCGTCCTCTGTTCGCGCATCCGCGCCGAAGAAAAGCTGCTGTTTCAAGAATTAGAACGTCGTGGTCTTGATTATGTCAAAATCGATGACCGCGAGCAGATCTTCGACCTGCACCAAACCAGCTATCCATTTGATGTGGTGCTCGAACGTGCAATTCAACACAGTCGAGCGCTGTATATGCTCAAGATTCTCAACGACGCCGGCGTGCCAACGGTTAATACCTACCACGTGGCCCTCACCTGCGGCGACAAGTTCTTGACCACGCAAGCCCTGATTCACGCCGGTGTACCTACGCCGCGCTGTCTGCTCGCTTTCACGCCGGAAAGCGCCCTCGAAGCGATTGAGCAGCTCGGTTATCCGGTAGTGCTCAAGCCGGTGATCGGGTCGTGGGGACGGATGGTAAGCAAGATCAACGATCGCGACGCCGCCGAGGCGATACTCGAACATCGGGATGTATTGGGGAACTACCAGCACTCCATCTTCTACATTCAGCAATACATCAACAAGCCGGGCCGCGACATCCGCAGCTTCGTGATCGGCGACGAATGTATCGCAGCGATTTATCGCACCAGTCCACACTGGATCACCAACACGGCTCGTGGTGGTGTTGCTACCAACTGCCCGGTCACGCCAGAACTGGCCGATCTGAGTGTGCGCGCTGCCCACGCGGTCGGTGGTGGCGTGGTTGCCATCGATATTCTCGAAACACCAGAGGGTGAGTTGTTGGTCAACGAAGTTAATTATACGATGGAGTTTCGCAACAGCATTGATACAACCGGGGTAGACATTCCGGCGCGGATTATCGATTACGTGGTGGAGGTAGGTCGGGGTCGCCGGTCGTAAGGTCGGTGTAACGATCAACGGACGGCGAGCGTCGGGCAGACCCTACGACGCTTGCCGGCTACCTTTCGACCTTACCGACACCCAACCTTATGGACGAGGCATCTATGACTTTACGGGTTAGTATTGTCGGTGCGAGCGGTTATGTCGGTGGCGAATTATTACGCCTGCTGCTCGATCACCCACACGTAACGATTATCCAGGCGACCAGCGCCCGCAACGCCGGACGATACCTCTATCAGGTGCATCCCAACTTACGCGGACGCACCAATCTGCAATTCGTCCATCCCGACACGTTACAACCGTGCGATCTCCTCTTCTTAGCTCTGCCGCACGGTGAAGCGGCGCAAGTCATCGAACGCTACGCCGGCTTGGCCGAGCGTATCATTGATTGCTCGGCTGACTTCCGTTTACGCGACCCGGCAGTTTATCAGCAATGGTACGGCCAGCCGCATCCGGCTCCGGTGTGGCTCGAACGCTTCGTCTACGGTCTGCCTGAAGTTAATCGGGTGGCACTGACCAATGCACGCTATGCCAGCGGCGTTGGTTGCAATGCGACCGCGACCAACCTCGCGCTGCTCCCACTCGTACAGGCTGGACTAATTGACCCGCATCGTCCGATCATTGCCGATATCAAAGTTGGCTCATCGGAGGGCGGGGCAACCGTGAGCGAAGCCAGCCACCACCCCGAACGTTCCGGCGCAGTCCGTTCGTTCGCGCCGGTCGGTCATCGCCACCTCGCTGAAGTCGAGCAAGTTACCGGCCTCCGTAATGTTCACATGTCGATCACGGCGATTGAGCTGGTGCGCGGCGCATTGGCGACGGTGCATGCGTTTGCGGCTCGTGATTTGACCGAGAAGGATTTGTGGCTGGCGTACCGCAGTTTTGCCCGTGAACAGCCGTTTGTGCGCATTGTGAAGGAGCGACAAGGCATCTACCGTTACCCTGAACCGAAAATCCTTGCTGGGACCAACTATGCCGATGTTGGTTTTGCCTACGAGCCAACCACGGGGCGCATTGTCAGTATTTGTGCGATTGACAACCTCATGAAGGGCGCTGCAGGAAGTGCGGTGCAGTGTATGAACTTGATGTGTGGTTTTGCCGAAACGACGGGACTAACGTTTATAGGTTTGCATCCGTAGCGGAGAAGATGGCTAGAGCATTGCGCATCTGCTGATGCGATGGGGCTGGCGGTTTGCCAGCCCCTATTCGTGTTCGGTCAACTGCTGATCGGTCAATTCAGCGTGTAAGGATCGGATCGCAACGAGTAAATGGCGTTCGCGTTCTGCTAGCGTCGCTGCCATCGCCCGTGCTGCCGACAACTGAGCGGCTCGGGCTAACGCCGTCGCACCGGCCGGAACGGTATCATTTTCAAGGCGGGTAATCGATTGACGTGCCCGCTCAAGACCGGGACGTAGATTGTTAAGCCGTGCTGTAAGTACTTCGATGCGCCGACGAAAGTGATCGTGCATATTTCCCTCCACAGAGATTCGCCGGGCGCACGCTCGACGCCGCGGCGACAATGACCCAAGCGGCACCGTCGCCGCGAACCGAATTTAGTATAGCGCATTTGCACATTTTTTGCAAATAACATGCGCAGCAAGAGGAGCTTCCCTCCACATCTCGGTAGACGAACCGCCGCCAACGAGTCCATCGCTTACCACCAGAGCAAAGCGCCAAGAGCGTGTGCATGCCAGACTCTAGTACGGCAACTATGGTGAGCAGCAACGAGTTGCGACGAAGGGATAGCCATACGATAACCCCCTGAGGCGAGGCCAATGCACTATCTGTAGTCGTACATCGCTCATTGGTAACCGTCATCATAGTCCGATAAAAATCCGTGCTGCACAGTTGCACGAAACGACCGTTGCTATAACGCTGCGCTAACACAGCGTTACCGTCCAACTAACACGGTCGGAGTAGAGTAATCGTAGCAACATAGGCCAATACGAACCGTTGAAGCGAGGTCATCTATGGTCTTCTCAACTCCCATCCGCACCGGTGAACAGAGCATCGACCGCGTGTTGCAGGCGGGATTGCCGGTACTGCTGGTCTTCGAGCGACGCGATTGTGCAACATGTCGCCAGCTCGATACAACGCTCGACCGGTTGGCCCAGCAATTCGCCGGCAAGGCACTCATTGCCCGTATCGATGTTGACGATAATCCGGCTCTGGTACAGAAATATAGCATTTCCGATCTGCCGGGGCTGGTATTTATTAGGAATGGAGCGATCCTAGCGCGTACCGCCGGCGCTGCTTCAGCGACAGCATTGCAGGCGTGGCTGCACTTCCTCTGTGGCGAGGGTCCACAGCCGCCGTTACCGAGCGGGCCGAGCGTACCGTTAGCTAAGGCAGCGACGAGCAATGGTCGTACACCGAGCAATGGCTCGCATCAGCAACCCACCGGTCAAGCCCAAACCGCTACCGGGCCGGTTGTCCTCCGTGATGCCACCTTCGATCAGGTTATCGGGCAGAGCCAACAACCGGTACTAGTTGACTTCTGGGCACCGTGGTGTGGGCCGTGCCGTGCGGTGGCCCCGGCGGTTGAGCGATTGGCCCACGAGTTTGCCGGTAAAGCTGTGGTAGCCAAACTTAACGTGGACGAAAATCCGTACACGGCGCAACGGTTTGGCATTACCGGCATCCCGGCGCTCTACATCTTCAAAGGCGGTCGGGTGGTGGAACGCCTCGTCGGTGCCCAACCGTATCAAGTCTTGCGGCAAGCGCTGGCCCGACACGTGGCGTGATGGTAGCGGAATTCCGCATAGTCCCGTCGGACCGAGTCATTCTTCAACCTGACGGGACTATTTTTCAGATGCGTTTGGCATATCATCAGCTAGACCGCGAAATGCTCAACTTTCACCTTACATAGCGAGGGCAGTATACACCTAGAAGTTCGTTATTCATTCATCACTATCGTTGAAGCCCCTTCTTTCTCCTCATCGGTTGGGATATTCACGTCGATCTCGAACGCCGAATGGCGACCATGATCCTGCTGCAAGGCATCGTTGTCGGTATCGTATCACGCACTGAAACCGCCAGTAAGTGATCAAATCGACGTGGGGTACGATCCTCCAACACCACAATCGGTGCAGGGACACCGACTGCCGGTGATCAGCTTACTGGAAACCGATGGTGTAATAATGGTAGTCAGAAGCTTCGTCTGGAGTCGCGATAGCCCTGACGCATGCATAATGAAGACGCAATCCGAGATTCAACGGATTGCGTCTTCGCATTTCATTCAAACTATCACGCGCTGGTCATCAGGATTAGGGATTCTCCGGTGCTTGTTGCGGCTGCGTCGGCACCGACTGCTGGCCGGGCTGCGGGATCACCAACGCTTGACCATCGAGCGCTTGGTTGTTCAGCAAGATCGTCAGGTTAGTATTAGGGTCGACAAACCAGATATTACCTTGCGACAGCATCTGCACGAGCAACTCACGTTTGCGCAACTCGAACAGTTCAGGATTCTCGCGCCAGTAACGCCCTTCAATTGCCCGCACTTGCGCTTCGCGGTTGGCAGCCTCAAGCGCTGCCGCTGTGATACCCTTCTCGCGGGTCAGCGCAACCAATGCCTCTTGCTCGGCTTGGAAGAGGTTGTTGGCCTGTTGCGCTTCGATCTGCTGCCGGCGCTTCTGCTCTGTTTCAATCTGCACTTCCAGATTCGCCTTTTCGGCCAGCAATTGCGCGTAGGTCTCACCAACTTTAATATCGAGCACCTTCACCGCTTCAATCGTGATATAAAGCTGATCGACCGGAGCACGCTGACCATCACCGGGTGGCGTGGTGAGAAAGCGGCGGATACGTTCGGCAAAAGCACCGCGATCCGAGAGTGCCTCATCGAGGGTAAATTGTGTGCTAGCGCTTTTTAGCGCATCGTTAATGAAACCATCGAGAAAGGCGTTAAGCTGGGTATCATCAACGCCAATCTCGGAATAGGCCGCACGTAAGGCCTGCTCGGTCGGTAAGCGCCGAAAATCGACCTGAATGTCAATGTCATACAATTGCTTGTCACTACTGGCTACATTTTGCGAAATCTGGCGCGATTGGCGTCGTATATTGACTAGTCTGATTTCGGTAAACGGCGCAAAAGGTCGAAAGATCGGCCCCGGCCCATGCACAGCAACAATCCGCCCTTGCACCAGCTCAATGGCCGCTTGTCCTTCATCAACCTGCACGTATTTCATCGTGCTCAAACCGATGCCGGCGATGATAAGCACAATGACAACACCAACCAATGACAAACGCATAGTTCCTCCTCTCTATTGCAAAAAGGACTCACAGGTTTGCTCCTGATGGTGTTGACACCTCATGTTCTCGAGATGAAGTACGTACTATCGTGGCAGAAGTTGCATCCCCCTCAGCGATACCCAGGGTTTCAGCAACAATATAGAGTGGACGACCTTTCACTTCATCGTAAATACGACCGACATACTCGCCGATGATGCCGAGCGAAATCAGTTGCACCGCACCGAGGAAGAGCACGCTGGCCAGCGTGCTCGCTTGCCCATAAAACGCCGGTTCGGCAGCAGCAGGATTTGCTAGCCGCATAATAAACACCACCAGCAGGAAGATCATACTGATGGCGGCGACCACAAAACCGAGATAGGTTGCCAATTGCAGCGGCAAATACGAGAAGCTGGTAATGCCATCGAGGGCAAAACGCAACATCTTGCGCAAGGGGTATTTGGTGGTACCGGCAGCACGGGCATGGCGACGATATGGCACCCCGGTCTGGCGAAAACCGACCCACGCTGACAATCCACGCATAAAGCGGTGATGTTCGCGCATGCGCTTGAGAGCGTCGACAACTTTGCGATCCATCAGGCGAAAATCACCGGTATCGACCGGGATGTTGACATTGGTGATCCGCACAATCAAGCGATAGAAGATAGCCGCCGTTGTCTTTTTAAACCACGTCTCACCTTCACGCTCTTCGCGCACGCCATAGACGACCTGATACCCTTCACGCCAACGCGCAATCAGCGCGGGGATCACTTCAGGTGGGTCTTGCAAATCCGAATCGATCACAATCACCGCTTTACCGGTCGCATAGTCGGTGCCGGCAGTAATCGCGATCTGATGACCAAAATTGCGCGAAAAATTAATCACCTTAATCCGTGAATCACGCTCGTGCAGCTTGCGCATAATCTCCGGTGAGCGATCGCGACAGCCGTCATTCACTAACACCAGTTCAAACGGTTCGCCGAGTGGTTCAAGCACCGCAATAACCCGCCGACAAAACTCGGCGATCAACTGCTCTTCGTTGTACACCGGCGCTACGACCGAGAAGGTTGGTTGTACGTAAGACATGCGACCTCCCCGTCTGAATTCAGACGGAATATAAACCCTGTTCCCGATCACAATGCGGTCATTTCGCCCCAATTAGGCCCGGTTTCGAGATTAACGCCAAGCGGCACGACCAATTGGTAGGTATTACTCATAACCTCGCGCAACAGATGCGCCGCCGCTGGTACCTCTTCCTCCGGCACTTCGGCGATCAATTCATCATGCACCTGCAAAAGCAAACGCGTGCGTAGACCGCGTTCGCGCAAAGCGCGATGAACATAGACCATCGCCATTTTCATAATATCGGCGGCAGTGCCCTGTATCGGTGCGTTAACCGCCTCGCGTTCGGCTGCCGCCCGTCGTACTCCACTCGCCCGCAAATCTTCCATCACTCGCCGCCGGCCAAACAGCGTTTGCACATACCCGTGTTGGCGGCCAAATGCGAGGGTTTGATCGATATAGCGGCGAATGCCGGGGAACTGCTCGAACAAGTTGTCAATCAGTTGACGCGCCAGATCGCGCTCGATGCCAAGGCGCTGGGCAAGGCCAAAGGCGCTGATGCCGTAGATCACGCCAAACACCACCGTCTTGGCCACCCGACGCTGGTTTTTATCGACCTGATCAGGTGCTACGCCAAACAGCCGGCTGGCCGTAGCGGCATGAATATCAAGACCTTGCTGAAAGGCGGCAATCAGGTTTTCATCGCCACTGATGTGGGCCAACACTCGTAACTCAATCTGCGAGTAATCGGCGGCGACGAAACGGTGGCCCGGAGCAGCGACGAATGCGCGCCGGATTTCCCGTCCCTCTTCGGTGCGCACCGGAATATTTTGCAGGTTAGGATTATTCGACGACAACCGACCCGTTGCGGCGCCGATCTGGTTATACGAGGTATGGATGCGTCCGGTGCGTGGATTCACCAGTTGGGGTAGAGCGTCAATGTATGTACTCTTCAGCTTGGTAAGCTGACGGTAAGCCAGAATATCGGCGGCAATCGGGTAGAGTTGGCTTAATTCTTCTAATACCTCGGCAGTGATCGAATAACCACCACTCTTGAGCTTACTCAGCCCATGGTCACGCGGATTGATCCCCAGTCGCTCAAACAAGACTTCATTGAGTTGTTGGCCGGAATTGATATTAAACGACCCACCGGCCTTGGTATAAATCTGTTCGGTAAGCTCGGCGATACGTTGGGCAAAGCGTTTACCTAGCTCGCGCAAATACTCGTGATCGAGCAAGATACCGGTCAACTCCATATCGGTGAGCACGTTGATCAGCGGTAGCTCGACCCGATAGTACAGATCGCGTAGAGCGGCGTCAGTTGTCAGTTGCTCGCGCAATGTTTCGGTCAGCAGTAAGGTGTGTAGCGCATCGGCGGCGGCGTAGGGAGCGGCTTGCTCGATTGGTACCGCAGCGAAGCTGATCTGTTTGCTTCCCCGCCCGATCAGATCTTCAATCGTGGTCGGTGGTTCGGGCAGTTTCAATTCGTAGAATGCCAGATCCTTCAACCCTTGTCGTTTCCCTAACATGGCCGCCGCGATCATGGTATCAAACGCCAGACCGGCCACCTGTATGCCGACACCGGCCAATACCTCGGCATCGAACTTCGCATTGTGGGCAAATTTAGGTATGTTGGGGTCGGCAAACAGCGGGCCAAGCGCCGCCGCCACCTCGGCCAGCGGCAACTGCTCACCCTCTTCGTGACCAACCGGTATGTAGTAGGCATCGTGAGGGGCGACGGCCAGCGCAATCCCTACCAGATGACTACCGATAGCGTGCAAACTTGTACATTCGGTATCGAACGCAAATGCCGGCGCAGCCCGCAACCGCTGCACCAACCCGGCCAGGGCTTGCGGATCGCGGACAATCTGTGCCGACGTAACCAAGGGAACCGCTGTCGGCGATACCGACTCGTTGGCAAACAACGCTAACTGAGCCGCGCTTTGTGGTGCAGTCGGCAGATCGGTAGGTAACGCTGCGACCGTCGCCTCATGCACGACCGGCGGCAGCTTTTTGATCAAGTTCGAGCTAACCCCAAACTCCAGCTCTTGGAGCAAGGCCATTACTGCCGCCCGATCGTACACACCGAGCCGACACTTTGCCAGATCGAGCTGCACCGGTGCATCGGTGACAATCGTCGCCAAATGCCGTGACGAGCGCGCTTGGTCGGCTTGTTCACGCAAGAGAGGTTGATACCGCTTGGGCGCGGCCTCAATGTTATCCAGGAGCTTATTGAGAGAACCGAACTGCTTGAGGAGGTTAATCGCTCCCTTCTCACCAATCCCGCGCACACCGGGGATGTTGTCGGATGAATCGCCCTTCAGACCGCGCAGATCAGCCAACTGTGTCGGCTCGAGGCCATCGTAACGTTTACGCACCTGTTCGACATCGTACAGTGTGGTACTCGTCTTGCCGCCATAAGGATTGGCGAGTGCCACCCGGACATGCTCATTCACCAGTTGCAACGTATCGGTATCGCCGGTAAGAATAATTGTATCAACACCCTGCTCGGTAGCTTGACGGGCTAAGGTACCGATTACATCATCGGCCTCAAACCCCTCAGCAGTATAGATAGGGATTGACAACGCCTGCACCAACTGTTTAATGCGCTCGAATTGCGGATAAAACTCTTCCGGCGTCTCGGCGCGACCAGCTTTGTATGCAGCGTATAGGTTATCACGAAACGTTCGCCCAACATCAAACGCCACAGCAACATAATCGGGCCGGTACTCGGCCAGGGCCGTTAACAAGATTTGAGCAAACCCAAAGACGGCATACGTCGGTTCACCTCGCGACGAGCGCAAGCCGCTCTCGCGCAACGCAAAGAATGCGCGATACGCCAGTGCGTGACCATCAACCAAAATCAAGAGCGGACGCGCCATAGAACTCTCCACATTACCATCCGGTCAAGTCGAACCAGCGTAACCATTAGTTCGCAGCACCAACATGTGCTCAAGGATTATACCACGGCCTTACCGAGCAAGCCCGGCGACGAGCCAGGCATCAGCCAATGTCAGCCTACGTGGTACAATGAGAACACGTTTATCGGCTCGTGCTGCGGCTCATCCGATGGCGCACGAATGTGCTCTGCAAGCACGATTAGCACACAATACCTATGACGACAGCTATCGTGACCGATCAGCGGTTTGATTTACATACATGGCACGGTCATGTCGAACATGCCGGACGATTGCAAGCGATTCAGCAGGCATTGCAAACATCTGGACTACTACCCAGCCTTATGCAACTCCCGATTCGCGCCGCAACCGAAGCCGAACTGCTCGCCGTGCATAGTTCACATATGCTGCACCGGGTCCGCCAATTGGCTAGCTACGGCGGCGGTCAAATCGATAGTGATACCTACGTAACTGCCGATTCATGGGACGTAGGGCTGTTAGCTGCCGGTGCAACTATTACTATGGTCGAAGCCATTGCCGAAGGCCGTTGCCATAATGGGTTTGCACTGGTACGACCACCCGGCCACCACGCGACTGATGTGCGCTCGATGGGGTTCTGTCTCTTCAACAATATCGCCATCGCCGCACGTGTCTTGCTCAACCGCTACGACATTCGGCGGCTCGCCATCGTTGACTTCGACGTTCACCATGGCAATGGCACCCAAGACATCTTTTATCGCGATGGACAGGTGCTCTTTTGCTCTACCCATGCTTCGCCACTCTATCCCGGCACCGGTGCATTGTATGAGACCGGCGATCCGAATACAGCAAACGGTACCACGCTGAATGTTCCTCTCCCTTATGGGACAGGGGATGAGGGCTACGATCGCGTTTTTCGACACGTGATCGGCCCGGCCCTCCATCAGTTCCAACCCGAAATATTGTTGGTTTCGGCCGGATTTGACGCGCACTGGAGCGATCCGATTGGACCGATGGCACTGTCAGTCCACGGATTTGCCCGTCTCGTTCAGCATCTCCTAACGTGGGCACAAACCCTATGCAACGGACGGATCGGGTTCGTGCTTGAGGGTGGTTATAACATACCGGCCCTTGCTGCAAGTGTCATCGCCACGCTACGCCTCATGCTTGGGATGGATCCGGGACCAGATCCACTCGGGAAGATGAATGCACCCGAACCGAATATTGATCGGATAATTACCACGTTACACACGCAACATCCATTATTCTTATAAGCAGGCTATCAAGGAGTCGCATGATTGCTGTGATTAATTATGGCGCCGGCAACCTACCCAATGTGGTACGTGCTTTGCAACGTGTCGGTGCCAAACTGACTATTACCGATGACCCACACGTCATTCGCTCGGCACATGCCGTTGTTTTGCCCGGCGTAGGAGCCACTGCCGATACCATAGCTAGTCTACACCAGTTGGGGATTGCCGATGTGTTGCCGGAGGTGATAGCGGCAGGCACGCCGTTTCTCGGGATTTGTGTCGGTATGCAAGTGCTCTTAAGCGCGAGTGAAGAATTCGGGCCACATCCCTGTCTTGATATTGTGCGTGGCATAGTACGGCGTTTACCCGATAGCGCCGGCAAGATACCGCAAATCGGTTGGAATCAGCTCCGTATTATGCCGAACTTTAGCGATCACCCGCTCTTTGTCGGTATTCCTAATGGCGCCGATGTCTATTTTGTCCATTCTTACTATTGCGATGTTACCGAAGAAACAATCGTAGCCGCACGTACCGAGTATGGCATAGCCTTCCCGAGTGTTATCATTCGCGATCGGCTGGCTGCCGTCCAGTTTCACCCTGAAAAGAGTGGTGACTACGGCCTGCGTTTGCTGGCCAATTTTGTCGCATGGAGTAATGCTAGTCCGGCAAGAGGATAACGTATGGAGATTATTCCGGCCATTGATATAAAAGATGGACGCTGCGTGCGGCTGTATCAAGGCGACTTTGCCCAGATGACGGTATACGCCGACGATCCGGTAGCCGTAGCACGTCAGTGGCAAGCACAGGGCGCCAATCGCATTCACGTGGTCGATCTCGATGGTGCGCGTACCGGACGGCCCCAAAACGTTGATGCGGTCCTGGCGATTACCCAAGCAGTACAGATCCCCGTCCAACTCGGCGGTGGTCTCCGGCGGGAAGAGGATGTTGCTGCCGCATTGGCGCTCGGTGTAGAGCGTGTGATTATCGGTACGGCAGCCATTGTCGAAACCGAACTTGTCGCCCGCTTGCTCGAACGTTTTGGTGAACGGATCATTATCGGGATCGATGCGCGCAACGGGATGGTCGCAACCGACGGCTGGACGGTCACTTCAACCATCGCTGCCACCGATCTCGCCGGGCAGATGGCCGCACTCGGCGCACGCCGGTTCATCTATACTGACATCAGCCGCGATGGGGCACTGAGTGGACCAAATTTTACTGCGCTGGCCGAGTTAGTCAAACCTGATGGTCCAGCCATTATTGCCAGCGGTGGCATTGCCAACCTTGATCATATCCGTCAACTAGCTCAGATCGGTATAGAAGGCGTTATTATCGGCAAAGCGCTCTACACCGGTGCAATCTACTTGTCGGAGGCTATCGCGATTGCCCAAACTACTACCGGATAGCACCAGGCATACCGAGTCACACAAACGAAGGAGTATTTATGTCAAATTCAGACCTAACAGCACGATATGAAGAAGAGCGATTGCGGGCGCAAGAGCAATCGCAATTAATCTACTTGCAAAGCCAGATCGATGAATTACGGCGCCAACTCAAAGACCAAACCAACAAATACCAATGGGCAATGGAGCAGGTGCGGAAAAATGAAGGGGCGATTGCGCAAGTGCAAAGCCTCTTCGACCGCCACACGAACGAGGTGACGCGGGCGAACGAACTCGTTCGGCGTGACGTGGTCGCATTACGGCGAGAAGTAGCGGCGGCGTTGGTGAAGATTGAAGAGGGCGTCCGACCACTGCGCGATATGCAATCCCAAATCCAACAGATCGCCGAGGCGCGGAAGCAGGATCGTGACTTTTTAGCCGGATGGCTTAATCGGATCGAACAGCTTGAGCGTCAAATCGGTGGCTTAGCTTCCCAGATCAAAGAACTTGATGAGCGCCAGCGTCAACTTACCCTCCAACTCGAACGGCTTCGCGAAGCAGATGCCGCCGTGTTGCAAGAGGTGCGGCGGATCAACGATGAGCTGCAAGTCGAAAAACAATCGCTGCGCCGAATGGCGGTCGAAGCTCAACAACTCATCGCCGATCTCCAACCATCGATTGACGAACAAAAATCGCGCATCGATCGGCTCGAAGAGATTCGTCAACAAATCGACTTGTTTACCGAGGTGTTACCGACCCAGATTCAAGAAATCGGTGCGAAACTACCCGACATTATCGCCGAGATCAAGCGCATTGAACGTATCTCAACCGAACGTTTTCTCATGAATCAAGAGCGATTGGAAGAGCTGCGTCAGATGGCCGATGAGCGGATGAGTGCGCTTCAGGAAACCGACGAGCAGTATATCCGCCAATTGACATCTTGGCTCGAACGAATTGATAGTTGGCTCCGTGAAATCGAACAACGCTTGGAACGCTCGACCGACCGGATCGAACTGGAGCAAAAGGCACAACTATTGCGGATTATGGAGTTAGAACGGCGCGAGGTTGATACCCTCAATGCGCAATTGGCAACTTTACGCCAACGACTGGAGCAGGTACGGGCAGCCCACATCGAATTGGGTGGCGGAGACCGGTAATCCACAATAAGTAGACGTGTTGCTGCCTCAATCATCACGCCGGCGGAGTACAAAGATGCGCGGGTAGAGACCACCCAAATCAACACGCAGTTGTTGCTCACAATACCAGACCGGTAGTTCGGCAAGGGTACGTTCCATCAAGCGCACTTCGTGACTAATCAGCACGGCTCTGCCGGATGCGCGTGTAACCCGCGCTGCCTCACGTAACAAGGCCGGGTAGAGGGTTAGATTCGTCTCATGGGAGCCAACCAGATGCCCAAACGGTAAATCGGCCAGAATGACATCCATACTCGCGGTTGGCAATGGCAGCGCTTGCGCATCCCAGTCATACAACGACACGTTACGCCCAAGTCCGGCAGCAGCCACATTCCGGTACGCGCACGCCAGCGCAGCCGGATCGGTATCGCAACCGAGTGCCTGTGCCGCCGGGCCAATCAACAGCCGTTCGATAAGCAACGTGCCTGAACCACAGCCAATATTGAGCACTCGATCGGTTGGATGCGGACGGCTGAGGAGTGCCATCGCATGGGCGACCGGACCATTCAACGCACCTTCACGATTACACACACGCCACGGTCGGGTCGCGAGTGGGCGAGGCGTTAGGCGTACCAACAGATCCCAACCCGACCGATCATTTGGGCGTAACCGTAGCAGAAGATCGCCATCTTCGGCTCCAACGGCCAGCCCTAGTCGTTCGCTAAGCGTGTGCTTGAACCGCTGTAACACGCTGCTATCGGCACCGGCAGCACTAAGGAATAGCGTTTGGAACGTACCGGCCGGATGGAGACGTTGGACCATCGTAATCATTGCCAGCACAGCGCGGAGGTGTTCATCACCAAGCAACGCCCGTGGGCGCGGAATCGCAAATGTGCGAACGACGAAAACCGATGTGACGCAGCGGAGGTCAAACAACGCCGATAACGATCCTCGCATTGTCGCTTGGATCACACCGCTCGCAGTTGGCGGATCGAGCCGGAGACCGGCAATACGCTGAGCTTCCGCGCGCGCGAGAGTTTCTAAGCCGGACGGAACAACGATTTCAATCCGATACGACATTGCGCTATACTATACTGATCAAACACCTATCAGCGGTAAGATGCCGTTATTGATTGGTCAACGAGACAATGGACAAACCTATTAGCACCATACCGTAGTATACACGCAAACCGCCTATGGACATCGGAACCACAGTATGGCCACCAATGCCGGCGCGTCCCCAAGCACTGGCCGCAAGTTGGTCGAGCTACGACCACGGAGCATTACGCGACTATCTGCAACGTGCCCGTGAAGTCGGGCTACGACAGGTACGGTTTGATCTGCGCTGGGCCGAAGTACAGCCAGGTGAACAACGGATATCGGTTAGTGCACTCGATGGCTTTCACCGCGGTCTTGATCTTGCGCAGGCGAACGGTCTACAGGTCATTGTCTCATTGCTTAGTGCGACATTGGGACCATTACTCCATCTCCCAGATTGGTCACTCGGTATACCGACACAGGCCCTAACAACCCAAGCGGTAACCGAGCTGCTAAGCAAGCCGGCTTTAACCATCCTTGACAACGCCTCTTACCGTCGCGAACCGGTTCGTGATCTCTATACCGAGCCGGAAATGCGGTCTGCCCAGCGCTACCTATTGCGTGAAGTAATCGGCAATTTTGCGACACATCCTGCCATTCACGGCTGGCTGCTCGCTGCCGGCTGGGAGCGGGTACGCCCACCAATCCATCACCGAGATATGGCGGCCTGGTGGGCCGATCTTGCTGAGCGCGCTCGCGCGCACGGGGCAAACCGCTTGTTTGGTCAAATCGATGCCGCAGCTCTCAGCAGTCGAGACAGTTTGCGTCCTTATGACATCGCAATGGCCGGTGGTGAGGTAGTAGTTAGTGTTGGACCGTGGCCACCACTTGGCGATGGTCCACCGGCCCACGGTGAGGTAGCTTGCTTTCTCCACGCCATTGTCGCTGGCCTGTTGGCCGAAGAGGTCAACGATACCGCTGCTGCCCAAGTCGTGGTTGCCGATCTCGGCTGGCCAACTGCACCACGTCCTCAGCTCCGTGGCTGGCAGACCGATGAGATCTTTGCCCAACCGGCACGAACCTTTTTGGCCGATGAAGAAGCCGTCGCAACTGCGATCCAGCACACTTTACCGGCATTAGCGCGGGCCGGCGCGGCAGCAGTCTGGCTGACGGGAATGGTTGATCCTACCGAAGAGCAATGGAAGATACCGCCATTTGACCGTAGTTGGGTAGCGCGCACGTGGGGCCTGTGGACCGCAGACGGTCGCCCGAAAGCCGGTTGGGAAGCGTTGCGTGAGGTAATCGGTAACCTGCCGGTCAAGCACTCTTTACCAACTTTACCCACTGAACCTGACCGATTCTGGCGCGATCCGGCTTATGAACTACGTCGTCTCTGGCAAGAATACCGCGCCGAGATGGTATAATCCCCCACCTGTTCTAGGTCTGGACACGGATAATCACTGGGTGGGCACAAGGTCTGCCCCGACCATATCCTCCGCGGGGGCAACTCTTGTGGTTGCCCCATCTTGGGTACTTGAGCAGGCACTTGGGCAGGTACAAGGCCTACCCTTACGGTTACGGTTTGGGTGAGCACAAGACCTGCCGGGGATCGGGGGCAGGCACAAGACCTGCCCCTATCTTATTCGTGATCGGGGGCAGGCACAAGACCTGCCCCTATCTTATTCGTGCCCATCTGTGTTCCATCCTGATCCAGGCGGCTGCCATCCCCACTCGGCCAACAGCGCCAGGTCGGCCTTCGTCAACACACCGGCTGCGGCAGCCCGCGCAAGCAGATCGGGCCGGCGGGCCAATGTACGGCGTAACCGCTCGGATCGCCGCCAACGCGCGATCTCACCGTGATGCCCCGACAGCAAGATCGATGGCACTGCCAAACCCTCCCAGACTGCCGGTCGGGTATAGTGGGGATATTCGAGCAAGAAATCACTGTGGCTCTCTTCCACAATCGACTCGCTATCGATCACCCCTGGCACCAAGCGAGCCACCGCATCGACGACCACCATTGCCGCCAGCTCACCACCGGTCAATACATAATCGCCAATACTGATCTCACGGTCGATCAGCCGCTCACGCACACGCTCGTCAATCCCCTCATAATGACCACAGACTAAGATCAAACGCGGCAACGTAGCTAACTCACGAGCAATGCTCTGGTTGAACAGTTCGCCATCGGGTGTCAACAAGACGACCGGTCCACCCGGCTCATCGGCAGCTTGCACCGCCTGAATCGCCGCGGCCAGCGGCTCGGCCTTCATCACCATCCCGGCGCCACCACCGTAGGGTGCATCATCAACGGTACGATGGCGATCGGTAGCCCAATCACGAATATCATGCAGATGGATCGTAATCTTACCGGCCTGCTGCGCTCGCTTGAGAATACTCTCAGTCAGCGGCCCCTGAAACATCGCCGGAAAGAGGGTGAGAATATCAAATCGCATCCCCGTTATGCCTCAACACTGCGCAGGTACTGATCAAGAAACTCGACCACCCTCCGGCAATAACCGACTCGATCTGCGAAATAGCTGCCGCAATGCTCGGCGCCAGAAACTTCCCATATGATGCGCGGCTCGCGAGCCGCAGCGTACAACCGGCGGCTATGGTTGACCGGCACGACCGAATCGTCCGTCCCGTGGATCAGAAACACCGGTCGGGGCGCAATCTGACCAATAACATCGATTGGACGGACCTGGCTAAAGCGGTAGCCGTGGCGACGGTCAACAATCGCATCGGCCAACCGCACGAGCAAGGCCGCCGGAATAGGTAGGACTTTGGCAATGCTATCAGAGACAATATCATCGCCGGCGGTAAACGCACTATCGGCCACCAGCGCCTTGACCGACTGATCACGAGCGGCGGCCAGAATTGCTACCGACGCTCCCATCGAGTAACCGATCACGCCGATCGACGCATCAGGCACACGCTGACGAGCATACGACAACGCGACTAGCAGATCATCAACTTCACGACTGACCAAAGTCTTCGGCCACGGATCCGACTCACCACGGCCACGATAATCGAAGAGTAGCACGTTGTAGCCGGCGCGCCAACAATAGCTCCCGATACCGAGCAACTCGTCTTTGCTACCAGAATGACCGTGGCTACACACAATCACCGCATTTGTTTCCGGTCGCGGTAGCCACCAACCAACCAAACGCAAGCCATCGCTACTGCGAAACTCGACCGTCTCGTAGGGGAGGCCCAGCTCCCACGGCGTAAACGTATAGCTATCGAGATAACTCCGACGCGGAGGGGGGCTTACGCGCCAACTCACTGCGTAAGCAAGACCAACCATCCCACCTAACAGACCGATGGCGCCGGTGAGCGCCATCGGGACAATACTTCGACCTACTCTGATCGTCATACGATTATCCTCGTGCAGTGCCGATAAACTTATATTCTGGCACAGCCTGCGGCTGCAATAACAGATGAATCTCGTACAAACCGTCGGCATGACGACCATGGAACGGCAGCCCAAGCCCGGTCGCCAAGCGGATCATAGCAGTATTATCGGCATGGGTCAAAAAGATCAAGCGTTCGAGATTAGCTGCGCGCGCTTCATCCAGCAACAATTCGAGCAATGCCCGACCCACACCGAGACCATGATAATCGTCGCGCACCAATATTGATGCTTCAGCTACCTTAGGGTTATGGGGTAAGCGAGCAAACCGCGCAACGGCGATGGCCTCCTCACGCCCGTTCTCATCGGCCAATGCAACCAACGCCGCTTCACGATGAGGTTTGATCGCAGCAAGACGCTGCGCCGATTTACGTACCAGCTCCGGTGAGGCATGCTCAGCAGCGATAAAAAAGCGGCGATAGATCGATTCGGGCGATAAGCGGTAAAACATCCGCTCAAGTACATCGGCATCGGTAGCGGTGAGGCTGCGCACACGCAACGTGCGGCCATCACGGGTCGTAATAGTAGAGAGTCTCAATTGGTGGCCACGTTGATCGTTCATTCACACCTCCCGCCTCGCTCATATGTGTCTTCAATCAACACCTGAGCCGATATGTAGTCGTAGTCTTGCTGCTACGGCTCTAGAAGTATTGTAGCATGAGAATGATACACCGGTCGATCTTGTATAACGCAATGCGTTATAGAGAAATGATAACATCATCGAGCAAGAGTGAGGATACGAGGTGAATAAACTCATTGCCATTGTCGGTCCAACCGCCGTCGGCAAAACTGAACTAGCGGTCGCGTGGGCCCAGCGCATCAATGGCGAGATTGTCTCTGCCGATTCGCGCCAAATTTACCGCAAAATGAATATCGGCACTGCCAAACCAAGCGCCACCGAACAAGCGCTCGCACCGCACCATTTAATCGACATTCGCGATCCCGATCAGTCCTTTTCGCTGGCCGAGTTTCAAGATTTAGCGCTCGCAGCCATTGCCGATATTCAGGCGCGCGGACGAGTACCGTTGCTCGTCGGCGGTACCGGTCAATATCTAGCGGCCGTGTTGGAGGGATGGCAGATACCGCGTGTTCCGCCCCAATCTGAGCTACGCGCCGAGCTTGAACAGGTGGCACTGCACGAAGGTCCGGCCACCCTCCACGCACGCCTCGCCGCCGTTGACCCGGTGGCCGCGGCGCGGATTCCACCGACCAACGTGCGACGGGTTATCCGGGCACTCGAAGTCTATTTGGTGAGCGGTGAACCGATCTCACGCTTACAAGAGCGACAACCACCACCGTTTCGCCCGCGCGTGATCTGGCTTCATCGGCCACGCACCGAACTCTATGCCCGTGCCGACGCGCGGATTGAGCGCATGATCGCCGCCGGACTCGTTGACGAAGTTGCCGAGTTGCTTGCTGGCGGGTACGATTGGTCGTTACCGGCCATGTCGAGCCTTGGCTACATCCAGTTTCGCCCCTATTTTGCTGGACAAACCGATCTAGCCAGTTGCATTGAGCGTCTACGTTTCGATACCCATGCCTTCATTCGTCGGCAAGAGATGTGGTTCCGGCGCTTACCCAATCTGGAAATTTGGACGCCTGATCACCCCGATTGGCGCGCTATCATGGCCTGAGCGACCTCGTATTCACGTACCACGTGCTTAAGAAACTGTTCAGGATGACTTTCTGAGGGAGGCAACGAAAGATGCCGGCGAATCACAGCCGCGAATTGGTGGGCCAGTGACACACATGCATCGCCAAACAGCGCATCGCGGCACTGCAAGAACTCAACGACCAGCGCGACATCGGCAGGCGTTAACCGCTCAACATTGGGCAGCAGAGGGGTTGGTGTCACACCAGGGGCACGTGGCGACACATATGCGTGCATCGGCTGGAGCATCTGAGACAGCGTGATACGCTGACCTTCGTGCACCACCACCGTTCCCGCCGTCAGATCACCGAGTCGCCGATGATAACGATCCACAAAGATCGTCAGCATACCAACACCGTACCCGAACGGTAAGAAATCGATGGCACGCATAAGATTCCGCACCACCACGGCAGTACCATCAACCGGACGTCCCCCCCTCGCGTATCACCCGGAGTCGCAACAGCCGCTTACCCGGCGTTTGACCATTCCAAATCAGCTCGAAGATAACGTAGTACCCCCAATTGATGGCAAACGCCAACAACGCCAACAACGCCCCGATAACATCTTCATGGCCGACACGGCCGACGATAATGATCGTTACCAAACCGGTTACGAATAACGCCAGCATCACGACATAATCGACCATGGCTGCCAAACTGCAACTAACCAGCCCGGCGGGCGTGTAGGTAATCGTAATGCCCTCTGGCGTCTCAACGCGATACAATTCAAACGGGTTGGTGGTCACGCTCATCGCTCTGCGGTAGGCAATTCAGCGTCATCAGGTGGCGTGGAGACGAGACTCGGCTCGTGCTCTGCTTCGAGATGACGCATATCATTCAACATTTTCACCCGCCAGTGTTTATAGCCGATTTCGAGGATCGAAACCGAGGTATTGCCGATATGGGGATAATTGCCGAACACCGACCCTGTCAGATTCTCAGCGTGCGCCAACAAGGCCCGAATACAACCACCGTGGGTCACAAAAGCCAGGGTGTGACCACGATGCTGTGCGACCATCGCCTCGACTGCCGTTACCACCCGCCGTTGCAAAGCAGCTATCGTTTCACCACCGCCGCGCGGCAGGTCGTGACCCTGCATAATCTGTGCCCATTCATCAGGGAACTGCGTCCGCACCTCATCGGTGGTCAACCCACTCCAACGTCCGGTATCGATCTCGCGTAATGCCGGCAAGAGTTGAACAGGTACTTTCAAAACGGCGCCAATCTCCCACGCAGTTTGGTAGGCGCGTGAAAGATCACTACTATAAATAGCCTCAAACTTCACCCCATCGCGAGCCAGTCGGTTGGCCAGCAACCGTGCTTGCCGGTAACCAATTTCGTTCAGTGGTACATCGATATGCCCCTGCCACCGCCCCTGCATATTCCAGTCAGTTTCACCGTGGCGGATCAAATAGACGGTCGTCATATCATTCTCCGCAAAGTAACGATTAATCTTTGGTTCTATGGTAACACAGAGTTATGACCGGCATGTTAAACGGGGGAAAGTGACGACAGACAGCCTGCTACGTCTTCCGTTTAGAATTCTCTCCACCCCCTTTACTCCGTACCTTACCCGCATGTCACCGGTGCAAGCAATCCCTCCATCCGCTTGTCGAGAGTACTGTCCAAGATGCGGTATGATATATTCGTGAATTAAACGAACAGCATAGGCAATTATGTTCACTCACATCAACGAACACTTTACACCGCAAGAGATAGCTCTGCTGCAGCCGTTCGTCACCAATGTCGACCGGCCTATCTTCTGTTTGCGCAATTTGCCGGAAGTGGTCAAGGGGGCGCTCTTTGCGCGCTATAGCCGCAGCACGAAGAGCCTTCGCCGCTTACTCCTTGACGAGTTCATTACCGAGCCGGAATCGGGCTTCGCCGCGATTGTGTCGGCAGTTGGTGATAGTCCGGCTGCCCAACTCGTGGCTACACGCCAGGCTGAGGCATTCTACGAACGAGTCCTGATCGGGTACGGTGATGATTCGGTAGCCGAGTTGGGTGGCGCACATCTCGCCTGCGAAGGAATCAGTAATATCGCGGCGAAGCTACTTGAAGATAGTCGGATCGGCATCTCACCACTGGAAAAGTCGACGCGCTATGTCCGCTTCGACCTGCCAGGACCGACGGGCTACCCCTATCTGCGTGAGCCGGTGCTGATGGCATCGCCGTTCGCGGAACGCTATACGACGACGATGGACAACCTCTTCGCGACGTATAGCGCATTGCTCGACCCGGTGCAAGCCTGGCTGCAAGCCACATTCCCCCGTGACGAAGCGACCACCCCACGTGCGTA
Source organism: Chloroflexus sp. (assembly GCF_049970315.1). Taxonomy (GTDB): domain Bacteria; phylum Chloroflexota; class Chloroflexia; order Chloroflexales; family Chloroflexaceae; genus Chloroflexus. Next base: position 129,163 of record NZ_JBMFNE010000005.1, read on the forward strand.
CCGCAATGCGATTCAGGCGAAGGCGCTCGATCTGTTGCGCGGGTTGTTGCCGATGGCGACCCAAACCAACGTTGGGTTGTTTGGCAATGGGCGCGCGTTTGAGTACGTGATCATCAAACTGGCTGCCGCGCCGTTCGCCGAAGCGCGTGCGCTGAGCGAGGCGATCCAGACCGAGCTGGATTATGTGATTCCGGCATTTGTGAAGCGGGCCAGGAGTGAGCGTGGTAAAGCGTATGCCGCATATCTCGCGGCGACACGCGACCAGGTGGCAACGTTGGCTGCACAGCTCAATCTTGCACCGACGGAAGATGAAGAGATGACGGTGCGCTTGGTCGAGTATGACCCGCACGCTGAAACAAAGCTCGTCGCGTCTATCCTCTATCCGCATCTTGACCTTCCGCTGGACACTATTCGCGAACGAGTGGCGGAACTATCGGCAGACGAACGGCATGCCTTGATCATGGCCGCTCTCGGCGACCGGGCCAGCCGTTTTTACCGACCGGGTCGCGCCTTTGAGGAGCCGCACTACACGTTTGATATCCTCGCCGACATCGGTGCGTACCGCGATCTCCAACGTCATCGGATCCTGACCCAAGAACGACAGCGGTTCACCGTGGCCCATGGCTATGTGACCCCACCGGAGCTAGAGTTGATCGGGGTTGCCGATCGCTACCGTGCTGCGCTAGAACAAGCAGCCGACCTAGTCTCCGACCTCGAACGCGAGTTTCCGCACGAGGCGCAATACGCAGTTCCGTTTGCCTTCCGGGTGCGCTGGCGCATCAAGCTGAATCTCCGTGAAGCCTACCATCTGATTGAACTGCGCAGTGCGCGACAGGGCCATCCGTCGTACCGCCGGATTGCGCAACTGATGTTTCAGGCTATTAGTGCAGTGCATCCGACCTTGGCTGCCGGGATGCGGTTTGTCGACCACAGCGACTACGACCTCGAACGGCTTGCCGCCGAGCAACGGATTGATCAGAAGCGACAGGGACGGTAACGCCGGGATCCATAAAGGGCGCAGAGGATGGAACGCAAAGACGCTGAGGACGCAGAGGGTCGCAAAGGGTTTGGAACAGGTTCATCCTCTGCGCTTCAGCGCCCCTTCGCGGTAAACTGTACCCCACCCTTACTCTTCTCCACTTCATAAGCGTATCTCTGGATCAAAAGAAGCGACCTCGATAGAGTTAGCCGAGTTGGCGCTGATGATGCGTAGGCCGTACTTCCCAGCAGCGACTTAAGCATAGCCCTATGCAACCACCACGCTAACGGCATCACCCAGTATATCGGAGAAACCGGCTTCGGTAGGGTGGACTAGGTGAGTGCGGCATTGTTTTCCAGCGATTGCGCAGGTTTTGGCGCACTCAATGAGCTGGCACTCCGTGCCACAGTCATCACGACGCTTAGGAGCCACTAAGCTGCGCTAGACCTCGACGCAGCGCGTTCGATGGCGATTCCATAAAACACCTTCGGGCCAATCGTTCGGATCGACCCAAAGGTGTTTTAAGGCTTTCTGATACTGGTGCCGGAGACGGTGCTTGAACCCGTAAGGGGTTTCCCCTAGCGATTTTTAAGACCGCAGCGTTTGCCTTTTCGCCACCGACCTGGAGAGCGAGCACACAACCCAAGGATACCGATAGAGGCACAGCGCTGCTGTGCCCCTACCGTGGTGCCGGAGACGGGACTCGAACCCGTAAGGGGTTTCCCCCAGCGGTTTTTAAGACCGCAGCGTTTGCCTTTTCGCCACTCCGGCGATCACGCCTCTATTATAGCAAATTCTTTGCACACCGCATACAAGATCACGCTACGGTCGTACCTGTAGATAAGCACCTGCACACCAACCCTCGATCCCGGCACTACGCACTTGCCACCACACCCACCCATCGCGTTCGACCGGCCCACTCAAGATCTCAACCTGTGTGCCGGGTTCTAACACCAGCAATACCGGAATATCGGGGCTGAGACCGGGCTGGGCACGCAAATTAAGCGCCGGAATGCCATCACTGACCACTGCTATCCGCCCGACTGCCAATGTGTCAGCCGCCGGCGACGGCTCAACCGTTGCAGGTGGCTCTCCAACCACCGTTGCCTCTGGCCCAGCCGTTGCCGCTACCGTCGGCATATCACTCAGCGACGCAGTCGATGCCAATGAAGGATTCGCAATTGGCACAGACGGCGGTGGAACCGGTGCGGTTGGGTTTTGTAGGCTGAGCGCCATTGCCAAACCGATGATAAAAATACTGACAATGATCAACGTTGGTGCAACCCAACCCGGTACCAGCGGCTTACGTACTTCAGCATCAAATGCTTGATCACCGAGCGCACGCACACGGCGTGCTTCGTCATACGCAGCGTGGCGATCACGCAACCGTACATGCACCGGTTCATCATTGGGAAGCGCCGTTTGCAACCGTATGGGCTGGGTAGGCCGTGACCGTGGCCGATCCGGTTCGGTCACGGGTAAGGCTTGTACGCCATAACGCGGCAAGATCATCGTCGCCAAACGCTGATAGGCAGCCAATGTTTCGCCGGTCACAGCCAAATGCTCACCACGCGCAATTCGGCCGCGTAATCGGTGTAACCGCTGCACTGCATCGACCTCTTCGGCGCTCAGTGGCTGGCGGTCAAGTGCTTGCATCGCGGCCAGCACACCGGAGAACGCGCCTAGTGCTGCCGGTGAATTGATCCGAAGCAGATGGGCACGTAGCGTATCCTCAATCGCGCCGTGGATGCTGAGCAATGCCAACTCGGGTATCTCACGGCGCGCACGCGCCAGCGTATACTTCTCGCGCGCCGACTCCATCAGCGTCAGCGGGTTAATTGTCGTTGACTCATCACCCGTCAGTGTCATCCGAGTTCTGCTTCTAACAGCTCACGCACCCGTTGGGCGTTCGCTTTTCCTTTCGTCGCCCGCATCACCAAACCGACCAAAAACTGAATAGCCGTCTTTTTTCCTTTTCGATATTCGGCAATTGCCTTTTCCGCCTTCTCATCGACCAACACTGCGCGTACCGCTTCTAGCAGTGCCTCATCATCGCTGATCTGCGTCAGTCCACGCTCGGTCACCAAAGCCGCCGGATCGGCGCCGGTCGTGAAGACCTCTTCAAAGAGCTGCTTGGCGACGGCACGGGTAATTGTGCCTTGCTGCACCAACTCAATCAGGGTTGCTAATCGATGAACCGGCATACACTCGATCAATGCCGTTGCCGGTTCGCCACGATCGTTCAGCAAGCGAAAACCCTCATTCAGGACCCAATTTGCGACTTCTTTTGCCCCATCGGGTCGATTCACAGCGGCGACAGCCGTTTCATAATAATCGGCAATGGCACGTTCTTGGGTCAGCAGGTCGGCATCTTGCCAAGATAAACCATACGATTCCATCAGCCGCGTGCGGCGTGCATCGGGCAATTCCGGCAATTCGGCTTGACGGGTAGCAATCCACTCCGGTGACAACACCAGCGGCGGAATATCGGGTTCGGGAAAGTAGCGATAATCGTGCGCATATTCTTTCGAACGCTGACCCTCGGTACGGCCCAAATCCTCACGCCAGCCGCGCGTTTCCTGCTCGACAACGCCACCGGCTTCCAAGATACGGATCTGACGCTCGATCTCATACGCCAGGGCTCGCTCGACAAAACGGAATGAGTTGATATTTTTGATCTCTACTTTAGCGCCAAACCGATCCGAATCGGCGCGGCGTACACTCACATTGGCATCGCAACGCAACGCACCTTCTTCGAGATTACCGCTGTTCGCGCCAATCCAGACCAAAATCTGGCGAATCTTCTCGAAGGTCAGACGAGCTTCTTCCGGCGTGCGAATATCGGGCCGCGTCACGATCTCCATCAGTGGCATCCCGCTCCGGTTGTAGTCGATCAACGATGAACCGTCAGGACTGTGGATCAAGCGACCGGTATCCTCTTCGATATGCAGACGTTCGATCCCGATACGACGTATTTCGCCGGCAGCAGTGCGAATCTCGATCGCGCCATCGCTACACAATGGCTCATCGTACTGTGTTATCTGAAAACCTTTGGGTAAATCGGGATACGGGTATGACTTGCGGGCAAAGACCGAGTGTTCGTTTACCCGACAACCCAGCGCCAGACCGCAGAGTGCTGCCAGCTCGACGGCACGGGCGTTGAGCACCGGCAGCGCACCGGGTAGACCAAGACTTACCACCGAGACCCGTGTATTCGGCGGCGCACCGGCGTAATCGGTACTACAACCGTCAAACATTTTGGAAGCGGTTAGAATGTGAGCATGGATTTCAAGACCAATTGTTGCAATGTATTCCGGCATAACGTTCCTCGCGCAATGTTAGCTTACCCTTATTCTACCCGTTTTTCGGTTACACTGCGCGACGGTTACAACTCCGATGTAGCATATCTCCCACAACGATACGCTACAATGATGTTGTTGCTTCAAACCTCGTCAGGGTTTATGCCCAGCTTACCGCAAACTAGCAGCCAAGCGTTCGGCCCGTTGCCGCTCTTGCTCGGCCCGCGCTTGTAGTTCAACGAAACTCAGAAACGGCTGACCATCCGGCCAGTACATGCGAAAACCTTCGGGAGTGCGACGAAACGTGATACCTAAACGCGGGCTATTCCAGCCATCAAGTTCAGGAATGACCCTCAAGCGACCCTCACGTCGCTTGCCAGCCGCTCATATCACCGGTATCGGGGTCGTACAGATAATACTCTTCGACACTGTACATATCGTAAAATTCCAACTTCGCCGCCATTTCGGTCAATGTGTTGTTCGGTGACAACACCTCAAACACCACCTGCGGCGCAATGTTATCTTCTTCCCACTGACGGTATGAGCCACGGTCACCCTTTGGTCGCCCGAAAACGACCATCACATCAGGTGCGCGGCGAATATCAGGGCGACCTTCAACCGGATACCATAGCAGATCGCCGGCAACGAAGACATCAGCCCGTTCACGAAAGATCGCATCGAGATTCCCCTGAATGGTGACGATTGCATGAAACTACTTAGTGTTGTCCGCTATCAGCATGCCGTCACTTTCTGGGTAGACGATCGGCACGGAAGCAACTACTTGGCTCGTCATCATCCACTTCCTTTGTAGCGAACATTTGTTTGATTGTACTACGTCCTCGGTGTCGGTGCAAATCAGGAGAGCGTACCAATCGCGTCATCATCTGTCAACAGTAGTGTATGATGTGTATAGAACGCAACAAGAGAAAAAGGAAGGAGGACGACATCCGGCATTTACAATGGTGTGGGATAACGTATAATTGTACCTATGGAAAACACCCATGAGCACTGGCAATGTAGTGAAGCTGCTAGGGATTTCGCTCACAACCCTTGCCGCGATGGAGCGTGCAGAGTGACCGATTCCCGTTGCACGAACGGACAGCAATCGTCGCTTGTCCGCCGAATTACGCGCATTCATCGACATGCGCACTCCGGTATCTGAACCGATACGGCTAATTGTATCTTGTTGCGCATTACTCGCACTGCACAGAAGCCAATCCTCGCCAATCAACAACGGAGACGCGAAGCGTTGGTTGTTGCCAACGGTCGTGCATATATGCGTTCGTTGCAGAAATTGGTGGTGGCTGAAGCGCCACGCACAACCGCTTGCTTGAATTCATGAATACCATCGATTGGTGCGTAGTCACGATGTTCATGAGCGCGCATTGTTGTGACCGGCTCGCACGGTTCGGTTTTAGCAGGTCACCACCAACAGTTGCGAAAGGTTGAGTTCTGAATCAGGAGCGTTGCTTTCCTGAGCAGGAGATGGTGTAAGGACTAATGACCATTGCGCGTGGCTTCTCGTCAAGCCTTGATGGGCTCTTTGCGGCCTCTGCGTCTTTGCGTTACATACCTGACGATCACACCACAACACTCAACCTTGCATCCAGAGCAGTTTCGGATGCAGACGGAAACGTTACACCCGTCAGATAGAATCGCGTTCGTGGGAAAGAAACCGTGTGCGCTTTTGCGCACGTTCTTGAGAGCAGGATGATGATGTTCACAAGCTCCCACCAGGCTGCCGAACCCATCCGGGCAGTATTGACAAATGCGCAGCGGATTTTACTGCTGAGCCACATTAACCCTGATGGTGATGCGATCGGTTCGTTGCTCGGCACGATGCATGTGTTACGCGCATTGGGTAAAGAGACGGTAGCACTCGCTTCTTCGGCGCCAATTGATTATTGTGCGGCCTTGCCCGGCTTCACAGAGTTACACGTCTATCGCTCCGGTGATCCGTTGCCCGACTGCGACCTCATCTGGATGGTCGATGTGGCGCATTTGTCGCGCGCCGGTGCGATCTACGATGAACACGCCGCAACGTTGCAATCACGCCCGTTGGTGATTGTCGATCATCATGCGACAAACGATGGTGGTGGCACGGTCAGTCTAATTCAAGCCAACGACTCTTCATGCGCAGAGGTGTTGTTCGATCTCTTTACGGTGCTGGAATGGCCGCTGTCGCCCGATGCTGCCACCTGTCTGTTTCTTGGGATGATGACCGATACGCAGAGCTTTCAGACGCCGACGGTGACACCGGAAACGTTACGACGTGCTGCTGCGTTATTGGAGGCCGGCGCCGATAAAGAACTCGTGGTGAATGCCGTCTTCTTCTCTATTCCTCCGGCAACACTGCGGCTGACCGGTATGGCGATGGCCAATTTGCAGCAAGAAGATGGCATTTTCTGGACAGTCGTTACGCAAGAGATGCTCCGGGTAACCCAGGCAGACGAAGCGGCAACCGATGATACGGTCAGCCGTCTCCAGCGTGTAGCCGGGATGCGTGCTTGTGTGTTGTTTCGTGAACGACCCGATGGTACGGTGAAGATCAGTTTGCGTTCGATACCGGGCATTGATGTAGCAGCAGTAGCCCAGCAGTGGGGTGGCGGTGGGCATCGACAAGCAGCCGGGGCAACGCTCAAGATGAGCTTAGCCGAAGCGGTTGATGCTGTGCTGCCGGTGTTGCGCAAGTCGGTACTGCGGTAAGATTGCGGTAAGATGATGACCGATTTAGCGGGGTTTGTGATTATCGATAAGCCGGCCGGACTGACTTCACACGACGTTGTGGCCCGCGTGCGACGATTGGTCGGACGGGCAGTGAAGGTAGGCCACGCCGGTACGCTCGACCCAATGGCGACGGGGGTGTTGCCGATAGCTTTGGGGAGCGCGACTCGGCTACTCGATCAGTTGGTTGATACCCGAAAAGGTTATCTTGGTGTGGTACGGTTAGGTATACAGACGACGACTGACGATGCCGATGGTGAACCGCTGGTGACGCAGCCGGTTCCCGACCTCACGCCGGAGACTATCGAGGTGGTGTTAACCCGCTTTCGCGGTGATATTCTGCAACAACCACCGGCTTTCTCGGCGCTCCACATTGATGGTCAACGCGCGTATGCGTTAGCGCGCGCCGGCAACGAGGTAACATTAACGCCCAGACCGGTACGGATCGAACGGCTTGATCTGCTTACCGTAGCATTGCCCGATCTGACGATTGCTGTCGAGTGTAGTAAGGGCACCTATATCCGTGCCTTGGCACGTGATATTGGCGCGGCGCTTGGCTGTGGTGGACATCTCGCCTCGCTACAACGCACCTTCACCGGCCCGTTTCGACTTGAACACGCAATACCACTAGCAGCGTTGACCGATCGGGAAGTGGTTATGCGGCATCTGCTACCACCGGAGACGGCCCTGCTCGATTGGCCGCTTGTGCAACTCGATGAAGCCAACACACACCGTATTCTGCACGGTATGTCAATTCCCGCCGGCGAGTCAACGGCTCCTCGTGCTCGCGCTCACGATTCCGATGGAAAGCTCATTGCCCTGCTGCGGCGTGACGGCGAGCGGTGGCAACCGGTGAAAGTTTTTCGTCATCGTTGATAGATGTGCAGGTAGAACACGTCTATGGAACCTACCAATCGCCTTTACTACGATGATTCCTATCTCACCCAATTTACGGCCCGTGTTGTCGCCGTCGGCGATTATCGTGGCCGGCCTGCATTAGCGCTCGACCGCAGTGCGTTCTACCCTGAAGGTGGTGGGCAACCTGCCGACCGCGGTTGGTTGACCAATGCCGACACCCACCGACGCTGGGCGGTGCATGATGTGCAGAGTGACAATGGTGTCGTGTGGCACATTCTGAGCGGCGATGCGCCACTACCGGCGGTGGGGAATAGCGTTATCGGCCAGATCGACTGGGCACGTCGGTTTGATCACATGCAACAGCACTGTGGTCAGCATATCTTGACTGCTGCGTTCATTGCTACGTGCAACGCACCGACCACCTCGTTTCATCTGAGCGAGCGCACTGTCACCATTGATCTGGCAATCTCTACCCTCACCGACGAACAGGTTTGGGCGGCAGAAGCATGGGCTAATACCGCGATATGGCAAAATCTTCCAATCCAGGCCCGCTTTGTGACACCGACCGAACTGGCCCACATCCCGCTTCGTAAACCACCGACGGTGAACGAACAGGTGCGCGTCGTCAGCATTGGTGACATCGACCATTCTGCCTGCGGTGGCACCCATCCGGCACGCAGCGGTGAAGTGGGCGCAATTGCAATCTTGGGATGGTCGCGCCAGCGCGGGATGATCCGAGTGGAGTTTGTTTGCGGTGGGCGGGTGATTGCTGCCCTCCACGAACGCGATCGGGCAGCGCGCGGGGCAGCGGCAGCGTTGAGCGTGGGCTGGACCGAACTACCGCAAGCTATTGCTCGCTTACAAGAGACGCAACAGGCTTTGCAGCGTGAACTCACCCAAACGCAACGCGAACTCGATGCAATGCGGGCAACACAATGGTACGCCCAGACGCCACCGGTCGATGGGCGACGGATCGTTACAGTGACCCTTCCCACTGCCGGTATTGAGCGCTTGCGCACCATTGCCAGCTTCATCGCCGAATTACCAGGTGGAATTGCCATTGTGGCCGGCGGTACAGAACGTGTACAGATCGTCGTCGCTTGTGCCGCCGATACCGGCGCCGACGCCCGTGAGATTCTCGCTGCCGGTATGACCGTGCTCGGCGGACGCGGTGGCGGTCAGGTGCATCTCGCTCAAGGCGGTGGTGGTCAACCGGAAGTACTATCAGCAGCCCTGGCAGCAATGGTAGAGCGAGCAAGTCGAGCCTAACGCTGCCGACCTAACACTGCGATAACTGCTTCTGCTATAATAACGCCGATTCGGATACCCTGCACAGATAGCCAGAGCAATGGCCCCCGCACGTAGTGCGGTGTCGGTTGGTAACTTTGATAGGCTGGGTTCATCTAAAGTTCCCTCTGCTCGGCGCAATGCTGCGCCCCAATGTCCGGCGACGACAACTAGCAATGATGCTCCCTGATGTGCGATCCAGACCGTGCAGTGGCAGGCATGTACGGACAGGTAGGGTATTTCTGCCGCAACATTACAGCATGACTTTTTGTTATGGGGAGACAACTATGGGCCGGACGATGCAATCTCTGTCGTTACGCGGATTAGGTTCACCATCGTTTATCACGCGAGCGGCACGACCCTGTTCGTTGTACAATTCACGATCATTGCCATTGAAGAAACAAATCACGAGTCCATTAGCCACTACACCGGCTCACACCCAACTGCCGAGTGACGGTCAGCCGGGCGAAGTCGTCGCGCTGCCGGCGCCGCAGGTGAGCGTATCCACAGTTGCCGAACCGGCCCACGCACCACTGCCGAGCGACGGCCAGCCCGGTGAAGTCATCGAGCTGCCGGCGCCGCAGTTTGAAATACCGATGAAGGCGTGATTGCACCTTGTTACGTCATGTCGGTCGTTGGAATCCTTCACCGATGACTTCGTCAACATCGCCGATAATGACAAACGCCGCAGGATCAACGGTGGTCACAACATTCTTGAGAAAACCGATTTCAGTGCGGGCCACAACACACAGAAGGACAGCACGCTTCGCACCGGAGTAACCACCGATCCCTTCAAGCTCGGTAATCCCTCGACCGAGGCGATGGAGTATCGCCTGCCGGATCGGGTCAGGATTGGCGGTGATGATCAATGCCTGGCGTGCGCCTTTACCGGCGGCAAGCACGGTATCGATGGCGCGACTGGCAGTAAACGCTACCAACAGTGCATAAAGGATCTTCTCCGGCCCATAGCTAAAGAGGGCCGCAGTAAAGACCAGTGCGTCGAAACTGAGCAAGCTACGGCCCGGCTGAATCCCGAACCGGCGCTCGATGAGACGAGCCAAAATATCACTACCACCGGTCGTACCACGGGCGCGCAACACCAACCCAATCCCTAGACCATCGATCAGCCCTCCGTAGAGGCTGTACAGAAGTGGATCGTTGGTGATAGGACGAGCAAAAGGAGCTAGACCATCAATCGCCAACGACATCACGACAACGGTATACAAAGTACGGATACCGAACACAGCCCCTCCGAGATACCGCCAGCCCGCGATCAAGAGGGGTACGTTGAGGATTAACACCACAGCACCGACCGGTGTGCCGAGAAAGGTATTGAGCAATTGTGCTACGCCGGTGATACCACCAGTGACAACCTGATTCGGTACCAAAAAAAAGCGCACAGCAGTTGCACTCAGCAACGCACCAACGGTCAGCAGCACATAGTCGTAGATTGTCCGAGCAAATCGTTGCCAGCGCGACTGTGTTTGCATAGAAAACCCGATCAACAAAAAATGCGAAGGCGCAATGGCGTCTTGTTCGTAACACCGTTGCGTCTTCGCGCCCAAACTCCTACCGATAGACTTTACAACCCGGCGGCGCGGCGCAGCTCTTCCACTCGATTCGTGCGCTCCCACGGCAAATCAATGTCGGTACGACCAAAATGCCCACCCGCCGCAGTTTTACGGTAGATCGGGCGACGCAGATCGAGATCACGGATGATAGCACCCGGTCGCAGATCGAACACCTCGTTAATCGCCTTGAGGATGACTTCATCGGGCACCGTACCGGTTCCGAATGTCTCGACGCTGAGCGAAAGTGGCCGAGCGACGCCGATCGCATAGCTCACTTGCAGCTCAACGCGACGAGCAAGACCGGCAGCCACGATGTTCTTGGCTACCCAGCGGCATGCATACGCAGCGCTGCGATCAACCTTCGAGGGATCTTTGCCACTAAATGCCCCGCCGCCGTGACGAGCCACCCCACCGTAGGTATCAACAATAATCTTGCGTCCGGTCAACCCGCTATCGCCCATCGGACCACCGATCACAAAACGGCCGGTCGGATTGATGAAGATTTTGGTCTGCGTATCGAGCCACGCCTCCGGAATCTCGGTCTTAATCACATGCTCGATCAGATCGGCCCGGATCTGCTCTTGGGTGACATCAGGTGCATGCTGACTACTGATCAATACTGTATCGACGCGCACCGGCTTGCCAAAGCTATACTCGACCGTGACCTGCGATTTAGCATCGGGGCGCAGATACGGCAATGTACCATCTTTGCGTACCCGCTCGAGCCGGCGGATGAGGCGGTGCGCCAGCGCAATACTCGCCGGCATCAGTTCTGGCGTCTCATCACATGCAAAGCCGAACATCATCCCTTGATCACCGGCCCCAACCGCTTCGACATCATCCTGCATCGCACCGATCTTTGCCTCGAGCGCCTTATCGACACCCATCGCAATATCCGGCGACTGACCGTGAATGGCGACCATAACACCGCACGTATCGGCATCAAAGCCGTACTCGGCATTGGTATAGCCGATCTCTTTGACCGTGCGGCGCACAATTTCCTCAATCGGGATATACCCTCGCTCGTAGGTCACTTCACCCAAAACAACAATCAAACCGGTGGTTGTAGCCGTTTCGACGGCGACCCGCGCTTTGGGATCGTGGCTGAGGAAGGCATCGAGAATAGCGTCGCTGATCTGATCGCACATCTTGTCGGGATGCCCCTCGCTCACACTTTCACTGGTGAAATAGAAACGCGGCGAATTCATGAAGGTGTTTGCCATACGTAACCCCTATTCTTCCTCTAAGATAGGGGAACAGAGCGCACTTCTCCGTCTCCCCAACGCTCCGCTTGCTTACGTTCCTTCTTGCCACGAATTGAGATACGCTTCTTGCTCAGGGGTGAGGGTATCGATGGTAATCCCCATCGCTGCCAACTTCAACGCGGCAATCTCCCGATCCAGCTCCTTAGGGAGTGCATGTACGCCAACCGGCAGCTTCCCATGATTGCGCAGTAAAAACTCGCTCGCCAAAGCCTGATTGGCAAAGCTCATATCCATCACCGCGCTCGGATGACCCTCGGCGCTGGCTAAGTTGATCAGACGACCCTCACCCAAGAGATTGATCGCCCGTCCGTCACGCAAGATATACTGGTCGACAAAAGCCCGCGGCTGGCGCTTCTCGACACTGAGTGCTTCGAGGGCTGGAATGTTAATCTCGACGTTGAAGTGACCGCTGTTGGCGATCACACAACCGTCTTTCATCACCTCGAACACATTCTGGTCGATCACGTGCTTATTACCGGTCGCAGTCACGATAAAGTCGGCCTGTCGTGCTGCCTCTACCATCGGCATCACCCGAAAACCGTCCATAACCGCTTCCAACGCCTTCACCGGATCGATCTCGGTCACAATGACGTTGGCCCCTAAGCCACGGGCACGCTCGGCGATGCCACGCGAACACCAGCCATAGCCGGCAACGACGAAAGTCTTCCCGGCAAGCAGAATATTCGTAGCCCTGATGATACCGTCGAGAGTGCTCTGACCGGTACCATACCGGTTGTCGAACATGTGCTTGGTATCGCTATCATTGACGGCAATTACCGGGAAGGGCAAGACGCCCTGCTTCGCCATGGCCTTGAGGCGGATCACGCCGGTGGTGGTTTCTTCGGTGCTCCCAACCATATACGGGATCAAGTCGGGCCGCTCCTTGAGCACGCCGGTCACCAAATCGGCGCCATCGTCCATGGTCAATTGCGGATTGTGATCGAGCGCGGCCCGAATATGGCTGTAATAGACTTCATTGCTCTCACCCTTGATCGCAAACACCGGAATCTCTTCGTAAGCCACCAGCGCTGCGGCTACATCATCTTGGGTGCTCAGCGGATTCGAGGCGACTAACACCACATCGGCCCCACCCGCTACTAGTGTACGCATCAGGTTGGCCGTCTCGGTGGTCACGTGCAGACAAGCACTAATCCGCAAACCGGCCAGCGGACGCTCACGCGCAAAGCGCTCGCGGATCAATCGCAGCACCGGCATCTCTTTTTCGGCCCATTCAATCCGCTTACGTCCTTGCTCGGCAAGACTCAAATCTTTCACGTCATAACTCATCGTCATACAGGCTTATGCTCCTTTGCTCAGGTCAAGATAGCGTTTGCATCGGCCATTCCGGTGCAAACGCTGGCATACGAATCTCAGAGGGAGTTGCTGTTGCCGCACTGGTAAAAAGCGCCTCCATCACGGCTAAATTATCGAGCGACTCGGTAAGTGGCATTGCACCGATAGAAGGCACCGGCGCACCCGCAGTAGCTAAAGCGGCAAAACCTTCTGCCTCGAGCCGAAAATGATCGGCGGGCGGAATGGTGATCGTCTCAACCGTCACGTGACGGCCACCGTGTGCAACCATGATCGTCGTTGCCAAATCAGGTGTGGGGTTGAACGGTCGCTCGAGATGGATCCAACCCTCACTGCCGATAATCTCTACTCGCTGGTTCCATGCTGTACGAAAACTACAGGACACCATCGCACAACGCTCGGCTGCAAACCACAACATCCCGCACAGGCTCATATCAACCGGTGCACCGTCCATCAACGCACTCGCCGTTTGCGGACGTATACCGAAGACCATCCGCGCATAACTGAGCGGATAGCAACCGATGTCGTAGAGTGCCCCCCCGCCGAGCACCGGATCAAGGCGAATATTGGTGGCATCATCGAGGAGAAAGGCAAAGTGACCACGAACTTGTCGGACCTCACCGATCACCCCCTCGGCAAGCAGACGCTGCACGGTGAGCGTTTGCGGATGGAAGCGGTACATAAATGCCTCCATCAACAATCGGCGCTGCGTTTGCGCGGCGGCAACCATAGCCAAACCATCGGCCAGCGTTGTCGCCAGTGGTTTTTCACACAACACGTGTTTACCGGCCTGCAAAGCCGCAATTGACCATTGAGCGTGGAGACTATTGGGCAGTGCATTGTAAACCGCCTCAACTTCAGGATCGTTGAGCAGTGCGACGTAATCACCATACGCACGTGGAATCCCGAATTCGGCGGCACATGCCGCCGCACGATTGACATCACGGGCGGCAATCGCAACAACCTGTTCGGTCGCCGAGCGAGCGACGGCACTCGCGAACCGGCGCGCAATACGTCCGGCGCTCAGAATCCCCCATTTCATGCGGCCTCCCGCAACGAAAAGATGTCGAGCGGCAAATCGCAACCAAACGCAGCACGGTACCGCGCAACAAATTGGGGTAAGGTAAAGCGATGCTCTTGGCACCCACGCTCTTCAATCGCGTATGCAGCACACAGCGCGGCAATGCGCCCGGTCATCTCCCACGATAATCGATGCACCAGACCAAAGGCGATCCCGGCCAGATACGCATCACCGGCACCGGTTGGATCGCGCACTTCTTCGACCGGTGCAATAGGAATGGCTGCCGCCAATTGACCATCAACAAAGATGTGTGAACCGTCGACCCCGCGTGTAACGACCGTAATCGGTGCGCGGCCGATCAGCTCATCTTCGCTCAACCCCAAGCACTTCGCCATCATCCCAAATTCGTAGTCATTGCTGATCAACACCTGCGCCCCGCGCAAGCCCACTTCCAGCAGATCGGCATCAAGCCGCGGCGTCTGCTTCCCCGGATCGAAGATATACGGCACGCCCATCTGCTGACATTCAAGGGCAAACCGACGCATTGCATCGGGGTTGGTAGGCGAAATCAGAACGAGATCATCTACGGTCAGGCCACGGTTGAGGAGCGAATTGTGATGATCGTGAGCCATTGCACCGGCATAAAACGCAACAATCTGATTATTCGCCTTGTCGGTATTGATAAAGCAAGAGGAGGTAAACTCGTGTTCGATAATCGTAATTCCGCTTGTATCAATCCCTTGCTCCTCGAGCCACTCGCGGTAAGCATCGAAATCATGACCGGCTGACCCGACAATGAGCGAACGTTCACCAAGTAAACTCAAATTATACGCAATATTCCCGGCCACCCCCCCACGCATTTTACGCATTGAGTCAACCAAAAAACTAACTGAAATAATATGTGCTTTGTCGCTAAGCATAAAATCTTTGAAATAGCCGGGAAAATCCATAATATAATCAAATGCTAGCGAACCGGTGACCACGATCTTCACAGCGCGCACTCCTCTGACTAACCCACATAGATGCGGGAAAAGCGTACCAACATATTACAACCAGCTACTCTTCTTCGCCGACACCCAACGTCTGTCGTACCAACCGAGACGTTTCGGCGCAGAGCTGTAACGCTTGTTCAGCTTGTGCCGGACTCACATATGCCAGACTCCCGGTAAACGAGAGAAACGATTGTTGCTGCACAACCGCTACATCAAGTCCAGTTGCCGTCGCCACCTCGTGCATCGCTCTCACCACACGATCACACAAATCGCTCGCATGAACATTAGCCAGTAAGCGAGCTTCAACCGGCGTGACACCCCATGCCAAACAACCACCACCCGCCAAAAATTGCGTTAGTGGCGTGGCAACCTGCAACAATGATTGCAAATGATCGGCCGGGTGAAAGCCAATAACATCGAGTGGGAGCGGCAAAATTGCCTCCCAGAGCACGGCACTACTGATAAACAAGCCGCGTCGCGCCGGCAGATCGACGAGTAGCCGGTTGAGCAAATCGATCCCATCGTCCCACTCTAACGGGCTCAGCGGGTGCAAGATGGCATCGAGAAACGGCTCATCGATCATGACCAGTCGATACGCCGCGTACCCTTGCACTTGCTCGTGTTGCCATGCCACCCGCAAGCTACACAAATTGAGTAACAGTTCACGCCACTCTGGCGCGTAAGCTAAAGGTCGGTCATGATTGTCGGTCAACGCCAAACTGAGGCTCACCGGGCCAATTGTCTCGTATTTGAGCAAAAATGGATGGCGATCTTCGGTATTGAGCTGACGGAGTAGCTCTTCAAGGACAACAACGGCCGGACCCGACAACGCAGCAAATTGCGCATCACCACGCAGATACGCCAACCCAACCCGAACCGCTTCGCGCTCAAGCGTCTCGTGGTCAACGGCCAATCGGTCACGTTCGAGATCGATCTGCACACCGGGCAAACCTTGTGCTGCCAAGGCAAATGGTGTATCGGCAAGGGTACGTGGCAAGGGTAATGGCCATGCTGGTGTCTGCGGAAAATACCGGCAGATTAACTGCGCCACGATCATCGGATTCGTATGAGGCAACCCACCGCGCAGAAGTGGCCGGCA
The DNA here is from genome assembly GCF_049970315.1 of Chloroflexus sp. Lineage (GTDB taxonomy): Bacteria > Chloroflexota > Chloroflexia > Chloroflexales > Chloroflexaceae > Chloroflexus. Next base: position 145,569 of record NZ_JBMFNE010000005.1, read on the forward strand.
GGCCGGCTGAAACGACCCCAGCACATTCATGGTTGACTCGCCAGTTGACACAAGGCTACCGTGAACGGAGGATGCAGCACGCCTCGCTCGGTGATGATCGCCGTTACCAATTCGTTTGGCGTAACGTCAAACGCCGGATGAGCAGCCGGCACACCGTGCGGAGCAATGGCAATCCCGGCGATGTGAGTCACCTCTGCCGGATCGCGCTCTTCGATAGGAATATCGGCGCCACTCGCCGTGGCAAGATCGATGGTGGAATAAGGGGCAGCGACGTAGAAAGGTATCTGATGATAACGGGCGAGTACTGCCAAGCCATAGGTACCGATCTTGTTAGCCACATCACCGTTGGCAGCAATCCGATCAGCACCAACGATAATACAATCGATATGGCCGCGTTGCATCATAAAAGCGGCCATATTATCGGTGATTAAGGTCTGGGGAATACCGGCCTGTAACAATTCCCACGCCGTCAACCGGGCGCCTTGCAAGAAGGGGCGCGTTTCATCAACAAAGACATGAATGGGCCGACCTTGGGCAAAGGCGGTGCGAATGGGGGCAAGTGCCGTTCCGTACCCGGCAGTTGCCAGGCCACCGGCGTTGCAGTGGGTCAGCACGTGACCACGCGGGGGAATGAGTGGTGCGCCGTGTTCTCCTATCGCATGGCACATAGCGAGATCCTCGGCGAAAATCGCCTCGGCCTCAGTCAACAATGCAGTTTTGATCGCTGCGATGCCTTCGGGAGCAACCGTTTCAGCCCGCCGTAGCATGCGGCTTGTCGCCCAGGCCAAATTGACCGCTGTTGGACGCTGAGCATCGAAGATCGCTTTGGCTTGGCGTAGCTCTTCAAGTAGCTCCTCAACCGAATGAGCAGCACTCTGCCGAGCAGCCAACGCCATGCCATACGCAGCCGTGCAACCGATTGCCGGTGCGCCCCGTACCTGCATACTGCGAATAGCATAGGCGACCAGGCTCAGATCGGTGCAATTCACCACCTCGACGATGTGTGGCAGCTTGCGCTGATCGATCAGGCGAACCGTCTCATTTTCCCACCAAACTGTGCGGAATTCCATAGGCGTCGCAATAAATTGAGCCACTCGCATAGCGAGAGGCTCCGATCATCACTTCGTTCCTCTCATCTTTCGGCTAATGCTCTTCATTGCCGCTGGATTTGGCACCTTCCCTTTCGGGGGTTGCCGGGCGTCATCGGGCCAGTCCCTCAGCCCATCTCGATGAGCATCTGAAGTTCGCTGACGCACTACGGCGCCGCACGCGAACGTTGTGAGCGATTATAACACGACTGACGGCAAGAGGCAACCGCTACAAAAAGTGTGCAAAAACGTGATTACCCACCATCCGTCCTCGCTCCGTCAACCACACCCGTCGGTCATCTATCGCGATCAACCCGTGCTGCATCAGCTCGTGCAAGGCGGTTCCGTAGTACTCGGTGAGATCATCGCCGACACGGGCGGCAAAGTGCTCAAAACTTACCCCAATATCGAGCCGCAAGCCCATCATCATCGTTTCAGCAGCCAGATCGGCAGGGGTCAGTGGGATAGTCTCGGCAATCGGGCGATGACCGGCTTGAACGGCAGCGATGTACCCATCGATGGATCGAATATTGGCGTAGCGCTGCGGGAAGAGATGGCCATGAGCGCCGGCGCCGGCGGCCAAATAGTCACTATTGAACCAGTAGGCCAGGTTGTGATGACACGCCAATCGCGGCGGTGCATCAGGCCGATCACCCGGCTGGGGACGTACCCAGTTCGAGATTTCGTAGTGCCGATAACCGGCTTTGTCAAGAAGGTCCATCGCCAATTCGTACATCGCTGCGGTGAGATCATCGTCGGGCACCTGTACGCGCCCCGCCGTGACCTGCGCATAGAGTGGCGTATTCTCTTCGAGAATGAGCGAGTACAGGGCCAGATGATCCACGTCCCACGAGATGACTTCGGTGAGTGTGGCTTGCCAATCGGCAAGGTCTTGCCCGGGCAAGCCAAAGATGAAATCCAGGTTGATCGACTCAAAACCGACTGCACGGGCATCAAGATAGCTTGCCTTGGCTTCGGCAGCGGTGTGAATACGTCCTAGCACCCGTAAGGTTGGATCGTGCAAGCTTTGTACCCCCATACTCAACCGATTCACACCAAGCGAGCGGATGGCACGCAGATACTCGCGGCCTAGCACCGTTCCGGGATTTGCCTCAAGCGAGATCTCGGCCGTTTCGAGAGGAACGAGCGCCGTAGCCGCGGTCAGAATGCGTTCAATCTGTGCCGGCGTCAGCATACTCGGCGTCCCACCGCCAAAGAAGATACTTGGCCGCAATGCCGCTGCTGCCGGTGATTTCGGTAACGGTGGGAGCGACTCGCGCAACATAGCTAACTCGGTACAGAGTGCATCAACATACGCCGCAATGCGATGCTCCATGTTGGCGTAGGTGTTGAAATCGCAATACGAACAGCGCCGATGGCAAAAGGGGATATGGATATATAAGTGGCGCATAGCAACTTCCAGATCACGTTCTACCCGATCAAAATCTGCTCCTCCGGGTACATCACGACTTGCGGTGCAGCACTTTGTCGCGCTAACGCAATGATAATGGTGAGGGCGCCTAATCGTCCCCAAAACATAACAGCGATGATCACCAACTGCCCAAACGTGTTCAATTCATCGGTAAAACCAAGCGTCAGCCCGCATGTGGCAAATGCCGATACAACCTCAAACACGGTACGGTCAAGGGTTGTGTCGTGCGTTGTCACCAGTAACCATGAAGCAGCCAAGACCACAAAGAGCGAAATCGTGAGCACGGCTGCCGCCCGCCGTACCATACCAGTCGCCAGACTGCGTCCACCAAACTGAGCGGTTGGCAGGCCGCGCGCATAACTCCATAGCGAAATCGAGAGGACGGCAAACGTACCGGTGGTAATCCCACCACCCATCGAGGCCGGCGCACAGCCGATAAACATCAACGCAATGAGTAGCAGTTGGCTGGCCGGTGTCAACTGCTCGAAGTTAGTAATGCCGGCAAATCCGGCGGTACGAGCCGAAACCGATTGGAAGACGGTCACTATGATCTGACGATCCAACGGCTGCCCAACAAGCACTCCATCTTTATCGAACGCTTCACTGAGCCATAAGCCAACAGCACCACCGACCACCAGTATGCTCACGACGAGCAGCGTGATCCGCGTGTGCAACGACAACCGCCGCTCATTCGGGTACGCGATCAGATCGGCAACGACCGGAATACCTAAGCCGCCGAGAAAAATCAAGACCCCCATCACAAACAGCGTCACACTATCCCGCGGTATACCATCGTTAAAACCGGGAGTACCAGTGAACAGGTCAAATCCGGCATTGCAGAATGCCGAGACCGCATGAAAGAGGGCAAAGAAGAAGGCTTGACCCTCAGAAAGGCGAGGATCGGTACGCCAGTGTATGTAGAGCAAGAAGGCACCGATCAGCTCAATCGTGATGACCGTAATAAGAACGCGCCGAGTCAAGGACACGATTGCCGCCGGCGAGAGTAAGCCTAACGAGTCGCTTAACGCGATCCGATCGGTAAAACTGATCCGCCGACCCAAAAGCCTGAAAACGATCACGGCGACGACCATAAAACCGACACCACCGATCTGGATCAGCAGCATGAGCAGAATCTGCCCCCAGAGCGATAGATCGCGTACCGGCGTAATGACCGATAAACCGGTAACGCTCAACGCCGATGTCGCCGTGAACAGTGCCTCCATCAAGGTGAGTTGACGTGTACCACTGATGGGGAGCAACAGCAATCCGGTTCCAATGGCGATCAAGAATGCTAACCCACCGACCAAGCGCAAAGGCGGTGGGACCGGTTTATGCCGCAACCGTTTCAGGTTGCGACGTTCGAGCTGAGCTATCATGATGATAAATCGCAGAATGTGCTGATACTGGAGTCGGCTCCGATAATCAATATGCGATCATCCCGACTGAAGGTGTATTCGGGGGGCGGGGTGACAATCATCTTACCGTTGTGCTTAACGGCCAACACGTTGATACCGTACCGCCGACGCAAACCACTCTGCATTAAGGTTTGGCCGATCAGTGGAGGTGGGACGCGCACTTCGGCGACGCTAAACCCAGAACCAAGGTTGAGATGCTCAAGTACATGCGGTTCCGATAGTTGCCAAGCTAAGCGGGCGCCGGCTTCATGTTCTGGCAGTACTACCATGTCGGCGCCGACGCGCTCAAGAATATATTTCTGTCGCTCATTCAGCGCTTTGCAAACAACCCGCTTGACACCTAATGTCTTGAGCGCAACGGTCGTCAGGAGATTAGCTTCAAATTGTGAACCAATCGCCACGACCACCGTATCAAACGCGGTGATTTCGATTGCTCGCAGTGCGTCTTCGTTTGTCGAATCAAGCGCCACGACCTGCGTCAGGTGGTCGGCAAGTTGTTGGACGATGTTCGGATCGCGATCAATGCCTAAAACAGTATGGCCGCGGTCGATTAAGTTGGTTGCAACGCTGCGACCAAACCGACCAAGACCGATTACCGCAAATTCGAGCCGACTTGGCTTGCGCGCCATGCGACTCCCTCCTTGGCGAGCGTAGTATATGCTTTGCCCTATTGTAGCGTAGTTGAAACGGAACGGTAAAGTGATAGATAGCCCTGGTAGCCAGGGAATGTTGAGGGTATGCTAAGATGCATGATTGGGTAGATTATTGTCAGACGCATACGGCTGCTCGCTCTGCGATAGCAGAACCATTACACCTCAACACTCTGCGCAAACCGCCGACCTTGTTCGGTAAGGAACAGCACACTCCCTTGACGCCGGATCAATCCAATCTGCTCAGCCCGACGGACAACTGTGCTTACAAAGGTCGGTGACCAGCGTAGCTCGATGATCAGGTGATCGGGATGGCATTCGATCCGTTCATTACCCGACCCCTCGTGGTTGAACAGGTGGAGGGTCAATAGTTGCAAAGCGAATTGCTCACGGCGTCGGCGTTGTTGCCAGACCTGCGCCACCAGCCCCCGTTGCGGTGCAAACAACCATGCGAGGCCAAAGATGATTCCGGTCATTGTTGCCATCGCCCCGGCAATCGAAACATCGAGCCAACGTGCCAGCCAATAACCACTTATCGCGGCCACAACGCCGAGTATCACACTCAACCCGATCATCCGCGGTAATCGGTTGGTCAGGAGATAGGCCGTCGCCGGCGGTGCTACCATCAACGCAATCACCAGAATCGACCCAACCGCGTCAAACGCAGCCACTGCCGTCAGTGAGACACTCGTCATCAAACCATAGTGGATAATGTGAGGCGCAAAACCGAGGGTTGCCGCAAACGCCGGATCGAAGGTTGCCAATTTCAACTCTTTATAGAAGAGGATAAGCAGCACTGCATTCAACAGCAACGTACCACTTCCGATCACGAGGGCACGTGGCAGATCGATTCCCAGCAGATCGATCCGGTCGAACGGCGCAAATGCTAGTTCACCCAGTAACACACTGTCGGTATCGAGATGGATTGTACCGGCGTAACGTGAAATTAGGAGTACCGCCAAGCTAAAGAGCATCGGAAAGACCAACCCAATGGCTGCGTCTTCTCGTACCAACTGACTGCCACTGACCAGTTCGACCAGCCAGACCGTGATCACGCCTATTACAACGGCACCTGCGAAGAGCAACGGTGAGGCGAGGTTGTTACTGATCAAATAACCCAGGACAATCCCGAGCAGCACGGTATGACTTATCGCATCACTTAGCATTGCCATGCGGCGTAAAACCAGAAACACGCCGGGTAAGGCACAGGTTGCCGCAATCACTACGGCAATCAATTGCACTTCAAGTTGTGGTGTCATCATCTTCTACTATCATTCACCTGCCGAACTACCTGATTGCCGGTACTGCACCATCCGCCAACGTCGCCACACAATTCCACGCTCCGGCGCAACCAGAAGCGAACCGATAGCGATCACACTCATTGTCAACACGATCACCGGCCCGGTTGCCGTCCCATCGCCCAATCCACTGAGCCACGTCCCAACAAATGCGGCCAAACCACCAAAACCGGCGGCTAACACAACCATTATCTCCAACCGATTCGTCCATTGGCGGGCAGCGACTGCCGGCGCGACCAACATCGCGCTCATCAACACTACTCCGACCGTCTGTAAACCAATAACAATAGCAGCTACCATCACGATGGTTAACAGTATCTCAAACCGACGCACCGGTAGCCCAAGGCTGCGGGCAAAATCTGGGTCAAAGCTGATCAGCTTCACGTGCGGCCAAAAGATGATGATGAACGCCAATGCCGGCCCACCGAGCGCCAGCATTGCCCAGAGATCACGTTCAACGAGGGCAGCCGCTTGGCCGAATAAGAAACTCTTGAGACCGGCCTGCGCAGTAGTCGGCTGACGCTGTAAGTATGACAGCAACACCAGGCCAAAGCCGAAAAAGACCGCTAACACAAATGCTAACGCTGCGTCATCCTTGATCGGTGTCGTTCGTACAATCGCCAATAGCCACAGCGCCGCCACCGCTGCTGCAATGGCTGCTCCGATCAGCAAGATGAACGGATCACGCTGTCCCGTCAACAAAAATGCCAGCGCAATACCGGGCAATGCCGCGTGCGACATCGCATCACCGAGCAACGCCTGCCGGCGTAGCACGGCAAAACAGCCAAGAAACCCGCTTATCGCGCCGAGGAGGGTTGCACCCAGGGTAACATTGCGGAGCGTATAGTCGGTCAACATTTCGATCATCGCTATACCAAACCTTCAATCTCCCTGTATTGGAGTTGGCGCAGGCCCACCACCCGACACCGCACTCTTCGCAAGAACCGCTACCCGCCCACCATACGTCGCCCGAAGATTCGCTTCGGTAAAGACTTCACGTACCGGCCCGGTGGCGATGTTACGCACATTGATCAGCGCTACATAGTCAAAATACTCGGGAACGGTTTGCAGATCATGATGAACGACGATCACCGTCTTCCCAGCGCTACGCAAATGGCGTAACACGGTGATAATCGACCGTTCGGTGACGGCATCAACCCCTTGAAACGGTTCATCCATGAAATAGATGTCGGCATTCTGGGCCAAGGCGCGGGCTAAAAACACTCGTTGCTGCTGTCCACCGGAGAGCTGGCCGATCTGACGACCGGCAAAATCGGCCATCTGAACCTGCGCGAGCGCGGCCATCGCCATCTCGCGGTCGGCGCGACCAGGTCGGCGTAGCCACCCAAGCTGACCATACCGCCCCATCAGTACAACATCAAGCACAGTGGTCGGAAAATCCCAATCAACACTGCTTCGCTGTGGAACATAGGCAACGAGACGACGTTGGCGCTGGTACGGTTGGCCAAAAATGCGGACACTACCCGCGGCCGATTTAATTAGTCCGAGAGTCGCTTTGAGCAGCGTTGTCTTACCGGCCCCATTTGGGCCGACAATCGCCATTAACACACCACGCGGCACCGCAAGATCGATATCCCACAACACCGGCTTATCACCGTAGGCAACGGTTAAATCCTCTATCTCAACTGCTAAGGGCGTCACCACTCCCTCCATAACTTCGATGCGGTGTATCTGCTACATATCGGCTAGCGCCGAGACGATCGTTTGCATATTCTGGCGCATCATTCCAACATACGTCCCCGCCGGCCCGTCAGGATCGCCGAGCGAATCGGAGAACAGCGCACCACCGAGACGCACTTCATGCCCAACTGCACGTGCCGCACTCTGCACTGCCTCAATTGTGCGCGGTGAAACACTCGTCTCGACAAAAATCGCCGGAATACGGTTCGTCACGACCAGCTCGGTTAATGACCTGATCGCTGTAGCACTTGCTTCACTAGCCGTGCTGATCCCTTGGACGGCTTCAACGCGGAACCCGTAAGCTTGCCCAAAATATTGAAACGCATCGTGCGCCGTGACCAGAATACGTCGCTCCGGTGGAATCCGCGCTGCCATTGCCCGTAACTCAGCGTCGAGTGACTGTATATCGGCCAAATAGCGCTCAGTTCGCCGGTGGTAGATGACACTACCCCCCGGATCAACGGCAATCAAGGCATCACGCACCGCCCGAACAGCGTAGCTCCAACGTTGCGGATCGTGCCAGACATGTGGATCGTAAGCGTTTCTCCCCTCGTCGGCATACAGCAGGAGGTGAGGAGGAATTGCTTCAGCCACGGCAACCGTCGGAATGCGTCCACTTCGGTTCATCGCCTCGAATATGCGGCCTAACCCGGCTTCAAGGTGTAAACCGTTGTAAAACACGATCTGGGCTTCTTGGAGGGCAAATAGATCACTCTCAGTGGCAACGTAAGTATGCGGATCGATGCCGGGACCGAGGAGTGTGCGTAAGACCACTCGCTCACCGGCAATAGCTTGCACAATATCACCGATCGGACCGGTGGTCGCGACGACGCGTAGATGGCCGTCTGTTACCGGTGTGCTACAACCGGTGAGGGTGAGGAGCAAGACGATGATGGAGAGATACCGTGTCGGCATATTTAAACCCCAAAAACTTATTTTAGCCTAACCTAAAAATACCAGATAACTCCTCCCCTGTCAAGCAGCAAACTCGCCACACCCACCAGCATGCGCAGGTAGAGATAAACCATTCCATCACCGATCTGCACATATGGTACGATAGAGCAGAAGGAAACATATATGGAGTTCGATGATGACCCAGGTGAACCAGCATCGCTACCTCGGCAAAGCCCGCAAATCGGTTGACGGCATAGAGAAAATAACCGGATGCGCACGTTATGCCGGCGACGTAAATTTACCCGGCATGTTGCACGGTAAACTGGCGCTCAGTCCGTATGCCCACGCCCGGATTACCCAGATCGATACCGCAGCGGCCCGTGCTATCCCCGGTGTGGTAGCCGTGTTGACCGCTGCCGACCTACCTACCCGTGGCCGCCAGCCTTCGTCGCGCCAGACGACGACGTTGGCCGACGGTGTAGTACGCTACCGCGGTGAACCGGTGGCGCTTGTATTGGCAACCAGTTTGGCTGCTGCGGAAGATGGTGTTGCGGCGTTGCAGATCGATTATGAGCCGTTGCCCGGCCCGGTAACACCCGAAGAAGCGCTTGCTCCGGACGCACCGGTGATCTGGCCGCAGGGCGCTCCCAAGGGTGACACCGATCTTACGGCTGCCCACGCCGCTGTGTCCCGTGGTGATGATCACGCCGATCATAAGGCGTCAAACGTTCACGAGCGCAAGCAGTTTAGCCGTGGTGATGCCCTGCATGCCTTGGCCGTAGCTGAAGTAGTTGTGACCGGAACCTACCGCACATCGATTGTACATCAAGGCTATCTTGAGCCACACGCGGTTGTGGCTGATGTTGATCCGGTGCGTAAGCATCTCACCATCTACACCAGTACCCAAGGTCAATTCGGAGTACGCGATGAAGTCGCTCGGTTGCTGGATCTCCGACCTGCTCAAGTCACCGTCGTGCCAATGACGGTTGGTGGTGGATTTGGAGCCAAGTACGGCATTCTCGACCCGTTGGCCGCCGCCGCTGCACTGGCTGTTGGTCGTCCAGTGCGGATTGTGCTTGACCGCAGCGAGGATTTTCTCACGACCACCCCATCGCCGGCCAGCACGATCACGCTTCAGCTCGGTGCAACCCGTGACGGTACGCTAACCGCACTTGTGGCAGAGATTGTGAACGACAACGGTGTCTACCCGTTTACACTGGGTGGGATTATGAGTACGCTGCTCGGCGGCTACTACCGTTGTCCGAACGTGCAGATCGATGTGATCGAAGTACTGACCCACAAGCCACAAGCCGGCGCGTACCGTGCCCCCGGCGCACCACAGATCACGTTCGCTATCGAGTCGGCAATGGACGAACTGGCCCGCAAACTCGATCTCGACCCGCTGGAGTTGCGGATGCGCAATGCCGCCACCACCGGCGATCCGATGGGGAACAACGACCCTTGGCCGTCGATGGGGCTGACAAAGGTGCTCGCAGCGGCTGCCAATCATCCGTTGTGGCGCGAGCGCACCCCAGGAAGTGGGATTGGGTTGGCGATTGGTGGTTGGCCGTGTGGTATGTCGCCGGCAGCCGCCGTTTGTCGAGTAGACACCGACGGTACGGTACGGGTGCATGTCGGCGCGGTCGATATTTCCGGCGTCAACAGCAGCTTTGTGCTGGTGGCCGCTGAGATTCTCGGCGTACCCCCAGAGCAGGTCGAGATTGTAGCCGGAGACACCCGGAGCGGGCCGTTTGCCGGGCCGAGTGGTGGCAGCCAAATTACTTATAGTGTGGCCGGAGCAGTAGCCGTCGCTGCCCGTGAGGTACGTCGGCAGATTCTGGAATTGGCTGCCGATATGTTGGAAGCGCGGATTGACGACCTTGAATTACGCGATGGTCTGGTGCATATTCGTGGGGTGCCGGGTCGCACCCTGTCCATCGGTGAGGTAGCACGGCGGGCTGAAGAACACGCCGGCGGGCCGGGGCCGATCGTGGGTGAGGGACGTACTGCACCGGCAGAGAATGCGCCCGGTTTCGTCGCCCATATTGTGCAGGTTGAAGTTGATCGCGAGACCGGTCGCGTGAAGCCGCTCCGGTACGTAGCCATTCAAGATGTCGGCTTCCCGCTCAACCCACTGATGGTCGAAGGGCAAATTCACGGTGGCGCGGCGCAAGGCGTGGGATGGGGGCTTTACGAAGCACTGCGCTACGACGAGCGGGGTGAACTTCTGACTGCCAGCTTTATGGACTACACCTTGCCCCGTGCCGCCGATCTCCCTACCTTCGAGGCGGTGCTGGTGCAGAACCCGGCGCCCAACGGCCCCTTCGGCGCGCGCGGTGTTGGCGAACCACCGATTACCGCGGGAGCGGCTGCGCTCGCGAACGCCATCCGTGACGCGACCGGTGCTCGCATCTACGAGTTGCCAATGCGCGATGAGGTAGTGTGGCGGGCAATCAATAGTGTTTGAGCACGTTACCTTGGCGTCTACCCGACCCATGACCACGTAACACAGCCAGAGCAGGTGTGCGCCATTCCGTACACCTGCTCCGCTAGCTCCAGCACGCTACCCTACACGCGCAGCCCGCGCCTGCCGCACAATCTCTTCAATCTGACCGAGATGGTCATAGGCGTGGGCCAGGCCTAACGCATAACGACCACGCGCATCAACCGGCGGCGCACCGGGCCATGGCTCAACCTGATAGTCGAGATGGGGTTGATCAGGCCACATCTGCAACGAAGCGTGCAGCATACGCCGGCTCTCGGCCAAACGCTGGCGTACTTGGGCCATCGTCGTCACCGTCTCCCACGGAACTTCGTAGCGTGAACGACCGTGGAACGGTACTCCACGCGCCATCTCGGCGGCGAGAAACGCCGATTCCTCGCACGAGGCGGTAAGATGGACGATCACGTGACCGAGCGTCCATGCCTGGTTTACGGCACTGGGATCACTGGCGAACGGATCATTCGCGTTGGGATCGACCGGCTGGAAGGTAACGTCAGCATCAACACAATCGGCAATGAGCCGTTCAATTGTGTCGTACATCTCGTCAGTTTCAGCATGTAGGTCGGCAACCGTCATATCGCCGACGATCTCTTGCATCGTGCGTTCACGACGGTAGAGTGCGGCATAGTCGAGCATCGGTGTCTCCTTCGCAGGTGAGATTTTAGAATAGCCACGAAAAGTCGTACATCTCGTCAGTTTCAGCATGTAGGTCGGCAACCGTCATATCGCCGACGATCTCTTGCATCGTGCGTTCACGACGGTAGAGTGCGGCATAGTCGAGCATCGGTGTCTCCTTCGCAGGTGAGATTTTAGAATAGCCACGAAAAGACGCAAAAGACACACAATAATATTGTGCCTTTGGGAGTTTTAATTGTATCCTCTGCGACCGCTGCGGTTATACTCTTTACCTTCAAGGACGGACAGAACCCATGAACACGAATGTGTATTGATGGCTTTGGGAGACGCCGGTTCACCCTCACCCCCCAACCCCCTCTCTCACCTCACGGGGGAGAGGAGCCGGGAATGAGGGCCATCAGCCCACGCAGCGGACTTTGTAAAGCCGGACGCCCCCACCCCTGCCCTCACCCGCCGGTGGAGGGAGATAGGGGATAGCCGTAAAGAGACACAAAAGACACAACAATCATTATGTGCCTTTGGGAAAGCAATACCCTCAGTGAGCGCTGCGGTAAACTCTACCACCTCATCTGCCCTCCGCCGCTGGAAAAGAGCCAAGCGCGCCGCCTTACCGCCCCAAGCGTTCGAGAAGCTTACAGTAGGCGATCTGCCCTTTACGGAAACTGCTCAGGCGGAAGAATTCGTCAGGTGAATGCACCCGCTCGTCGTCGAGGCCAAAGGCGAAGTTGCTGGTATAGGCACCTAATTGGCGCTGAAAGAGCGTACAGACCGGGATCGAACCACCGCTACGCACATAATACGGTTCACGCCCATACATCTCAACCAGCACTTCACGCACGGCCATATTGCCCGGATCGTCTTCGGGAATGAGGTAGGGATAGGCTTGGAACGCGAGCGGCGTGACCGTCACCGTCACTCCAGGAGGGGTATGGCGCTTGATGTGCGCTTGCAGCAGTTCGAGGATCACCTGCGGATCCTGATCGGGCACCAGACGGCAGGTAATCTTGGCATGTGCCTCGGCGGGCAACACCGTCTTAATCCCTTCCTGCTGGAAGCCGCCCCAGATCCCGTTCACTTCTAGCGTCGGACGCACCCACTCGCGTTCGCGTGGTGTAAAACCGGCCTCGCCGAACAGTGCCGGCACACCAAGCGTCTCCTTCAACTTCTCCTCATCAAATGGAATAGCAGCAATCCGCGCCCGGTCTTCTGGCGTCAATGGGCGTACCTGATCGTAGAAGCCGGGGATCGTAATCATACCGTCGTCCGAGCGCATCGAGTCGAGGATTTGCACTAGCGCGTGGATCGGGTTCTGCACCACGCCGCCGTACATCCCCGAATGCAGATCCATCTTCGCCGCACGGACATCGATCTGGATACCACAGCCACCGCGCAACCCGACCAAAATCAGCGGCTGATCTTCGCTCCACTGACCGCCATCGGCGCTGAGCACGAGATCGCAGGTGAAGCGTTCGCGTTCCTGTTGGAGAAAGGCTGGAATCTGGGGGCTACCGATCTCTTCTTGCCCTTCGAGAAAAAACCTCACATTAACCGGCAACGCACCGTTACTGCGCAACAATGCCTCAACCGCCAGAATCGGGATCAGCATATTCCCCTTATCATCACTCGCCCCTCGAGCATAAATTCGGTCGTTCTCGATATGCGGCTCAAAGGGTGGGTGCGTCCACAAGTGGAGCGGATCAACCGGCTGCACGTCGAAGTGGCCGTAGATCAAGACGGTCGGCTTGCCGGGAGCATGGAGCCAATCGGCGTAGACCACCGGGTGACCGCCAGTGGGCAGGATGGCAACGTGCTCCATCCCGGCGGCGGTGAGACGATTGGCGACCCACTCGGCGGCACGCAACACATCGCCGGCGTGCTCCGAGATAGCCGAAACGCTGGGAATGCGCAGAAACTCGACCAATTCAGCGAGAAATCGATCTTGATGTTCGTTCAGGTAGCTGTTCCAGTCTGGCATAGTAGACAACGCTCCTCTATAATACAGTAGGCGGACGTACAGCTTTCGCCCCGGTACCACCATTATAATGGAGATTTTATGACTACATCGCTTGCGCGTCCAATATTTCAATTGCAACAGATCGGCGTCATCCTTGCGCTGGTCATTACCGTCATCCTCAACATCCTGGCCAACAGCTTACCGCTTAACGGTCAAACGACCGCCGCCATCTCAGATCGTTACCCTCTCTTGATTACACCGCCAGGGTATGTGTTTGCGATTTGGGGTCTGATTTACATCAGCCTCATCGGCTACGCCATCTATCAGGCCCTGCCGGGACAAGCCGGTAACCCGCGCCTGCACGCAGCTGCGCCCTGGTTTTGGCTAAGCTGTGCCAGTAATAGTACGTGGCTGCTCCTTTGGCACTACAACTTCCCCATCCTCTCCTTCCCCGCTATGGCGACCGTCCTGATCGGTCTGATCGGAGTCTATCTCAACCTGCGTAGTTCAGACACGATTACCAAGGGCGAACGCTGGCTGGTACGACCGGCGTTTAGTCTCTATCTTGGCTGGATCTGCGTCGCTACGCTGGTCAATGGCGGTGTGTTGCTGTACGAACTTGGCTGGCAAGATACGGGGGTTGGTGGCATTGTCAGCACTATCGTCTTACTGGTGCTAGCCGGTGGGCTAAGTTGGTGGTTTGCCCGACGCTGGCGTGATGGCGTATTGCCGTTGGTAGTGGCATGGGCCGCCAGCGGGATTGCGCTGAAGCAAGCTGCGATTGCGCCGCTGGCTGTGGTTGCGTGGGGAGTGGCGGCAGCAGCGTTGATTGCGGCAGCGTATGCTGTACAGAAAGGACAGGCGCAAAGTGGGCAAAGGCGTAGAGACTCTTAACGCAAAGGACGTAGAGGGCGCGGAGAGGTTTTGGGGAAAGTATCACTACTTTCGTTGTCATTGCGAGGGGGCGTAACCCCCGAAGCAATCTCCCACGAGGGCGGAATCCACTTCTCACCGCAGAATAGCCTCAAAGATACCCAAACGACGCAAAAATACGTGTTGTAGCTTTTCGTCGACCCCATCCCCGACCTCTTCTCCACTGGGTTCAATGACGGACAGAACGCATGTTAATTAACACTTTTGCCGATGTCTTCCCATACGATCTTCCCCGCTGGGTTTAAGGGCGGACAGAACGCATAAGCATAGATACAGTTGACGGCTTTGAGAGGCACTGTTTCGCCCTCACCCCCAACCCCTCTTCCACTGGCGCGGGAGAGGGGAGTGTAGAGCTGCACTTTGAGGCATTGCACAGCGATCAATAGTTGCACTCAACCAAATGTTCTGTCCGTCCCTTAACGCCGCTGGTGGGTGGGGAGTTGCCCTCACCCCCGGTCTCACCTCCCTCAATGACGGCGAGAGAGAGGGCGTTTTTACCGCAGGGTGCGCGGAGGATGATCAACATGCCCAAACTCTTTGCGCCCTCTGCGTTCTTCGCGTCTTTGCGTTAAAACCCTTTGCGCCCTCTGCGTTCTTCGCGTCTTTGCGTTAAAACCCTTTGCGCCCTCTGCGTTCTTCGCGTCTTTGCGTTA
>NZ_JBMFNE010000005.1:160819-208836 GCF_049970315.1 Chloroflexus sp.
GCGTTAAAACCCTTTGCGTCTTTGCCCACTTTGCGGCTATTGTTATGACCCCAATCTCGTCAGCTTCCCGTAATCTGCTAGTTGGCAAGCAATCAGCGCGATCATCGTTCGTAAGCGTGGAAACGTTGATTGTTCCTCACAACGGAGGCGTGTATGTCGATGATCAACCACTCGTTGCTCACTCCCTTCACGTTCGTCTTTGCCGGCGCGTTGGCGCTGATCATTGCGATCTGGAGCTGGCCAGCCGGCGCGCAAACCACCAGCTTAACCGTTTCCCCCACCGTGGCGCGCCAGAATGCGACTGTCACCCTCAGCGGCAGCGGCTTTTTGCCCAGTGAGACGGCCAGCATCTGGATTACCTACCCTGACTATACCGTCTATGGCGTGGCAGTGGTGACGATCGACGCGCAAGGCCGCTTTAACCACCCTTACCCGTTCGACTTCCTTGGCGCAACCTTCACTCCAACCGGTCGCTACACCTACACAGCACGCGGCTGGCAAAGCGGTCGGGAAGCGTATGCCAGCCTTGAGGTTGAAATGGCGCCGGCTCCCGGTGTGACGGCTGGCGTGCAGGTAACGGTTGATAAGCCTACCCAAGCCCAAGGCGCAACGTTCGCCTTTAGCGGCAGCGGCTACCAACCGGGTGAACAGGTCGCGCTCTGGTTGCGCTACCCGAACAACGCCGTCGCCGATTTGGGCACCCAGACCGCTGATCGGCAAGGACGGATCGGCCTCGCCATCGCCAGCAACAGCATCCCGGTTGGGCGCTACGCGCTGACAGCGCGCGGCTTGCAGAGCGGCAGCAACGGCATTGCCGATTTCGAGGTCGTGGCCGGCGATACATTGCGTCCGCGCGGTACGGCTACACTTACCGTCGGGCCAGGCAGCAGCCAACAACGCAGTGCAGTGAGCTTGCAGGGCAGCGGCTTTCTACCCAGTGAAGTGATCACCGTCTGGGCCACCTTACCCGACTACTCGACCGAATGGCTCGGTGACGTGACGGCAGCCGACGATGGCAGTTTTGCCGCCGAACTGTACCTGAGCGAGCAAGACCCGGCGGGCCGCTACGCGATCAGTGCCTACGGCAACCGTAGCGAGCGGCGGGCAGTGGCCGAATATACCTTGTTGCCGGGACGATAATAGCCACCGCAGCGAAGGCGGCGTATTGACCATGCTCTGCGACGCTTTACCTGCTCTTCGTCTTGGCTTGACCTTGCCATGATGCTGGCTTCATCAAGTTGGGCTACACTCGCCACGGGATTGGTACTATGGGGAAGGAGTGTAACCCGTGACCTTGCTGTACAACGCTGCCGACCTTCACATCCATACGATAGCCAGCGACGGCGCCGCCTCTCCCGAGGCGGTGTTGTCGTATGTAGCGGAAGAAACTGATTTGCGCGTGATCGCGATTACCGACCACGACACGCTTGAAGGGGCATTCGCGGCGCGTCGGTTAGCGCCGCGGTATGGGATTGACGTAATTGTGGGATGTGAAATCTCGACTGCGATTGGGCACGTCTTAGCCTTGTTTATCGAGCAGCCGATCCCTGCCGGTCTCGATCTAGCTACGACGATCAAGCTGGTGCATGAGCAGAGCGGGCTGGCGTTCGCTGCCCATCCCTTCGGCGCGCTGGTCGCATCGGTAGGGCGGCGGCATCTACTCGGCCCCGAACGCACCGATCTCGATTGGCATCTGCTTGACGGCCTCGAAGTGTTCAATGCCAGCCTGTGGAACCCGGCCAACAACCGGCGCGCAGCGCAGAAAGCGCAAGCGCTAGGGTTGACCCAAATCGGCGGCAGCGACGCCCACGATCTCGCGATGATCGGCTATGGGCGCACGCTGTTTGCCGGGACGAGCGCCGCCGATCTGCGGCGGGCATTGCAGCGCGGCGAGACCCAGGTGGTCGGTCAACAGTGGGGGTGGCGCGGTGTGGCCGGTGCACTGCGTGAACGGTTACGGCGTTGGAACTCCTTGTGGCCTATGCCGGTTAGGTAATGGTACCACTGCCTCTCTGCACTGTGGGAACGGCGGTGCCGTGCCCCTACGGGTGACACCCTTTGCGCCATTGCGTTACCGTCTTTGCGCCCTTTGCGCCCTTTGCGCCCTTCGCGCCATTGCGTTACCGTCTTTGCGCCCTTTGCGCCCTTTGCGCCCTTTGCGCCCTTTGCGCCCTTTGCGCCTTTGCGTTACCGCCTTCGCGCCCTTTGCGCCTTTGCGTTACCGACCTGTTTTACCGCGCCCATTCACCGATCGACGGGCCGGTTTCAAAGAAGATCGTCGGTAGCAGATCGAACCGCCGACTGAGCCATGGCAACGTGGTTTGCAGCAAGCGCCGGCGCCAGCGAGTGGGGAAGAGGACATTGAACAAGGCCCATGCATGGGCTGAACGTGGCGGCTGGCGGCGAGCCAGTGCAACCAACCACGCCGCCAGCCGCACCTGCTGCCGAACCCAATGCGGCGCTCGCTTCCAACGATCCAGAAATGCGGTCAGCTCGGTGAGTTCGAGCGGTGGAAAGTCACTTCGCCCGCCCCACCGCTCAAGATGATACCGTATGGCCGCACGCAACCGTGTTCCCTCGCTGCGGAACAACGTGCGTAAGCGCACCGTATCAGCTTGCTCGCGCTGAACCATCGTCACAAACCGTAATAAACACGCTCGAGTGTGCCACGCAATCGTCAGCGCGTCAACCAGATACGCCAGACTCGTCACGAGTTGTTGGGCAAGCGGATCGTCCGGTGGTGCATACATCGCCACCTGTTCGTACAGATGTTGCGCCTCCTGCACAGCTTGCTCCGTCCACGCAATGACCGGCTCGATCTCACCTAATGTCTCGACCAGATAGACCCAGACCGGCAAGGCAGCGGTGGGACGCATCCACCACACCCACAACAGCGAAGGTACGACAATGCCGCCGACCCGCCACATTCCCGGCGCGTGACCGAGATACCAACCCTGTTCGATCAAACGTTCTGATTCCAGGTACGCAGTTGTCACTGCCCGGACAAACGCAGGATCATAGCCGATTAATCGTTGATCAAACCATTCGCTCACAAACTGCTCGGCATCACATTCGGGATGCGCAGCAAGTGCGGCGGTCAACGCACTGCCGGCTTCCGTCCACAGATTCCAGCCATTTGGCCCAATCGACGCACCGCCGCCACCCCAACCACCGGTGCTGTTCCATGCCCATATCCCCACACACTGCGGTTCGTGAGCAGCACGCCGGATAGCAGCACCGTGCAAGCCGGTCAAGCCGGACGGCACCAACCCAAACAGCTCGTATTCGCGCCGATTTTGTAACTCGACGATCTGGCAAGGACCGTGCAGGCCTAACGTCGGATTGGGCGGCAACAGCCGGAAGAAATCGGCCGGCGTATGCTTGATCGAGACCAGCAGATGCGGATCGCGCTGATCGGCAAAAACAGCGGCGTAACGTTCCGGCGAGCAGAGCAAATCACCTGCCTCACCAATACCGAGCGTCCACGTGCGTATGATCAAGTGCCGGTCAAACTGCGCGCACACCGGCAGCAAGGTCGCGATCAGATGGCGAATCGCGGCCACCTCGTGGTAGATCAAATGGCCGGTATAGCCAGCGACATCATGCGCGCCACCCGTCTCGCCAATTCGTACAATCACACCGCTGACCATCGGCAGCGCTGTGAACAGATCGATCAGAGCCGCCCGGTTCAACGCCGCCAGTTGGGGGTTATCAGCCGCGATTGGCCCGACGACACGGCGCAGGTCGTTGGTCATCCACTGCATATCACAGGTGACATAGACCTGCATCCCGCGCGCAGCGGCATCGTACAACAACGGCAGCAGAGCACGGCGGTACGCCAGCGCCCGGAGACGGAAGGGGCTATCGGGTGCATAGTATGGTTGGGGCGGCGCGTGATCGAGCGTCACCAAATGGGCCAGATTATCGATGATGATCCCGGTATAGCCCTGCGCCTGCACTGCCGCCAGATAGGCCCGCGCCCGTGCCACACCGCGTTGCAAGCGCGCCTCATCGACATACGGCGGTGCCGGCAGATCGATCTGGCTAAAGGGAAACGACGACCAATTCCGCACTGGGGCGAATGGATCGATAAACGGACCATTGATATCGACGAGACGAAGCGAGAGCGTCATGCCTAGCACCTTTTCCGCTACGGGCCGAACAGGCTAACAAGGGCAGAGCGACGCTCTGCCCGTACAAACCGGTATCAAGATTTTGTTAAGTAATGATTATATCTGTTTAAAGAAAACGCTCAAGGGGAAAACAGGCAACAGCGGGGAGAGGAATTATCTCATAATCGATACAAGCAAACCTTATGGAATGCGGCAGTATGACTGCCGCATTCCATAAGAGCTACGACACATCATACTGGCGCGAACGCGGTGCGGGGATGTACTCAACCGAGGGACGACGCTGGGCCGTTTGCGGATACAGGGCCATCATCTGATAGATCTCATCCGGCATATTGGTACTGATCGGCAAGCCCAATTCACGAGCTTCGCGGACCGTAATCGGGTAGTCGTGGGTCCAAACACCACTGGCGAGTGTATGAGCGACCTCTTCAGCCTTTTCCACCGACATTTTATCACTGAGCAACTCACAAACTGTATGCTTGACCTGTCGGATCGCTTTCTCGGCAATATCGGCCATCATCAGCGTCTCATCATCAATCTCGCTGATCGGCTTGCGTTCCAGCACACGCAAGATCGACGCCGCCGGATGCTGGCCCAATTGCGGGTCAACCGGCCCCAATACAGCATTCTCGTCCATCACAATCTCATCGGCGGCGAGCGATATCAATGTACCACCCGACATCGCATAATGTGGGACGAAGACCGTCACTTTAGCCGGATGCTTCTGCAACGCGCGGGCAATCTGCTCGGCGGCCAACACTAACCCGCCCGGTGTATGCAAAATCAGGTCAATTGGAATGTCGCGGTCGGTCATCTTGATTGCCCGCAACACCGCTTCGGAGTCTTCAATGTTGATATACCGCACCAACGGAAAACCGAGGAGACTCATCGTTTCCTGACGGTGGATGAGCACAATCACCCGACTTTTGCGCTTGCGTTCCAACTGTTCAAGCAGTCGCTGGCGTGCCACATCGAGCATGCGCTGCTTAATCACCGGCTGCAACGACGAGATGATGAAAAAGAGCCACAGCAGCGAGAAGAAATCCATACTTCACCTCTGGACAAACTATCACCATGGATAATACTGATCAAGATAGTAGCGCCGAATGTAGCGCTGCTGTCGAAAGATAGGGGCCAACACCAATCCGGCGATAAAGCCGCCGATATGGGCCCACCATGCCACACCGCCCATCGCCTGCACATCGATCAAAATTGAAAAGACGCCGTTAGCCAATTGTGAAAGAAACCAAAACCCTAGATACACAACTGCCGGGATTTCAACAAACCAAGGTAAGAAGAAGATTGGGACAAGCGTAATAACCCGAGCCGAGGGATAGAAGAGCAGGTACGCCGCTAACACACCACTCAGCGCACCACTCGCACCCACCGTCGGAGTTGGTGACGTTGGGTTAAAAAACACATGGGTCAATGCTGCCGCCACACCGCAGAGCAGGTAGAAGATTAGATAGCGCTGGCTACCCATTCGATCTTCGACATTATCGCCGAAGATGTAAAGCGCCAGCATATTGCTGAAAAGGTGAAGCCAGCCGCCATGCATAAACATCGAGGTAAAAATGGTGAGCCACTCGGTCGGATCGAGCGGGTTGGTCAGGAGACGCACCGGCACTAAGGCTAAGCTATCAATCCAGGCTTCGGCGAGCTGCGCATTACGCGCCATTAATAAGAAGACCACCACATTCGCTGCCAACAACGCCCAGTTAACCGCCGGAAACGAGCGTGAGGGGATCGTATCTTTTAATGGCAGCATACTGCCTCCTCTCGATATGCTTGATCAACATCATTATCATAATCGGTATGCTCAATGTGTTGCTCGGTCAGGAGCTGCACAACCGGCTTGCAACATCGCTAAACCATGGGCTGCCGAGGGCGAAACCAACACGGTGAGCTGCATATGTGGCTCGATCCGGGTATAGGCGGTTGCAATCCATTCACGATTGCCATCTCGACAACGAACAATAATGCAGCCGGGAGGTAAGCCCAATTCGCGAATCGTGCGCCCGACGAAAGGCGCCTCTGGCGCTACCGTCAGCTCAACCACGACCGGCTCCGCCAACATATGGGCAGATGGCGTATGGCGCAGATCACGGCGCAGGAGTGCTTCGTAGATCGGTCGATCGCGCAATACTTCAGCTACAGCATAGGCAAAAAAACAAGCCAACAACAACGGGAGCAATTGATTGTAGTTACCGGTCATTTCCGCGATGAGGATGATGCCGGTGAGTGGGGCCCGCACAATGCCGGTAAACAGAGCTGCCATCCCGACCACCCCAAAGACTTCGGTCTGCGGCGCTAAGAATGGTGCAATGCTATGCGCCGTCTCACCGACACCGTAGCCGATAAGCGCACCTAAAATCAGCAACGGCGCAAAAATACCACCCGGAGCACCGGTCGCATAACTCAGCATTGTCAGCGCAAAACGAACCGCAAGGAGGATAGGCAACAGGGTCAGATCAATCCGACCACGTAAGACATCTTCGGTAAAATGGTGACCACCCCCAATCAAGTTCGGATACCACCAACCAACTAATCCAACACACACGCCGGTTAGCATCGTGTAGGCAAGTTTTTGGCGTGGCCGGAGCCGAGCAACCCCTTCCAGCATCGCCAGCAGCACCTTGTTAAACACGACCCCGGCTAAACCACAGACTACTCCCAGCACGATAAACACCGGCAACGTACTGAGCGGCTGGATCGGATAATCAGGTATTGCAAAGACCGGCAATTGCCCGGTAAACAAGCGCGTGATGACATTCGCCACCACTGCGGCCACGAAAGCTGCACCAAACACCGACGGACGAAAGTCGCGCTGCAATTCTTCCAGCACAAACACGAGACCAGCCAGCGGTGCATTAAACGCCGCCGCCAAGCCGGCCCCTGAACCGGCTGCAATAAGAGTCAAGCGCTCGCGTGGACCGCTGCGCAACAATTCGGCCATCCCACCACCCAGCGCACCACCGATTTGCACACTTGGCCCTTCCCGTCCTAACGCCAAACCACCACCGATTGCCAACATACCACCGATTATCTTGACCGGAATAATTCGTCGCCAACGCAAATCGCGTAAGCGGTACAACACTGCCTCAATGTGAGGAATCCCACTACCCGATGCCTCCGGCGCATAACGACGAGTCAGCCAGACAGCCAACGTCGCACCGGTAATAGCCCACACGACCGGGAGCAACCACCCTACCATCGGCGCTTGCTGGCTCCATTCGATCAGCTTGGTGCGTGAACTATCACCGAGACCGAGTAGCCCGCGAAACAGCAAGGTCACGCTGCCAGAAAGGACACCAACCCCAATGGCGATAGGCAATAAACGCCGCCGCTGCTGGCGCGAATCGAGAAATTCGGCCAACTCACTGGCAGTGACTTGCTCCTTCACCGTAGAAACAGAACTCACGCCAATCTCCCTCCGACCAAGGATAGCTCGATACATCTAATGAGCTATCTCACAGACCCGCTTCAACCGCTCCATCTGCACCTGCACGTCAAACTTCATAAACGGAGCTATCGTCAGAGGCCAAATGATATCGAGACCGGGAATCTTCAACCGATACTCGATCCGGTTGTGGATCAACGTCTGATCGGTACGATCCTGCCACGGCAACCACTGCCACGCATCAAACCCCTCCCAGAAGCCATCGAAAGCCCACAACACCAGACCGGGCCGTCGTTCGGCCACTACATAGCCGGCTTCAAGCAACGGGCCAACGCCGGTGAGACGCAAACGCCACGGTGCACCGGCATCAAAGCGCCAGCCATCGAGCGGCGTAAACTGCACTGCCGGCGATATCCAACGTTCCATCAGCGCCTGTTCAGTCATCACCCGCTCAACCCGATCCATCGGTGCGTTGACGATCACAAATTCCTCAAGCAGATAGGGAAACGGCGATTGCATGCGATGTTCCTTCCCATCACGGAAACGACCAGATCGCAATATTATCAAACTGCACCTCGACCCCACCCTCTGCACGGTAACACGCCGTCGAAACGCCGATCCGTCCGCTCGGATAGGTTGTGTCGTTCACCTCAGCAACCAGCACATCGTTGATAAACACCCGAATCCGCGCACCCTGCCGAATCACGCGCAGCCGGTTGAAGGTATCAACCGTCGTCAACCGGCGTGGATCACCTTCGGCGAGTATGACCGGATCGCCCGCTGCTGCAATGACCGAAAGCCGATAGTAATCTATGAACAACTCGAACTTGTAAAAGCCAACATCTTTCTGGTGCGCAAACACCAACGCACAGCTCCCATCACCACTACCACGGGCGATTCGACAATCAACTTCGGCGATAAAATCGGTAAAGGAGCTGAGTTCGTACAACTCATACGATGCCCCCCGCCCCGTCCAGAACACTTTGAAGACACCGTCTTCGATAACGTCAAGTTCGACTTCTTGAAACACACCGGTAAACCATGCATTGCGGTTATCGACAAACTCATCGTAAAACACCCGACGAGCACCGGCAAACAGCGCAGCAATCTCTATCTCAAGCGCATGCGCCGTCTGCGTCACGATCTGGATGGCTTGCACAGTACCCGCCTGAGCTGTACGGATCAACGTGGTTGCTTCAAGCGGGGTAGGTTGTCTTGCGACACCAGTTACCGGTGTCGCCGTGGGTAAGATACCGGTGATAGCCGTGGTCGTCGCTGTTACTACGGCGAACGGTGATGGCGAACCGGCTACCGACGATGACTGCGTAAACGTACAGCCAACACCACCGCCGACCAGTACCGATACGATCACCGCCAAGAGGATGAACCACCTGGTAATAGCCAATATCCGCGGTACCGGCATCCGCGCACCACACTCGGTACAGTATCGTTTCTGCGTCGCCGGTGCTCCACATTGCCTGCAAACGCGAGGGTAAGCCATAGTCATCGACAATACAAACAAGAATAGGCGGTAGCACAGCTCATCATCGTGCGGCGCTCCGCCTATCTTACACCACTTTTCAAGATACAGCTCAACAGTGTATCAACCGTCGCCTAGCCCAACCCATTCGTCTGCCACCACTGAACAGCCACACCTACGGCGGAAATCACCGCCGCAGCGAGTAACGATTCGCTCTATGCAAAGCCCAATCCAAAGACGGCGACGAAGAAAATGATGCAAAACACGATTACGAAGACGGTGATGTAAGGATGCGAGCGAATGAAGGATAACACGCGATGATCCTTTCGTTGGTGGCTAGATACCAGGTTGGCAACCATGCACCCATTGCCTAACCATGGACGACGTCACCATACTACCACATTCTTGCAACACCTATCACCCATTTCGCGCACCGGCTTTATGCACACCCGCTAAACTCCCGCCGATCACACTCACCGGAAGGCCACTAGCAGCACGGTACGCTGCGACCACACGTTGCACCTCAGCCTCGGCATCCGAACGACCAAACACCACCAGCGTAGCCCGGGTAGCAACCACCGGTTGGCGAACGCCAAAAATTACCGGCGCCACGAATCGCTCGGCTAGTGCGTCGGCGTGTGGATCGGTCAAGCCCAATGCCGCCTGCGACCAATGGCTCTGCGTGAGCAACTCACCGATCAACCGCACGTCATCTTCGCGCTGCGCGCGATGAGCAGCGGCACGTAACAAAGCCAGCGCAATTCGACCACGCTGCTGCTCTTCGAGCGCAAACATCGCCAAAGCCGCCAACGAACCAGCACTCTCGCCGGCAGAGTCGGTCGTCGATAACCGTTGGCGCCCTCTGCGCAGAAAGTCGTTAAGGCCCATCGCAACTAATGCTGCACCGGGTTCAGTAGACGCCCCGGCAAGTAACCGGTCGATCTTTGCAAACGCCGCATGCACCCGTGCCAGCGGTTGGCGCGGTTCATCACCAACGCGAATTGTCCAAATCGCATAGCCGGCGGGGAGATGGACGCTTCCCGCGAGCTGTGCACTGTGAGGCCAGACGGCCAACACCTCATTTGCCGCCGCGCAGACGGTAGCAAACGCACCGATCAGCTCACCCCCACGCCGATCAAACCGGACCAACCCTTCGGCGCAGGTGATGGCAAGTTCACGTGGTGACAGATGAACGCCATACGCCGTCACTAATGCTTGTGCGACGGCAGCTATCACCGCTGCGGCCAGACCGGGCAGATTCGGGTTGAGCTGGAGCATCACCCGCGCACCGCCACCAAACCGCACAAACTCCTCGCGCATGAGGGCAACCCACGCCATCAGCGCTGGCCCCCACCACGGGCTACGCGGCGGTTGGTAACGGTCAATCTCGGCTACGACATCTTCGTATTCGCGCGGCCCACTATGCAAGAAGAGGGCCGTGCAAGGGATTGAATCGATGCGTGTCTCCAATCGAAAACGGATGACCGGTTCGGGATCGGGTTGCAGCGCAACCATTACCCCACCGCCGGTAGGCCAGAGCAATGACAACATCCCGGCCTCGGTGACAAGACCACCGAAGAGGTCAACCCAACCCGGCGCACGTACCAACGTAATCGAGCGATCACGGTCAAAAAAACCGCCTCGCTCGGCACGCACTCGTTGGGCAAATCGTTCCAAGTCGGCTACCATAGATGGGTTATGCTACCGGAGCAGCCATAATCGCTGCGCCAAGCTGCGGCGAGAGATCGGGAAATTGAAGATCTTTTAGTGTGATCGCACAAATACCTTCACCACGTCGGGTCAGACGGTCGAGCACGTGCGGATCACCAGAATCGGGACTGCGCAACACAATCTCACTCTCACCGAGCCGGATGCGCGCTTCAGCGGGAAAAGCTTGCGGCGTCACACCAAGCAAAGCGGCATACCGCCCGACACTCGCGACCAGATCAGTTACCGCCACCACCACCTCAGCAATACCTTTTGCACCGTTGCTGTGCCCCCAAAAATCGGCATCAGGCACCCGATACGCCCGATCGGTAATATCACCGCAGAGAAATGGTAAATCAGGACTTGGCGGCCACGCTGTCTCCCACGCGAGGCTGATGCTATCGGGCCGGATCCGCCCACCAGGGATCGGCCCGTTCATCATCAGCCCACGGTCGGCAGCAGTAGCAACTGCAATCGTCGTGTTGGTTGGTAGCAGAGCAAAATCAATCAATCCAGGCCCAGCCACTACATGCCGCCACCAGCGGTGTTCCGGAGCCGGTCGTCGAAAAGCGATCAACTCAAGATAGGTACCATCGGGAAAACTGATCAGGGCATTGTGTGTTGCACCATCGGCATGTTCTCCGCCAGGAGCAACAACAAAACCGGCTGCCGTATACGCTGCTATTGCCGATGCCAACTGTTCCACCAGGATCACCACGTGATCAAGCGCACGAATCATAGCACCCTCATATGAATACGCAACAAAGACGACAACTGCATCGACAGTGTTATTCCCAACAAGCCGATCAATGTTTGACAGAGCTGGGCCCACGTTGTTGGCATCCGTATCTTTCTTCATTATAATCGACAATACATGAATCGTGTACGAGCAAAGCAAGGGAGCCATAGCGATGAGTGAAGAACGCTTTACCGCGCTGGTGGTAGAAGAAGGAGCCGAAGGCCGGCGGGTTGAATTCCGTGAATTACCGTTAAGCGCATTACCGCCCGGCGAGGTACTGGTCAAAGTCGCCTACTCGACACTCAACTACAAAGACGGCCTGGCAATCACCGGCAAAGGTAAAATCCTGCGCACTAGTCCACTAGCACCGGGAATCGACTTCGCCGGTACCGTCGTCGAGTCGTCCGATCCCCGGTACAAACCGGGTGATGAAGTCATACTGACCGGCTGGGGTGTCGGCGAGCGGCATTGGGGCGGGTTTAGCCAGTACACGCGGGTGAAGGGCGAGTGGTTAGTGCCGCTGCCCGCCGGAATGAGCTTGCTGCACGCGATGACGTTAGGCACCGCCGGGTTTACGGCGATGCTGTGCGTGCTGGCCCTCGAACGGCATGGGTTCATCTCCGGTCGTGAAGTACTGGTCACCGGCGCTGCCGGCGGCGTGGGCAGCGTGGCAGTGGCGTTGCTGGCCAAAGCCGGGCACAAGGTGATCGCCGCCACCGGCAGACCCCACGAAGAGGCCTACTTGCGCGAACTCGGCGCGAGCGGCATCCTTGACCGCAATACCCTCACCGCCCCCGGTCGTCCACTTGAAAGCGAACGGTGGGGTGGCGCAGTCGATACCGTCGGCGGAGCGGTGCTATCCGGTGTCCTACGGGCAATGGCGATGCGTAGCGCAGTCGCCATCTGCGGTAATGCCGGCGGCGCCGAGTTCACTACGACCGTGTACCCATTTATCTTGCGTGGTGTGACGATGATCGGCATCGAATCGGTGATGGTGCCGCGCGAGGAACGACTCGCCGCTTGGGAGCGGCTTGCCCGTGACCTTTCACCTGAATTGCTCGACCGGATGACGACAGTCATTCCTTTTGCCGAGCTGCCCACTTACGCCGAACAAATTACAAATGCGCAAACTCGTGGGCGAATTGTCGTGGATATTAACCGATGAGTAGCGTCTTAACCCGTTCTGCAACCGTAGCCGATGCGGAGGCGATTGCCGCGATCTACAACCAAGGCATCGCCGACCGCATCGCCACCTTTGAAACGCGACCACGCACGGCCGAAGAAGTGGCAGGCTGGTTCGGCGATCGATTTCCCATCGTCGTGACCATCATCAACGATCAGATCGTTGCCTTCGCAGCCACTTTTCCCTATCGTCCCCGCGACTGCTACGCCGGGATCGCCGAGTTTTCGGTCTACGTCGAACGTGAATGGCGTGGGCGCGGGATCGGCCGACTCACTATGCTGGCCCTGATTGAGGCAGCTACTCGGGCCGGTTTCTGGAAGCTGCTCTCGCGGGTGTTTGTGGAAAACACCGCTAGCCGAGCGATGTTGGCTTCGGTCGGCTTTCGTGAGGTCGGCATCTACGAGAAGCATGCCCGTCTCGATGGCCACTGGCGTAACGTGGTCATCGTCGAACGGTTGATTGCCGAAAATCTCGCCGATAGGGAGATGTGATTATTGTTACACAATTTTCTTGCACCGTGTTGACGCACACATAGTCAATAGATCATCTGCGTATGATCAACACTGCTTAGACTGCATACGGCGATGTAACGGTATCATCAGCATGCGCTGTATGTGGTCTTTGCGGCTTTTGTTGGTCTTATCGGTCACAGCATTCGTGCTAGCAGCATATGGTACTGGCGGTAGTACTGCCAACCAGAATTGCCCTATCGTCATCGCATGGCTCCCTAGCGAATTGGGCGCAGAACTTAAGGATGCTCGTGAAGCGCTCAGCGCGGTGGTCGGTGAGGTATTTGGACGTCCGGTCGAACATTGCACCACCACGACCTGATCGTCGTGCGCCGGATGCCCGATCCGGTGATGCAGCAGGTCTTTGTCAGCGGGAAGCCGGTGTACACCTTGCAGGAGCAGAACGAACCGCTACCCTTCCCCGACCGCCACCGGACGGCTGAAGAATTGCCGGCCCCACGCGAGCATCGTTAGCAACGACCAGCGAAGCAGCCCTTCGGGGCCAATGGCAAAGAGCAGCGCCAGCGGCACGCCGCTCAGCCAGCGGCCCCATTCAGGTGGTGGTTGACCATCAATTGAAAACATACCGAAATAACGCACACTATAGCCGTTAAAAATTCCGATCGCATCAAGACCAACGACTGCTAGCCAGAACACCAGCGCTGAAACGCCCCATTGCCGTGCAAGTGTGCCGGTCGGCCAAAAGATCAGCTCGATAAGACTAGCTACGAGATAGACTACTCCCAACACCAAAATTGTGACATAACCGCTACTCTGTAACGTCGAGATCATCCAGATCACAAACCGCTGAAAACCTTCACTATGGCCGAGTAACCACTCGGTGGTAAACACGTTGCTCTCAAACCACCACCAACCGGCAATGGGGAGCACAGCAAGGGACAGAAGCAATTTCAGATGTCGCATAGTAGTTCATTCATAAAGAGTAAAAGTCGACTCAATTATTATTATAGGGGCAAGTTGCAGATTGCGCGGATACGAGCTAAGTCTGGCATACCGCAGCCAAGGTGCCACCTTTTCCCCATGCTGACCCCAGCGTTGCTTAAAGCCTAACCGGATGCTGTTATAATATAGGTAGAGAGACGTTGCAATGTAACGTCTTTAATTAACTTTCTCCATGAGATGTGTGCTGCCTATGTCTGCTATCACCGAAACTCTCGATCGCGTGTTTGACCGGCTGCTGTTTCTACCACCTCAATCACCAATCCCAGAACCGGTTGACGAACCGGCGGTTGATGAGGTAACCGAGCTTGAAGATGCTTTTCCTGCGAGTCCCGGTGAGCGCGCTTTCAGCCTCTCTCTCTTTATTTCGGCAACACGCTGTACCCTGCAATACGTGCTCTTGCCGGTTGTGCTGCCGTTGATCGGGCTAACCACTGACATCTCTTTGCCGATGGTGATTTTGCTCGATCTACTGGCAATCACAATGCTCGTCCGCAGCCTACGTTACTTCTGGCAGACACGCCATCCACGTCGGTTCGATATGTTACCACTGTCGAGTGTGATCCTCTTTATCATTCTTTTTTCGCTCGGTTTTGATATTTGGCAGCTCCTCTCATAGTCCCAAATTGTCTACGCCAGCAATATCGTATTAATGATCTCTGTCGGTAGCCTGAATGGCTTACCGACAGGTTCCACGATACTTCCCACTGCAAACGATTGGCGTAACCGCAGTATACTAAGGATAGTATTAGTTTCTACATCCGGTAGCAATTCGTATGACCGATGATGCTGCACTATCCTCAACGTCATTACCCATCGACATACTCTCAACAACGGCACTCACTACTATCGTCGGATGCCTCGCCGAGTTTGTCCTCATCCTTACCCCTGACTACATCATCTACTTCGCCAACCAGACCGTGACTACCTTGCTCGGTTATTCCCCAACCGACCTTCATCACAAATCACTCTTAGAACTGGCTCATCCCGACGATCAAGCAGGGTTACAGCAGGCTCTCCAATCGTCCGTACAGCAGTGTATCCGTCAACCGATACGAGTACGACTACACCACGCTGATGGTGGTTGGCGGATCTGCGAGCTGATCTTATGCAATCACTGCACCGATCCGAAGATCAAGGGGATCATCGTCAATGGTTACGATGTCACTGCCTTACTAGCCGCCGATCACGCCCTGCGTCACAGCGATCTACGCTACCGCCAGTTACTCGAGCTCGCACCGTGGATGATTCTGATAAGTAGTTTTCCCGCCGGGATTATTCGCTACTGCAACCCTGCCGGCGCCCGCATCTTCGGGGTAAGTGATCCTGCCGAACTGATCAACGAACCGCTTACTGCATTCATCTCCGGCGAAGAACACGAGCAGATGCACCAACGGCGCGTTGAGTTGAGCGAGGGAAAAACGCTTGAACCGGCCCGTTACCATATCTATGCCCGTGATCAAGTTGTGCGCGTGATCGAGACCCAAGGCGTCCTTATCGAGGGTTCTGGTGAACGACAAGTACTTACCATCGGTCACGATGTTACCGACCGGATCGAGGCTGAACGACAGCTCAATCTGCGCGCGCGCGTGCTAACCCAGATTCAGGAAGCTGTGATCGTCACCGACCAGAGTGGAGCTATCGTCTATCTCAACGATATGGCCGCCTATCTGTATGGGGTCAATCCCCAAGCGGTGATTCACCAACCACTTAGTCGTCTTTTTACGGCTGAACCGCTCCCCTATCAATCGCTCCAGACCTCTACAAACAGTAGTATGCAAGGCTGGCGCGGTGAATTGATCCACCGCTTACCTGACGGTCGTAGCATGATCGTTGAGGCGAGCATCGATCCACTTTACCATAATGAAATGGTCAACGGCGGAACATTGATCGTGGTGCGTGATATTACTGCCCGTAAACAGGCTGAGGAGCGGTTACGTTTGCTCGAATCGGTAGTAGTTCATACAAACGACGCAGTACTCATCCTCGATGCCGAACCACTCCATACTCCCGGCCCTTTCATCCGCTATGCAAACGCTGCTTGCAGCCGCCTGACCGATTATGCTTCACACGAGCTGATCGGGCGTAGTTTACGCATCTTGCACGGACCTGCGACGAATCCCGATGCGCTGGCGAAGTTATGGACTGCGATGGAACAACACACCCCGATCCGTCTTGAATTGCTCTATTATACGCGTACCGGTGCCCCGATTTGGGTTGATGCTAGCCTCTCACCCGTCATTAACGAATCTGGCATCGCCACACATATGATCCTTTTGCACCGCGATATTAGTGCCCAGAAGCTCGCGGTGTTTCTCGAACAGGATCGGTCTGAATTATTAGCCTTGTTGTTGCAGCACGCTTCGATCAAGACGATTCTGGATAAACTCGTAGCTCTCATTGAACGTCAACGCCCGAATTGGTTGGTGTGGGCCGTTATTAATAATCATGCCGTAGCGTACAGTAGCCGATTGGCCGAAGAATCTGAGCAGACTGCCCCACGCTTACGCCAATGTATCTTCCACCACAAAGATAAGCAGCCGATTGCTATCGATTTACGTACCCAATGGGAGTGGTTACACCATTACGGTGTTACCCATGGTCTGATCTGGTCAATTACCGGTAGCAATAGCGCATTAGCCATCTTTTACCCGCAAACCGATTGGCCGAGCGAATCCGATCAAGCGCTCTTGCGCGTGGTGACCGACCTTTTACATTTGATTGCCAATCACGTGCATCTCAACACGCAACTGCAATATCAGGTGCGTTACGATGCCCTTACCGGCCTACCTAATCGGAACCTTTTGCAAGAACGGATCGCTCTCGCCATCGATAACGCCCGCGAACAACATCATCTGGTTGCACTCCTCTTTATCGATCTCGATGGTTTTAAACAGGTGAATGACTCGCTTGGGCATCCCGTCGGAGACCGTTTTCTCAAACATGTTAGCCAGGCCTTCGCTGCATGCGCCCGCCCCCAAGATACGCTGGGCCGCATGGGAGACGATGAGTTTCTGTTGCTGATGCCTGATCTGCCTGATGCACGATTAGCCGATATTGCCGCTCAACGCTTACTCGATGCCCTTCAGACGCCGTATGTCTACGATGGGCATGAATTGCGCTTAACCGCCAGCATCGGGATCAGCCTCTTCCCGCGCGATGGCGTCGATGTGGTGACCTTGCTCAAGAATGCCGACAGCGCCATGCATCGCGCCAAGGAACTCAAACGCAGCGGTTTTCTGCATTACCGGCCCGAACATAGCCGACGCGCCTATACTCGCCTCGCGCTGGAAGCCCAACTGCGCCGCGCGCTTGAACGGCACGAACTAGTGGTGTACTACCAACCGCAATACGATTTAGTCAGCGAAGGCATCACCGGCGTCGAGGCACTGGTGCGCTGGAACCATCCGCAACGCGGCCCGATTGCTCCCGGCGAGTTTGTGCCGATTGCCGAAGAGAGTGATCTGATTATCGAGATTGGGTCGTGGGTGCTGCGCGAAGCCTGCCGGCAAGCAATGGCATGGCAACAGGCTGGCTATCCACTCTTGCGCATCAGCGTCAACGTCTCGGCCCGCCAATTATTGCGGCCTGAGTTCGTGGCCGAAGTGGCAGCGGTCTTGCACGCCACCGGTCTGCCGGCCCAGTATCTCGAACTAGAGATTACCGAAGGCGTGATGCTTGATGACCCGATCTTCGCGGCGCACCAGATCGATCAGTTGCGCCAAATGGGGGTGCGAATTGCGCTCGACGATTTCGGGACCGGGTATTCGTCGCTCGCCTATTTGCGCCAGCTCCGCCTCGATGCGCTCAAGATTGACCAAGCGTTTGTGCGCGCCATTGACGAACAACAGAATGTTGTCACGAACAGCCGTGCTCTGTTGCGCGCGATCATTAACCTTGCCCACAGTCTTGGGCTGGCTGTGATTGCTGAAGGCGTTGAGACCAACGAACAACGTACTGCGCTGATCAGTATGAGCTGCGATGTGTTGCAAGGCTACCTGATTGCACACCCCATTCCCGCCGATGAGGTGTGGCCCACGATTATACGGTTGAAAGGGCGGCATACGCCAACTGATTGAAGACGCCAAGGGGGCAAAGGCGCAGAGGTGTTACACGCAAAGACGCCAAGAACGCAGAGGGCGCAAAGATGGTTGGGGATGGTGATCATCCTCGCGACCTCATCTATTCCCTCTGTGCCTTTGCAGTAAACCTTATTCTCCTCCGGGATAGAGGAACACCCCCCCTCTACCGGCACCGGGATTTGAGCGAGAATGCGTTCGAGGATCGCCGTCGTCGTCTGCCCACGCAGCCGCGCTTCGGCAGTAAGGATAAGGCGGTGGTTAAGAGCCGGAACCACTATCGCTTTGACATCATCGGGTAAGATAAAGCTCCGCCCGGCCATTGCCGCTCGCGCCTGCGCTAAATGAGCCAACGCCAGCGAACCACGTGGGCTAGCGCCTAGCTCAATATCGGGATGATCGCGCGTGGCACGGGCAATTGCTACCAAATACTGCCGTACCGGTGGGCTGATTGCGACGGTGCGTACTGCTGCTTGTAGCGTGCGAACGGTTTCGGCGCTGACAACCGGCGATACAGCGGTTGGGTTGGCCGGAATTAACGAGCGCCGGACAATCTCCTCTTCTTCGGTGGCACTTGGGTAGCCCATCGCGACTTTGATCAAGAATCGGTCGAGTTGTGCCTCCGGTAATGGGAAGGTACCCTCCAGTTCAATCGGATTCTGTGTCGCGATAACGAGAAACGGGCGCGGCAGCGGGCGCGTCTCGCCGTCGATCGAGACCGTCCGCTCTTGCATGGCTTCGAGCAGCGCGCTTTGGGTGCGCGGCGTCGCCCGGTTGATTTCGTCGGTCAATACGATCTGGGTAAAGATCGGGCCGGGACGAAACTGAAACTCGCCTAACTTTTGGTTATAAAACGAGAGACCGGTCACATCAGAGGGCAATAGGTCTGGGGTGAACTGGATGCGCTGAAACGTACAACCAAGCGCACCGGCGAGGGCACGGGCAAGAGTAGTTTTACCTGTACCAGGTACGTCTTCGAGCAAGACATGCCCTTCACAGAGCAATGCTGCCAGCAAAAGGTCAATAATCGCTTCCTTACCGACGATGATCTGGCCAATCCGAGCGCGAATGGCGGTTACGACCCGGTGAATCTCGGCAATAGCGGTTTCCGAAACGGTGGACACGATGCAACTCCTTGCCGGTCAAAGGCTCTCAATGGTATCGTACCACGATCCCAGCATCGCCGGTGCGCCGGTTGATATGGAGTGCGGCAGTGCAGCTGCCGCACTCCACATGTTCACTGCTGCCAGTGATTGCTGGAACACAAGGTGCAGCGAACCGCCAACCAACAACATTACCCCCATATCAAGCCGCGCCATCAGCAGATAGTACCCCTCACTCCCGCCATTGCTGGCCGCAAACACCGGATTGCCCACTGTCACCAAGGCGCGCGTATTGGCGGGGTTCGGCGTCACATTCACCACCAGCACCAGCCGGTCATTGGTAAGCGCCGCTGCGATTGCCGGCGAACTCCCCGCTGTTGCCCCCGGCGCAGCCAGCGCCGTCCACAGCCGGCGTTGGCCGAAGTCAGGACTAACCACTAATGCAAACGGCTCGCCCGATTCGTAATTGCCGAGGGTCTGGCCAAAGAGTTGCATCGCGCTGCGGCCTTGCAGACAACAAGCGGTATCACCCACAACCAGCAGCGTCCCGTCAGCCGCCGCTGTCAACGCCTGGATCTTGATCGAATTGCCCTTGCCATTACTCAGGCGAGTGAGCAGCCACTGCCCGCGCAACAGCGTGCCGGTCGCCGGATCGAACCGGCCATACCACGCCAACGATTTTGCGCCGCTGAGATTGAACGGATTGTTGTATTGGTCGAACTTGATTAACTCGCTCGCGCTCAGCACGCGGTTCAGATCGGCAGGATCGCGGCCAAAGATGGAATTGCCGCCATCGGTGAAGCCGGCGAAATAGAGCAGACCATCCGCCCCTAGCGCCAAATGCCGTCCTTCGCTGTCGGCAGCCAGATTCGCCCCCTTGACAGCCGCGTCGCTAAAGCCGTAGCGCTGCCATGCCACGCTGCCATCAACGAGACGGTAGGCGCGCAAAAAGGCCACTTTCAGATCAGAAGCCGCTTGGGTGTAGCCAGTGGCAACCAGCAGCCCATTCGCCGTATCGAGCGCAATATCGGCGACCGCAGTGCCGGCCACGACAATCGCCAACGGCGAGCCGCCAGCAGGCGGATAGACCAGCACCGTTCGATCGACGGCTCGCAACGCCGCCACCCGACCATCAGCGCCAATTGCACAACGCGCGATCGCACCCGGCGTCGCCCGCCACCGCACCGTCACCAGATCAGGTTCCAACACGATCACCCCGTCTGGCCCGCACGCGACGGCGCTGCCATCGGCGGCTAACGCCGCGTGGTTGAGTGTCGCAGCGACTCGCACCACCCTGCTGATCGTCCGCCCATCGGCGGCAATTTGGATCAACGCGCCAGCCCCACCCTCCGGCACGATCGTCTCTGGCGCATCAGCCAGCACCGGCACATTCCCCGCCAGCACCAATGCGCCGGCAGGGGTAAACCCCACCGCGACCAGCCTATCATCTTGCGCACTCCCCAGATAACCGGCCACCGTAGGCGGCGGAGCCTGCACCAACGGCACCCACACCGTCACCGGGTTGGCTTGGGCTTGGACAGAAGCGAGTGTAACGACGAACAGCAATGAGATAATGATCAGAAATTGACGCATCCCAACCTCCTTATGTTACGGCAAGAGCGCGGCAGGCGATCACGCTGCTGTATCTCGCCCCAAGCAATCTGCTCCAAACGCCCAGTCCAACACACACCGGTTAGCAACCTCTTGACCCAACGATACGTTCACGAATGCCCAGCATCGTCCCATGCTGGAGTGCAGCAGTTTAACTGCCGCCCCACTCAGCGCCTTCACCCCTATGCTGGAGTGCGGCAGTCTAACTCTAACTGCCACCCCGCTCAACACATCCATACCGCCCGATTATGGAGTGCGACAGTGCAACTGCCGCATTCCACAGTTATCATTTCACATCAACCGGTAACGCTCACCACCCCGTCTGAAACTGCCACCGATAGGTAAACGGTCGCCCATCGTAGCTACCGCCCACCATCACCTCAATCGTTGCCAACGCCGGCAGCGGCTGTGCTGGTATGATCACGATCCCTTTATGGCCAACAGGCAAATCGGTCGAAACCGTATGCGGCAACATCGCACCGCCCACCACCCGCAGCTCGGTCGCCGTGACCACTGGAGCATTGCCGAAGTAGCGCCAGTGCAGCGTGATCGGATAGATGGTCGCTGGCACCCCTTGTTGGTTGGCCCCCGGATAACGCACCGGCCAGCCGGGATAATCAACACCTTCATTAAAATTCGACAACACATCGAGAGCTGCCGCACTCTGTACGCCATTCGCCGTTGTATAGAAACCGAACCCAACTACCTGCAACGTTGGATACAACATCCACAGCCGATGCCCAACCGACTCCATCCAACTATCGATGGCATGCACCGGTTGCCACGTTGTGCCCAAACCAATCCAGGCGTTGCCGTTCTGAGCACAGCGCTGTCCTGCCTGCGATGCATACGGAAGCGATGGATTTTGATTGTGAGTCAGATCGTTGTTCTCGGCCATATAGCGGGCATGCTGCCAACATTGCTCACTGAGCGTTGCATCTTCTTGCACTGGAGCCAAACCGGCTGCCGCTCGATACCTATTGAGCCGCTCCAACCAATTACTCGGTAAAACTGGCGTCGGAGCAACATCGGTAGGTGAGCCGAATACCTCCCGACCCAGCAGACCAAGCAACACCACATCTGGCCCAAGCTGCGTATGCAACTCAAACCGTGCCCGCTCGAACCACTGCGTCAGTACCGTATCACCTGACGAGTTTGTCTCTATCCGTGGTTCGGTCAGCGGCAAACCAAAAAGTGCCAAACTCTCCGCTTCACTAAACCCCGGTCGCCCATCAAACTCAAGTCCATGCGATTGCCAATACCGCAGAAATGCATCACAGACGAGATGTTGGGTTTCAGCAAAATAACGACAACCGACCTGCTGCGTCACCGGCGCTTTCGGTTCGTTTTGCCACGGTGTCCCCCGCCATTGCAGCAGATCATCGCCCAACCGGCCTAGCAAGACATCGTATGGCCGCCCTTGTTCGGGATGGAGCTCAAAACGATTGCGCTCAAAGAGCTGCACGAGCCGCGCCCGCCCTTCGACTGCTTGGGTAAAGGCGGGCGAGATCGGAAAGCCGAACACTGGCAACCCGCCGTTTTGCCGCCAATACTCGGCAAACCGGCCTTCAATGCAATTGGGTACTTCAGCGAAACAGATGCGGGATTGGGCCTGCGCGGATTGCACAGGCAACAACGCCAAGAACATCACAACACTGGCGATCAGGTTGATCAAGCCGCGCCAACACCACATTCCAGCCTCCTCACAACGCGCTCAACCGGCAAGTCTGCAGGCTATTGTACCAACCCAACATTGGCATAACCAGCCTGACTTTGGTATGATGTAAGTACCAAGATGGCACCCTCGTCTGCTGTCATCACCGGTGTCGTAGGCCCACTGCCTTGGCAAAGTCGGTTGAAAAGTTCAATGCAAGGAGGGACACAATGACTCAGACCACGGAATTTGCAACTCGGATCGATCTGCCGCTTGAACAGCGGCGGACATTGACCGCGATGCTCAATCAACAACTGGCCGATACGTTCGATCTGATGAGTCAAACAAAGCAGGCCCATTGGAACGTTAAAGGCCCGCACTTTATGGAATTGCACGAACTATTTGACGAACTGGCCGGCCACTTGAACGGTTTCGTCGATACACTGGCCGAACGGGTCACAGCCCTCGGCGGTATGGCGATGGGAACCGTCCGCATAGCCGCTGGGACATCACGCCTGCCTGAATACCCTACCGACATTATCGACGGTATGGCGCATGTTGCTGCGCTGGCCGACCGCTTCGCCGCCTATGCCCATACAACCCGGCGAGCTATTACGACCGCCGCCGATCTGGGCGATCAGGCTACCGCCGATCTGCTGACCGAAATCGCCCGCACGATTGACAAGGATCTCTGGTTCCTCGAAGCCCATTTGCAGGGATAGCACTGTGACCCTTCGTATTGCCTGCGCCGCGGCGCTGATCTGCGTTGCGGCGTTGATTGGCGCCGCCTGCGCTGCGCCGGCGCCCGCGCTAACCGTGACCTCAGCGCCCACGGCGACCGCCGCGCCAACCGTGTCCCCAGCGCCCACGGCGACTACAATGCCCACCGCAGTGCCAGCCCCTACGGCAACCCCGGTGGCGCGCCAATTGACGATCTGGGTCGCCGAACCGGCTGAGGCCCAATCTGCGATTGCCGCCGAGTTGCAACAGGCTGCGCAAGCCGGCAACTTCCAACTCGCCATAATTCCCCGCGACCCCGACGGATTGCTCATCAGCCTCGCCACCGATCGCCTGCTCGGCCTGCCACCGCCCGACCTGATCTGGGCCGATCAAGAGGCATTGATCGGGTTATTGGCCGATCAGGTACTGGCCCCGCTTGATATTCAACTGCCCGACGATCTCTTACCCGGCTTGCGTACTCTAGCGAGCAGCAACAATACGCTGTGGGGAGCACCAATTACCGCGCAAGATATGCTGCTGCTGCTTTACCAGCTCGATCGCTCGCCGCCGGCGACGGCTGCTGATTTGGTGGCGGCAGCACAAGCGGCCCG
Source organism: Chloroflexus sp. (assembly GCF_049970315.1). GTDB lineage: Bacteria > Chloroflexota > Chloroflexia > Chloroflexales > Chloroflexaceae > Chloroflexus. The sequence continues at coordinate 184,709 of NZ_JBMFNE010000005.1, forward strand.
CACATCCGAACGAGCCGGCTTTGTACAAGGTTGGGGCGCGGCCCGTTGGTTCGCACCGTGGTTTTACGCTGCCGGTGGCTCATTTACCAACCCCGACGGTACTGAGCCAACTCTCGACACACCGGCAATGACGACAACCCTTACCCTCCTTCGCGACCTCTACCGGGCTACGCCACGCAACGGTGATAGTTATGCGCGTGGCCAACGTCTGCTAGCCAAAGGATTTGCCGCCTATGCAATCGATGGTGACTGGGCCTGGGCGACCTATCACGCCATTAGCGATACATTCCAGATCGGGATTGCGCCACTACCCTCGTTCAACGATAACCCAGCCCGCTCACTGATCGGCGGCAGTCTGTTGATGCGCTATCGCGATGGACAAGCTACGCCAGAGGATGTGATGACACTGCTGGCAACTCTCTACCAACCAGAGGTGCAACTGCGGCTGAGTGCAGCCCTAGGCCGCCTACCGGCCCGGCGTGAGTTGTTAACCGACGCCAGCATCCAAACTGATCCGGTCCGGGCTATAACCGCGATGCAAGCGACCGACGCCCCCGGCCTTGCCCCGACACCTGCCGCCCGCTGCGCCATTTTCGGCGTCGAATCGTACCTGTACAGCGCCACCACCGGCGATCTCCCGATCAACGAAGCCCCTCTCCGTATGCAACGCGCAGCGTTGGCCTGCTTGCACCAATTCGTGCAACCCTAACCGGCTCGGTAACGTCATATTCGACAAATGCTTGGGCTTTAGCTACCGTGCAGCATCCTACATCAATCACGATTGAGTTAGAAGAAGGATAGCGCTATGCACTGCCCGCATTGCAATACTGAACTACCCGACGATGCGCGCTTCTGTATCGAGTGTGGTACCGCGGTGCGTATCGCAACCGGTGAAACAGTGCCATTGTCGAGCAGAGGCAATACGACCATTACCTGCCCACATTGCCACTCTATCAATCCGCGTTATGCCCGTTTCTGTGTGCACTGCGGTCAGTCATTGTCGGCGAGCGGGCCGGTGGTATCCACCCCGCCATCACCACAGCTCCATCCAACCTACCAAGTATCTAATTGGAACGCAACGTTGCTCTTGATCGGAGCCGCTTTGCTCATCCCGATCATCTTTCGCTTACCACCCATGATCTGGTCCAATATCCTGATGGTTATCGGGATTGCCCAACTAATCTTTCACATTCGCCGTGGCACCATCCGATCTGGGATGCGCAATGCGATCTGGTTGTTCGGCATGGGAGTACTGTTCCTGATACCGAGACTGCTTTTCCCCGGCCTCATCGTATTGGTTGGGCTGACGTTGCTGCTCGAAAGCTGGCAATGGCGAGGGAAGAGGTCGTAATCGAACAGAGTTGAGTTCGTTACCCATCAGTCTAGCTCACCCCCTCACATCTACTACCATTACACCGGTTCACCAGTTGTTGCACGGCGCGTACTACCGATAACTCACCATCTTACCAAGGAGTACGCCTGTTGTATATACGTCGCCACACGCGCGTATCATCCCCTGCTCGATGCGTCTTGGTCGAACCGTTCTTCGCTGCGCACGACCTATACTCGCGTAACCCGAGCAGCTCAATCCTTTTTATCACCTTATGCACTAATTTTGCACCAGATTTGTTTATACTTCACCTTCTTGCTTTTTATGCTACAATGTTATTAAACTCGGTAGTTCCAAATAGGCACTACAGCTTGCTAGGAGGCGCTATGCACAAGGCGAGCACCATCCGTGAGGATGGACTGTACCACTCATTCTGCGGTCTCGTAAGCGTTGGCTGGCTCTACCAGAAGATCAAAGACAGCTTCTTCCTCATCCTCGGGACCCATACCTGCGCTCACCTGCTCCAAAACACGCTTGGTGTGATGATCTTCGCCCGCCCACGTTTTGCCGTATCGCTCCTCGAAGAATCGGATCTCAGCTCGTCGCAGCCCGACATTTCAGCCCAGATCGAAGAGATTAAGCGCGAGCACCACCCTTCTGTGATCTTCCTCCTTTCGTCATGCACGCCTGAAGTGATGAAGGTGGAATTTGAAGGTCTCGCAGCGTCGGTTAGTACACCTGAAGTGCCGGTGCTGTTTGTACCCGCTTCCGGTCTCGATTACACCTTCTCCCAAAGCGAAGACTCGGTATTGCAAGCGCTCATCCCCTTCTGTCCACCTGCCCCACCCGAAGATAAGCGGGTCGTCTTCCTCGGCTCGGTCAACGATGCGATTGCCGACGACTTTTCACTCGAAGCAGCCCGTCTCGGTATTCCGGTTGCCGGTTTCTTGCCCGCCAGCCATTTCCATGAATTGCCACCCATCGGGCCGGGAACGATTGTAGCGCCACTCCAGCCCTATCTCCACAAGACGGCCACACAATTGCGCAACGAACGTGGCTGTACGATCCTCTCATCGCTCTTCCCGTTTGGTCCTGACGGCACACGCCGTTTCTGGGAGGATTTGGCCGCCCATTTCGATATTAAGGTCGATCTGAGTGATCGCGAAGCTGCCGCATGGGAGCGGATTAAACGCCATACCGATCTTCTACGCGGTAAGAAGATCTTCTTCGCCAGTGATACATTGATGGAACTGCCGTTGGCCCGCTTCCTCAAAGCCTGCGGTGCTGATGTGGTCGAGTGTTCGACCCCGTACATCAATCGTCGCTTCCATGCTGCCGAACTCGCTGCGCTCGAAGGAGTACGGCTAGTTGAACAGGCCAATTTCCACCGACAGTTGCAAACTATTGCCGAAACAAAGCCTGATCTGATTATCTCCAACATTATTACCACCAACCCACTGGTCGGTCAGGGAACGGTCGCAAAGTGGGGAACGGAGTACTGCTTCCTGCCTATTCACGGCTGGGCTGGTGTGAATGCATTAGTAACGTCGTTCACGCGCGCACTCGAACGCCACGCGAAGCTCGACCCACTTGGTTCCGATCCGATTTGGCTGACCGGTATTATGCCAAGTGCGCCCGGCGGCGTTATTTCGTTGCAATCGTAGTCGCTTGACACCAAAAAGCTGTACTGTCGCACTATGTGCAGAGGAGCAGATCTATGCGTCTAGCCTATTGGATGTACGAGGGTACCGCCCATCACGGCGTTGGTCGGATCGCGAACAGTATGCGCAATGTCCACGCTGTCTTCCATGCGCCGCAGGGTGATGATTACGTCAATGCGATCTTCGCGATGCTCGAACGTTCGCCGAACTTCCCGGCAATGACGACGAGCGTGGTCAGTGGAACCGATCTCGCCCGTGGGACGATCCGCCTACCCGATACGTTGAAACAGGTTGAAGAACGCGTGCATCCCGATTTGATCATCGTGGTGGCTTCGTGTTCGACGATCTTGCTGCAAGAAAATCTGGAGATTGCTGCCCAGCACGCCGGTTTGCAGTGCGAGGTGATGGTCTACGATGCCAATCCGTATCGGATGCAAGAGATTGTCGCTGCCGAAAGCCTCTTCACCGATTTGGTCAAGCGGTTTGCCAAACCACAATCACGCACCGAGCGCCCAACCGTTAATATCCTCGGCCCGGCCTCACTTGGGTTTCACGCCCGTCACGATCTGATTAGCCTCCGCCGCATGCTGAAGACGCTAGGAGTAGAGATTAACGTCGTGGCACCCTGGGGTGCCACTATCGCCGACTTGCGGCGCTTGCCGGCGGCTTGGTTAACAATCGCACCCTACCGCGAGTTGGGTCTGCGCGCCGCTACCTATCTCGAAGAACAGTTCGGTGTGCCAGCGCTGCTCGATACGCCGATTGGCGTGCAACCAACGCTACGCTGGATCGAGCGGCTGCGTGAATTACTGGCTCAAGCCGGCGCCGATATTCCTATGCCACCGCTGACCGCCTTCTCGCTCGATGGTCTGTCGGCGCCTTCCGCTGTGCCGTGGTTGGCCCGCACCGCCGATATGGATAGCTTCTCCGGTAAGCCGGCGTTTGTCTTTGGCGATGCAACTCACGTGGTAGGAGTGACCCGCTTCTTGCACGATGAGCTGGGGATGCCGATCGCCGGTGCCGGGACGTATGTTAAGCATCAAGCCGATTGGGTGCGCGAACAGTTGGCCGGTTATGTTGATCAGGTGTTGGTGACCGATGAGTTCCAAACCGTCGCGGCTCGTATTGCTGAACTTCGCCCTGAATTGGTCTGTGGCACCCAGATGGAACGCCATACGTCGCGCCGCTACGATCTGAACTGTATGGTCATTTCACCGCCAACCCATATCGAAAACCATTTGCTGGCCTATCGCCCCTTCCTCGGCTTCGATGGCGCCGATGTGATCGCCGATGAGGTGTATACCACCTGCACCCTCGGTATGGAGAAGCACCTGATCGATCTGTTTGGCGACGCCGGCCTTGAACTGCCGGAGAAGGCTAAACATGGCGCAGCTCGGGCTGTCGAACCGGCACCGGCGGCAATTACAGTCGAGAGTCCAAAACCGGAACAGGAACCGGCTGTCGCTACCGTCGCGGTGTCTAGCCTAACACCGGCCGTTGCTACCCCACCCGCACCTGCTGCCCCGGTCGATCCGGTGTGGGCTGCTGACGCCGAAGCAATGCTTAAGAAAGTTCCCTTCTTTGTCCGTGGACGGGTACGCGGGAATGTCGAGAAATACGCACGTCAGCACGGCCACGCCGTGATTACGGCCCAAGTACTGTTAGCGGCGAAAGAGGAGCTTGGCGCATGAATTCTGCTCTTCCGTCTAAAGCACCGCGCCATCTGCAACCACCACGCCCGCTCAGTGAAATTGCACTCCTGTCGCGTGAAGAGCGGTTGGCCGGTCGCCCGAAATTATGTAGCGATTGCGGAATCTGTACCGGCGCGCTGCGTCCTTTGATGGCACAGAGTTGTGTCTTCGTCAATAACCGCGCTGAGGAGATCGAGCGTCGTTTACACGGACGCAACCGGCACGATGGCGATGAGCTGCTGTTCGGTATTTACCGTGAATTACACGTGTTTCGTATGAAGCCACCGGTCCCCGGTGCGCAATGGAGCGGTGCAGTGACCGGTCTTGGGGCATTGCTCCTCGAACACGGTTTGGTGGAAGGGGTTATTACCACCGGTGCGGTACCCGGTACTCGCTATGCACCGTTACCCATCCTTGCCCGTACCCCCGACGAGGTGCGAGCTACCCGTGGCAATAAACCGTGTCTCGCCCCTACCCTCGATGTGCTCACCCAAGTGCGGCAAGCCGGTCTCCGCCGTATTGCGTACATTGGCACCGGCTGCCAAGTCCATGCGCTGCGTGCGATTGAGGATCAGCTCGGTCTCGAACGTCTCTACGTCATTGGAATACCCTGCACCGATAATACAACCTATCCCGATTTACAACGCTTTTTGCAAGTCGTCTCACGCTCGCCGGATACGGTCGTCCATCACGAGTTCATGCAGGATTTTCGCATCTGGCTGAAACACGAAGATGGCTCGGTCGAGAAGGTCAATTTTGTCGATCTTGATGTAGCCAAGCTCGGTGGTGAGATAGGCGTCTTTCCACCCGCATGTCTGAGCTGTTTTGATTACCAAAACGGTCTCTCCGACTTGACCATTGGCTATATGGGCGCACCACTTCCACCGGACGAACGCTGGCAATGGACGCTCGTCCGCACCGAGCGTGGGGTGGAGTTGTTTAACCTGTTGCGTCCCTATATCGAAGAGCGCGCGCCGATCAGTGGTGGTGACCGCACGCGCGGGATGCCTGCCTATATCCAGATGTTGCGCAAACCGCGCCGCCGTCCGCCATGGCCGATCCGCCAATTGGTCGCGTTCATCCAGCGGCGGAGTGGGCCGAAGGGATTGGAGTTTGCCCGCTCGGTGATCGAGATGAAGTTGCTGCGTAATCTGCAATTTGTCCGCGAGCGGCACGGTCGGCTCGAACGGCGGATCGTTCCCGGTTATGTCTATCGCGCGCTCGTTCGCTATGCCGATGTCTATCGCCGTGAATTTGGGTGTGAATTGCAGCCACCGGCACGTTAACGGTAAACCTGCGGAGTCGTGAAAGTTGGCACCTTTTTGCCTCCGCCTCACATAGCAGATTCGGTATCCGCACGCCGGCACAGCCGGCCTACGACAAGGAGTTGTCTATGTCTCTGATCCTCGCGATCTACGGCAAGGGTGGGATTGGTAAATCAACCACCTCGGCTAATCTCTCGGCGGCAATGGCGCTTAAGGGTGCGAAAGTCTTGCAGATCGGCTGTGATCCGAAGCACGACAGCACGTTCCCTCTCACCGGTCATCTCCAACCGACCGTGATCGATGTGCTGGACAGTGTGAATTTCCACCTTGAAGATGTGAGCAAAGAGGATGTCATCCGCACCGGCTTTGCCGGCGTCGATACCCTTGAGTCGGGTGGTCCACCGGCCGGTAGTGGCTGTGGTGGCTATGTCGTAGGTGAGACGGTGAAGTTGCTCAAAGAATTTGGGCTTTACGACAAATACGATGTGATTGTCTTCGACGTGCTTGGTGACGTGGTGTGCGGTGGCTTTTCCGCACCGTTGAACTATGCCGACTACGGTCTCATTATCGCCTGTAACGACTTCGATAGTATTTTCGCCGCCAACCGACTTTGTCTGGCAATTGCCCAGAAGTCGCAGCGCCACAAGGTGAAGCTGGCCGGGATTATCGCGAACCGCGTCGATTATGAGTACGGTGGCGGGATATCGTTGCTCGACCAGTTCGCCGAGAAGGTAGGCACGAAGGTAATTGGTCGCGTCCCGTACCACGATCTCATCCGCCGCTCGCGGCTCGCCGGTAAGACCCTGTTCGAGATGGAAGGGCCGGGGAAAGAGGAATGCACCCGTCCCTTTGAAGAAATGGCCGAGTATCTGTTGGCCCAACCCAAAGCTACTGTACCCAACCCTTATCACGACCGCGCGATTTTTGAGGCTATCGGTGGGTGGCGCTGATCACGCTGTCAGAGGAGCGGATGGTGCGTACTTACACCGTCAACCCGCTCCTCTGTAGTTGAAACAGTGGCTACAATAATCTGCCTGCCGCCCGATCGACTAACCAATAGAGTGAGCCACCTTCCGGCTGAATCAGCCGTGTCGGTTGCGCATGCGGATTACCTGGCTCGGTCAGTGCGGCGGCAACGGCCGTAGCTTTGCTTTCACCACTGGCGATAAACACGATGGATCGGGCTGCATTGAAGGCTGCCGGTGTCAAGCTGAGACGAACCGGTGGCGGCTTTGGTGCATCACGCACGACGACCGCTAGTTTGTCTGCCGGTGTTGCTAACGCCGGATGATGAGGAAAAAGCGAGGCGGTATGTCCATCAGGCCCGATTCCCAGTAAGACCATATCAAATTTGCCGCCATGGGCGGCAAGGAGCGCTGCCGTTTGCCAGTGGTAGATCGCTGCCGCTTGCTCAGGCTCACGATAGTAGGTGGGTACCGGAAAGACCTGCTCGGCCTGCACCGGTACGTGATCGAGCAGGGTTTGGCGGGTAGCCCGGTAGGTATTCTCGGCATCATCGAATGGCACATACCGTTCATCGGCGAAGAGTACGCTTACCAGCGGCCATTCGATCTGTTCGCGCCACGGCGTTCCGGCCAATAAGGGATAGAGGTAGGCTGTCAAACTCCCCCCAGAAAACGCAACGAGCGCCCGTCCGCGCTCATTGATCGCTGTTTGCAACTGTTCGGACACTAACGCCGCCGCCGCTTGGTAGAGTGCCTCAGCACTATCGTAGACGCGGATCGTTCGTTGTACCGGCATAACTGTTCCCTCCCTTCACATCCGCGAGGTTGATGCAGGCCGCCGATCAGCGGTGGCTCCATCACTGCGCCGATAGACATTTCGCATCTGCCACGGTAATAGCCCGAATCAATCGCTGCGCTTCCTCCAGATCCGCTTCGTGTGGCAACCCACGAGCATAGTGATCACAGGCACTCCACGCAGAGGCCAGTAAACGGAGCATCTGCAACCGCTCACGCTCGCTGTCATGCAACACGCCAGCACTACAATACCCTTCATAGAGACCTTCGCGCCACGCAGCCGGGAGATGGGCACACATCCCCAAGGCCACATCGAATAAACCATCACCGCTGATAAACCAGCCCGGCTCCTCTAATGCCTCCAAATGAACGTACTGACCACCCACCGTACAGCGTACCGCCTGCGGGCCAAAGTTGCCATGAATGAGCACCGGTGTTGCGCAATCGAGCAGCGGATTATGTACGATCGCCTGCAATATAGCAACTTCTTCCGTCTGAAAAATCAGTTGCGGGATTGGCGGACTGGCCAGCCGCTGTCCAATCGCCAACAACACATGCCGCCAACTAAGCCGCGGCCAGCGCCCACTAATCGTCGGTCGGCCTGCACCTGGCATCCCTTGCCGGTGCAATCGCCGTAATGCACGTCCTGCTTGGCGGGCAATGCTGTACAGCAGATGATCGTCGTGCAGGGTGTCAGCCGTTTGCCCGGCAACAAAGCTCTCTAGGGTATAGGCGAAGGGTACCGCAGCTTTACTCAAATCGCGCTGAATAATCCGTGCGCCCGGAATACCTTCCAACGCCATCCCACGGAAAAAGGCGACGTGTGCTGCCAAATCGTCTTCCGGTGAGATGCGCAACACCACGTGTTCCGTCGGCAACGTCAACCGCACCAGCACATGGCGCTCGGTCTGCCGGTACAACGTCGCCGCTTGTGGGCGTAAGTTAAGTGCCCGCACGACGATAGCGGTATAGTCGCCTAACCGACTGAGCGTGCGTTGCCACGCCTCACCCAACTCTGTAGCCGCCGGCGAAACAGTTTGGTTGAGATGACGAAAATCAGAGATAATCATGGTTGCGTCGGTGCCAGTGCCGGTAAATCGAAGCGCGCTGCTCGTCCACCGAGTCGGTCTACCACCCAAATGCTTCCATCAGTCGCAACTGCCAACCCACTCGGACTCGTGATCGGTACGCCATCCCTTCCAAATCCGGTCCATTGCAACAGCGCCTCGCCACCGGCGCTCGTCACAAGGATATACTGGCGCACCGGTACTGCTACATATACCGTCCCATCAGTACTAACTGCCAACATCGGATCGTCATAGGTATTAGGCTGCCAACCCGCCACCGGCCACATCGCCAGCGGAGTCGGATCGATCCGACCATCGGCGGTACGGGTAAACACTTGGACCCGCCCATTCCACGTATCGGCCACATACAGATTACCCGCAGCATCAAACGCAAGGCTGGTCGGCTCATTGAACTGGCCGGGTGCGTTGCCCGCACCACCAAATTGGTACAGGAACGTTCCATTACTATCGGTCACAACGATCCGCTTATTACCGGTGTCGGCAATATAGACGTTACCAGCGGCATCAACCGCTACCCCGCGTGGTCCAAAGAAACCAAGCGGTGCCGCAGCGTTTCGTGCCGGATCACCTTCGGTGATCGTCGCTCGTCGCCCATCGCCGAGATCGAGATCGCCAGTACCCCAACTCGTTATTGGCCGCAAATCAGGACTGTACTTCACAATCCGTGCGTTCCACGTATCGGCCACGTAGAGGTTACCTTGCGCATCGAAGGTCAACCCACGCGGCTCATAGAACTGATCGAGCGCATTGCCTTGCGTACCAATCGTGCGTATCGGCGTACCGTCCGCCGCAAAGACTTCAATCCGATGGTTGAGCGTATCAGCGACATAGATATTTCCCTGCCGGTCGAAGGCAATTCCGGTAGCACCATTCCCACCACTCGACAGCCGAATCTCGGCTAGCGCAGCCAACCGCAACGTCGGCGTAGTAGTCGCCGTCGTCGTCTGCCCAACGCCACCGGCTAAATCTCGTCGCAACCAGACCTCCACCTCACGCGCACCGGGTACGAGTGGGTTCGGCAATTGACGAAAGAGAAGATAGCGGCCTAACGCCGGCCAGTTCTCGCGTTGAAATGGCCACAACAGCACATCAAACGGCCCGTGTAACTCACTGCTCAGATCACGACCACAAGCGGCCTGTGCTGCCGCTGCCGACCACGTACTGTAGTAAAACTTCTTGTAGCCGGGGCTTTGCGGAGCGCACTTGTTGCCTTCAGGGAACCACCAGTTAAACACCCCCGCTGTACCGTAGGGCTGCACATACGACTCGCGCAAGATATTGCGCAACCGGTCGGTAACATACGGGCGGTAGAGCATGACCATTGGCGCCAAATCACGGCTCCCATCAGGCATCGTCACGGTCAGTTGCTCAACCGACGGCACCCGCCCTAGTTCACTACCGTTCACCCACACGATATTCTTAAAATCGCGCAGATACCACTGCAACGGCCACGCCAGCGATCCCTCGGCAGTACGATCACCACCATCAAGAATGACCGGCATCGTCAAACCACCGGTGGTATCTTGTGGACTACGATTACCACGAGTCAAATTGATCGCCAAATCACGAATATCGGCGGCGTAGCGCGGCACATCAGGCGCGGTTTGGGTGTAGATCAACGGCTCGATCGGTACATCGGGATGATCGTAGACAACCAGCCACGTAGCCCGAATCGTATACATCGCCAAGAGCGCTGCGACCGTCAACCCAATCGCGGCACTCGCCTGTCGTATTCCCAACTGCCCGATCAGCGTCAACAGGGCATAGATCAAACCAAACACAATCGCCAATGGAACAATTGCCTGCAAGAATGCCGTTGTACCACCACTTCCCAACCGCCAAAAGGCTACCCCTACCGCCACCAGCAGCAACATCACAAGTAAGGGAACAAGCCAGATTCGCGCCGACATCTGCTCGCGTTGGATAATGTCACTGAGACGGCCGATAACCCACGCCGCCAACAGATTGCCCGGCAACGCCATGTGTGTTACCAACCACGGCATTTTTTCACCGGCCCACGAGAAGATAATGATCGCGGTAAAAAACCAAAATACGACCAACAATGGATAGAGTGGCCATGGCTTTGCGACATGCAATCGGGCAGCTACATCAACATCGTCCGTATCCGACGTTGTCACATCAGCGAGCGGCGGTGGTACCGTTCGATCGACCCGCCAGCGTTGCACAACTGCCACGATCATCGCCACCACAACCCCAATCCCGCTTAGTACGGCCAGTGGCTCATAAAGCGGCAATAGGATGAGGTAGTAGTACCACGGCTGATCGCCACGCGCATACTCTTGCTGACTACCCAGCCAGTAAATCAAACCGGCAGTGATACCATCAATCGCACCGGGCAGGTAGGTGAAGAAACTCGTGAATAGAACCAGATAAATCCCACCCAATATCGCTAACGCCGTCCAGAGCACCGAACGTTCGCTGCGCCAGAGGTGTTGCAGGCGTGGTAGCAGGATCGGCTCCGGCGGCCACAAGCGCTGGCAAAGCCATGCTAATGTCAGGGCTGAGGCAACCAAGAAGGCTTTCTCACCGATGTATAACCCTCTACCAAACGGCAGCGGCGGGTTGAAAACCATCAACACCACACAGATACCGATGATCACCGGCAGCACAATATTTTGATACCGAGCAAACCGGCTTTCCGCCAACAATCGCATCAGCACAAACACACCAAAAATGAAGAGCAAAATATAGTACAGCTCATGGGTGGCAATCGCCAACGCCAACCCTACCGCCGTTAGATAGAGCCACTGTCGCTGCCCACTATCGATCCAGCGCAGCGCCCCGATGACCATCCACAATTCCCACAGCACCATCAAGCCATCGTGGCGGGCAAAACGGGTATAGTACAGCAACGACGGCGAAAAACCGAGCAACACTGCTGCAATCAATGCTCCTACACGGCCAAGGTATGGACGTAACCACCACGCCGACATCACCAGGCCGATCCCGGCTAGCGCCATCGGTAAACGGGCTTGCGCATCGCCATCACCAAACAGAAAATAGATCAATGCCGTGAGAAAGTAGAGCGATGGGCCGTGGTAAACCGGATCGTAGCAATATGTCTCGTGAAACAAGCCGCCCCGTGCATTCCCGTTCTCGTCCAGTCCATTCCAGCACGAAAACGACCCCGCCCCACTATAGAGCCGCCAACTCGACCACGCATGGATGGACTCATCGTGATGCAGAGCCATACGCTCCAGCCCCCACAGATGAGCCAGGACACCGGCAATCACGATCAAGGTGTAGAGTGCCGTCTCCCACCTTAGCCAACCGGCCCGTAATCGTCGGTCGAGCACAGTTTCCGTTGTCAGTGTTTGTACGGCCATACCAATACCGATCAGCGTCTCGATCAGACCTAAATGAACCTTCTCATTGTCCAATCAGTGAGCGAGAACCCTTCGCGCTAAGACTCAGGCCGAGCGTTCGCTCACCTTACGGCACCGACATTCGCAATGTCCCACCCAAACCGATCCCGATCTGTCGCGCCAACTCGGGTCGCACGGCAATGATAAAATCGGTTGAACCCAACCCCGCCGGCGGTTGACGAAACATGAGATAGTTCCACATATGCGCCATTGTGTCATACGCAAACGGGTTCTTGAGCAACCGATCCAGCAACGATCCGCCATTGAGACGGTAAACTTGATCTTCGGGGAACCACCACCGCAACGGGTAGCGCTGGATGACAAACCCCTCTAAATACGCTCGATTTTCGGGATAACGGTCGAGATTCTCTTGCAGCAAGAACACAGCCTGGATATCTTCAGAGGGTGGACCGTTCAAGCGGCCATCTGGTACATACACCGCACCCGGCCAGTCACGAAAATACCAACGCCAAACCGTCTCGTTATCGTACAGGATTGGCAAACGTGTGCCACCACCACGCCGCATCGCCGCCTCTTCCAACCGCCGGACAACCCGCATTACATCTGGCGAGGTCTGAGTATATACCATCATCTCACGGGCAACGTCACCGGTCTGGTACGCCAACCGTACACTACCTCGTACTGTGTACAAGCCGATGAACATTGCCAACCAGATCGCTGTGATCGCAGCAGCAATTTTCCACCCCCACCGCAATCCACTACCGACGAACAAGAGAGTCAACAAAATCAAGACAAAGAGGAGAGCCATCCACGGTTGAATCGGTGATGCCGGACCTGCGGCAATAGTAATCGAGAGCAACAAATAGCCTAGGCCAATGATCAGGCCGCAGAGAAGACCAAAACTCCATACCGATCCCTTAGGCAGACCCAAAGCACCCAACTGCCAATCTTCGATCCAACGCCAACCACCGCCAGGCGGAGAAGCGACATCACCCGACCCAGACACTTCATTGTCGGCAATCACCGCCGCTGTCACTGTCGTTGACAACATCTGCGTTGACCAACGTTGCTGCCACTGCACCGTCTGTTTTTGCGCTAACGCCACCACTTTCGCCAATGCCCACGCCGACAAGAGGGTCAGAGGCAGCGTAATATGAATTGTCAACCACGGCATCTTCTCACCGGCCCACGTGTAGATAGCAAACGCCGCTACCGACCACCACCCCATCAAGCCAACGGTCAACGCCTCCGGCCAGCACCGTCGGACCGCTTGCACTGCCAATGGCAACCCAACGGCTGCCCCCATGATGAGTAGCGGTTCATAAATTGCCAATATCACCGCGTAATAGTGTGCCGGTTGGCTTCCACGCTGCACATTGTGTTGGGTCAACCAGTAGAGCAACGAGCCGGCCACTCCAGAAATCAGGCCCAGCACGTTGGTAAATATGGCGGTAAACAGCAACGTATAGATGGTCGCGGCGATCGCCAGTGCTACCTGCCAGCGCCGATCATGACGAAGGCTATCGGCCAATAGTGCAGCCGGTTCACCACGGGCCAGTGCTTGCTCCCACCGCGTTGTCCCACTCGCATCACGCCGAAACCAGATCTGCCAGATCAAGAGGGCTACCACACCGGTCAAGACGATCAGCGCCCAGATTACCGCCGGATGCCACACAAAACGACCAATATCGGCCAAATAGCGTACCGCGTTTTCCCATACAGTCCGTCCACCATCCGTATCACTGCGGTTACGCACCAACAGGGCGTAGCCGTTATCTTCCGTCTCGAGCGGTGGCCAGCCAAAAATCGGTCCCGGTCGGTCAACGATAATTGCACCGTTAGCGTCACGTCGCGCATGATGCGCACCATCAACGACTGCCGTACCGGGCAACACAAAGATCAGGAGCACTAAGGCCAAACCTAAACCGGCGATCAGTGCCAACCCCGGACGGTAGACCTGCCAGCAAAATATCGCCACTAACGGCACGGCGACGATCAGTATATAAAGGTACGTTGTCTCTTGGTTCGTCAGCATCAACGCCAACGCGGTAACACCGAGATAGAGCCAGCGCGGGCGTGGATCGGCGGCATAGCGCACAATCCCCACAAAAACCAACAGCTCGAACAGCACCGAATAGATATCGTGGCGAAAAAAGCGCCCAACGTAAAGTGCAACCGGCGAAATAAGCAGGTATAGGCTTGCCAAGATCGCCGCCGTCCGTCCGATTACCGAGCGCAATAGGATTGGGCTTAGTGTGAGGGCAATACTGAACAGGGCAGCGCTCAGCCGTGCCGTAGTATCGTTATCACCGAAGAGAAAAAAGAAGAAGGCACCGAGGTGATACAGGAGTGGCCCGTGCAAGAGCGGGTCGTGCATATAGCCACGACCACTCATCAAATACCACGAATACGCGGCGTGGAGCGTTTCATCGTGGTGCAGCGCACGATCACCCAGCGCCCACAGCCGACTAATAATCGCCAGCACGGCAATACCGGCATAAACAAGCTGTTCAACAGTTGGTATCCAGCGCCGATGAACGGCTTGAGACATCGACATCATCTTTTCGCGCTGCAAACAATCTCGATAAACCGCAGGCATTGTACACGAACGCTACAGGCGTAGCAAGGGAAAGCTAGACGTTTCTCAATACGGAAAGAAATCCTCCGGCATCAACTTGACATCGCTCAACAGCGCTACCAATCGCATTCCCTCACGGCGCACCTGTGCGATGGATCCCGTTACATACCGTTCCTGCTCGCGCCAATACACCATATCGCCTTGACGAAGATCGATCAGCTCTGGGCGCAGATAACCATCGCTACAGTCAATCACAATCCGCTGATGCGTCAATTCGTCAACCGGCAAATCGGTATAGCGCCGGCCATACCCGCGCCGGAGTACCGAGATTGTTCGCAGTGAAGGTTGCGCCATAGTTTTCAATGATTTCCCCCACACTATGCACGAGCAGGTTTGCCCACCTTCAGCCAGGCAAAGAGTGCTACCCCTAATAATCGCAACCCACCGGCCATCACGAGCATTGGCACAATTCCCACTACGTCGGCCAATACCGTTGCTACCAGCGGCATGACAAATAACGCAAGGTTCTGTAACGTCTGAAACAACCCAATATACGTTGCCTGGCGTTCGGGCGGGATCGCACTCAATACCAGATCAAAATTGACTAAATCATTCCCAGCAACACAGAACGTTGCTAAGCCGGCCAAGATAGCCAACAACCACGGCGTCTCGGTTAGCGCAACGCCAAACGGATACAGCGTCATCCCAAGGCTGCTCAGCAACAACACTCCATGATTACCCAACCGTGGCGCACCTGCCGACCACACCGCATACGCCACCAGCAAGACTCCATTCCCCACCGTGCTAATCAAACCAATCCATGCATCGTTCAAACCTGCTTCACGCACATAATACAGTGGTATCAAGGGTATCACCATTGCCACACCACTGCGAAACACGAAGGCGCTCAACGCATACCGCATAAATGCCGGCGGAGCTTGGCGTAACGCCACGAACAGCGACTCTTGACGTCGCTGCGTTGCTACGAACGTTCGCTCAGGCAAGGTAATCGCCCGTGAAAACAAGAAACTGAGCAACCCACCCGCCATTGAACCGATAAAGACCACCTGATAGTTGAGCGGAAACGGGATCAGATCAAGCAGTGCGCCGATCACCGCTACCGTCACTGCCGTTGCCAAACCCAGACTCGACCAACGCATGCTCATCAGCGCATAACGGCGCTGCGGTCCGGCAACCTCACCCATAACAATGGTGAAGGCGACATTGACAAAGGTTGATGGGATCGTTACCAACGCCCAAATGACGATGATCGCCCACGGCACTACCGCAAGCGGGAGTACAAACGGCAAGAGGCCGAATACAGCATACGAGGCTAGCACCCAAAAGCGCATCCCAGAATACCAGGCCACAATATTGCGCTGCCGTTCGAGAAAACGACCGATCGGTAAGGCAAATAAGGCACCGGTAAGCGCCGGTAATGAGGTAATCAAACCGACTAACAAACTCGACGCACCCAAACGAGCCAAAAAGACGGGGAGAAAGACACCCACCCCCGTCACGATCCCAACTCCAATGCCATCGATTAACACATTACGCACGTTGTGCTCGGTGACATTGGTTGGGCGGACAAGCGCGCGTAACTCGGCGCGCGAAATGAGCGGTCGCATACCTGTTCTGCCTTGGCTCAACTCGCAACACGTGGCGAGTGACCCGAATAAAGGCGTGAAAATCAGTGCGCGGCCAATTGGCCGCGCAGGTGGGGTGGTGGGCGATACTGGACTCGAACCAGTGACCTCATCGGTGTGAACGATGCGCTCTAACCAACTGAGCTAATCGCCCGCGTTCTGGCGGAGAGTATAGCACATCTGGACGGTTTGTGCAAATAGCCTATCTCGGCTATACTATGCACATACACAAGGCAGGCATTGGTAGATACGTTCATACTTGGTATTCAGCCATCTGATTCCAGGCACAACCGACGATTTACTTACGATGACAGTACCTGAATCACCAACACTCGATACGCCACCGCTCGCCGAGTCGCGTTACTTTAATCGCGAATTGAGCCTGATCGAGTTTAATCGTCGCGTACTCGAAGAGGCGATGGATCCGCGAAACCCGTTGCTCGAACGGGTGAAGTTTCTTGCGATCTTTGCCTCTAATCTCGACGAATTTTTCATGATCCGGGTGAGCGGTATCAAACAACAAATCCGCGCCGGTGTGCAAAAACGTTCACCTGACGGCCAGACACCGAGTGAGCAGTTAAGTGCTATTCGCCGTGCCCTGCTTCCATTGCTCGATCAAGAGCGCGATTTGCTCCTTAACGAGCTGCTCCCCGCTCTTCGCGAGCAGGGGATTAGTATTCTCAACACGGTTGCGCTCGACGAGGAACAACGGGCATGGGTTGCCGATTATTTTCGTCGCCAGATCTTTCCGGTGCTTACACCGCTTGCGTTCGATTCGAGCCGACCGTTTCCCTTCATCTCAAACCTGAGTCTCAACCTCGCCGTAGTCATTCGCGATCAGGCGAAGGGGGAACTTTTTGCCCGCGTTAAAGTTCCCGAAGTTCTACCACGCCTGATACCACTTCCGCAAGAACTTTGCCCGCCGATCGGTGAATTACCGCCGAGCCGTTGCCACTGCTTCGTCTGGATCGAACAGGTGATCGCCGATCATCTCGAACAGCTCTTCCCCGGCATGAATGTGGTTGAGGTTTACCCCTTCCGTGTAACACGCAATGCCGATGTGGAGATCGAAGAGGATGAAGCCGACGATTTGCTGGCTACCATCGAACAAGGATTGCGTCAACGCCGGTTTGGTGAGGTCGTGCGCCTCGCTATCGATAGCGGCATGCCTGAACGGATCTGCCAACTGCTAGCCGCCAATCTGAAAGTTAGCTCCGATGACATCTATACCGTGCGTGGCCCGCTCGGACTCAGCGATCTGATGCAACTAACCAATCTTGATCGGCCTGATCTGAAAGATCCACCCTACGTACCGCATGTACCGGCTATCCTTAAGAATAGTGGGATTATCTTCGAGGCGATTAAGAAAAACGATATCTTATTACACCATCCATACCACTCGTTTAGCCCGGTGATCGATTTTATTCAAGCCGCCGCTGAAGATCCGAATGTCCTGGCAATTAAGCAGACACTCTACCGTGTCGGGCGTAACTCGCCAATCGTACAGGCATTGATGCATGCCCGCGAGCACGGTAAACAGGTGACGGTGGTCGTCGAGTTAAAAGCTCGGTTCGATGAAGAAAACAATATTACGTGGGCCCGCGCAATGGAACGAGCCGGTGTCCACGTGGTGTATGGCTTGGTCGGCCTGAAGGTGCATGCCAAACTCGCACTGGTCGTCCGCCAAGAGAGTGACGGTATTCAGTGTTATGTCCACCTTGGTACCGGTAACTACAACGCGGTGACTGCACGTGTCTATACCGATCTTGGATTACTGACATGTCGACCCGAGATTGCCGCCGATGTGGTCGATCTGTTCAATTATCTCACCGCGTATAGCCGGCAAAAAGAGTATCGCAGCTTACTCGTTGCACCGGTTAATCTGCGTCACCGCATGATCGAGTTGATCGAGGAAGAGATCGCACTTCACCGCTTGTACGGTAATGGGCGACTCATCTTCAAAATGAATGCATTGGTCGACCGCAAGATAATTGATGCGCTCTATGCTGCCTCACAAGCCGGAGTACAGATCGATCTGATCGTGCGAGGGATGTGCTCATTGCGCCCACAAGTTCCCGGCCTCTCCGACAATATTCGGGTGCGCTCGATTGTCGGTCGCTATCTCGAACACAGCCGGATCTACTACTTCTCCCACGGTGGTAAGCCTAAAGTATATATCGGGAGCGCCGATATGATGGAACGGAACCTCGACCGGCGCGTTGAAGAACTTTTCCCCCTCTCCGACCCAATCGCAATCCAATACGTCACCGAGCGGTTATTTCCTACCTATCTGTCTGATAACTTACGCGCCCGTGAACTCCAACCTGATGGTCGTTATGTGCGCGTCCATCCCGACGGTCACGAAGTTATCGACAGCCAAGACCCTGCCCGCATTATTCCCGACTGTTAACGACCATGTACTGCCGCTGACGCTGTTTCAAATCTTGAGCAGCAAGGGTAAAACCGCCATCAGCACCATCAACAAAATGAATTTGCCGTTCCATCCGCTTGAAAACCAGACACGTTAGCATAACCTCAGGCGAGCGATGAACGCCGAAGACTAGCTCACCGGCTTGAAAATGAGCTGTTAAGCGCGCCAGCAATGCTTCGTGTTGTGCCTCGGTACCGGAGATAATCATACGCAACGTATCATCGTACTTGCGGTAATCGGCGGCAGTTACTACGTGTTTGCGATACTGATCCCACCACGGATGCTCACCTCGTAACTGTTGGAGCCAGCGATAGCCGTACATACCGAGATTGAGCGCATAGATCCGCATCAAATAGGTCAATTGGGACAAGCTACTCGCACCACCACGCAACCGCGCCTCTGACCAAAGAGCCTGCGGTTTGGCACTTATCTGCATCAGATCGTAGTGTAGGGGATGATACGCTTGATCACCACCGTAAATCTGTTCAATTTCATCGATCACGTTACGATAGATCGCCATCGTTATCTCCGGATCAAATTGTGGTAGTGTCTGAACGATCACGCAGAGCGCCGTACCATGCGCAGGTTGAATAGTATCCCACCGACATTCAAGGCCACTCAGATTGGCCGCAGCGGGATCACTCGGTGCAATGTTGAAGTCTGCGCCCGTGACGGCATCTTTGACCAGTTGTTCAGCGTAGCGGATGCCGCCACCGCTAAATACCGCCTGTGCCACCTGCATATTGAGTGCTAAACGTGCGACAAACACCTGATACCCGCCATCTAAAATCGTCTGCACCGGTATGGCGCCAACCCGCAACTCAAGGTTGAAAGTCTCGCGGGCCAGCCCACTTACCGCACTCAAGGCTTGTTTCGTCGGTTCAGCCAAAGGTGGTGGCACTGCCAGAACCGCCCCATCACCACCGAACACAAACGGTATTTCTATCTCGTCGGCTACATTCAACGCTGCGGTAATCGTTGCTGCACCAACCATATTTACTTCTTTATAACGACCCTCGGCGACGGCACGTGTCGATCCGCGGACATCACTAACAAAAATCGTCCAATCTGCGGGCAATGGCCGATAGGCGTTCAAATCGGTAATCTCGCGAAAGCGAGTAAGCAAGGGAAGCTGGGTAAAGAAATCGGCTGTCATGTGTGTACTCTTCCTAGGTGTCGTCCATTACCCTGCGATGCACGTCACGCTCAATCCTATCTGTACTGTACCTCATGTCTCCCTACGTTGCCACTTCCAGCACTAGCGGACGAACTAATGGCATGGTACACTGATCTCGTCATGGATTGCCAAATGATAAAGATGATGATCCGATCACGAATCTGGCCGATCCTTCTCGGCATCCTGCTGGCGTTAGTCACACGTGGTACCTTTCTCGCCCAACCACAGTGGATCGAGCAGCGCACCTCCTATTTTCACATCATCTACACCCCGAGCGATGCACTGATAGCCGATCAATACGCTGCTATCATCGATAGCATCTACGAAGAATTGAGCACCGTCTTTGCATTGCGTCCGACACCACCGCTCATGTTACGCCTCTACCCGACCAGCAACGACTATTTCGCAGCCAACCCAACGGCACGTCAAGTACCGGGCGTCATCGCCCACGCCGATTTTCGTCGCCGTGAAGTGGTGGTTATTGTCGAACGCGCACGGTTACAGAGTGAAACAGCTCAGATCAACAACTTACGTCACGAGTTGACCCATATCTTCGCCGCCGAGCTGAGTGATGGCCGCTTGAATGTCGGTTTGCAAGAGGGCATTGCGCAGTATATGGAACTCCCAGATCGTGACGACAAGATCGCAATCTTACGTGCGCTGACCCAACAAGGGGCACTGTGGCCATGGTCGACCCTCGATGATCGGAACGCGATCTATGGGCAACCCGATCTGAGCTACCCACAAACCTGGTCGATTGTTACATTCCTCATCGAACGCGACGGGTTCAACCAATTCCGACAACTGTTGGTGACAATTGGACGGAGTAGTGGCTACCGATTAGCGATGGCAACGGTGTACGGTGTCTCGGCCACCATGCTCGAAGCAGAATGGCGAGCATGGCTACCGGGCTTTTTACAAATTGAAGCTCCGTCCACATCTACCGCTGCGCTCGATCTGTCTTCGGTCCAACAGTTGTTGACGGCCGGAGACTACGAGGGAGCGCTTCGTGAGATCGAGCAATTGAGCGCCATTGCCGACCCGGCGGCTCAGTCTAAACTCACCGAACTGCAAACTAAAGCAGAAACCGGACAACGGGCCAACCGGCTCGCCGAGGCGGCGCGTACTGCGCTCTTGAAAGGGGAATACGAGCAAGCTGGTCGCCTCATCGGACAAGCCGAGCAGGCCTATGCCGAGATCGGCGACCGCCGGCAAGAAACGGTGTTAGCCGAATACCGTCGAAGGGTCGCACGCGGGTTGCACGCGAGTGAAACGTTACGCCAAGCCAACGAGCAAGCACGGCGCTTTGACTGGATTGGCGCTCAGACCAGCGCCGACGCCGCTGCCCAAGAGTTTGCCGCCCTTGGCGATGAGGTACGGCGCGATAACGCTCTCGCTCTCCGCCGTACCCTCAATGAACAGCAGCGCACATTAGCGGCTGCTTTGCTCTTCCTTGGCGCAGCCGGGCTTGCGATCAGACAGATTAGTCGCCAACTGTGGCTAACCACCGAACCCTGGTAATCTGTCCGGTGGTCGGTGACGGTGCAATCTGAACGATCTGCCTACTTTACGTCACGCTCCACCGCAGGAACGCCTTACCGTACTTGCACCATATCTGCCGGTACCGGAAAATGGCGACACATCTCGGCCACCTCGGCTGCGATCCGTACTAAACGTACCTCATCATCGGGATACATCAGAACTTCCCCAATCCACGCTGCGATTTGCGCCATCTCACGCTCACGCATCCCCCGTGTTGTGACCGCCGGCGTCCCAATCCGAATCCCGCTCGTCTTCATCGGTGGCTGGGGGTCATCGGGGATCGCATTCTTATTGACGATGATCGCAGCTTTATCAAGCGCACGCTGTGCCTGCGCACCGGTGAGGCCGGTACTCCGCAGGTCAACCAACATCAGGTGATTATCGGTCCCACCACTCACCAGCGTTAAACCTTGAGTGTGCAGCCCCTCGGCCAACGCTTTGGCATTACGCCGAATCTGAGCCGCGTACTGTTTAAACTCAGGGCGGAGAGCCTCGCCAAACGCTACTGCTTTACCGGCAATGACGTGCATCAAGGGGCCGCCCTGCGTGCCCGGAAAGACGCTCGAGTTGATCTGTTTGGCAAATTCTTCGCCCATCAGGATCAAGCCACCACGCGGCCCACGCAGCGTCTTGTGCGTGGTAGTCGTAATAATGTGGGCATGACCGACCGGCGATGGATGCTCGCCGGTAGCGACCAACCCGGCAATATGGGCAATATCGGCCATCAGTAAAGCACCAACCTCATCGGCGATCTGGCGCATACGGGCAAAATCGATCAAACGCGGATAAGCACTCGCCCCCGACGTAATCAGTTTAGGCCGGATAGCACGCGCTTTTGCCGCCAAATCGTCGTAATCGATCTGACCCGTTTGGGGATCAACACCGTAGAAATGAACGTTGTACCACTTCCCTGAAAAGTTCACCGGGCTGCCGTGGGTTAGATGACCGCCGTGATCAAGCCGCATACCAAGAATGGTATCTCCGGGCTGCAAGAGAGCAGTAAACACCGCAATATTGGCTTGCGCACCGCTATGCGGCTGAACATTGGCGTGCGACGTACCGAATAACTGGCACGCGCGATCGATGGCCAATTGCTCAATTGCATCGACAAACTCACAGCCACCGTAGTAACGCCGACCAGGCAACCCTTCGGCATACTTATTCGTCAGTACCGAACCCTGTGCCTCCATCACCGCGAGACTCGTATAGTTTTCGCTGGCGATCAGCTCAAGTCCTTGTCGTTGGCGTTGCGCTTCCCGCTCGATCAAATCGGCAATGATCGGGTCAGTTGCGCGCAGATGTTCAAGCATAGTTGTTCTCCCCGTAACTCACGTATTGTCCAGAGAAAATGCGTTCTGCCTGTCGTTGATGCGACAGACAGAACGAGAGCGTCTTTCTCGCCTTCCTTCCTTAGCTCACCGATTCGCCCGGTTTGAGTGCGATCACCTCAGTCATCACACCAAACTCACGACAATGCTCAACCAACGCCTCAGGCGTGCCGGTGAGGATCGGGAACGTACCGTAGTGTTCGGGGATCGCATACTTAGCCCCGATCAGCTTCAGCGCGTATGCCGCCTGCCGCGGATCCATCGTAAAGTGATCACCAATCGGCAGGATGACCAGATCGGGCCGGTACAGTTCACCGATGATTTGCATATCCATGGTCACACAGGTATCGCCGGTATGATAAATCGTAAAGCCATTGCTAAACCGTAACACATAGCCGGCTGCCGTGCCGAGCGGGATAATCTGACCATTTTCGTAGATCGTACTCGAATGGTGAGCCGTCGTCATCGTGGCCCGCACATCGGCGACCGTCACCGTCCCCCCTTTATTAAACCCAACCATTTGCGCTGCCGGAATGCCCTCGCCCTCAAAGTAGGAGACCAGATCATATTGACAAACAACCGTCGCTCCGGTGTCACGAGCTATGTCGACGAGATCGCCGATATGATCAAAATGGCCGTGCGTCACAAAGATTGCTACCAGCTTCTCACGCACCCGCGCCTTCCACGGTTCTGGACAGGCCGGATTGCCATCTACCCAAGCATCGATCATAATATTACGACCTTCCGGTGTGGTCAGATGAAACGTACCATGACCGATGAGGGTAATCGTGACATTGCGCCCTAAGGTTACCAAGGGTTGCCTCCTTCTGGTCACAAAACACTACAACCAGGTAACGAAGATTGTCTGATGGATAAGGTATAGCGTCGCTTGCTTCTTCAGTATAACACAGAGCATCCCATTCAGATTTCGAAAATGAGTTGAGGCAGGGACAAAAACTCGTGCCGCGCAGGCCACCAACGCATCACCGGTGATTGTCCGTCATAATGCCCGTCCGCGTTGTCATTGCGAGGGCGCGCTAGCGCCCGAGAAATCCTGAAGATTTCTCGCTGCGCTCGAAATGACAGAAGGTTCGCTGCGCTCGAAATGACAGAAGGTTCGCTGCGCTCGAAATGACAGAAGGTTGTTCACAGGAACCGTGGCACGCTCGCGATGCCCGTCCGCGTTGTCATTGCGAGGGCGCGCCAGCGCCCGAGAAATCCTGAAGATTTCTCGCTGCGCTCGAAATGACAGAAGGTTCGCTGCGCTCGAAATGACAGAAGGTT
>NZ_JBMFNE010000005.1:208932-215167 GCF_049970315.1 Chloroflexus sp.
GGTTCGCTGCGCTCGAAATGACAGAAGGTTGTTCACAGGAACCGTGACACGCTCGCGATGCCCGTTCTCTTTGTCATTTCGAGGGCGCGCCAGCGCCCGAGAAATCCTTGCGTGAGGAAGATGTCTCGCTCCGCGCGACATACTGGATTGCTCGATCTGCATATGGCGACGAGCGGCAACCTGGCGTGGTAATATCTCTGTGCCCACACAAATTGCTCGATCTTTCTTGACAAACACGCGGTAAGTCGGTAAAGTATACCGGTGGAGGGTATATACCAGCCCGCACAATTTGCGGCCCCTTTGACCATCCACATATCGGATCGAGGAGGAATTTGAGCAATGGCAAAACCAATTGTCGTAAATGATGCTGACTTTGCAGAGAAAGTGTTGAAATCGAGCACGCCGGTCGTCGTCGATTTTTGGGCGCCGTGGTGCGGGCCGTGCCGCGTGATAGCCCCTATCCTTGACAAGCTCGCCGGTGAATACGAAGGCCGGTTGACGATTGCCAAGGTCAACACCGATGACAACGTCCAGTACGCTTCGCAGCTCGGCATTCAAGGCATTCCAACCCTAATCATTTTCAAAAACGGTAAGGAAGTTGGCAGACTAATCGGCGCTCGTCCTGAGGCGATGTACCGCGAAGTCTTTGATAAAGTATTGGCGATGGCGTGAGCGCACAATCACCTGAGATTGAACTGAGAGACAACTCACCGAAGAATACCGGTATATACCCGCTATCGCCGGAACGACACGAGGAAATTCTCCGTCGGCTCCGGCGAATCGAAGGGCAAATACGGGGTGTTCAGCGAATGGTGGAATCTGGTCGTGATTGCCGTGACATTGTTTATCAGATTGTCGCCATCCGACAAGCGTTGGCTAGTACCGGCAGTATTGTGTTAGAGTGCTATGCCCAACAATGCTTAAGCAATACCGATCGCTGTCGCACCGAAACCATTCACGAACTGATCGATCTCTTTAAAGACGTAAGCTGATAGCGATATAAGGGAGACAGCGGTGCTGTCTCCCTTGTTTGTTATAACAGTTGTCAACCGTTCGTGATTGCGCGCTGCGGTGTGATTCCGATCAGGGTACGTATCGCGTCGGACACATACACTCTCGATCCCTGAGTCTCAGTGCCTTATGCTCCTAGTCGCAGACCGAACACCGGCAGCTCCGTAGGGAGGAGCGATCCACACAAACAAGGTGCGTCCTAGAGTGTTTCGCCGTGTCTTCGCACCGAAATGCAACGTACCCCACTGTCCATGTTGCGTGTCGCCCGCGCACAGCGGAAGCAACGATTGCGGCCTATGCACGTAACCTGAGTCAATCGCCCCTCATGCTCCCATTGTCGTCAATCGTGATGATAACAACGAGCAACTTCACCGCTATACCAGTACGCATGAGAGGTTCCATAAGCATACGTTACCCTAAAACGTGCCTTTGTAAAGACTAGTGTCCAGCTCCGATGTGCGTGAGAGCAGCATTGCCAAAAACTCACCTACCGTCAATCCCTGTTGCGCCGGATGCCGCATTGATCGATCAGAATAAATGGTATAACGGTTGTATCGTCCTTCCCGCACATGAGAAATATAACCGTCGGTGTGGAGATCATGCAAAATACGCTGAACTGCTCGCTCAGTAATGCCAACCATCTGCGCAATCTCGTGCGCAGTAACACGCGGGTTACGCGCAATACACAGTAACACTTGCGCGTGGTTGGTCAGAAAGCTCCAACTCATACCACCGTCTTTCTAGACGTTATCACCAACAAATATCTTTTACTATTGTACCAGTATTCCCGCTGCACAACGAGGGAAAAGACACCTGTCTAACAATGGGTATCATCACGGTTGTAACTCAAACTGTTTGTGCCACTCACGAATAATATTCAGGTAGAAGTCGGGCGGTAACGGACGACCCGCACGGTCGGTATACGCTGCCGGCGCCACTGCCGTATTCTCCGGCCATTCGTTCCACGTCTCGATCAACACGAGATCGGTATCCGGTGGAATGGCCGCCAGACTAGCCCGCAAGAAGGCGCCGGGCGCAATCGGGCCACCACCGGGCGGCTCATCACGAGGCTGTATGCGCGGCTCAGCAACCCCTGGGATCCGCGAATTATCAAACCCCGGCCCAACACTGCTCACGCGAAAACCGCGCAGCTCGGCGGTATACGGCCCAAGCAGCGCCGTTCCCCAGCGATACACCCCATCGGCCACCTCTGCACTACTCGGTAAACCGTCAGGTGGTGCCAGCGCCTGCGAGTTCAACCACGTCTCTTCAAGGATCAACCACGGCTCAACCCCGAAATCGGTGTAGAACGCCTCTTTCACGGCCCGCCACAGCGTCCCACTCAATTCGAGATTGTCGCAACAGAGGGCCGTATAGGTAATAATGATCGGTCGGCCCTCAATCGTCGCCCACATGTCACGTGGTATGCGGGTAAAGAAATCACGGATGTGGAGGTTGTAGAAGAAGTATCCGCTCCGCGGGTCGCTCAGCGGCAACCGTGGCACCTGCGGTCCAACCCGATAGCCGTTACCGAGAAACTCTTGGTACATACCCTGTTGTGCAGTCGTATCAACAAACATACCGATGCGCAACGGCTGTTCCAATACCCCGTTAGCCTGCACCAGGAGATTGATTCGGTCTTGCCGAAACCATGGATGCGGATGATCGCCCCAACTCACCGGAAACACGATATCGATCCCGGTAGCGGCCATTGTGCGCAGCTCCTGTTCGTACCAGTCGTAGTTATACGAAGAATAGCTCGCACCGTCACGTGGATCGGGATCGTTAGGCAGTGGTGTCAGCCAACCGGGAGGCACGGCCCGTAATAAACTAGGGTCGCACTCCTGCTGCGGGCAGTTGTACCAGTAGAAAAAGAATGTGCCGAGTAGTGGTACACGGCGCGTCGATATGATGTCAGGGACGAAAACCTGTGTTGTGGGAACGGTCGGCGACGGCACGACCATCGTTGGTGTTACGGTAGGCAAGCCGGTCGTCGGCGTTGCGGCAATAGTCGGCGACGGCACAGCGAGAGCCGGTGTTGCACGGTTCGTTGGCGAGGGATCAACGATACGCTCCGTGCTACATGCGGCGAGGATAAGACTCAATACGATCATCAACCAGCGATAACGCATAACAACTGAAATCTAGAGCAGAGTAGGTCAACAACTGAGGTGCCATCATTTTTTACCTTCTCGTTTTGCAGTATAGCACGATTGCGCCGACGGTGTCGGGGCCAGATGGCACTATGACCAAAACCTACCGACCATCATCCGGTGCCACCGGCGATACTGAGTCTATTACTCGTTGACGATCAGGCTTCAGCCTGCTCTCCCAAGCTTAAAATGATACGGCGCGGGAAGGTATCCCGCGCCGTACAGCCAACACACTCACGACTACTTCGCCGTCGCCACCTTATCAAGCATCTTGGACATCCCTTCGTCGTCGGTGATCGGGTTGCGCAAGTTATCAACCAGATCTTGGATCTCCTTCGAGGGTTCCTTCGTCAGGAGGCTGACGACGACGATCAAAATGATCGCCACCGGCAGACCAAAGATGCCCGAACCGAGGTGCGAGATACCGAGCACATTAAACGCTGGATTCACATAGTTATTGAACATGTAGAAGAGGGTCACAGCCAAGCCACCGATCATACCGGCAATCGCACCGGGACCGTTAGCCCGCTTCCAGAAGATACCAAGCAACACCACCGGGAAGAACGTTGCGGCGGCCATCGAGAATGCCCACGCCACCATCTGAGCGATCAAGGCGAGACGTGGTATTGCCAACAATGCGGCAATAGCTGCGGCTACCACAATCATCGACTTACCCAGCACAATGCGGGTATTGAGGCTAGCCTTGGGGTTGATCGTGCGGAAGTAGATGTCGTGCGCGATCGCCGAGGCAATCACCACCAGCAGACCGTCAGCGGTGCTGAGCGCCGCCGCCAGACCACCGGCCGCGATCAATGCACCGATTGTGAAGGGCAAACCGGCAATATCTGGCGTCGACAGCACCACAAGGTCACCATCAATGCCATCGGCCGTGGTACGACCCAACTCATTGAGCTGCAAGATACCATCGACACGGGCCTTGGTCACTGCCGTGCCTGAAATTTCACCGGCGCGGCCCTTACCATCACCGATATCCTCCCAGGGCCCGAGATCGATCTTGCCGTTACCGTTGGCATCTTCCACCACCACCGACTTCGCATTGATTAGGTTCTTCACCCATGTCGGCTCTTTGCCAATCTCAACCCCATCAATTGCCTTCAGATCGCGGATCACGATCAGACCATTGCTTGCCCACGTCTTCGTCCATGCGGGTAGCTCACTGATCTGCTTCCCGACCACATTTTCAAGGATCTGCCAACGCGAGAAAGCCGCATACGCCGGAGCAGTGAAGTAGAGCAAGAAGATGAAGAAGAGCGACCAACCGACGCTCAGGCGGCTCTCACGCACACTCGGTACGGTGTAGAAGCGGATGAGAATATGCGGCAGACCAGCAGTCCCCAACATCAGACAGCCCATCAAGGCGAGGAAGTTCCACGGCGTACCACGCCAGTCACCCAATTCCGGCTTCTTAGTATCGGGGATGGTTTGCAGAGCCGGGGGAGTGAGATTCAAACCAAACTGCGTATTAAGCTGTTTCACCGCATCAACGGCAGCAGCATTGCTCAGACCTTCATTGAATGGCGGAATATAGCCACTGGTAACGAACTTTCCTTTCACTACCGGTGATTCGGTGGTTTTCGCCAGACCCTGCTCCTGCTCGAGCACTTGGATGCGCTGCAACGCCTGACCATAGCTCAGTTGCGGCAGCGGAAAGCCCGTGAGCTGGATTGACAGCGCCGTCACTGGGATCAGATACGCAATAATTAAAATGATGTACTGCGCCACCTGCGTCCACGTCACGGCCTTCATACCGCCAAGGAACGAACAGACCAGCACACCCGACAGACCGAGGATAACACCGATGGTGTAATCAACGCCGACGAAGCGCTGCATAATGAGGCCAACACCCACCACTTGTGCAGTCACATATGTCAGCGAAACGATAATCGCGCAGATCGCCGCCACCACGCGGGCGGTATTGCCGCCAAAGCGCGCGCCGACGAAGTCGGGAATGGTGTACTGGCCGAACTTGCGCAGGTACGGCGCAAAGAGCAGCGCCAGCAAAACGTAACCGCCCGTCCAACCCATAATATAGGCCAGACCATCGTAGCCAAGCAGCCAGAGCGTACCGGCCATCGAGATGAACGACGCCGCGCTCATCCAGTCGGCACCGGTAGCCATACCGTTAAACACCGCCGGTACGTTGCGCCCGGCCACATAATACTCATCCAGCACCTTGGTACGCGACAAAATGCCGATGGTCGCGTAGAGCGCCATCGTCAGCAACAGGAAGACCCAGCTAATGATTTGGGTCGGCAGGCCGGCAAACACCTCTAGCAAGAGCATCAACAAGCTTATGCCAATAAAGCCAATGGTGAAGTAGCCGTAGTAGCGCGCCATCCGGTTACGGAAGACGCTCTGGCTCTGAGCTGAAGTCGCCATTTGTATCTCTCCTCTGATTCATTAACAGACTAGCGGTCACGATCACTTAAACCGTACTTGGCGTCCAACTTGTTCATCGCGTAAGCATAGTAGAAAATTTCAACGACGAAGACGATCAATGACCCCTGACTGCCCATGTAGTACCCAAGAGGAAAACCGGCAATCACAATGTTGTTGAGTGCTTCTACGAACAGTACCGGCACATACGAAACGACGAACCAAATCACGATCAAAGTCGTGATGAGGCGTAGATTCTCTTGCCAGTACCGCCGGTTGCGCTCCGCTGCTGGGAGCTTAGATAGATCCGACATAGGACCTCCTTACGTACATGCTACACTGCCGACACTTTTGCGTGATGCATGCGACAACCGCCATTCTTTGCTTGTCGGTACTCACGAACGGGGTGAGCCATGCCGCAAACGAGGTCGACATCAGAACTTACGACAAGCTAACGGCGTATGCCGGTTATGCATCTTATATCGCGGTGAGCTGATTGTAACAGGATTTTTTCAGCGCAGGTTAAGTTTTGTGTAAAGTTTTGGTAAATTCCCCCCTGTTGTGGGTGGAATCTTTCACGAAGTGTCAATCGCTGCTCACCCCAACACCGTAACGCAAAGGCGCAGAGAGCGCAACGGACGCAACGGCTGCGCACGCACAGGTATCACCCATAG
>NZ_JBMFNE010000005.1:215266-227859 GCF_049970315.1 Chloroflexus sp.
ACCCATAGGGGCACGGCATCGCTGTGCCCTTCACCCCAACACCGTAACGCAAAGGCGCAGAGAGCGCAACGGACGCAGAGAGTCGAAATCTTTCACGAGGTGGGAAGGCTTATCAAGGGCATGCTATAATTGCTACGTCTTGCTATAGCTCTGGCTGGACTGTTTTGTTCTGTCCTGATGGAATACAGTATCTTGCCGTGTTCTACGTATGATAAGGATAATCTCTTATGAATGGAGCAGTGACTCAATTTATTCGACACCATTTTCGCCATTTCAACGCGGCTGCGTTGGTCGATGCGGCTGATGCCTACAACGCCCATCTGGCTAACGGCGGCAAAATGATGATCACCCTCGCCGGTGCAATGAGTACCGCCGAACTTGGCCTCTCGTTGGCCGAGATGATCCGACAAGACAAGGTTCACGCCATTTCGTGTACCGGCGCCAACCTCGAAGAGGATATTTTCAACCTCATTGCACACGACTTCTACGAGCGGGTGCCCCACTATCGCGACCTCAGCCCACACGATGAGCAAGCTCTGCTCGAACGTCACATGAATCGAGTGACCGATACCTGCATTCCTGAAGAAGAGGCGATGCGCCGACTTGAGAAGGCACTCCTTGCTGAGTGGACGGCAGCCGACAGCGCCGGTGAGCGTTATTTCCCGCACGAGTTTATTTACCGTATCCTGCGTTCGGGTCAGTTGGCACAGTATTATCAGATCGATCCGCGCGATTCGTGGGTCTATGCTGCGATGGAGCGCAATTTACCGATATACGTACCGGGGTGGGAGGATTCAACCACCGGTAATATGTACGCGGCCCACTGCATCACCGGTGAGATCAAGAACGTACATACTGTGCGCACCGGCATCGAGTATATGATCAATCTGGCTGATTGGTATATGCGCACCTCAGCCGAAGCTTCGATCGGTTTCTTCCAGATCGGCGGCGGTATCGCCGGCGATTTTCCGATCTGCGTTGTACCAATGCTGCATCAAGACCTCGGTCGTGAAGGGGTACCGGTGTGGGGCTATTTCTGCCAAATCAGCGATTCGACGACGAGCTATGGTTCGTATTCTGGCGCCGTCCCCAACGAGAAGATTACGTGGGGCAAGTTGGCCGTCGATACACCGAAGTTTATTATTGAATCGGATGCGACGATTGTAGTACCGTTGATCTTTGCAATGGTGCTAGGGTGGTGAGACAGTGTAAAGGAACGCTGCTCAACCGTTGGGCGAGCGGCACACTGCGGTGTGACCCTGCGCACCCATACAACTGCCACGCTGTATGTAATGCTCCATCGGCAATCTAAGCCCTAGCCGGTAGTGAGGAAGGTTTATATCTGTCTCCTCCTTACCGACCAAAGAGGTTTACCGGTGTTGAAACCTATGTTTCAACTGCTTGGCGTTGTTGCCATCGGATACGCTCTCATATGCGCTGCACTATACGCAATCCAGGAACGCCTGATCTTCTTTTCCGAACGTGATCCGCCCAGTACTCAATACCATTTTGGCTGGCCGGCAGATGAGGTGTTTATTCCGGTTGAAGGTGCAACACACTACATACGCTTTGGTTTCGCACTACCGATCCCCAAGGCGTTATCCTCTATTTCCACGGCAACGGCCGTAGTTTGCGGAGTTGGGGTGCAGTAGCCGCCCGATTTCGTTATTCGCGGCTATGATGTCGTTATAGTAGATTATCGCGGGTATGGTCAGAGCACCGGCTCGATTAGCAGCGACGCACAATTGCTCGCCGACGTTGAAGCCGTCTACGCTTGGGTGCAAGCGCGATACGCCAAACATCAGATCGTGCTCTACGGTAGCTCACTCGGGACCAGCTTTGCCTCGTGGCTCGCGGCCCATCATCGCCCTCGACTACTCATCCTCGAAAGCCCATTGTACAGCGTTGAAGAGATCGCGCGCCGACAGTTTCCGTGGGTACCGGACTTTCTGCTCAAGTACCCACTTCGCTCGCATGCATGGATCGGGCAGGTACGGTGTCCGGTAGTTATATTTCACGGTACACATGATCCGGTCATCCCGTACAGTGATGGCGAGCGACTAGCCACCACCGTAACCGCACCGCTGTCCTTTTACCGACTCGAAGGCGGTTTGCACGTCGACTCAGCCCGCTTTCCTGTCTATCATATGGTTCTCGATCAGGTGCTCGGTAACCGACGATACTGACGCTGAGGCGCCGATAACCGGCTCGCAGCTATACGGCCACCACCGGCGATTGAGCCGATTCAACGGATCGAAGGCCCGTTTTAGACGAGCGGTAAGCTCAGGAATAAGTGGATCGGCTGCGTAGCCCCACCGCTGAGTAGCACACGCATCCGGCAATACACCGGCCGGTATCCGAACATGCGGCCACCATTTGAGTAAGGCTGTGAGAATCGCCGTTACTGCCGTCGCTTCACCGGTAATCTCGCCGGTGATCAACCCATGATACGGCTGCCCGCTTACCGTCAATTCAGCGCCGTAATCGGCAACCGTTTGCATGAGCGCTTGCAACGCAACCCAAAACTCGGTCGGCCTAACGGCAAGCTGGATCGGCCACGTATCGCTCCGCTGCGGCAACGCTGTGCTATGAGTACAGAGATTCCAAATCCGTGCTTGCTCGGTGCCTCGTTCGATCAGGATGGTGTGGACACCAACTGCATATGCAATACTTACCATCTCATCGAGCTGGCGTCGGCAGGCCGCCGGATGACCTTCAAAGCGCAGGGCAATTCCGGCTTTACCCTGGATACGCAACGTGTGCAATAATCGTGAATCGAGATAGACCGCAGATACCGGCTGTAGCTGCGTCGCAGTTAGCGCGTCGAGAAAGTGTACTGCGCTGTTCTGATCGGCAAACCCGGTCACAATACTCACTGTCGCCGGTGGGTAGGGGAAGGTCCGTAGCGACACCTCGCTGATAATGCCCAGCGTGCCATAGCTCCCGATAAACAGCTTTACCACATCGTACCCACTCACATTCTTGACCACTTGGCCGCCGAGCTGAACAACCGTACCATCGACCTGTACCACTGTTAGTCCCAATACTAGATCCCGCAACGCGCCATACCCTAATCGGCGGGAGCCATTGGTGTCAGTTGCAAGCAAACCGCCGAGTGTAGCATGCGCCTCATCAGCGATCTCAAGCGGGAATTGTTGCTGATGAGCGGCAAGAATACGCTTCAACTCGGCCAGTGTCATCCCCGCCTCAACCCTAATCGTCAAATCGTCTGGCTCGTAGGTGACAACTCGCTGCAACCGGCGGGTAACAACAACCACATCAGGATCGGTGGCAAGCTGCCCGATAGCTTGTTGTGTGCCACCACCCCACGGCACCACATGGACGCCGGCCTGATAACAGAGCGACATTACTCCGGCAAGCTCGGTTGTTGTCGCCGGCAACACTACCAATGCCGGCAACCGACCTTGCACAGCATAAGCAGTCGTGTCTGTGCCAGTTAACACATACGCTGCACCTACCACCTCGGCCAAGGCAGCAGGTAAGTGCTCACGCGCCAACGATTGCGGTGTGACAAGACCAGCAGTACGCTCCGCTGCTAAAACGCGTGGATCAAAACCTACCGGAAAGACTTTACCCGGGTTAAGCCGATGTTCTAAGTTAAAGACCGCGTAGACGGTCGCGTGTACCGCTAAATCGGCCGGCCGGTACAGGCGAGCCAAAAAATCACGCTTCTCAACACCGATCCCATGTTCACCACTCACCGCGCCACCTTCAGCAATACTTAGCGCCAACACATCGGCAGTAATGGCCTGCGCCTTTGCCACCTGAACGGGATCGGACGGGTCGTACAAGATCAGAGGATGGAGATTACCATCGCCGGCGTGGAATACATTCGCGATTGGCAAGCCATACTTGGTACTGAGACGTTGCGTATGGGCCATCATCGTCGGTAAACGGGTACGTGGTACAACGGTATCAACTAGATAAAACGAGGGTGCTAAGATATGGAATGAAGCAAACGCACTACGCCGTGCTGCCCACAACCGTTCTTGTTCAGCAATGGTGGTCGCCGTCCTGATCTGGAATGCACGATACCGACGACACATCGCCTCAATTTCAGCCATTGTCTCATCAAGACCTTCGGTTACACCATCAATCTCGATAATCAGCGCCGCACCGGCTTCGACAGGCAGATCGGCTTGCTGTGCCCGATTAACCGCCAGCATCGTTGTCGCATCCATCACTTCGAGCGCTGTAGGCACATAGCCGGCAGCCAGAATCGCACTGACAGCAGCACACGCAGTTACAACATCGGGAAAAAGCGCCAATGCCACCCGATTCGCCTCGGGCTTACGGGTCAAGCGCACCCGTGCCCGCCCGATCACCGCCAACGTTCCTTCCGAACCGACCAGCAACCCAATGAGATCGTACCCATGCCACGTAAACGTCTCGGTACCATCACCTATCCACCCCTGCCGACCATCGGCCAACGTCACCTCTAAGGCCAATACGTGGTTCGTTGTCACTCCATACTTTAGGCAACGCGGCCCGCCGCTATTATTAGCGATGTTGCCACCAATCGTACACATCTGCCATGAAGCGGGATCGGGTGCATAGAACCAACCTTGGTCAGCAACGGCGGTGCTCAATTCGTAGGTGATAACACCGGCTTGCGCCAGCACCTGTCGGTTGGGTATATCAATCTGCTCAATCATGCGCAGACAGGAAAGGTCGATCACAACACCACCATAGATCGGGCGAGCACCACCGGCGAGACCGGTACCGGCGCCACGTGCCACCACCGGCAACCCGGCGGCCTGTGCTAAGCGGACGATAGCCGGCAGGTATGCCGGGTCAGTTGGCCTGACCACTACATCCGGCAAGGGGTAATCACCGGGTAACCAATCGTGACAGTATGGAGCAAGGTGCACAGGGTCGGTGATCACGTGTTCGGTACCGAGGAGATCACGCAACGCAGTGAGGAATTCGTGCATTAGCATCATTCGATTTTCCGTTTTATGAAACGTTATTCCTTATAATGGAATACTATACCAAAAACTATAGCTTGTCAAGGCAGAAAGCCATCTACGAGAAGCGAACGGTACGACCGGTGAATCACCTCGCATACTGTATCCGGTCCAGTGGGGACGGACAGCTATGCGTCTTAACAATACTGCCCGACACACGCCACCGCTGTGCATCACCCCGCCGTTTGCGAAAGTGCATGAAAGGGCTTGACAACCGATGCACATCTCGGTATGCTATATACCATTAGACGGAAATTAATTTCACAAAACGGAAAGAAACAACGATGATCCGCTTTGCCCTGAATGTTTCGCTCACCATGCGCGACACACCGTGGCTCGACCGCTTCGATACAGCGGCCCGTCTCGGGTTTAATGCAGTCGAATTCTGGTGGCCGGATGGAGTCGATCTCACCGCCATCCACCATCGCCTGCGTGATACCGGCTTACAACCGGTATTGGTCAATTTACCCGCCGGCAATCTCGCCCAAGGTGAACGCGGCCTGCTCAATCACCCGACACGTCAAGCAGAATGGCGCGCCCTCGTGCCACGCGCCTTGGAATTCGCCTGCCAGATCGGCTGCCCACGCATGAATGCGCTGGTCGGGAAACTGGTTCCAACTGAGCCTCGCGAGGTACAACTTGCACGGGTGCGTGAGAATCTGGCCTGGCTATGTGCGCAAGCGGCAGCCGTCGGGATCGAGATCGTGGTCGAGTCGCTCAACGTCTGGGAGAACGACGGTTACTTGTTAACCACGACTGCCGAGACACTCGCGTTCCTGGCGAGCGTTGGTGCGCCCAACCTCCGTTACCAGTACGATTGTTATCACATGCAATTGATGGAGGGGAATATCACCCGTACCATTCGCGAGCACATCGACCAGATCGGCCACATTCAAGTTGCCGACGCACCCGATCGTCATCAACCCGGCACCGGAGAGCTACATTTTCCCTTTATCTTCCGTACTATCGCAGCTAGTGGCTATAACGGTTTCATCGGCCTAGAGTTCATTCCCGCCGGTACGCTGGCCGATAGTCTGGCTTGGCTCCCCGCCGACAGGCATCGCCCTATCGATCCGGCGGAGCTTCGGTGGAACGACGCGCGGTGAAATACCATCTCCCCAAACGCAGTGAAAGGAACTGACAATGACGCAACGGATCGGCTTTATTGGTCT
This sequence comes from Chloroflexus sp., assembly GCF_049970315.1. Classification (GTDB taxonomy): domain Bacteria; phylum Chloroflexota; class Chloroflexia; order Chloroflexales; family Chloroflexaceae; genus Chloroflexus. The sequence goes on from NZ_JBMFNE010000005.1 coordinate 221,427, forward strand.
GGGAGTGATGGGCAAACCGATGGCGCGCAACCTGCACCGAGCCGGGTTCACCGTCACGGTGTGGAATCGCTCGCCCCAGCCAATGAATGAACTGACCACCGAAGGCTTGCTTCCGGCCAGTTCTCCTGCTGAACTAGCCCGAACAAGTGATGTGGTGATCACGATGCTACCCGACGGACCCGACGTTACCGGAGTCGCTCAGGGAGCGGATGGCGTATTCGCCCACATGGGCCGAGGGAGCCTATTCATCGATATGAGCACGATTGCCCCTGAAACGGCCCGTCAACTAGCAGCGACAGCCGCCGCCTATGGCATTGCCATGCTCGACGCACCGGTCAGCGGGGGTGACAAGGGAGCCATCGCAGCAACCCTCTCAATTATGGTAGGTGGTCAGCCAGAGGATTTCGAGCGGGCGCTGCCCATCTTCCAGGCGCTGGGCAAAACCATCACCTACTGCGGCCCCAGTGGAGCCGGGCAGACGGTCAAAGCTTGTAACCAAATCGCCGTTGCCATTACGATTGCCGCTGCCGCCGAAGCGTTAGCACTCGGTAAAGCTGCCGGTATCGATCCCGAAATCATCCTGCGCGTGCTCGGTGGTGGACTGGCTCAGAGTCGGGTACTCGACATACGCGGGCCGACAATGGCGCGCAACGAGTTTAGCCCTGGCTTTCGGATACAGCTCCATCAAAAGGATATGGAGATTATCCATACGACCGCCGCTGCACTTGGTCTCTCACTCCCATTCAGCGATCTCGTGCGTACTCACTTCCAACGCCTGATCGAGAGCGGCAACGGCGATCTGGACCATTCGGCGCTGGCCCTCACCGTCGGTTATCCCAAGGTGTAATTTTTTGTACCTTGTCAGTGAAAAATGTTTTCACTATGTGAAAGGACAAACCCATGCCACGCATGAACGTGATGGATGCGGTGATCAACGTGTTAGAGAGCGAAGGCGTGCGTTACATTTTCGGTGTGCCGGGAGCAGCCATCTTACCATTCTACGATGCTCTGCGCAAAAGCAAGCAGATTCGGCACCTCATCGTGCGCCACGAAGAAGGTGGCACACATGCTGCCGACGGCTATGCACGCGCATCCGGCGAGGTCGGAATCTGCGTCGGTACCAGCGGGCCAGCCGGTACCAATATGATTACCGGTCTCTACACCGCAATGGCCGACTCGATTCCGATCATCTGTATTACCGGTCAAGCACGCACCGATGCTTTGCACAAAGAAGCGTTTCAGGCTGTCGATATTGTCGAGATCGCCAAACCGGTGACCAAATGGGCCGTGCAGGTAAAAGAGGCAGCACAGATGCCGTGGGTCTTTCGACGCGCCTTTCAAATTGCCCGTGAAGGTCGTCCCGGACCGGTTCTGATCGACCTCCCGATCGATGTCCAAAAACAAGCAATCGATTACGATGCAAGCCTGGATGCACCCTTGCCGATCTATCGCCCGGCACCGTTACCATCAGCCTTGCGGCGGGCGATTGAGCTGCTCCTGACCGCTAAGCGACCGATCCTGATGCCCGGCGGCGGGGTGATCATTGCCAATGCCGCGTCGGAATTGGTTGCCTTAGCGGAATATTTGCAAATCCCCGTTTCACCGACGCTCATGGGTAAAGGGGCAATTCCCGAAGACCACCCCCTCTACGCTGGCATTGTCGGTATTCAGACCCAACAGCGCTTTGCGAACGCGATTTTTCTCGAAAGTGATTGTATCCTCGCAATCGGAGCACGTTTCGCCGACCGCCATACCGGGCAACTCGATGTCTATCGCGGTAATCGCACCTTTATCCACATCGACATTGAGCCAACGCAAATCGGGAAGGTCTTCCCTCCCGATCTCGGTATTGTTGGCGATGCTAAACTAGCCCTCCAAGGGTTATTGGCCGAGGCACGCACCTACACCCCACCACGGACAGCCGATGCATGGTGCGAGCGGGTGCAGTATCTAAAACAGACTCTGACCCGTCGCGACGATTTCGACGACGTTCCGATTAAAGCACCGCGCGTGTTCCGCGAACTAAACGAGTATTTTGATCGTGATACCATCTTCGTCACTGCAATCGGGCTGTATCAGATCTGGTCGGGTCAATTCCAAAAGACCTACAAACCGCGCCACTATATGGTGTGCGGTCAGGCAGGGCCACTCGGTTGGGAAGTGAGTGCCTGCACCGGTGTCAAACTGGCCCGGCCCGACCAACAAGTGGTCGGCATTGTGGGAGACTACTCGTTCCAATTTTTGATGGAAGAGGTGGCGGTAGCAGTGCAATACCGTATCCCGTTCGTGTTGGTGATGATTAACAACACGTACATGGGGTTAATCCGTATGGCCGAACTGTCGTACCAGATGAACTATGAAGTGCGGCTAGGGTATGAAACTGACGATGGTGCTACCTATGGGATCGATCATTGCAAAGTCATGGAGGCGATGGGAGGATTGGCGGTGCGTGTTACGACGCCCGACCAGATTCGACCGGCGATCGATTGGGCGGTGCGCGAGAGTAACCTCCGCCGATTACCGGTGCTCGTAGAAGTGATGACGGAAGCCGAAGAAAATGCAGCTATGGGTACGCGCATTGATCAGATTCGTGAATGGTACCCACTGCCGGAGATAGCGAGTAGGAGCGACCCATCGGGTCGCCCTAACGGATCGTCCCACCGGGTCGTCCCAGTAGATCGCCCCACCGGGTCGCCCTAGTAGATCGCCTTGCCAGAGATCCGAGTATGGGCGACCTACCGGGTCGCCCTAGTGGATCGTTCCTACGCTGTCCCACTCCAATCCCCGCGAGTCGGAGTGCCCCGACAGGCATGATGTACACCACCCCTACGCCTGGTGGGTCGCCCCTACCCAATGGCAAGCCAGATGATTAGATTCGGCTTACCCGTGATGATACCGTGCGGAGACGAATTAACACGATTGTCTTCACAAGTGCTAAGCCAATCAGTAGGCTACGCATAAAAACACTCTCAACCAAGAAGAGGGCAGCGCCACCTAACATCAACCAGACCAGCACAAAGGTCACGATCTTGGTAGACAGCGTCAAACCACGTTCGCGCTGCCATGTAGCGATGATCGGTCCGAAGACTCGACTCGAGACAAGCCATCGGTATAAACGCACCGAACTGCGCATGTAACAAGCGGCTGCCAGCAGTACAAACGGTGTCACCGGAAGGCCAGGCAGAATCAAACCCAAACCGGCGACACTCAGTGACAGCGTACCAACCGTTAGCCATATCCAGCGCGTAAAAGGTCGTGAGGAATTATCGGTCGCCATTTCCGCCTCCTTAACCTGATGAAATATCACCGAAACCGCGATTGTACGGTCGCTACCGATCACCATCTCTAGGTGATCACAACCGACCATCACTCGCGCAGATAACCAATCACCTACGACAGAGAGACCGGCGGCACGTCGGCGCCTAACCGTCTACAGGGCGACCAGCACAACACCGACTTCGCCAGGTCTCTCCTTGCTATTCCCACAAACACATTTCATAATGAGATATTATATCAATAATAATATTGCTTTACAACATCTGTCAATTGCATATCGTCCTCTGAGACGCAAATTCCATTTCTAATTACACAAAAAGCGCCGCTTTATCGCAGCGGCGCTTGCAGAGACTACTCATGAAACCGGGCTACGTTGTCGTGGAACCACAATATGGTATGCTACTTATGAAATGAGGAAATCAACGTATGGCTACCGAACCGCTATTACTCATCATTGGCTTACTACTAGCAATCAGTGTCGCGGCTACGCGCGCATCCAACCGATTCGGCATACCGGCGCTGCTCTTCTTCATAACGATTGGTATGCTAGCTGGTTCTAATGGGCCGGGGAGAATCGCCTTTACTGATGCGGGGCTGGCACAACTGATCGGTGTCGTTGCCCTGATCTATATCCTCTTTTCTGGTGGCTTAGATACCGATTGGCCGATTATCAAACCGGTTCTCGCCGAGGGTTTGATCCTCGCGAATATCGGCGTAGTTGTCAGTACGATGATCGCGGCAGTCGGCGCTCATTTCATTCTTGGCTTCGATTGGCTCCTTGCCCTCCTCCTCGGCGCCATCGTCTCTTCTACCGATGCTGCCGCCGTCTTTAATGTCATGCGGACCCGCGGTATTCATCTCAAGCACCGGCTTGAACCGCTGATCGAACTCGAATCGGGAAGTAACGACCCGATAGCCGTCTTTCTCACCGTCGGCCTCACCCAATTGCTAATTAATCCGGGTGCATCCCTTTACGCACTTATTCCGGCCTTCATCTTACAAATGCTGCTCGGCACTGCCGGCGGGTATGCATTTGGACGGCTGATGATCTGGTTAGTGAACCGGATTCGTCTCCAACAAGAAGGGCTGTACATCGTGTTAACGATGGCACTTACGCTACTGACCTACGGGTTCACGGCAATTATCGGCGGTAATGGATTTCTAGCGGTGTATTTGGCCGGGATCATGCTCGGCAACGCCAATATCGTTCACAAGCGGTCGATCTTGCATTTTCACGATGGCGTCGCGTGGCTGAGCCAGATTGTCATGTTCCTTGTGTTAGGCTTACTCGTCGTACCGTCACAACTACCTGCAGTTTCGGGACAAGGTCTGGCAATGGCCTTGTGGCTGGTATTCGTAGCGCGTCCGCTTTCGGTACTCATCGCACTCGGCTGGACACGGCGCTCGTTGTCGCAACTGCTTATGGTTTCGTGGGCAGGCCTTCGTGGGGCGGTACCGATTGTTCTCGCTACCTTTCCCTTGCTGGCCGGTGTGCCCGATGCACCACTCCTCTTTAACCTTGTCTTTTTCATCGTGCTGGTATCGGTACTCGTCCAAGGCATCTCAATCAGTTGGGTAGCACGCAAACTCGGCGTTATGGCCGATCAACCTGAACTCATTGACAGCCATCTCTTCGTTCCCGACGTCAGCGGTGCGAGTCAGGTTCTCGAAGCACACATCCCCCCTGACTCAGCATTAGTAGGCAAATCCATAATCGAAGCCAACTTACCACGCGGAGTGTTAATCGTCCAAATCCAGCGGACCGATGGTTACCTCATTCCCAACGGCAGCACCATCTTTGCGCCCAATGATCGGCTGGTGCTCCTGGTAGCACCAACAGCACTATCGGCGATCAAAGAGCTTTGCGCGAGTTGTAGTCTCAACCCACTTGGGCCGATCAAAATCGGCGCCCAAGGGCAAGTAGAGGTCCAGGAAACCGAAGTAAAGACAAACTAACAGCATACCGTAGGGAAAGGGGGTAGAGCCGTATGCCTTACGATACGCCTCTTCCATTAATCGTTCAACTCAACCTGTTCACCGCTAGTGATAAAGATCATCCTCTCAGCCATATTCAGCGCCCGATCCGAAACACGCTCAAAGTTATGAGCAATAAACAACAGATCAGCGGTCTCCGGTGGTGTCAACTGTGCCACTAACGACTGTTTGAGGCGTTTATACTCGTGATCGATCGCATCCTCCTGCTCAATGATCCCCTTAATCGCCTCGGAACTACCATCACCAAACGCCAACAACGTTCGATCCAGATTAGCGCGTGCTGTCTTACCCAACTTGACTAACTCAGCCGGCGGTGAGAGGGGACCACGATTCGGGTCGGGGCTTCCAACGATCATTTTCGCCGTACTCTTCGCATAATCGGCGATCCGCTCAAGCTCATAACCGATCGCGATGGCAGCAATGATACGGCGCAGATCGCGCGCCACCGGCTGCTGAGTCGCAATCAGATGAATGGCGTGCTGCTCGATAGCAACCCGCGCTTTATTCATCTCCTCATCACCGTCAACGACTGCCTGCGCTAACTCACGATCACCTCGTTCCAGTGCGGTGATTGCCCGATCAAGGGCACTGCTCACCATCTGACCCAACGCTAACACCTGATTGCGCAGGGCCTCCAATTCTTGATCAAAATGCTCACGCGGTCGCATGAGGTACCTCCTTCATAGGTATGCTACACCGGCGAGTCTAGGATACACGGTTGCAAGTCGATCAACTGGCAGTGGGATAGTTACGGTATCAACTTATGCTACACCGGCGAGTCTAGGATACACGGTTGCAAGAGCGGTGTCAACGAACATTATCGGGGACTCATCCCTGGCGACCGGCGAAATGAATGAACCAGGGCGACCAGCCGGTACCCCTACCTGTTCCGTCCGTTTCCATCCCTGCACAGGGATGTTGGTGGTTGGAAGGAAATGCCTGTGGGGGCACCCCGTGTAGGACGGTGATGTCGATATCGAGTGCCGTTCGGAACCCTTACCGTCGGGCCCCCCGTGTGGAGCCCCCTTGTGGATGTCCCGAGGGTTCCATTCCCTCACGGGGATTTTGGTGTTTTGAACTCCCCTTGTCCCCCGGCCCCCCCGTCTCCCGGTCCCAAAACGATTTCAATCCCCTCACGGGGATTTTGGTGTTTTGAACTGGT
>NZ_JBMFNE010000006.1:0-33284 GCF_049970315.1 Chloroflexus sp.
TGCGCGGTACGCCCGGCGCCTCGGTCTGGCAACGCAACTATTACGAACACATCATCCGCAACGACGAATCCCTCAACCGCATCCGCGACTACATCATCACCAACCCCGTGCGCTGGCATCTGGACCGCGAAAACCCCGACTGCACCGGCACGAACCCAGAGGAAGCAGAATGGTTCGGGTAACGACGAGCTGGTGCGGGCGCGGTTGGAGAAGGCAAATAGTAGGGGCGGGTTCCCACCCCGCCCCAATCGTGAACCATCGTTCCCAACCCGCCCGCATCACAACCCTGAACGTCACCATCGCCGCAGCATCCGCCTGAAGGGGTACGATTATTCCCAGGCGGGGGCGTATTTCATCACCTGTTTATTCGTGACGCGTAGCCGGTATAGAGATCAGATACAATTATTCCCAGGCGGGGGCGTATTTCATCACCATCTGCACGCAGGACCGGGCGTACCTGTTTGGCGAGGTGGTGGAGGGGGAAATGCGGTTGAATACGTGGGGACAGATTGTGTGGGAAGAATGGTTTCGTTCCGCCGTCCTGCGTCCGTATGTACGGTTATGCCCGAACGAATTCGTGGTCATGCCCAACCATGTGCACGGCATTATCTGGATTGTAAATGATGACGATGATGTAGGGGCACGGCGGCGCCGTGCCCCTACAGGGGAACGATTCGGGGCCCCTGTATGCGGTTCGATTCCCACCATTATCCGGTCGTTCAAATCCGCCACAACCAAACACATCAACGCCCTGCGCGGTACGCCCGGCGCCTCGGTCTGGCAACGCAACTATTACGAACACATCATCCGCAACGACGAATCCCTCAACATCGGTACGGCGGATGGCGCCTTTGGGATACAGCGTGGGGTATGGCGCGGTAGGAGCACGGCACGCGGTTGGGGCACAACGCCGCCGTGCCCCAACGATATGCACGGGGTATTACAGCTCATCCGGAACGCGTTGCGTGGCATTCTGGATTAATTGGCTTATTTTGGTGAGCAGATCGTGGGAGCGGTAGGGTTTAGGTAAGAAATCGGTGTATCGATCAATCGGGAGCTTGCCGGTTACTACTTGCTCTGCATTCCCGCTCATCAAGAGGACCGGTAACTGTGGTTCATGCTGGCGGATCGCGTCGAGCAACTCAAGCCCGTTCATCCCCGGCATAGCCAGATCGACTAGGGCGATGGTAATCGGTAGCGTAGACTCGGTCAAGAGGGCGAGCGCCGACCGTCCATCACCTGCTTCAACCGTCACCATCCCGGCCCGCTCAAGAATACGGCGCAGTGTCGTGCGCACGGCTACGTCATCGTCAACAATAAAAGCGGTACCTTGCAACGTAATCGGCTTGGTGACGGTACCAGGAGCAACTGCTACTTCTTTGCTGGCCGCCGGCAAGTAGATCGTAAAGCTCGAACCAAGACCAGGAACACTTTCGACCTTGATGGCTCCATTGTGGCGACGAACGATCCCCTGAACGGCGGCCAATCCCAAGCCGTGACCCTTCGGTTTAGTGCTGAAAAATGGGTCGAAGATACGACGCATCGTGACTTCGTCCATCCCAATCCCGGTATCGCTGACTGTTAACGTCACATACCGGCCGGGTGGAATCGTCGGTGTCAGGTTCAGCCGGCGGAGATCGGTTGCACTTAAAGTGACAACTCTGGTACGTAACGTGACCGATCCTCCACGTTCGCCAATCGCTTCAATTGCGTTTGTTAATAAATTCAGTACCACCTGGCGTATCTGACTAGCTTCGACTACAACGGACGGTAGATCGGTGACCAAATCGTAGTGGATCGTCACATGCCCGCTCCGATGACTCGGTAAATGTAAAATCCCCCCCATCTCGCGTACCAACGTCGACAAATTAACTGTTTCGAGCGAGCGCTGACCACGCCCGGCGTAGGCAAGAAGTTGACTACACAACTCAGCAGCACGTTGGGCTGCTTGATCGATAGCAACTAAGTGCGGTTGCAGTTCATGGTTGGGATGGAGATCGAGCAACGCCAGACTGGTATGCCCCATAATACCGGTGAGCAAATTATTGAAATCGTGAGCAATTCCACCGGCAAGTAATCCTAAACTTTCGAGCTTCTGAGCCTGCAACATCTGGGTCTCGAGTTGCTGACGCTCTTGTTCGGCATATACGCGTTCGAGTGCAACGGCCAACACATTTGCCACGCTTCTCAGAAAAAAGACAATCTCGGCATCAAGCGGGGTCTTTGCGTAAGCCACCAGAAGACCGAAGAGCCTTTCGTTACCACGGATTGGCAAAGCAGGACCGGATAACCCCAGATCTGCGACACGGTCAGCTAACTCTGTGGGCAAGCAACTCCAACCGGGGTGGTCGGCAGGTAGTGAACGGAGGAAGGCAATCGACAGGGGAGCAGTTGGCACGTTTCCCCAAACCGTATGCACGCGCACTTCCCCTTCAGGATCGAGTTCTATAATCTCGATCCCATTCAGCAGTAAGGTTGATCCTATCTGCTCAGCCGCAGCAGCAAACAGGGCATCAAGGTTCGAGTTCGCCAACGCTTCACGGGCCAACGTTGCCAATTGCTCTTGGCGAGCTGCTAACTCGACCAAACGCTCATTAGCCCGTTGTAGCGGCGTCACATCTTGCATAGCAACAATGGCACATAATCCTTCCGGCATCTCGACGATTTCTGCCGCCAATTGTGCAAAGCAGGTCGTACTATCACTCCGTTGAAAACTGAACTCGACCCCGTATACACTACCTTGTTGGTGTAACGTTGTGGCAATTGTTGGCCATTTCGACGACAATTGTGACCAGTGTAACGAGCTGATCGGCTGTTTGATAAGCTGTTCACTACTCACCCCAAAGAACTCACGGCAAGCCGCGTTAGCATTGATGATCATCGCGTCTTGCAAACGCACAATAATCATCGCAAACGGGGCAAAATCGAAAAGACGAGCCAATTTCTCTTCCGACTCGCGCAGGTGTTGCTCGGTCGTTTGCCGTTCGCGCAGCTCCTTCTCTGTCTCCCGCAGTGATTGATGGAAATGCTGCATTAACTGGTCGATGAAATAGCTGCCCAACAACATGTACAGACTATACGCAATGAGCCATGACAAGGGCGAGTGGGCGAGCAGTGGTGATTGCAACTGATCGGCAAACAGGACGAATAGGCCCCCAACCCCAATCGAAAGCAACGCGATAACCCAAGCCCACTGGCGACCCAGCAAGACTCCGGCCATCACCACAACTATCGGCAATACTGCAAACGCCGGCGCAGCTATCCCACGACTCAGGGCAGCCGTCATCGTCAAGATAATCCACAATGATCCGATGATGAGCCAGCTTGCTTGGCGAATACGTTGCCGATGTACTAGCCAGAGCGCTCCCAGAAACGCTGTAATTAGGGGAATAACAACGACGAGCCGTAGGGGGAGGAGTGATAGATCAATCGGGCTGGCAATGGTATACACCAATACCGCCAAGAGACAAAAAAAGACCAGAACACGCAATAATTGGGCAACGTGCTGATGCATAAGTGTGGCAATTGCCGAGTCTGGATCGGAAAAAACAGCCATCTGTATCCTCCCGTTGCCGGCTTCGTCAGATATGATGCTGCTTACCAATCCAAACGTAGGGGCTAATCAGCCTGTTCTGACGACGTATCGACACTGTGGGCAAGCGCCATCCCGCTTAGTTGGACTATCGCCTCACGCACCTCATCAGCGGCCGTTTGCCACGTCGCACGTAGTTTCGGGTGGGCCTTGAGGTACAGCGGTTCACCAAACCGAACGGTGACTCGATATGGCCGCGGAATAATTTTGCCTTTGGGCATTACCCGATTTGTGCCACCAACATACGTTGGAATGACTGGTGTACCGGGAAACTCGGCGATCAAACGCCCAATCCCGCTCCGGAATGGACCGATTTCGCTGGTTGTGCTGCGGGTACCTTCAGGAAACAGCAGGAGGGCATATCCTTCACGTAACGCACGGGCAGCGTGACGAAGCGGGTCTTGACCACCGCGTCGGTCGCGCGCAACCGGTATTGCGTTGAACAGAATACGCGACAGGAACTGCATTACTCCGCCTTTGAAGAAATAATCTTGCGCGGCAGCGGCAACGAAGCGCGATCGGACTTCACGCGGCAAGACCGTATATATAACCGCAGTGTCGGCGTGGCTGGTATGGTTGGCAGCAATAATCAACGCACCTTCGCGTGGGATATGCTCGATCCCCTCAACACGCGGTCGTACATAGATCCGCACAAAGCTGCGGAAAAGCGCCGGAACAAAACGGGCCGCAACATGGCGGCTGCGATAGAGACTCATAGTCAATCCCTATGATGCCTAGTCTCGTGCTAGCGAATGGTTGCCGGTTTGACCAGAAGCCGTCTTTACCTTTCGTGTAGCGTGAACGTTATACGTTATTATACCGTCTTGTCCTCATCTTTGCGAGATACTTTTGGGTATATTGCGATGGCAGGGGTTTTGAAACCCCTGCCGTACCGGTTGTGGTTACTCACTTTGCAAACGCGCAATCGCTACCGGATCGTAGCGCAAGATAGGTTGGCGCGCAGCCCGTACTTCATCAAGCCGGCGCACCGGTGCTTTCGTTGGCGCCGCGTGCAGTACCTCCGGTGTCTCGACTGCTTCGCCGGCTATCCGGCGCATTGTGGCAATGAACTGATCGAGCGTTTGTTTACTCTCGGTCTCGGTCGGTTCGATCATCAACGCTTCGGGCACAATCAGGGGGAAGTAAATGGTCGGTGGATGGAAGCCGTAGTCAATCAGCCGTTTGGCAATATCGAGCGTGCGCACATCTTTGGGTGCACCGGCAATCTGCCCACGCAAGACCGTTTCGTGCATACAGATGCGGTCAACCGCTTGCGGATAAATGTCTTTGAGCATCACGCGCACATAATTGGCGTTCAATACCGCCGTTTCACTTACCGCCCGCAAGCCGGCAGCACCCATCGAGCGAATGTACGCCCATGCCCGCACCAGCATACCGAAGTTGCCATGGAACGCTTTCATCCGCCCAATGCTCTTTTCGGGGGTGAAGAACTCATACTTCCCGTCTGTCCGTTGGCGGACGCGCGGACCGGGCAAGTAGGGAGCGAGAGCCGTAGTACAACCGACTGCTCCCGAACCGGGGCCACCACCACCATGGGGTGTGGTGAAGGTCTTATGCAGGTTGTAGTGCATGAAATCAAACCCCAATTCACCGGGCTTGGCGATACCTAAAATGGCATTGAAATTAGCACCATCGCCGTACATCAGGCCACCGGCTTCATGCACGAGACGGCAAATTTCGACGATATGCTCTTCAAACAGGCCCAGCGTGTTGGGGTTGGTGAGCATCATACCGGCAGTACGCGGTGATAGCTTCGCTTTGAGATCGTCGAGATCGACGTTCCCACGTGCATCACTCTTCAACTCGACTACCTTCAAGCCGGCCATTGCCGCCGTCGCCGGGTTCGTACCGTGCGCTGAATCGGGCACGAGCACCTCGGTACGGTCGGTATCGCCGCGGTCGAGGTGATAAGCCCGAAAGACAAGAATACCGGTGAGTTCACCCTGTGCACCGGCAGCCGGTTGCAGACTAACGGCATCAAACCCACTGATCTCGCCGAGATACGTTTGCAACTCATACATCAGTTCCAGCGCACCTTGGCTGAGTTCCTCGTCTTGCAATGGATGGGCAGCGGCAAAGCCAGGTAAACGAGCAACCTCTTCGTGGAGCTTGGGGTTATACTTCATCGTACACGACCCCAACGGGTAGAAGCCGGTATCAATCGAGTAGTTACGCTGACTGATGCGAGTAAAGTGACGAACAACTTCCGGCTCGGTTAATTCAGGAAAACCGGCCAGATCATCTTGCCGCAGCAGCTCGGTGGGAAGAGGCGTCGGCTCAATCCCAACATCGGGGAGATTGACGCCAATTTTACCGGGCTGCGAATAGGTAAAAATAGGTGGTTCTTCATTATGCATAACCGTTAGCTCCATTCACGGGTTCATCGGGAGTAGCTATAACGGGCGGGGACTGGACGGTATCAAGTTCGGCAGCAATATGGAGGGTCAAATCGGCACGCTCGCGTTCCAGCAAGAAGGTGAGCCGATACGGTAATAGGGCGAACTCCCGAACCTGATCATAACGACGGTCGGTCGTTTCATCGTAAGCCGCACCGTAACCGACCCGTAGACCGAAATAGGCAGGATCGGCAAAGTTGAGTTGCAACGCGACGTGGTCCCAACCCGGACGCCAAGCTTGGGCGAAACCCCAGCCGGTAATGCCCACCAGCCGCCAATCACGTTCACGGCGGCGTACAATAAGGCGACGCGGGTGGAGATCGCCGTGGACCAGACACGCCGGGCGTCCGGTAGTGGTCAACCATCCGGTGAGACGAGTTTGCAACCACGCACTCTGCTCATCCGTCAACTGGCCACGGGCTACCGCCGCTGCGGTGGCAACGGCTACCCGATGACGCAGATAGGCAACATCAGCGCCAGGAACCGCAGGCTGATCGGCAGGGGTTGGCAAAGCATCTGGTTGTAACGGGCCATAGTGCGGTGTCGTATAGCTATGAACCCGCGCCAGTGCCGTGGCTAGGGTCCGCCCAATCGCAAAGCGCGATTCTTCATCGATAGCGGCGATGACTTCGGGCAGTGGTGTTCCGGGAACATAGCTGAGCGCCAACGCCGGCGGGTCGTCGCCCTCAGCATCGATTTCAGCCAAGACCGTAGGCAGTGGGAGATCGATTTCAGCACGCAAGGTGCGCAGCGCCAATGCCTCGGCACTCAGTGACTCACCGGCCCATTGATCGACACCGGCCGGTAGCCGTACCACAATCTGGCGATCGCTCAGCGACACCAACAAACTACGCACACCGAGCGGCGCCGCGTCGCGGATCCGTGCTCCGGGCAAGAGACGGTTTACCAACCGTTCGATTTGGGGCAGTGAGAGTTGCTCAACCATTGTTCGATCACTCGCCAACCGTAGGCAGGAACAGCCTCAGAGAGCAGCCAATGCCTGCACTAACCGATCAATATCTGCCGGTGGATTCATCTCGGTAACGGCTAGTAGCATCGCATTGCCCAACTGTGGCTCATCGGCACTGAGATCATAGCCACCGATGATCCCTTGTTCACGCAGCGCAGCGTTGATCTCAGCGACCGGTCGTGGGCACTGCACGACAAATTCGCGGAAAAATGGCCGGTCGGCCAGCACGCGATAGCCAGGCAGTTCGGCAATTCGGCGCGCCGCATACTGCGCCCGTTGATAGGTAATTTCGGCCACCTTGCGCATCCCACGCTTACCCATCAGCGACATATAGACCGCCGATGCTAACGCCATCAACCCTTGATTGGTACAGATATTACTGGTGGCCCGTTCACGTCGAATATCTTGTTCTCGAGCGCGGAGGGTCAGCACATACGCCATGCGGCCATCGACATCTTTCGTCACACCGACAATCCGACCGGCAATTTTATGCACATATTTTTGGCGGGTGGTGAAGATACCGAGGTACGGGCCGCCAAACGACAACCCTAGGCCAAGTGGCTGCCCCTCACCGGTCGCAATGTCAGCACCTGCTTCGGCTGGGGTCTGGAACAAGCCAAGGGCAATCGGATCGAAATGCACGGCCAGCAACGCACCGCGCGCTTGCACCTGCGCCCCTAGCCCGCGTAGATCGTGCAACCGACCGAGGAAGTCGGGATTTTGCACGATCAACAGGGCCGTTCGGTCATCGACCTGGGCCAACGCTTCAGCGATCCCACTTCCTGGCGTCTCATCACCGACAATTTCGACATCGAGACCTTGCAAGTAGGTACGGAGCACAGCGCGATACTGTGGGTTTACATTCCGGGCGACCACGATTTTGCGTCGGTTACGCACCACGTTGAGCGCCATAATGGCCGACTCGGCCAGTGCAGTCGCGCCATCGTAGTGCGAGGCGTTGGCAATCTCCATACCGGTGAGTGCACAGATCAGGCTCTGATATTCAAAAATTGCCTGAAGTGTTCCCTGACTAATCTCCGGCTGGTATGGCGTGTACGCTGTATAATATTCACCACGGCGCAGAATCTGATCGACTGCCGCCGGGACGAAGTGATTGTAGGCTCCTGCACCGAGAAACACACAGTACCGACGGGTATGGGCATTCAGCTCGCTCATCCGATGCAATTCGGCCATGATCTCCGGTTCAGAGAGCGGCGGCGGCAATCTGAGCGGTGGGAAACGATACGCTGCCGGTACATCGGTAAACAGATCGGTGATGTCGCTCACGCCAATCGCCTGCAACATCTCCTGTCGATCGGCATCGGTGATCGGAATATAATGGGTCATAGCACATTCCGTCTAGACTATACAATTAATCAGTGATCGATTTCAGCCACATACGCCGCATAGGCTGCGGCATCGAGTAATTCCTCGCTCATTGCACTCGGACGTACCCGTAGCATCCAGCCCGTACCATACGGATCGTTGTTGATCGGTGATTGATCGCTCTCTAAAGCAGTATTAACCGCTACCACTTCGCCGCTCACCGGCGCATAGAGGTCCGAACTCGCTTTGACCGACTCAACTACGCCAAAACTTTCGCCGGCGGTAATGGTTGCACCGACTGCCGGCAGTTCTACATACACCACATCACCAAGAGCATGCTGCGCATAGTCGGTAATCCCGATCACCACTTCATCACCCTCTTGGCGCACCCACTCGTGAGTTTTGCTATACCGCAGATCGGATGGAGTATTGTAAACCATGTCGCACTCCTCTAGCGCTTATAGCGCGGCTTATAGAATGGCATCTTTACCACACGCGCCCGAACGGGACGTTCGCGGATTACAACATCGAATTCACTCCCCTCGCTACTCAGGTCGGTCGGCACATATGCCATCCCGAGCGGTCGGCCAAGGGTGGGGGAGGGCATGCCACTGGTCACAAATCCCACCGTTTCCCCACAAACCCGCTGCACCGGATAGCCACTGCGGGCAATCCCCTTTCCAACCATCTCGAACCCAACCAGGCGGCGACTAATACCGGCCGCTTTTATCGCCTGCAACGCCTCACGCCCGATAAAATCACCTTTATTCAATTTCACAACCCAACCCAAACGCGCCTCGTAGGGGTTAATCGTCTCGTCAATTTCATGACCGTACAGGGCAAGGCAAGCTTCAAAGCGCAAACTATCGCGAGCACCGAGGCCACAGGCTTGCACGGCGTTGCCACCGAGTGCCAACAGACCATACCAGAAACGTTCGGCGGATTGGGCCTCGAAAAAAATCTCAAAACCATCTTCGCCGGTGTAGCCGGTGCGAGCGATTAACGCATTTTGCCCGAAGATCGTCGTCATGGCAACACCGTGGAATGGCAACGAACCGATGTCTGCCGTCGTTGAATCTTCAGCACCGGCCAACAGATGCTCTGCCTGCGGTCCTTGGAGCGCTAGCATCGCCCACCGCTCAGAGCGATCTTCGATCTCTACTTCAAACCTGGTGGTATGCTGCTGCAACCAATCCCAATCTTTCGCACGATTGGCAGCATTGACCACCATCATAAACTCATCGGGCAAATGGTAGAGAAAGACATCATCAACAATTCCACCATCAGGCCGGCACAAAAGACCATAACTGGCATGACCGAGCGGAATTGTGCTCACATCGCACGTGACCATCCGTTGCAGGAACGCTTCAGCCTGCGGGCCGCGGATCATAAACCGCCCCATGTGACTAATATCGAACAACCCGGCTCGATTCCGCACCGCATGGTGTTCGTCGATGATACCGCGGTACTGCACCGGCATCTCCCAACCGCCGAATTCGACCATGCGCGCGCCCATTGCGAGGTGCGCGTTGTAGAGAGGAGTTCGTTTCAGCATACCCATTTCCGTCAACTATGAACGGTCTTCTTCCAACCCGGCGCGCACACGGCGCAACATTTCCCGACATGCTATCGCATGACGCGCTAACTCTTGGTCACCGCCGACACGAGCCTCGGCAGCAAATTCCCAGAGTGCTTGTTCGGCAGGCTCACTCAGCAAGAGTGGGTACTGCTCAAGGACGTGAACCATCGTCGCTTCATCCTCGGCGAGTAACAGCGCTTCAATCGCCGTCTCCAGATCGGCAGGCGATACAGTCGAAGCTCGCACTGTAGCCAGCGCCATCCGCCGAACTTCAAGGAGGTGCGCCATCTGCTCTGCTTCAGCGGCGAGGGCCAGCTCGATTTCGGCAGCAAGTAGCTCATCAACTTCAGGCTGTAACAAGAAAGGATAGCGAGCAATCACCTGTTTGAGTTCGGTATCACTCTGTGCACCGAGGAGCGCTTGCAATGCCTCCGGTGGGATCGTAGTGAGAGGGGCCGGCTCGCGCGGACGCTGCATATCGGTCAGCAACGCACGCGCGTTACGGAGTGCTTGGGCAATCTCCCGTTCGCCCTGCGTGTCGGCAACCTCGGCCAATTGATCCAATGTTGTGCGTGTTGCCGGTTCGAGCAATTCGGGATGGTCAACCAGTACCCGTTCAAGTTCGGCCGTTGTATCGGCTGCCAACAACGCCTCGACGGCGGCCAACAAGGGTGGTGGTTCGGTGACAGGTGGCGGTGGTGGTGGTGCAACAAGACGACGGCGTGCATCGAGTCGACGCAACAGATGGGCAAGCCCACTCATGTCCTGCGCAATATCGACATCGGCAAGATAGGGACGGCGCTGTTCGGGATCAATCGAACCGACTAAGAGGGCATGGAGATTGCGCGCTTGGTCGCGGATCTCATGATCGGCGGCACCGGGAGTAGGTGCAAACAACACACGACGAGCACGGGCATCGTGGTACATCAACGGTGCACCTGCCGGCCCACTCGCCTGACAGTGTGGGCACACCACAATATTGATCTCTTCGCGGCGGAGGGCAGCCGCCGCCTCCGGCTCCTCGTCGGCATCAACAATCAACCAGATGTCGGCGTGAAACTCACCGCCACAATGGGGACACGTCAATTGGGCCTGCTCGCGGTACGAGATGGGCATACGTTCTTGCACCCTTGCCAATCGGCAATACTTGCTCTCCGCTGTATTGTACCATCAGTCGCCACTCAGCATGATGTTACCGATTGGCATTGGCCGCCGCAACAGTGAGACGATAGCGATTGACGAACTCCGGTCCGGCTCCGACGAGACGTAGTTCGACGGTATAGCGACCGACTCGGATCGGAGTGAGTCGTAATCGGTCGATCTCGGTCGCAAGTGAGTCGGCGGGGAGATCAAGATAGCGCACCACCGTAGCCAGCTCATGATCGTCAGGATCGCGCAGGGTGATCGTTACTTGGGCACCGACGAGCGGTTGACGAGCATCGTTCACGGCGTAAATCGGTAGATCGACCGCTTCACCGATGGTAAATGAGCGCGGTTCGATTAACGTAAACACGTACTGTGGGCGGAAACTGTCGCGCAGCGCATAGTACGAACGTTTGGGAACCCGCCAATAATCGACGACACTCCACAGCACTGCCGGGTAGGGATCGACAAACAGAAAGGCAATAATTCCACCGGTCGGACGGTACTTGTGGTATCGTAGCCGGTCGATGTAAAAGCGGTTGAGTTCGGCCTGATAGTTCTGTGACATCTCAACGACTTCGGCCAGCGACGCAGCCTGACGCCACGGATACCACGCCGACATGATCTCAGCTTGTAAGCCATGACGCTCCACGAGACGAGCAATGGCCTGATCGTCGAGGGGATCGGGCATAAAGCGCAGGCAACTCTCCAGATTTGGAAAACTTTGTGCCCCGAATTCGGTAACGAAGCGTAAATTACTCGGAAACCGCGCCCGCACCGCTTCCCCGTCGGCCAAGGTGCCGTAGGTGCGGTACCAGCCGAAGTAGGCATGCGCATCGGTTCCACTGCGCAGGTATGGCACGTCTGGCTCCCCCGATGAGCGCACGACCGGCCGTGTGGGGTCTTCTTCTTCAGCAATCTGCTTCAATTGCACATCCATCACATCGCGGTTCCAGCTAAACGTGAAGGCCGACTGATACGTGCGTAGCCGGGCAGCGAGCGATTCATCGGCGGTATCTTCAAGATGGATGGCCTCGTTGTGCATACACCAGATCGCGATGCTGGGATGATTACCAAGCAGCCGTACCATGGCGCGCACCTGATGGCGAGCAGCCGGGAGAACTTCTGGACGGTAGAGCCATTGCAGGGGAAAGTCTTGCCAGAGCAATATCCCCGCGGCATCAGCAGCATCGTAGAAAGCCGGGTGATCGATGTGAGCGTGAACGCGCAACATATTCATGTGGCAATCGCGGGCCAATGCGAGATCATAATCGGCGCGTTCACGGTTCATCGTCGCAATCCGCATATCGCCAGGTGGGTAGTTATTGCCTTTGACGAGAAACCGCTCACCGTTCAAATACGGGATCCAATCGCGCAGTTCAAAGGTGCGGATACCGTAGGCAAACGATTGCTCATCACTGAACAGGCTATCGAGCCAGATCCGCACCGTCACCTGATACAGATCGGGACGGCCAAGATCGTGTGTCCACCATCGGCGCGGTTCGCGGAGCTTGAGCAAACCCTGCACGGTTTGAACGCCACTGCGCAGTCGGCGTTGGATCACGGTCGTTTGCGTCTCACCATGGAAGGTCAGTGGCGTAAAGCTGATTTCACAACGGATCGTTGTCGCTTGGGCTGCGTCGAGATCGAGCGCAAAGCGCAATTGCGCAAGGCGGGCATCGCACTGCTCGGTACGCAAACGCGCTTGCCGCAATCGTACCGGTCCGCTCCGATGAAGTTCGACCGGCAACCAGATACCACCCGGGTTCGTCTGGGGATCGAAGCAATCCCAATGGGAAAAGACACCGGTGATCATCCGCTTGCCAACCTTATCGTGCTCGTCGGGGCAATCCAGCTCGATGAGTAGCGTATTGTGCGTTTGCAGGAACGTCGTTATCTCATGCTCAGTTGGTTCGAAGTAGCCTTCATGCGCACCAAAGTCGATCCCGTTGAAATAGGTACGACGATAGTAAAACGCACCGTTGATCCGCAACCAACGGCGCTCGCCTTCGATCCGGTCGTGAGGAGTGGGGTTGATGAAGCGGCAACGATAGACTACCTTGCCGCTATGGCTCTCGAGGCCGGGTAACTGCTGCCAGTGTGCCGGGACGATAGCCGGCAACCAACCCTGATCGTCCCGCGGATAGATACCTTGACTGAATTCGGTAAGTGGGCGAATCTGCCAACCGTCCTTCAGCGTCGAAAGGTACATAGGCGAATGCTTTGGTGAACGCAATGCGTCGTGATTTCCTCGGATTAATACGTATCAGTCTGGGTCAGCGCAAGCAACACCTGCCGATAGGTTTCGATCCGTTGGCGGCGCAATTCAGGGCGATGACCAAGGGTCAATTTAAGCGTCTCAACAATTAACTCGTATTGGTAGCCGGCGCAAATCAAGCGGTGGAGCAACGTTGCTATGGACCACCCGTACCACATACGGGCCAACTGTAAGCGGCTCTGTTGAAAGTGCCGATGGCGCCCAACCAACACCTGCTCGCTACTTTTGCCTTCGTGATGGATAATCACAGCGTCGGGCAAATACCAAATCTGACTACTGACTTCGACATGCTCAAGCTGTGAACGGTTTGGTGGGGGTGCGATGGCCGAGCCCTGTTGTAAACGCCATTGCCACTCTACCTCTTCACTATACATAAAAAATCGCTCGTCGAGCAGACCAGCCTTACGGATAGCCGCGGTCCGCACCAGCAACGCTGCGCCAACCAACCAACCCACGCGCTGGACACGATCGTCGGGTCGGTCGGCGCAATGGTAGAACCGCGCCCACGGATTCGACGGCCATAGGCGTTCCCATGGGGTACTCTCCCAGATCATCGTCAGCGGAGTAGGAAACCGGCGTCGTGAGGATTGTACATGATGGTCGCTATAGCGGAGCTGTGGGCCAACCGCAATTGCTGCCGGGTACGTTTGCAGAAAGGCGACTAAGCGTGGAATGGCATCGGCTACCGGTTCGGTATCAGGATTGAGCAAGAGGACAAACTCCGGGCCACCATCTGGTCGGGATAGAAGCATACGGAGTGCCAGATTATTACCGGCAGCGAAACCAAGGTTAGCACCCGCCTCGATCAGATGAACATCTGGAAACTCACGGCGCACCATTGTCGGTGTATTGTCATCGCTCTTGTTGTCAACGACAATAATCTCGGCGCCTAGATGGGTAGTTGCCAATGATGCATAAACGGCCTGCAAGCATCTGCGCAGCAACTCTTTGACATTCCACGAAACGATAATGATAGCCAACATAGCAGGCTTGCTTAGTGAAGAAAAGCCCCGGCGGGGCTTGATTGTTGATTCTCGAATAACCTACCGAGCGGTGGTATCTATCGATAGATCAGATCACGAGAAACCTCGCTCCGCACTTGAATGACCGGAGTACAGTGTACCACAACTTACCCTGCGCTTTGACATCGCCCGTTCGACTCTTTATCATACGAATTACATCTCTTTGCACAACCTATGTCTTCCATTCACCCAGAGCGTGTATATAGCTTTGTTCACCGGAGTTTATGATGCATGTTGAAAACATCTCATTGTTGGCAAATTTGACCATAGCCCTCGTGACGGCCTTTGCCGGCGGCATTATTGCACGTCGGATCGGCTTACCGACCATTGTCGGCTACCTATTAGCCGGTATGGCGATTGGTCCATTCACACCGGGATTCGTTGGCGACGTGGCCGATCTCAGCCAACTCGCCGAAATCGGTGTGATCTTTTTGATGTTCGGTGTCGGGCTTCACTTTTCGTTGCACGATCTATGGGCCGTGCGGCACGTGGCCTTACCGGGAGCGATCTTGCAAATGGTGCTCGCCACCGGTCTAGGGTTTATCCTCAGTCGTTCTTGGGGCTGGGAACCGTTATCAGGGCTGCTCCTGGGTCTGTCAATCTCGATTGCCAGTACCGTTGTCTTGATGCGCGGGTTAATGGATAACGGTCTCTTAAGTACCAATGCCGGGCGGATCGCGGTCGGTTGGCTGGTGATGGAAGACATCGCTACTGTGTTTATTCTCGTGTTGCTGCCGATCATTTTTGGCGGGCGAAGCGAGCAATCACTGTGGTTGGCTCTTGCTTCGCTGCTCAAGGTGGCGGTGTTCGTAGCCGTGATGTTATTTGCCGGGCGTAAATTGTTACCAAAATTACTCGACGCGATCGCCAGTACTCGTTCACGCGAACTGTTTATTCTCGCTGCGGTGGCAATAGCGCTCGGTACCGCTTTCGGCGCGTCTACATTTTTCGATGTTTCTTTAGCGTTAGGCGCGTTTCTTGCCGGGGTAGTGTTGAGTGAATCACAATTTAGTCACCAGATCGGTGACGATGTGCTGCCTTTTCGGGAAACGTTTGCCGTGATCTTTTTTGTTTCAGTGGGGATGATTGTTAATCCGCTCTACCTCTGGGCAAATGCCGGGCAGGTAATAATACTTACAACCCTAATTGTAGTTGGTAAAGCCCTCATTACCCAACTGCTTGGCTTTTTCTTACCGGCCAGCGGGCGAACGATGCTCATAGTTGCAGCCGGTCTTAGCCAGATCGGCGAATTTTCGTTTATTCTGGGACAGGCGGGAATGCGGCTCGGCATCATCAATCAAGAACAGTACTCGCTGATTTTAGCCGGGTCATTGCTGTCAATTATGCTGAACCCATTGATGTTCCGCGCCATCAAACCGATCGAGCACATGATGCAACGTCTCTCACCACGCTTGTGGGAGTGGTTTGATCGTCACCCGTTGCAGCCTACCGATATTGCCTTACCACGCGAGGGACACGTGGTTGTGGTTGGGTATGGCCGGGTCGGCCAGCATATCGTGAATGTGCTCGAACGGTTAGGGGTACCGCGGTTGGTAATCGAAATCGATTCGGGACGAGCCGCCGAGTTTAATGCCCGGGGGGTACCTACCCTCTTCGGTGACGCGGCTAACTCTGATGTCCTGATTCATGCGGGTCTCGAGCGGGCTCGTGCGCTTGTCGTTACCTTGCCCGATGAGACGGCGACCGAAATGGTAGTGGCCGCGGCGCGCAAGATTGCCCCAAACCTCCCGATCATCGCGCGCGCGGCAACCACCAAAGGGGTCGGTCGGCTACTGAAGCTCGGTGCGCACGATGTGATCCACCCCGAACTCGAAGGGGGATTAGAGGTGATGCGTCATACTCTGCTCTCCCTGGGCTATCCGGCGACACAGGTGCAAGGCTATACCGATGCAGTGCGTCGTGATGAATATGATACTACCGTTTCGTCACCGGCAGAGCATCAAGCCCTTGATCAGATGGTGCGGGCTGCCCGCGGCATTGAGATTGTGTGGCGGCTGGTGAGCGAGCATAGTCCGATCATCGGGCAAACATTGGCCGAAGCCAACATTCGTGCTCGTACCGGCGCCTCGGTGATTGCGCTGATCCGTAACCAACAGTTGATCGCCAACCCAAAGTCGAGCACCGTCTTCCAAGCTGGCGATCTCCTCGGTCTGATCGGTGAGAGTGAGCAGATCGCCGCCGCCGAACAACTCATTTGTGGTACACCGGAACTGGCCGGTGTACCGGAGTAGATGACCGTCTGACCTACATCTCTGACCAAACCAATTCGATGGCGCCACTTCGACTCTGCTCGACAAAGAGGAGGACCTCGTTGTGGGTTGTTAACCACGAGACCGGCAGCTTGTAATCTTCTTGTGGCCCGATCTGCCAGAATCGACCGCAGTTTTGGCCGTTCAGCCAGATCTGGCCTTTGTCAAGGATACCGGGGCGTAACGCCAGCCGTTGTAACCGCGCCGGCAATTCGTCCCGGGCGAATGTCGCTTGGACGAAAGCCGGACCGGTGGGCGGGGCCGGTTGATCGTTCACCGTCACCCCGGCGCGAAAGCTCCAGCGTGCCGGAAGCGGCTGGGCGGCGTCGTAGCTTATCAACGTCGCCCGCCATGGCGCGCCGGCATAGTTGAGGATTTGCAATGCGAGCGTGTTCACCCCCGGCTGCAACAGGTCGGTAATGTCGGCAGCGATGAATCCGCCACTGCGATGACGGCTAAACCGTTCGACGGCAATACCGTTGACGAAGAACGCGCCAGAATTACGGTCACCGGTGATATGAACGCGGTATCGTCGTCCGGCTTGCACCTCGATGGGCCGGATAAGCCAAACCATCGGCCCGGCCCACACGAATCGTCCGAGATGCACGTTGTCAGCGTCGGGCCGCGCCGCCCACGGTTTGATGTTTGCCACCGCTTCACCGGCAAATTGCACCTCTTGCCAATAGGCTGCCCAACCTGCCGAAATGTCCTCTTGGCTGCCGGCGAGATAGAGCGGCGCAAGCAACCCTTTCCGCTCCCCCAAATGTAATCCGTAGTTGAACCGACCGAGATTATCGACGAGGAAGCGGAGATCGTGACGACCGGCGGGTAGGCTGATCGGTAAGGTATAGCGCGGTCCGCTCGGACTTACTCCCAATACACCGACGAAATCACCGTTTACCAGCACCAGTGCCCGATCGTTGAGAAGTGGCGCAGCGAGGGTAGTTGTTAGGGGCGTCGTTAGCTCAAGTTCGGCCCGATACCAGCCGTAACCGTAGAAACAACCGAGCTGCTCGAGTGCTACCGGCTCGGATATCGGTTGCCAACCGGTTTCGTCGGTGGCCTCGACAACGGCAAAGGCGCGAGTCGTGAGCGTGGTGCGGTGCAATTGAGTTGGTGACGGTAGCAGTTGACTTCCATAGCGTTCGGCAAGCGCTTGCGGTAATAACTCGATGAGGAGCGCATGATCCCCCCACGCGACCTCGATCCGGCGACCCTCTGCCGTGATCCAGTAATCGACCCGCAGCAGATGGTCATCTAAACCGACCCGAACGGTTACGCCGGCGTCGTGGGCATGGATGCCGTCAGGTTCCGTAGGCAGGCTTAAGAGGAGGGTCCCCTGTTCACCTTCGCGGCCATAGATGACAAGTGTGCCTTGATCAGGCCAATAGCCGAGAATCCGCCCGGTATGGCCGAGAATGACGATCCCGCTCTCACCGAGGGGGAGATTGGCGAATATCGGGCGGATACTGGTCGGCTCGACTTCAACACTGAGATGATCGCCACCGGGTACAAAGACCTCGTAGGTCACCGCTTCAAGGCCGGGATTGGCGAGAAACGTTGCGCAAAAATCGCGCCACGCCGGTGGCGCCGTCGGCCCGGCCCGCACCGTGCGATATGGCTGCACCCCGCCTTCACTCCGTCCGGCAATCGCTGCCGGCGGGATGACGGTTATTCCGCCAGGTACAGCCTCGGCTAGAACCCCTGACAATTCGGCGCCAAAGCAGCTCAAGAAGAGATGATGACGCCGCGCTACCAGTGCTTTTTCGGTTAGCCGACCGTATTCATCGATCGGTGCATCGTAGTCGTAGCTGGTTGTCATGTGGATCAGATCGCCACCGACAGTACGGCCACCCCAATAGCCGAAATTGGTACCACCGGCCCACATCCAATGGCTGAACCCCGCGCAACCGACCGCCGTCAATTGGTGCAGGAGCATATCCAGTTTGGCCGCCGACTTTCGGGTCTGGCGGTGTCCACCCCAGGTATCAAACCAGCCACTCCACAGCTCAGAGACGATCAACGGGTTATCGGGCCAAAGCTGTCGGGTCTGAACCAGCTTCTCGGCGATTCCGCTCCAGCCGTTGCGAAACTCAGGGTAGCCTGGTGTCGCCCCCATACAGGTGTATTGCGGCACTTCAATCCCGCGTTCCAATGCAGCACGCGCCAGCGTCTGCTGATGTTCGTCGGCGCCGTAGACCCCGGAAGCCCAATGCTCATTCTCGATTTGGCACAGAATAATCGGCCCACCACGGGTATGCTGGCGCGGCACGAGTATCGGCATGAGGGTATCAAACCAACGCAATACTGCACTCAGAAACGCCGGATCATTAGTGCGCAGACGAAGATCACCGTTGGCCGTCAACCACGCCGGCAACCCACCGTTCTCCCATTCGGCGCAGATATAGGGGCCTGGACGGACAATCACCTTTAGCCCTAAATCGTGACACAGATCGAGAAAGGCCGCGAGATCAGCTTCATCGGCAAAATCAAACACGCCGGGTTGCGGCTCGTGACGATTCCACGGGATAACCGTATCAATCGTGTTGAGACCGGCCCAGCGTGCTTGCTCGAGAAGGGCACGCCATTCGGCGCGTGGCCAGCGAAAGTAGTGAATACATCCCGATAAGAGATAAAAGGGGCGGCCATCGAGTTCAATACCCTGACGACCAACCCGAACGGTGGCATTCATAGCTCGCACCTCATACAACACATCGGCGCTTTCCGGTAACGCACAACACGGTAATCATGACACAGACGCGGGCAACTGTCGAGGTATTGCCCGCGTGGTTTCTCTGTACTCACTATATCGGTCGCTACTCGGCACATCCGTGGTAGCAACGTATCACGCTTGTCGCTCAAACAACGGCATCTGTTCAAGTGGAGCCGGTACATCGGTCAGCATTGCCGGCCCATGATGGATCGTATCATGCCAGTAGTCGCGCCACACACCGGATGGCAAATAGACATCACGGCGGCGCTGACCGGCCTGTACGACAGGTGCTACCAGATACCGTTCACCAAGGAGGAATTGATCGTTACAGCGTAGTGCATGTTCGTCGTGCGGTGTATGCCAGAAGAGCGGACGCACGAGCGGTGTACCGTCACGTAGCGTTTCATCGATCAGCGACGTGAGGTAAGGTGCTAGTTCGGTGTGGAGATGCGCATAGCGCCGGCAAATCGCGTCGACTTCCGTCCCGTACTGCCACGGATGCACACTAAACTGCATCGTCGGCAAGAGCGCACAGAGCTGCGTCCACCGCACCATCAGTTCACCGTCGGGAACTTCGTCTTGGTACGCATTGCCACCGATCATGTCGGGTAACACGAACGGATAACCGCACACACTTAACGTCAACGCCTGTGTTAAGACACTGTGGAGTCCATTGTCGATACCCCAGCGGCTCCACTTATCCCACTCGCGGAAGAGAATACCCCTTCGCTGACTGCGCCAGCCGGTGCGTACTTCAGTATACGCAAAGTGATCGGCAACAAATTCCGTGTAGCGGTCGGCGTAGCGACGACGTGGCTCGCGCGCATAACAGATGGCATCGGGCGGAATGAAGTTAGCTTCACCGGCATCGAACTTGAAGCCGTCCACGCCGGTCTCGGCCTGCAACGCCTGCAACTCGCTCAGCCACCATGCCACTGCCTCAGGATTGGTCAGATCGAGCACACCACCATACCCTTGCCACCAGCGCACCAGGTACGGCGCACCGTTTGCCGGATGGCGGATCAAGTAGCCACGCCGTGCCGCTACCGTGAACGCCGGATCAGAGGGATCAAAGAAAATGGGTGTCCACAACGTTACTTTGAACCCAGCAGCATGCAGCTCATCAACCATCGCCCGTGGATTAGGAAACTTGTGCGGATCGAACACATACGCGCCGTACCCACGTTGCCAGCGGTCATCGATTTCGAGAACCGAGTACGGATAGCCACGGGTCACAATCTGAGTTGCAAAATCGATCACATCGTGCTGCGTCACCGCCATCTTATAATGGGCCCACGTCGTCCAGATCGGACGCGCAAAGAGTTCATACGGTGGTGCAGCACTGGGGCGTCCAAGCAGTGGAAGTGCGGCGGAGAAGGCTGCCGGTGCGTTGTCGGCTAAGACGACATGGACGGCAAGCTGTGGACCGGGAGCGGCGTAGCGTTCATCAAAACCGAGCGTCGGTGGCGGTGGTGCTTCGCGTGCTGTGATCCGCAACAGACCATCGCCGGCCCGATCCATCGTCACCGCCAACTCACCATCGTTCTCCTCGAGCAACAATGCCGCACCGGCAGCATTCAGCCAGAACGGAGTGGCAATGTTGAGCGTTCCATCATGCCCGTGATCAACCGGCTCAAACGGATCGGAGATAACCGGCGCCGCGTCGAGCGGCCAGTGCTGGAAGACACGTTCGCCCATGCCGTACCACGGCCGACCGGGATCGAGCTGCCATTCAATCCGTACTGCGTGGAGACGCGGTGGACCGGACCAGGTAAGCCGAAATCCGGTCGGCGTGACTTCCAGAGTAAGCCGAAGCGTTATTTCGGGTCGCGTTGTCGTATAGTGAATGCGGACGTGACGCTCGGTGCTATCGGCACTCGCCACACCCGTGATCGGGAAGTCGGTACCGTAGGCATGTGCCACTGCACCCAGACCACACAAGACCTTGCGCCCTTCCCGCCAAAAGGTCATAGACCCGCTACTATCGATCTGAACCCTTCCTCCTGAGCTATGGATCTCATACCGCATATCTATTCTCCATTGCAAAGTACCGGCGGGCATCGTTTGCGGCATTGTAGCATGAGCACTTCATTCGATCACGCCGTCTGCACGCCACGCCGCAAGCTGATCAGGTGCATAGCCCAGCTCGCGCAGAACTGCGTCAGTATCGGCGCCAAGCGCCGGCGGTGCGGTCCGAATGGTGGCCGGTGTCGCACTCAGCTTTGCCGCAGGACCGACCATCGGTACACCGGCTACCTGTTGAACCATCGCGCGTGCTTGAGCCTGTCGACTGTGTAGCGCCGTTGGAATATCGTTAACCGGACCACACGGCACATCGACGGCCCGCAGTCGCTCGATCCAAATCGCAACCGGTTCGCGCACGATCACCGCTGCAATCAGCGGCACCAGGACGTCGCGATGCGCCACCCGTGCCGGGTTGGTCGCGAATCGTTCATCACCAGCCCATTCAGGATGGTTTAGCACGGTGCAGAAGCGCTCAAACTGTCGATCATTGCCAACAGCGATCATGATGTATCCATCGGCCGCAGCAAATGGTTGATACGGAACGATGGTCGCGTGACCGTTACCGTACCGCTGAGGTGGCTTGCCTGATACAAGATACGCCGACGCGACATTAGCAAGCCAACTGAGCTGTACATCAAAGAGTGCGAGATCGATGTACTGCCCTTCGCCGGTCAACGTGCGATAGTGGAGTGCGGCGAGAATGCTGGTCGCCGCATACAAACCGGTGGTGATGTCAGCAACCGCAACGCCGGTCTTGAGTGGTGGGCCATTGGGTTCGCCGGTAATGCTCATCAAGCCGCCTTCGGCCTGGATAACCGTATCGTAGCCAGGACGATCTGCATCGGGGCCGTACTGACCATAACCGGTAATACTACAGTAGATCAACCCCGGATTCAACACCCGAAGATCGTCATACCCAAGACCCATCCGCGCCATTGTCCCGGGCAGAAAATTCTCGATCAGCACATCAGCTCGTTGCCCCAACGCACGCACAATCGCTTGACCGGTGGGATGTTTGAGATTAATCGCCACACTCTGCTTGTTCCGGTTGACGGCAATAAAATAGGCGCTTAGCCCGTTGGCAGCAAAGGGTGGTCCCCATTGGCGAGTCTCGTCACCGATGCCGGGTTGCTCAATTTTGATGACTCGTGCGCCAAGATCGGCGAGAACCATCGTTGCATATGGCCCGGCCAAAACCCGGCTGAGGTCGAGAACGAGCAGATCGGAAAGAGCAGCAGGCATACAGATCACCGTGATGTGTGTACAACGTAGCCGGCAGGTATGATACCATCTTCTGCAAACCGTGAACATGACCGTGAGGAGTCTACTATGACAGAGCGAATCGGCTTTATCGGACTCGGGATTATGGGTCGGGGTATGGCGGCCAACATCCTCCGGGCCGGGTTTCCGCTAACGGTATGGAATCGCACCCCAGAACGGGCCGATGAGTTTGTTGCCGCCGGAGCACAACTTGCCACGTCACCGGCCGATCTGGCGGCACGCAGTGATATTGTGATCAGTTGTGTCAGTGATACCCCCGATGTCGAGGCAGTCTTGTTTGGGCCACAAGGAGCCGTCGAGGGAGCACGTGCCGGGATGTTGATGATCGACATGAGTACGATCAGCCCCCAAGGCGCTCAGCAATTTGCTGCTCGGTTAGCCGAGCGCGGGATCGGTTTTCTCGATGCACCGGTCAGTGGCGGCAGTGAAGGGGCAGCTCGTGGTACCCTCAGCATCATGGTTGGCGGTCCTGCCGATTTAGTTGAACGAGCGATGCCCGTCTTTCAGGCCATGGGTAAGACCATTACCCACGTTGGTGGTCACGGGGCCGGTCAGACGGTAAAGCTGGTTAATCAGATACTGGTTGTCGGAACGATGCTGGCCATCAGTGAGGCGTTTGTTTTTGCACAAGCCAGTGGCGTCGATCTCGAAAAAGCCCTGACGGCTGTGAGCGGTGGCGCAGCGGGCAGTTGGATGCTCTCCAATCGGGGACCGCAAGTCATTCGGCGCGACTGGCGACCCGGTTTTACCATCGATCTTCAGCAAAAGGATTTACGGCTCGTGCTGGCTGCTGCCGATGCGGTCGGTGCTCCGATGCTGGTGACCTCCACGGTCTTCCACCTCTACCGTACCCTGCAAGCGGCTGGATTGGGGCACGAGGGTAATCATGCCTTGATCAAGGCGCTTGAACGCTTGACCGGGATTGAAGTCGGTCACCCACCGCATAGTGGACCAGATCAGGGCTAGCGGTACGCTTACTTTATCCGTAGTCGGGTACCGGTGCGCTGTTCCCACCCCCATACCAGGAGGTACAGCACGCAAGTCCCTGCCATCACCACATTAGCAAAAACGGCAGCATTGATGTACAAACCGGTTTGACCGATAATCCGTACAAGGTTGGCGGCGGGGGCCAGAATACCAAGGAGACCGACGAACGCCGCCAGCCATTCAAACCGACGAGGGTTCGCCGTGCGCTCAATCGCTACACCTAACCCCATCAACACCATCCCCAACAGTGCCGGAATTGCCGAGGTAGCAGCACCGGTGGCAATTACCCCACCGGCGCCAATGGTGAATAAAAGGATACCTGCTCCGATCGTGCTATTCATCGGCATACCATCACCTCTCAAGTGTCGTCATGCATCACGAATATACTACGGAGCAATTGTCGCTTTGGATGTCGGTTAACGGTTCAGACGTTGATGCCACTGATACCCAGGGAAGAGACCATGATCGCTCACGGCACGTACCGAATCATCGCAATTTCGTCGCACCGATCTTGTTTAAAGCAGGTCGAACAATCTTGCCAAATCTTATGGGGAAGCCGCAGCTTCTGATACCCAGCGAAGAGACCATGATCGCTTCCCTGGGCAATATCCCTCACGGCACGTACCGAATCATCGCAATTTCGTCGCACCGATCTTGTTTAAAGCAGGTCGAACAATCTTGCCAATGATACCCAGCGAAGAGACCATGATCGCTTCCCTGGGCAATATCCCTCACGGCACGTACCGAATCATCGCAATTTCGTCGCACCGATCTTGTTTAAAGCAGGTCGAACAATCTTGCCAAATCTTATGGGGAAGCCGCAGCTTCGGTATCTCGCGAAAGCCAAGCGAGCTGAAAAAGCCGGCTTGCAAGGTAAGGGTAAAGAGAGTGGGAATCCCTAACTCAACCGCCTCGGTGAAGAGCGGCTCAACCAGGCGTCGGCCAATCCCGCGCCCCTGAAACGACGGATGGACGGCGACACTCACTACCTCGGCCAGATCGGCCCACGTAATATGCAACGCAGCGCAACCGATCACTTCTCCATCGATCTCGGCCACGTTAAAGGTACGGACGCGGTTATAAAGCTGGTCGAGCGTCTTTGGCAGCATATCACCACGTGCAGCATAATAATTAATGATTTCGTAGAGCCGTGGCACATCACCTACCCGGGCGCGGCGAATGGTCACGGCAGCGTCAGGCCGGCAGTGGATAACCGGCAAACTGACCGGCGGTGTATAAAGTGGGCTTGTCATACGTTTCCTACTACCATTTGTCTCCAAACGCGAACAATCTTACCCTTCAGACTCCAACATGGTGCGCCAGCGCCGGCACTGCTCACGCACCCGTTGCGGTGCCGTCCCACCGTAGCTTGCCTTTCGGGCTACACTACGCGCCATATCGAAGATGGCATACACACCGGCATCGAGGCTCGGTTCAACTGCCTGATACTCGGTAAGTGGAAGATGACGAAGGCTAACACCGAGTGTTTGCGCGCGCCGTACCAGTTGCCCCACCTTCCCGTGGGCAACCCGAAATGGTATGCCACGTCGCACCAACTCATCGGCCAGGTCGGTTGCGAGCATTGCATCATCAAGCGCCGCCGCCATTCGCTCAGGATGTACGGTCATGGTCGCAAGAGCTGCCGCTGCGACCTGTAAACCAAGGTCGAGCGTGTCAAAACTATCAAACAGCGGCTCTTTATCTTCCTGCATATCCTTGTTATACGTGAGCGGTAACCCCTTCAAGACCGTCAGTAAGGCCACTACATTGCCCAGCAAACGACCGCTCTTGCCGCGTAATAGTTCCATGCTATCAGGATTTTTCTTCTGCGGCATCAGGCTTGAGCCGGTACTGTAGGCATCGGCCAATTCGATGAAACCGAATTCAGCACTCGCGTAAAGGATAATATCTTCGGCTAAGCGGCTGAGATGAATGCCGATCAATGCGCAGATGAAGAGAATTTCGGCCACGAAGTCACGATCACTCACCGCATCGAGTGAATTGGCCGCCAATTCATCAAATTCGTCAAGCAGCTCGGTTAGTCGTTCACGCTCGATATCAAGAGCATTACCGGCTAACGCGCCTGCCCCCAACGGTAGTACCCGCATGCGGGTGATTGCATCGCGCAGCCGACTACGATCACGGGCAAACATCTCGATATATGCCAAACACCAATGACCGAACGTGATCGGCTGTGCGCGCTGGAGATGGGTGTACCCCGGCATCAACGTGTCGGTGTGCAGTTCGGCTTGTGCCAGCAATGCGAGCTGGAGATCGTGCAATCGTCGGTCGAGTTGGCGCGCAATACCGATGGTGTAGAGACGCATATCGGTCGCTACCTGATCGTTCCGCGACCGACCGGTATGTAACTTGAGTGCGGCATCACCGATAAGTTCGCGTAATCGTCGCTCCACCGCTGTGTGAATATCTTCATCACCTTCGGCAGGCACAAACGTCCCGTTCGCGAATTCGGCCCGCACCAGTTCCAGGCCCCGCACTAAGGCAGCATGCTCGTCTTCACCGATCAAGCCGGCCTGCGCCAGAGCGCCGGCCCACGCAATGCTACCGGTAATATCGACGTCGGCCAACCGCCGATCAAACCGGAAGGAATCGTTAAACCGGCGCATCTCGGCAGCCGTCGGTTCACTAAATCGTCCTCCCCAGAGCCGGTGTTCCATCTCTGTTACTCCTCGTGCATCACAGCGGTACTGTTGCTGTGGTTTGATGTTGCTCAACAGTTAACTCACAACGCACCAGCAACTGCCAGTAGTTACCCATAATCGTCCCCGCCAACCGCACTATCTCATCGAGATCGCTCGCCGCCAACAGGGCTTCGACCAATGGTGGCCAATCGCGTGGCTGTAACGCAAAGTGATAGCTTTCGACAAGCGCGTCAATATGGTTGTGGCTTGACCAGCGCCGATTGATCAAACACAGCGCGGTGTGCAACTCGGTGAGGAGGATTGGTACGAGCCATCTTACCTCACGTTCTTGCCGACGGGCTGCGGCAGCACGCAACGCACCATAACAGCCGAATGCCAATTGTGGCATGTGTGGCGCAATTCTGCGATAGAAATCACGCTCCGGCAAAGCACGTGCCTGCGCCAACCACGCTTGCACCCGGCTATCGTCACCAACGAGTACTTGGAGCCGCGCTAGCCACCCTAACCACTGCGGCCAACGCACGTCAGGTGTACGAACCACCGCTGTTAGTTCATCCGGCGTGATCGTGGTGACCGTCACGGTGATGCCCTGTACCAAAAAGCTCTGACACAGACGGGGCGGCGTGCTGATGACCAGCAACGCCAGCGGGTCGAATTCGTTTGGCAACGTCGCCGACTCGATCATCCCGGCCACGATCAGCCGCTCACCGTCACGTGTGGCAAGTCGGTGACACAGATCACGCGCGATCTGCTGGCGAACGACACGATCCATAGGCGCCCCTTCATTCACGTTCGATACTCGGCATTGATCCGCACGTAGTCGTAACTAAAATCGCACGTCCATACCGTTGCCTCCCCTTCGCCTAACTTCAGGTCGGCCTCAATCGTCACTTCTGGGACGTCAAGTAACGTATGGGCCGCCTGTTCGTCAAACGGCAGCGGTAAGCCGTTTTCCAGCACCCGCATACCGCCAAAAGACAACACGACCCGGTTGGGATCAACTGTTGCCCCCGAATACCCAATCGCACACAGCACTCGCCCCCAGTTCGGATCGGCCCCGAACAAGGCTGTTTTTACCAGTGGTGAACGCGCAATGGCCATTGCAGCCTGCTTCGCCTCCACATGCGAGCGTGCCCCACGGACGGTAATGGTCACAAAGCGGGTTGCTCCCTCACCGTCACGGACAATCGCGTGCGCAAGATACTGGCATACCGCTGTCAGACCGGCGAGGAAGGCAGTACCGGCCGGCGAAGTCAAATCGGTGATCGGCGGTGCGCCACTCATGCCGTTCGCCATCACCAAGAGCGTGTCATTCGTGCTGGTATCGCCGTCGATAGTAATACTGTTGAAACTCACTTCCAAGACCCGCCGCATCGCGGTATCGAGAACGGCACGTGGTACCGTAGCATCGGTTGTCACGACCGCCAGCATCGTTGCCATATTCGGGTGGATCATACCGGCCCCTTTTGCCATGCCGCCGATCGTTATCGTGT
This sequence comes from Chloroflexus sp., assembly GCF_049970315.1. GTDB lineage: Bacteria > Chloroflexota > Chloroflexia > Chloroflexales > Chloroflexaceae > Chloroflexus. The sequence continues at coordinate 27,760 of NZ_JBMFNE010000006.1, forward strand.
GACCATCGGGTAATGCCACGGTGACGGCACAGTGCTTCGGACGGGTATCGGTGGTCATAATTGCGCGCGCTGCCACCGTTCCGTGATCGGGACTGAGTCGGCGTGCCGCTTCATTGATCCCGCGCACGATCTTCTCCACTGGCATCGGTACGCCAATCGTTCCTGTTGACATAACGAAAGTACTGTTCATTGGCAGACCAAGTGCCGTTTCGACGGCACGAGCCATTGCCACGGCGGCCGCATCGCCATCAGTACCGGTACAGGCATTGGCATTCCCGGCATTAATCACTACTGCGCGTAGTTCGCCCCCTTGCGCCATCAGCGCCATGTCGTACCGTACCGGTGCAGCCTTCACCGCATTGGTAGTAAACACCGCTGCCGCTGTTGCCGGTACATCACTGACTACCAACGCAAGATCGTCGCGATGTGCGTACTTTATCCCACACGCAGCCACTGCTGCTTGCCAACCGCGCGGGCTTGTTACATGACCGTCGGCAAGAAAGGTGATCATGGTGTTACTCCTCGGTCGGCACCGGCGAGGCGGGATGGATGTCTTCCCAACGTACCGACTCGACGGCACCGATCCCTTGCAAATGGGCAATATCGTTGTAGGCGTTGAGTCGCCAGAGTCGCTGATTCCGTCGTTCTACCTGCTCCCACCACGTGATACTCGTATTGCGGGTGTAAAAATCGGTCGGTGGTACGACCAGACTCGGCATGCGGAAGAAGTGAATGAACGAGCAATCGATAACACCTCCGTGACAGACAACCACAATGGTTTTGCCTTCGTACTCGGTCGTTATCCGGGTGAGCGCACGACTCACCCGCAACGTAAAATCTCCCCAGCTCTCACCGCCGGGGGCCAAAGGACGCAGTGGGTAGCGATCAAAGTCGGGAACGCCAAAGCGGTCCCATGCTTCCTGATTAGTCATCCCATCGGCTTCACCGACCCGCAATTCTTGGACTTCGTCGTCGAACATGATCGGTAGGCCGAGCGCCGGTTGGATTATCTCGGCAGTCTGGCGGGCGCGTGGTAGTGTCGACGAGATCAAGACATCCGCCTTAATCTCACCACTGGTTGCCAACCGGTCGCGCAAACGTTCGGCTTGCACGATACCGCGTGGTGTTAGACCGGCATCACCGCGCATCCCGGCAACGATTGGCTTGATGTTCGCAACCGCCTCACCATGACGGATGAGATACAGATGGGTCATACGCCCTCACCTTCGTGATAACATAGAAGAAGCCAGCCTGCGCGCTGGCAGAGCTGGCCGAAAACGTTCCTTGCAGAGCAGAAGCGCAGGCGCGGCTAGCCAGATCGTGTTACTGGCTGACGCCGACGATGGCGCTCATGACGCGGGATCGAAAGGCTACAAGAGATGGGTATCACCGTTATCATTGCATTGTCACCCTCTCGCCTTGCAGTTGAATGCGCGCGCAGTATACCATAGTCAACGCGGGTATGCAATCGCTCATTATATCGGTTGCCCGTCGGTTATTGCTCGTTGGAGCGCATCCTGTAATGTGGCGAAACTCTGTACCCGGTCCAGATCAATCTGCGCTGCGACCAAACTTTCCGCGACTTCCGGCCTGATCCCGGCCAAGACCACCTTTGTTCCCATCAGCCGAATCGCCCGCATAATCCCTACCAGCTCACCGGCAATAGTATGGTCGATCACCGGCACACCGGTAACGTCGATGATAAAAGTGCGTGCTTGCATCGCCTGAATGGCGGTGAGTGCCTGCTGCTTGACCATCGTCATCCGCTGCTCATCGAGCGCGCCTACCAATGGCATAACAAGGGTGGCGTGGCTAACCGGTAACACCGGTACGCTTAAAGAGCGAATTACCTCACGCTGTTGTTCAAGGGCGAGGCGCATTTGCCGCTGTTCGGCCACTTGTGTTTCGAGCTGAGCTAATGCCTGTTGGAGATCGCGAGTACGCTCGGCAACTTCTTCCTCAAGTCGTTCACGAATGGCCTGAAGTTCCCGGTTACTTGCTTCGCGTTGTTGCAATACCGTCATGATTCGTTGATCGTTTTGCCAGATGAGCACCAACAATACGATCGTTGTTAACGTAACAAGGGCAATAAGGATTGGATTACGGATGGTTGGCGGTAGCGGTGTGTAGAGTTGTACATACACGCCGAGCGAAGTGAGAGTGATAGCTAATCCCACCATTGCGGCGCTTATGATCTGCAACGCTTTACGGCTGAGATACGGCTGCACAACGATGAGAATAATGACCGGCCCAAGGAGTAAAACCGGCAAGAAATCGGGCACCGCCAACACGTTGACAATGGCAAAGAGGGCTACTGCCGCGCAAAAGAGGTACACGGCTGCTGTCGTTGCGTGATGGGCATTGAGCCATCTCGCGTAAAGTTCGAGTATCAGCAGCACAATACTGCCAATTGTCAGCAACAAGAGTGATGGTGAAGCCGTTAAGAACCAGCCAACGGTATACACTACAACCGCCCCAACCGCCGTGAGCACAGCCCAGAAGAGGAATTGATGCAATTGACGGTTTTCGTCCGTCTGCTGCGGACGATGCTGCGTTGAGAGCATATCGCTATTCCTGTATCACGATCAGTTCACGTGAAAACGTGGTAAGTGAGCGACTCCCTTCCTCGGTAATGACCACGTCATCCTCGATCCGCACGCCGTACTGTCCTGGAAGATAGATGCCCGGCTCGATGGTAAAGGTTGTTCCCGGCGCCAGCGGTGTATCACTTCCGGCAACGATATTCGGCAATTCGTGGGTTTCCAGACCAAGACCGTGCCCGGTACGATGCACAAAAGCTGCGCCGTAGCCGGCAGCCTCGATCACACTCCGTGCGGCAGCATCGATAGATGCACCGGTCACACCCGGTCGGCAGGCTGCCCGAGCAGCCGTGTTAGCGGCTAACACGACTTCGTACACATGACGTGCGGCAGCCGTTGGTTCTCCGATGGCAATAGTACGGGTAATATCTGACTGGTAACCACGATAGACGGCGCCACAGTCGATAATCACCAGATCACCGGGCTGGAGGATGCGATCACTGTTTTCGTGATGCGGATTAGCAGAGTTAGGACCGCTCGCCACAATGTTGGTGAAGCTCTCACCGTCAGCGCCTGCTGCGATGATCGCATCATGTAACATCCGCGAGAGGACACGTTCGCTAAGACCGGGGCGCACCTGCGCCAAGAAGACGTGGAGGGCCTGTTCGACCATCGCTACAGCCCGTTCCATCAACGCCAACTCCTCCCCGTCTTTCACCATACGCAGTTCACCGATCAGCGGATCGATATTGACGGTTGGCAAGCCAGGCGCAACCGTTTCCAGCATGCGTAATGCCATGACCCGCATTACCGTATGTTCGATGGCAAGCGGCCGGGTAGGCGTTCCCGCTCCGAAAGCCGCTGTCATCCCCTCCGCCAAGGCATTCAGTGGCCCTTCAGCATCGCTCCACGCGAAGTAGCGCATAGCGAACGGCGACGTTGCACGCACACGCTCCAGCTCAAGCTGTGGCACAACCATCACCGGCGTGTCACCGTTGGCCGGGATCAGCAAGAGAGTTAACCGCTTCCCCGCATGAAAGCGCAGACCGGTAAGATAGGCAAGGTTCGTGGACGGCATCAGCGCCGCTCCGATCCATCCGGTTACTGCCAGTCGCTCTGTCAAGCGCTGAAGACGAATTGACATGCCAGACCTTCCTCTCGGTCAAAAAGACAACTGCCCGCGGGCTGCCAACTCTTGCGGTTGCAGAATCGCGTACAGCATCTCATTCACCGGTACCGCTACCCCAACCTCACGAGCCAACCGCACGAGTGCGCCATTTTGACTACCCAGTTCCGACGGTCGTCCGGCCATAATATCGCGTTGCAGCGAAGCAGTGCCTTCGTAGGGCATACTATCGATAAACCGCATCATATCCGATACGATAGAGTCGGGCATGGCAATCCCACGCGCACGGGCTACTGCAACCACCTCGCGCAGGCATCGCTCAACCAAGGGCCGCGTTTCAGGAAGCGAACGCCATACTCCAATCGGAGCGCGTGTTGCTGCCCCAAATCCACTCCACGCGCAGACGAGCATAAATTTCTGCCACATGGCTACATGGATATCAGCAGGCACATTACCCTGAATCCCGGCACTCTCCAGTACCGCCTTGATCCGTTGCAGGCGCGGTGTCTGCCGGTTATCAAGTTCACCAAAATCGATTGACGTCGGATGGACACCGGCATGGACGATCACTCCTGGCGCTTCGCGATAGGCAATAATTCGACAAAGACCACCTAAGACATGCTCACGACCCAGCACTTCAGCCAATTCAAAGGTTGCATCAACCCCATTCAGCAATGGTAACACCGCCGTCTCTGCACCGATCAACGGCTTCATCGTCACTGCAACGTCGCGTACCTGCCAGCCCTTCACCGCCACAAGTACCAGGTCGACCGGCCCAACTGCTACCGGATCCGAGGTTGCCTTCACATCAGACACGGTAAAATCGCCGGCAATGCTGCGTATCTGCAAGCCACGCTGCTGCATCGCCGCTAAATGCTCACCGCGGGCAATAAAAAACACATCGTGCCCGGCTTGCGCCAGTTTTCCCCCGAAATACCCACCAACCCCACCCACACCGACAATTGCAATCCGCATACGATCAACTGTTGTCATAGCCTGCTATTGCACCTCAACCACCAATCTAAGCATTCCTAACCGTAATTCATCACCGTGCCGTACCGGCTCCGGCTGGCGCGGTACCAATGCACGTCCGCCAAGAAAACTGCCATTTGTACTGTCGAGATCTTCATAATAGACCTGTCCCTGCTGCACGAAGAATCGACCATGGCGACGACCTACGCCATGTTCAAGACCACCGTGCGCCGTCAGGTCAATATCAGGATAAAAGTTACTCACCGGATCGGCCCGCCCGATGAAAGCCTGTGCGGCTGCCGGTAACGCCAGTATGCTGCCATTTGCCAGACGTAGCCGCACCCCGGCCAACGAGGTTCGCACAACGGGTGCTACCGGTGGCGGTGTAGCTACTGGCGGCGCTGGCGGCGACGAAGACTGGATCGTCACCGGCTGCGGCGGCGGATAAGCGCGCTGTGGCGGCACACCGGGAAACGGTACATCTGGCGCCGGTACGCTTGTAACCGGCGGTGCTTGGAACAACGGTGCTCCACAGTTATCGCAGAATGCCTCGCCCGGAATGACACTCAACCCACACTGAAGACATGTCGTTGCACCGACACTTACCGGCCCACCTGTCGTCGTAACTGGCGCCGCCGACGGTGCTGATGTAGCCGATGGAGCCGGCGCCGGAATCAACTTTGCACCGCACTGATCACAAAAACGCGCGCTATCAGGATTCGCAGCACCGCACTGTGGACAGAATGGCACGACGCTCCTCCCTCGATATTCGTATGGTGTAGGTGGGTTCACTATAGCACAAGATTCACCGGACACAGCAGAAATGATGACACGACTTGCATAAGAAGGCAGATTGTGCTACATTATAGTGCAAAGTACGCCAAGCT
>NZ_JBMFNE010000006.1:33381-181419 GCF_049970315.1 Chloroflexus sp.
GCTACCTTTGCGCTCTTTGCGTCTCTGCGTTTTAGGTCGCTTTGCTACCTTTGCGCTCTTTGCGTCTCTGCGTTTTAGGTCGCTTTGCTACCTTTGCGCTCTTTGCGTCTCTGCGTTTTAGTGCTCCCCGCGCGGGCGTAGCTCAGTTGGTAGAGCATCTGCCTTCCAAGCAGAATGTCGCCGGTTCGAGTCCGGTCGCCCGCTCCATTTTCCCCTCCGCATCCTTGATTTCCCGCTCTCTATATTTAGTGAAACATAGCATCCGATATGTTTCACTAAAAGAATACATTTTGACATAAAGTAACCCCTTTTTTCGTCTACCAATGCTACCACTGCGTTAACATTTCTCTATCTTTCGCCTGATGCAATCATAACACGGCTGTGCTATGGTGATCATGGCGCATCGGTATTGACCGATGATCGTTCATCTGCCGGTTAGCGCCGGCTTGCGCCTGCGTGAAGCAGCGTGTGCGGCCGATGCCTTCCCACTGAGAGGTTCGATGCGCCGACGGGAAGCATCTCGCACAGATGTACGGTCGTCTTTGAGAGGAGGGTGCTGTATGTTTACTCGTCTGCTCAAGTTCTTACGCCGGCTTAGCCAAATCCACCCTGCCGTGATCGCGATTGCGCCTGACCGCACGTGGTAACGAGTACGGTACAATTGAGTAAGGACTCGTTTATCGTATGAGGAGCGCACTATGGCCCGTGTTGGCATTTATGGCGCAACCGGATACACCGGAATTGAGCTACTCAAGCTGCTCTTTCGCCATCCAGAGGTGGAGATTGCCTTTGCCACTGCTCGCTCGGCGGCAGGGCAACGCCTCAGCGAGGTCTTTCCAATTGTGAGCGATTTACGGCTTGTTGCGGTGGAAGAGGTCGATCCTACCGGTGTCGATCTCGTCTTTACGTGTCTCCCGCACAATACCCCCGAGCTTATCCCGATTGTGCAACGTTCACTTGCGGCCGGTGCGAAGGTGATCGATTTCTCCGATACCTTCCGAATCACCGACCCCGATACGTACACAGCTCGACGGGGTAAACCACACCCGGCACCAGAATTGCTCGCCATAGCGGTGTATGGCTTACCGGAACTCCACCGCGAACGGATTCGTCAGGGGCGGCTGGTAGCGAATACCGGATGTTATCCATTGACCGCCATTCTGCCACTGGTGCCATTAGTCCGCGCCAACCTGCTCGCCGACCCAACGGTGATTGTCGACAGCAAATCCGGCGTCTCCGGTGCCGGTCGTTCGCTATCTCTCAAAACCCATTTCGGTGAAACGCACGAGACGTTTAGTGCCTACAACGTCGGCCGCGTTCATCGCCATCTGGCCGAAATGGAGCAAGAGACCGGCTTGCACATTATCTTCGCACCGCACCTCTTGCCCGTCTTCCGTGGCATCCTGTCAACGATATATGTCAACCTGAAACCAGATGTCGATGACACGACGCTCGCTGCCGTCTACGCCGACGCTTACTCTACCGAACCGTTTGTTCACGTGTTACCGGCCGGTCGGCTACCGGAACTGCGCCACGTCCAACATACCAATCATGTGGTCATCGGCTACCAGATGGTCGAACCGGGGCGAGCAATTGTGGTCGCAGTCGTCGACAATTTGGTCAAAGGCGCATCAGGACAGGCCGTGCAAAATATGAACCTGATGTTAGGTTTCCCCGAAACCACCGGATTACCCCTAATGTAGGGACGCACGGCCGTTGTAGACGCACGACGTGCGTCCCTACAACGGCCGTGTCCCCCCCACCACCATTCATACATTACGTCAACGCCTTTTCATTCTCCCGATCGAAGATGTGCATCTTCTCCATATCGAAGACGACCTCGATCGTATGACCAGTCCGAGCCGTTGAGCGCGGATCAAAGCGGCCAATGAATTCTTTGCCGCTATTCTCAACGTAGGCGTAGATTTCAGACCCCATCGGCTCAACCACGTTGACCGATGCTTTCACCTTCGCCCGCTCGTCCACGCCACGCGGCACATAATGGGCATCGTGCAGGTCTTCTGGGCGAATGCCGAAGTAGACCGTCTTGCCGATATGACTGCTCACGTGATCGAGCTTGCTCTGTGGTATCGGTAAAACAAACTCTTTCCCGACCACCACACGTACCCCACCGTCAGTACGTTCGAGCCGCGCCTCGAAGAAGTTCATTGCCGGGCTGCCGATAAAACCGGCGACGAACATATTCGCCGGGTGATCGTACAGGTTCTGTGGTGTGTCGATCTGCTGCAAAATCCCATCACGCATCACCGCAATGCGCGAACCCATCGTCATCGCCTCAGTTTGATCGTGGGTCACGTAAATGAAGGTGGTCTTAAGCCGCTGATGGAGCTTGCTAATCTCGGCACGGGTTTGCACGCGCAGCTTGGCGTCGAGGTTCGAGAGCGGCTCGTCCATCAAGAAGACTGCTGGGTCGCGCACAATCGCACGACCAAGTGCGACCCGCTGACGTTGCCCACCGGATAGCGCTTTTGGCTTGCGGTCGAGCAGGTGGGCGATACTGAGCATCTCGGCTGCCTCTTTTACCCGCCGGTCGATTTCTGCCTTTGGGACGCGGCGCAGCTTGAGACCAAACGCCATGTTGTCATACACACTCATATGTGGGTAGAGAGCGTATGACTGGAATACCATTGCAATGTCGCGATCTTTGGGTGGAATGTCGGTGACATCACGATCGCCGATGAAGATACGGCCTTCGGTCACCTCTTCCAAACCGGCCAGACAACGTAACGCCGTAGACTTCCCACAACCCGATGGTCCGACCAGCACGAGAAACTCTCCGTCGGCAATGTCGAGGTCGAGATTCTTGAGGACGGTTACTTCACCGAACCGCTTCCACACGTGATCGTACTTGATTGAGGCCATGACCGCTTACTCCTTGGCAAAACAGACGATACCCCTAGTGGACCACACGCGATGGCGTGGCAGTCGAATGACGGATAACCAACCGTAACGGCAGCAACGTTACCGGCAGCGCCGGCCGCTGCTCGATATGGGCAATTAGATAACGAGCGAGTGTTGCACCGAGATCACGACGTGGCGCACGCAGGGTTGTCAACGGTGGGAAGGTATGCGCAGCGAGTGGCAGATCGTCGCAACCGACGACCGATATATCACGACCTACCGTGAGACCGGCATCGCGGATGGCGTGCATTGCCCCAAACGCAAGCGTATCACTTGCTGCCAGTACCGCCGTAGGTGGTGTGCGGGCTGCCAATAGCTCTTGCATTGCTACCATGCCATCATCTTCACTGCTACCGGCTTCAATGACCAACGCCGCTTCACGACGTAAACCGGCAGCATGTAACGCAGCGCGATATCCGGCGTAAAACGGTTCGCTGATGCTGAGATACGATGGAGCCGCTAACAGCGCAATCCGCCGATGACCAAGCCGGATCAAATGTTGGGTCGCCTGCTCTGCCCCGGTGCGGAGGTCGTAGCCGACAATCGGACATGTAACGCCGGCTACCGGCGCACCAATGGCGATGGTAGCAACTCGCGCCGCGGTCAGTAACGCCGGCCGCTCATCCTCGATCTGTAAATCAAAGAGCACAAGACCGTCAACCCGGCCACTACGCGCGAGACGCACGGCTAATTCAGTTTCGCTTTCGGTATCGGTGGGGGCAGCCAGCAAGAGGCAATAACCGGCCGTCGTAGCCGCTTCGCTGAGACCGGCAATGATTTCAGCCGTAGCCGGATCGGCTAACCGCCCGGCAATGCCAGGCGCAACGACGCCAATGGTGCGGGAACGGGTGCGGAGGGAACGGGCACTATGGTTGGGTTGGTAGCCCAGTTCGGCAATTGCCGCCAGTACGCGCTCGCGGGTGGCTTCACTGACCACACCGGTGCCGTTGAGGACATACGAGACGGTAGCGGTTGATACGTGTGCGCGCCGGGCGACATCTCTGATGGTAGCCACAACGGTTGCTCCGCACTTCGAGAACTTAACCGATTAACCACTTAATCGGTTAAGTAGACTATAGCATGGGGTAACTACCTTTGTCAAGTACACCATCAGCATACATTGAGCGGGGTACATGCTCACGTACCCCGCTCGTTATGCTGCTCCACTTCACCGTCAGATGGTCTTATTCCCCGAGCCACAAGCGGATCAGCCGCCGACACTCATTCGGATGCTCTATCGGTGGCAGATGACCACAGACCGGGATAAGCTCACGCTTGGCAGTCGCTATGAGTGCCTGTGCTGCTGCCAGCTCTGCCGGCCGTACCAGCCGATCTGCTTCACCACCGATCAGGAGTGTCGGTGCGTTGATGGTCTGTAATCGCCGCTGCAAAAGCGGATCGGCGGCCATTGTCTGCATGGTGATATACATGCGACCATCGGCACGACCATGGTCGGCCAGGTACGCTTCCCACAACGCCGGATCTGCCGGCGGACTAGCCATGAGCCACGCTGCCATCAGTTGATCGATGGCCGGCATTCCCACAGCCCAACCGGCCCATGTGTTGATCATCGGGCGGGCAAGACCAAGGAAGAGGTCGAATGGTGTACGCACAACGGCCAGGGTGAGGACATCAGGCGTGCCCGGCCGAACTCCAAAACTAACGAGGATCAGCTTGCCGACCCGAGCCGGTTGCGTGGCTGCAACCGTTGCAGCGACTCCTGCCCCAAGCCCGTGCCCCATCAGATCGAAGCGACGTAGCCCCATGGCATTGGCAAAGGCTACCACCTCATCGGCCAGCGTCGCCAGCGTCGGTGCTCCACCACGCGCTGGTGAACCACCACACCCCGGCAGATCGATCGCGTAGCCGGTACGAATGTCGGCTACGCCGATCAACACGTCACGCCATAGCTGACCTGATGCACCAACACCATGGATTGCGATCAGTGGCAAGCCTTCGCCGACACGGCGGTAATATAGTGGCCCGTTTGCCATCCGCACGACTGCCGTCTGAACCGTGGCCTGTGTGGTCGACAAGCGCAAACCCTGTCCGCGGACAATCTCGTTACCCGCCGGAGACATTTCACCAACCTCTGCCTGAGACGGTACTGAAAGACGTAATCCTTGCCCGCGTCGGATCGGCCCGCGCGTTTCATCTGCCATACCGTTCCTCCAATTCAGTTACCAGTGCAGCATACGCCTTCGCTCCCGTACTGTTCGGTGCAAAGGTGGCAATCGATACACCGGCAGCCGGTGCTTCGGCAAGACGAATGGTAAAGGGTATGACGGTTGTAAAGACGAGATCACCGTACTGCGACCGTACTTGCTGCTCAACCTGCTGGCTCAGGTTGGTCCGTCGGTCGGCCATCGTGCAAATGATGCCACCCAGCCGAAGCGGTGGATTAATCTCACGTACCAGTTCGATGGTCGCCTCGAGCTGCGGCAGTGCCCGTAGAGCGTAAGCGTGCAGTTGCAACGGTGCAATGACCGAATCGGCAGCGGCTAATGCGTTTAGGGTAAACAAGCCTAAACTTGGCGGTGGATCGAACAGGATATAATCGTACTCGTTTTGCGCAGCCCGCAACGCTTTACGCAAGAGTAATTCACGCCCGACCCGTCCTGATAATTCGAGTTCGGCACCAGCCAGATCGAGTGAGGCCGGGATGAGATCGAGGCGATCGGCGATCGAGCGGGTTGCGAAACCGATACCGTGTTCCGGGTTAAGCAGCACTTCATACACACTATACGTTATGGTGTTGAGATCGACTCCCAACCCCTGGGTAAGGTTAGCCTGTGGGTCAAGATCGACCAACAACACCCGCCGCCCCCGGTTAGCCAGCATAACACCGAGATTGAGAGCCGTCGTCGTTTTACCGACACCACCTTTTTGCATTGCCAGAGCGATGGTACGAGCCATACCTGCTCCACCGCTTCACCAAAACGTGTCCGAACATAGTTGATTGTACCGTTAAGAGTAACATCAGGCCATAGTTGACATTCCGTCCGTAACATTCCATAATCGCGTTGAAAACAGATAATTACCTACACGTTACTTCCTGCTGCTGTACTAGGAAACCGCTATGAAAAAACTTGGCGTGATCGACCTCGGTTCGAATACGACGCGGCTTATTGTGATGGCGTATGAGCCGGGATATAGCTTTCGCCTCACCGATGAAGTCAGCGAAACGGTACGCCTCGCCGAGGGGATTGGGCCGTCTCGTATGCTGCAACCGACACCCATTCGCCGTGCCGTCGAAGCGCTGCGTATGTTCTACTCACTCTGTCAGTCGACCGGTGTTGATCATGTGATCGCCGTTGGAACGAGTGCCATCCGCGAAGCCGCCAATCAAGATGAGTTTTGGACGGCATTGCGCGAGGTAACAGCGCTCGACTTACGGATTATCTCGGCAGAAGAGGAGGCATATTTTGGCTATTTGGGTGCAATCAACGCCTTACCCCTTCATACTGGCGCCCTGTTCGATACCGGTGGCGGTTCGACTCAAGTCATGGCGGTGCGCAATCGTGAACTCACCCAGAGTTTTTCTGTGCAAGCCGGTGTCGTCCGCTTTACCGAGCAGTATGTGCAGAGTGATCCGGTCAGCCGCGCCGATCTCCGCCGGTTGCGTGAAGCCGCGCGTACAGCATTTGCCCCGATCGATTGGATCGCCGACCTCAGCGACGGTAAATTGGGCGGGATCGGGGGCACCGTGCGTCAACTGGCCCGGATTGATCAAAAAATGCGCCATTACCCGCTTGAACGGGTGCATGGTTATGTCCTCTCCCGTGAGGCAATCGAACGCATCATTGAAGAATTAGCCCGTCGCTCACGCCGCGATCGTTTGCAGATCCCGGGAATGAAAGAGGAGCGGGTAGATATTACCCTGGCCGGTGCTGTGATTATTGCAACATTGATGGATCGCGGAGGATTCGCTAGCCTGCTGGTGAGCGGTCAAGGTGTGCGCGAAGGTATTTTCTATCAGCACTTCCTCGCCGATCAACCACAACCCTTGATCGCCGATCCACGAGGTTTCAGCGTGCTCAATCTCGCTCACCTCACCCACTACGAACCTCAGCACTGCGCGCGTGTTGCCCACCTGAGTCTGTCGTTGTTCGATCAGTTAGCTCCCCTCCACGGCTACGGTGCCTGGGAACGTGAGCTCCTCGGCTATGCCGCCATCCTTCACGACATCGGTATCAGTGTTGGCTATTACGACCATCACAAACACGGTGAGTACCTCATCCACAACGCAACATTGCTCGGCTTCAGTCATCGCGAGATCGTGATTATCGCCAGTTTGGTACGTAATCATCGCAAGGGCTGGGGTGAATTAGCCCCCTACGCGCCCATCCTAACCCCAGACGACGAAACCCGCATCGCGCGTCTGAGCGCAATGCTGCGCTTGGCCGAATACCTTGAGCGAAGCAAAAGTCAGATTGTGCGCGATGTGCGCGTACACCTCGGCGAAGAGATCGTCATTGACATTCTGGCCGATGGTGATGCGCACGTGGAAATCTGGGAAGCCTCGCGCCGGAGCGGGCTGCTCCGGCGTAGCTTTGGGCGTGATGTGCAGATCAGAGCCGCATGAGCGTATGCTATAATGCCTTAAAGCAACAAAGAGGAAGTTGTTCATGCGGTGCCCAATTTGCCACTTTCCAGAGACCGATGTGATCGATACCCGTAAGCTGTATGAGGGCGAGGTGATACGTCGCCGGCGAAAATGTCGCGCCTGCGGACGACGGTTTACGACCTACGAGCGGATCGAATCGGTTAGTCTGATGGTCGTCAAAAAGGACGGTACCCGTGAACCGTATGATCGCGAGAAGATCGCCCGCGGTGTGCGCACCGCCTGCTACCGTCGCCCTGTTTCGGCTGATGCGATTGAGCAATTGGTCAATGAAGTAGAAACAGCAGTGATGGCAACCGATCAGCAAGAAATTAGCTCGCAATTCATCGGTGATGCGGTGATGCATCGATTACGCGATCTCGATGAAGTGGCTTATATCCGGTTTGCCTCGGTGTATCGCTCGTTTGCCGACATCGGTAAACTCCGGGAAGCAGTTGATGAATTGTTAGAACGCGAAGGTACTCGGAACAGTCATTTATCGGCTGTCACCACCGATCAGGGCACCACCGATAACCACAGCCGTATGTAATCGTTAGATGAGGATTGGGGACTATGAACGTCGAAACGACACCACAACCGGTGTCAGAACCAACCGTAAAACCGTCGTTATGGCAACGGATTGTTCATTCGTTTCGGGCCATCGAGTGGCTTCAGGTGCTGCTGGTTGGCCTGATTACGGCCATTGCATGGTGTTCGCTCTTCTTGGCCAATAATTTCTTGCAGATTTTGGCCGGTGTCGTGCCGGTGTTGGCCGGGATCTATCTCGGTCGCAAGATTCGGAGTGAACCGTTAGCCAACGGTCTTGCCCTTGGCATAGTAACGTTTCTCTTCGGCTTGGCGATCATGGCCGGCTACGGGTTGGTCGGTGAGGCCGGTATCGCTCCGATGCCGGTCATCCAACTCGACACCGCGCAGCCACCGGCTCCCGCGACATTGATAGATTTACTTACCATCTATTTCATCTTCTCGGCATTTGCCCTCATTCCATTCCCGGCATTTGGCACCGTTATGTCGGCGCGGGCCGAAGAGCGGAATCGCCAGATGCAACGGGAAATCGCCGAACGCGGCGGACGCCTCGAACGCCCCGGTGTGGTCCGCACGCTCGAAGACCTGCAAGGACTGTCGCTGCCTCAGTTGGGGTCGTATGTGCTGAACCTCTTTCGCAAGAAGGGCTTTGAGTTTACGGATTATCGTTTTACCGATAAAGACAAACACCTCGATCTCTTCCTTTCTTATGAAGGCGTGCCGTATCTCCTCCGCCTCTCAGTGGCCGATAAGGTTCGACCCGGTACCCTCGAGAGTTTGTTGCAAGATATGAAGCGGTTGGGTGTGCCAAAAGGCGTTGTTATTACGTCAACTGAATTTACGCCTGATACCGTCAAAGCGGCCGGTGGCCGCCGTAATGTGATCCTGATCGATGGCAAGACGCTGTTTGCGATTGCAGAGGGGTAGCCGACCATGCTCCTTGATCTGAATGGGCGCGTTGCAATTGTCACCGGTGGTAGTCGCGGTATTGGCCGCGCAATCGCCGAGCGGTTGGCCGCAAGCGGTGCGGCTGTCGTGGTGAATTATCGCGGTAACGCTGCTGCCGCCGAGGAAACGGTCACCGCAATTCACGCTGCCGGTGGCAGGGCGGTAGCCGTGCAGGGTGATGTCGGCCAGCCGGCTGATGTCGAACAGATTGTCAAAACGACCCTCGAACAGTTTGGTCGAATCGATATTCTGGTGAATAACGCCGGTATTACCCGCGATACGCTCATCCTCCGTATGAAGGAGAGCGATTTCGATGAGGTTATCGCAACCAATTTACGCGGTGTCTTTCTCTGTACACGCGCAGTGCTACGCCCAATGACCAAGCAGCGGTTTGGTCGGATTATCAATATTACCTCGGTGATCGGTTTGATCGGCAATGCCGGTCAAGCGAACTACGCGGCGGCAAAAGCCGGTATCATCGGTTTCACCAAATCCACTGCCCGTGAGATGGCAAGCCGTGGGATTACGGTAAACGCTATCGCTCCCGGGTTTATCGAAACTGAAATGACCGCCACGCTCAGTGAGGAGACGCGCAAAGCTATTCTGGCAACAATCCCCCTCGGCCGGTTCGGCCAGCCGGCCGAAGTTGCGGGTTTGGTGTGTTTCTTGGCCTCTGATGCCGGCGCATATATCAGCGGTCAAACGCTGACGATCGACGGCGGGATGGTGATGTCCTGATGATTCGCAAAGTTCTTGTAGCAAACCGCGGCGAAATTGCCGTGCGTATCATTCGGGCCTGCCAAGAGTTAGGCATTCGGACGGTCGCCGCTTATAGTACTGCCGACCGTGATTCGCTCGCTGTTCGTTTAGCCGACGAAGCGGTGTGTATCGGGCCGCCCCCACCGGCAAAGTCGTACCTCAATGCGCCCGCACTGATCAGCGCTGCCCTGATCACCGGCTGTGATGCAGTCCATCCGGGCTACGGCTTCCTCTCGGAGAACCCCTATTTTGCCGAGATGTGCGCCGATTGTAATCTGATCTTCGTCGGTCCACCACCTGAACCGATCCGTCTGATGGGGGATAAGGCGATTGGACGCGAAACCATGCGTAAAGCCGGTGTGCCGACCGTACCCGGATCGGACGGCGAGGTACGCTCGCTCGATGAGGCAATCGATATTGCACGCCAGATCGGCTACCCCGTCTTACTGAAACCGTCCGGTGGTGGCGGTGGGCGCGGCATGCGCGTCGCGTATGATGAAGCCGATCTCCAACGTGCCTTCGCAACCGCCCGCGCCGAGGCCGAAGCAGCCTTTGGCAATGGTGCGCTCCTCTTGGAAAAGTATCTAACCCGGGTCCGCCACGTCGAAATTCAGGTGCTCGCCGATAAGTACGGTCACGCCATTCACCTTGGTGAGCGCGATTGCTCCGCGCAACGTCGTCACCAGAAGATCGTCGAGGAAGCACCATCACCGGTTGTGACCCCTGAATTGCGGGCACGAATGGGCGCCGATGCGGTGCGTGGGATTACGTCGATCGGGTATGTCAACGCCGGTACCCTCGAGTTTCTCCTCGATGAAGAGGGTAACTATTACTTCATCGAAATGAATACGCGCATTCAGGTTGAACATCCGGTAACCGAACAAGTGACCGGCGTTGATTTGGTGCGTTGGCAGTTGCTGATCGCCAGCGGTGAACGCTTGACGCTGCGTCAAGAAGACATTACAATAGCGCGGCACGCTATCGAATGCCGGATTAACGCCGAGGATCCGGAGCGTGACTTCTTACCGGCAAGTGGCGAGGTGGAGTTCTATCTCCCACCTGGTGGCCCTGGAGTGCGGGTTGACTCGCACCTCTACTCAGGATATATGCCACCCGGTAACTATGATTCGTTGTTGGCGAAAATTATTACCTTTGGTGATACACGTGATGAGGCGCTTAACCGGATGCGGCGAGCGCTGAATGAGTGTGTGATTACCGGTATCAAAACAACCATCCCGTTCCAATTGGCGTTGATCGACGACCCTGAATTTCGCGCCGGGAGGATCCATACCGGCTATGTCGCCGAATTGCTCCGCCAATGGAAAGAGTCACTCAGCCCGGCGTAAGTCGGTCTGCGGGATGTGTATGGGGAGGGTACGCTTGGCAAGTCAGCGGCATCGCGTGCGGATCGCAGCGCTACAGATCCTGTTCGAGGTCGACGAAACCGATCACGCAATCGATCAGGTACTCGAACGCCGACTTACTGATGAACCAATGTCGGCTGAAAGCGCTGAGTTTTTGCGTCGCCTGGTGTTCGGTGCTTGGGAACATCGATCGTACCTCGACCGGATTATCGAGGAAGCAGCTCCAAACTGGCCGGTCAACCACATGCCCGGCGTCGATAAGGCAGTGTTGCGGATCGCACTCTTTGAGCTGTTGATCGATGAGGTAGAGAAGACGCCGATTAAGGCAGTGATTAATGAAGCAGTCGAACTGGCAAAAGAGTTCGGCAGCGATAATTCTAGTCGGTTTGTGAACGGCGTGCTCGGTACGGTAGTGACCCGCTACCTCGCCGAGCGCGAGGCAAATGAGGGATAGGTCTTTTTGAAAGGAAGGAATACAACGAGTATGGCTTCGCCTGAAATGGAGGAACGCCTGCGCAAGATTATTGTCGATCAGCTCGGCGTGGATGAAGCGCAGGTCGTGCCGAGCGCATCGTTTACGAAGGATTTAAACGCCGACTCGCTCGATTTGGTCGAACTGATTATGTCAATTGAGGAAGAGTTCGGTGTCGAGATCCCTGATGAAGATGCCGAGAAGATTCAGACGGTCGCCGATGCGCTCCAGTATCTTGAAACACATCAGAGTAATGAGTAGGTAGCATACCGACGCGTATATCTGAAAGGGGTGAGGTATGGCCTCACCCCTCTTCGTGTCTGTTCCACGCCTGGACCGTCACGAGATCGTCAACGGATGTGCCACCCCATTGACGATGACGGTATACTCGCCAGGCGTAAACGTCCCCTCGATCATCACCCGTTGATCGAACACGGGAGCAATCGCCGTACATACCTCGGCACCACTATGGATAGCCTTCACGGTTATCGTGATAGTGTTGCCGTCACGGTGCTGGGTAATGCTGGCTAACGTTGTGCAACCATCGCCTAAATGCCCGACAATGTGTGCTTGCACCCGCGGTGGATTGGATTCCATTACCACCAAATCAACCCGATCAATAGTTATTATACCCGGTCGCAAAGACTGTACACACGCTGTCAGCAAGAGCGTCAATCCGATAATAACCACGATAACCAAGCGACGGATCATGCTCCCCTCCTCTATCTGTTAGCTTATCCATTGTGCAGACGGTAGCAACAACCGATTGGTTCCTAATCGGTATCTTGTCCATGACAACGTGGTACAATGGAACATGCTATGGAACAACGCTGTCTGTATGATTACAACCTCGCTGAACTAACTGAACTCCTTAAAGGGTGGGGGGAGCCATCGTTTCGCGCTCGCCAACTCTACCGCCATTTGTACGTGAACCTCACCGCTAGCATCGAGCGGATGACCGATCTCCCAGCCACCCTACGCGTTCGCCTGGCCGAGCTACCGCTTTCAACATTGCGTCTCGAACGAGTACAGACCGGCGATGCGGGTCTGACCCGTAAAGCCTTATTCCGTTTGCCCGATGGCGCAGTGGTCGAGACGGTGTTGATGGTCTATCCCAACCGTTCAACGGTTTGCGTTTCAACCCAAGCCGGTTGTGGGATGGGTTGTGTCTTCTGCGCAACCGGTCGGCTGGGCTTGCTGCGGAACCTAAGCAGCGGCGAGATCGTGGCGCAAGCGATATGGGCCTCGCAAGAACTGCGCACGATGAATGCCGCCGGTCCCACCGGCAGAGTGACCAATCTGGTCTTTATGGGGATGGGTGAACCATTCGCTAATTATGATCGGTGGTGGCAAGCCGTTGAACGATTGCACGACCCGCAAGGCTTTAACCTTGGCGCCCGCAGTATGACCGTCTCAACCGTCGGGCTGGTGAAAGGGATTGAGCGATTGGCGAACGAACGATTGCCGGTCAATCTTGCGATCTCGCTCCACGCACCTGATGATACCCTGCGGAGCGAATTGATGCCGGTCAATCGCCGCTATCCCATTGCTGAACTGATGGCGGCAACGCGACAATACATCACCAAAACACGACGACGGGTTTCTTTTGAATATGTTCTGTTGCAAGGCAAGAACGATCACCCGCATCAGGCCATCGCTCTCGCCCGTCTGCTGCGACGCGAAACTCCACCGGGGCCAATGCTCGTTCACGTTAATCTGATCCCGTGGAATCCGGTACCCGGTACGCCCTTGGGACGTTCAGAATGGGAACGGGTGACTGCCTTTCAGCAGATCTTGACCGACTACGGTATCCCCTGTACCGTGCGGGTTGAACGTGGCATCGAGATTGCTGCGGCTTGTGGTCAGTTGGCCGGTCAAACCACACTGATGGTTGAGATAACGTAGAATGTACGTGGTTGCTCGATAAATGCTGTAGAGACATGCCATGGCTGTTATGCAAAACGTGAAAGGAATGCGCGATCATCTGCCGACAGATATGATGCTGCGGCAGTATATCGTTAGTACGCTTACCCGTATCAGTGAAGCGCACGGCTTCGAGCCTTTACAAACCCCGATTATCGAGTATGCCGAAACGCTTGAGGGCAAGCTTGGCGAGGATGAAAAGCTGATTTATCGCTTTGAAGATCATGGTGGACGTCGGCTGGCGTTACGCTACGATCAGACCGTACCGCTTGCCCGTGTGACTGCCCAATATGCCGGCCAGTTGATGTTACCTTGGCGTCGCTATGCCTACGGGCCAAGCTATCGGGGTGAACGGCCCGCGCGCGGACGCTATCGCGAGTTTTACCAGTTTGATATCGATATCGTTGGTAGTGCCTCGCCGTTGGCCGATGCCGAGATTGTCGCAATGCTGTGTGAAGCGCTTTCGACGCTCGGCTTTCCTGACTTTGTGACCCTGCTCAATCACCGCCAGATTATCGGTGGGATTGCGCGCGTCAGTGGTCTCTCGGAGGAAGCTGCCGGTGGGGTCTATCGCGCTATTGATAAGTTCGACAAGATCGGTGTCGCCGGCGTCCGTAACGAGTTGCTGAAAGCAGGCGTCGATACCGGCGCTGCTGATCGGATTCTCGAACTCGTGCAGATCGATGGCTCCGCCGACGAGGTACTCGCGGCACTTGCCCAACGTCTCGCCGACGACGAGCGGGCTGTCGCTGCGATTGCCAATCTGCGTTCAATCCTTGACGGTTTAGCTGCAATGGGGGTGCCGACCGATCAATACCGTGTTGCGCCACGTCTCGCCCGGGGTCTCTCTTACTATACCGGTGTCGTTTTTGAGGCAACAACCCCGCACTGGCCAGAAGGTTCACTGCTCGGTGGTGGTCGGTATGACGACCTGATCGGTCTGTTCGCCGGACGTACCATCCCCACGGTAGGCCTTGCGTTCGGTATCGACCGTCTCCACGATGTGATGCTCGAACTCAACCTTGGCCCACGCCCGCGCACGACTGCGGTCGCGTATGTTACCCTGTTTAGTGGAGATTACGTCGCAGTCAGCCTCACTTTGGCCGCCGAACTGCGCGCTGCCGGGATCAATACACTCATCGCCCTCGAACCGGGCAACCTCGGCAAGCAATTCAAAGAAGCTGATCGCCGTGGGGTTCGCTTTGCTCTCGTCCTTGGTCCCGATGAGCTAGCACGTGATGAAGTGGTGGTGAAAGATCTCCAGCGTGGTGAGCAACGTTCACTCCCACGTGCCGCCGTTGCCGGTTTGCTGGCCGAAGCACTTACTGAAGGGAAGTAGATAACTGCTCGGGCGACAGAGCTGTCTGCCCGAGCTGACCCTCTATGAATACAACCCGACCGATCTTTATCTTACTGCTTGCCGGTACAAGTTACCTCGCTGCCCAAACAACCGGTCAGCGTCTCTTTTTTCATCTCAGCTATATTCTGGCCGGGCTGCCCCTCGTGGCGCTGATCTGGACGTGGCTTAACTTACGTGGTCTGCGCATCGAGCGCGCCCATACCTCCTTGCGGGCCAGCGTTGGTGAATATATCCGCGAACGGATTACCATTCATAACCGATGGTGGTTACCCAAACTGTGGATCGAACTCCACGATGAGTCTGATCTGCCGCAGCACGAGTCCGGTTTCGTAACCTACTTGGCAGGCCGCGAATCAACCCGTTGGACAACCCGCACGCTCTGTACCCAACGTGGCCGATTTCGCCTCGGTCCAACCCGCGTTATCAGTAGCGATCCGTTTGGCCTCTTCCGCTTCTCACGCCTGATCCCCGGTAGTGGTGAACTTATCGTCTACCCCGCCTCTGAAATCATCGCTACATTCCGCCTCCCCTCTGCCGAACGGTCCGGCGGTGCGAGCAATTTGGTGCGTGTCCACAGTGTTACCCCCAACGTTGCCACCATCCGCGATTACCAACCCGGCGATGGCTTCAACCGCATTCACTGGCGCAGCACGGCTCGTTACAACCGTCTCATGGTCAAAGAATTCGAGCTTGATCCGGCGGCAGACATCTATCTCATTCTCGACCTCAATGAACAGGCAGTCACGCGGATCGACGCACCGACGCTGCTCGCTCATGAACGGGCCGGTGTACCGTGGTGGCAGCGCCAACCGACAATCCACCGTCACGTCTCTCCCATCTCAACTGAAGAACAAGCCGTCACGGTAGCGGCATCGCTCGCGCGCACGCTGCTCAACCAAGACCGAATCGTTGGGCTTTTAGCGTGGGGCGAACGGCTGGAAGTCATCCCCGCCGAGCGTGAGGAACGTCAATTATGGAAGATGCTCGAACTACTGGCCGTCTTACGTGCGACCGGGCAACACACCCTTGCCGAACTCCTCATCGCTGAAGGACAGCGCTTTGGACGCGACACAACACTGATCATCATCACTTCTGATCTCGATCCCCGTTGGCTGGCAGCACTGCAACACCATCTCTACCGCGGCACACACGCCGTTGTTATCTTCATCGATCCGCAGAGTTACGGTGGCCGTTACGATCCGGCGCCTCTCCTCAACCACCTTATTGCCCTACATATCGATGTGTATCGTCTCCAACGAGGTGATGCACTGGCCGATGCATTACGGCAACCGATCGTGGTAACAAGGTAAACGTGTTACGATATTCACCCTCTTGTTCGTTGACACGTTGCAACTTGTTTTCAGTCCATGATGCAGATACACTATTCCCAGATATCGCATTCCGTGCCGTGTTCATCATTTCATCAAGGATAACCGCAATGACAATTTCCATGCCCGGCGAGTTCCAGCGTCGCTATCTCGCGGCAATGCTGCACGGCAGCGGACGGGATGCTGATCGTGTGGTCGAACAGGCACTGGCCCAAGGGATCAACGCGCCGCACATTTACCTCGATATTTTCCAGCCCACTGCCTATGAGATCGGTCGACTCTGGCAAGTAAATCGGATCAGCATTGCACAAGAGCACCTCGCTACGGCAATCATCGAACGACAGATGGGTGAACTACATCCCTATTTTCGGCCCCGCATGCGGCGTCAGCGGCGAATCGTGCTCGGCTGTGCACCTGATGAATGGCACCGTGTCGGTATCCGCATGGTGGCCGATTTTTTTGAAGCTGAAGGTTGGGAAGTCATCTATCTCGGCGCTGCCGTACCGATACCGGCGTTCGTCGATGCGATCAAGATCGCTCAACCCGATCTCGTCGGGGTCTCAGCGGCAATGGTGTTTCATCTGCCACACGTCACCCATCTGGTGCGAGCATTGCACGCCGCCGATCTTGATGGTATTCCACTAATGGTGGGTGGATTGCCGTTTGTCCGTCAACCCGGCTTACACCGTGCTCTCAACATCCACCTCAGTGCGCCCAACGCTGCTGCTGCAGTTGCTGCGGCTAATCATGCGTTTCCTGTTCCAATCCGCGTACCATCCACACCTCACAGTAATGCTGCACTGCATGCCGTACAAGCCCTCCGTCGTCAGATCATCGACCGCGCAACGACGCTCGCCCTGCAACAGCATGATGAGACACAGTCTCTTGGTGCGCAAGCCCCTACGATTATTGCAGCCGGATACGAGTTTGTCACGCGCACCCTGGAAGCAGCCCTCGCTCCCGGTCAACCGGAACTGCTCGACGAACAGATACGCTGGGGAAACGAACGCCAGCTCTACGATGGGGTTATGCCTGAACACGTGCTACACCGCCTCGAAATCTACGATGCAGTGATCCGTGAACTACTGCCGGCTGAGGTGGTTGAGATCGTCACCGTGTATACAGAACGCATGATCGCCTTACAACGTTCGCTGATCGGAAACATCACTGCATCAACCTAGTACTAACGGCTGATGGGAGCAAATGCTTATTGTCGCGGTAATCTGATACCAATATGATAGAATTGTTGTACTACGATACCAAATTATAGATTGCACTTGTTGTTCGGCAAAGGGAACATTATGTCACAACAGTCGTCAGTAATCATTCCACACCCATACCGAAAAAACCGGGTCATTATCTCGCTCATCGTGACCATCCTTTTGGTGAGTATTCTCTTCGGCGCAGCCATAACTGCATTTGCCGCCGGTACACTGACCGTACATGTCTACACCGATACCAATCGTAACGGTCTGGACGATGATGGGCCGGGCAATGGCATCGCCGGTGTACTCGTATCGGTCTATACCGCCGATAGTGTGCTGGTTGGATTGAATACAACCGACAGCAACGGCGACGTGGTGTTTCCGGCACTACCCGATGGTGAATATCGGATCGAGGTTAGCAATCTCGGTGCTCGTGTCGTTTCGGTACCGGGTGCCGGTAACGCTGGCTTACTCTCGTTTGTCACTATCGCCGGTAGTGCAGTCACCCAACGGGTCGGTCTGCGTCCGGCTACACCAACCGATAATAATGCGCCGATCGGGACCCGCAGTATCGTGGCGCGGGTGTGGGATGATCGCGACGCCGACGGTGTCCAAGATGCGGGTGAACCGGGACTGAGCGGTATCCCGGTTCAGTTAATCGATAGTCTCGGCAACCTGGTGGCCGGCCCGGTGAACACCGATAGCCAAGGCCGGGCTATTTTCAACACCGCCCCAACCGGTGCCGGGTACCGATTGCGGATTCTCGCAGCCAATGTTCCCAGCGGTTATATCTTGACACAAGCCTTTGTCAACGATGGCGCCCCTAACCCCGGTATCCGTGACTCGGAGGCCGTCTTGGTAGGCGGGAACGTCGAAGCAACATTACCGAATACCGGCCGCGGTGTGAATGTTGATAGCATTGATATTGGCTTTGCCCAAGGTGCGGTACGTGGCTTTGTCTGGCGCGATAGTAATCGGAATGGCCTGTGGGATGTGGGTGAGCCACGGATCAATGGGGTAACCGTGCAGTTGGTGAATACCACCACAAGTGCGACGATTGCGACAACTACCACTCGCCAACGTATCGGCTCAACCGAACCGGCCGACGGTGGTATCTTTGTCTTTCCCGCCGTGCCATTGGGTGCAACCTATCAGGTGGTTATTCCCAACAGCCAATTTACCGTTGGTGCAAGCTTGTTCGGCGCGGCCAATTCAACCAATGCGACCGGCGGCGATGTTGGGTCACCGGACGGTATACCGAGTGGTGATGTAACCGGTCCCTTATTTTCTCTCACCTCAGGCAGTAATACGCGCAACGACCAGCTCTTCGGCTTCTACAAAGGTGTCGTCGGTGATTACGTTTGGCTCGACGATAACGGGGATAGTTCACCGAATAGCGGTGAAATCGGTGTCAATGGTGTCATCGTCTTTGTTGATGACGGTCGCGGCGGTGGAACCGCGAATAACGGTATTCGTGATGGAGGTGAGATCACTACCGTCACCACGAATAATCCCAACAGCGGCCAACCTGGGTACTACTCGTTCGATGATCTGCCATTAGGAGTGAGCTACCGAATTGTCCTCGATGAGAATAATTTCTTACCAGGTGGTGCGCTGGTCGGGCTAGGTAGCTCAACCGGTACACAGGGTACGAACGGCAACGGGAATACCTATGTATACCGTGATTCAAGCACTCTAAACACCTCATCTCCAGAAGATACGAATGTCGATTTTGGTCTCACGCGGGCGACCATCGGGAACCGCGTCTTTGAGGATCGCAACGGCGACGGCATCTATGACCCCGGTGAACCGGCCATTCCCAATGTAACAGTAAATGCTTACCGCGCTAGTGATGATGTCTTGCTTGGTACCGCGACAACCGATAGTAGCGGCATCTATGCTATTCCCGGCTTACCTGCCGAAGAAATCTATGTCACGTTCGACATCTCAACCGCGGGGGCTGGATACATTGGTTTTGTGGGTAGTATCGCTCCGTCGGGTACTATTATTGACCCATCTGAATCAACATATACCAACTATAGCGATTTGAGCACGAATGTCAGCGGCAGTATTTGGCGTACCGCTACGTTTACGCTCCCTAATCCGGGTGTTATTTATAACGGAATTGACGCCGGCTTTTACCGTCCGGCAAAGATCGTGGTACGGCTTTTCGGAGAAACGGTAAACATTAATAACACACTTGAGACTGGTGAACCCGGTATCGGTGGCGTAGCGGTGACCGTCACTAACACAGCTACCAGTGAGACGACGTCTCTCACGACTAATAACGTGAGTGGTGATGCGATCTTTGAACTTCCCCCCGGATCGTACACCGTTACTGTACCGACCCCAAGCGGCTATCTACCATCGCCTAGCAACAGCGGCAGCCTCAGCTTTTCGAACCTGCTTAGCCAAGATGTTGTCAATGCCGATTTCGGCTACTACCGACCGGGTCAAATCAGCGGCGTGACCTTTTTCGATGCTAACCAGAATAGTACTGCCGACAGTGGCGAGCCGCGTATGCGCAATGTCACGGTCGAATTACTCGATTCGTCAAGCAGCGTGGTTGCTACTACTACCACTTCACCATCCGGCACGTACAGTTTCACTAATCTGTTGCCCGGCAACTATACAGTACGCTTCACCAACCCTGATACCGGCAACTACGTCTTCATTACCGGTGGCGATAGTTCTGTTACAACACCGGGCGCGGTGTCTAACAGCAGCACTGCAACGCTTACGGCACCTTACAACGGCTCACTGACCAATATTAACGCCGGATTCCGCGGTCAAACAACGGTCAGCGGGCGGATCTTCGAGGATAATAACGGTGATAATTTACAAGATACCGGCGATACCAATTTAACCGGCGCAACAGTAGCCTTAACGGTAACAGCCAACTTACCGAATCTCGTTGCTACATTCCCGGCAACGATTACTACCGCGCCGCCTAACTATCAATTCACCGAATTGCCCGGCGGTACTATCGGCACTATTACCTATACCATCACCTTTACCCCACCAACCAGTGGTTACATCGCCAGCGATGCCAATGTCGGTGGTGACGATGCGATTGATAGCGACGGCCCGACCGTCACCGTAACCGGGCCGGCACCCGGTGGTACTCTTGACTTCGATCAAGGTTATTTCCGCAATGTGACCATCACCGCCCGTGTCTTCCGTGAACCGTCGACCGGACGGAATAATCAGTGGGATAGCGGTGAAAATGGCATTACCGGCGTGCGAGTCTGGCTCGAACGACTCGATAGTACTCGCGTGCAGACCGCCACGACAACAACCGGTGGCCTGGTGACCTTCACCGTCCGCCCCGGCTCGTATCAGCTCAACGTTGACGAAACCTCGTCAGCCCTGAGCGGTTTGCAGCCGTCGTCCGGCTCAACTGCGGCGATACCGGTTGTTGGTAGTCCGCTGAGTAGTGGTGGTAGCTCACTGACTGAGACTAGCCCGCCGGGGACAACCCATGTCTTCGGGTTCTTTACCTTCGGCACCGTCAGCGGACGGGTCTTCTTTGACGGGACAACCGGCCCGGCCGACAATTTGGCGACCGGTGAACCGGGTGTAAGCGGCGTCACGGTACAGTTGTTGGATGCCGGCGGGAACCCGATTAGTGGAAAGACGGCGACAACCGATAGCAACGGAAATTTCACCATCACCGATGTTGAGGGCGGTACCTACCGGCTCGAGTTTGTTAATCCTGCCGCTTCCAACTTCAGCTTCGTTGCCGCCAACACGGGCGATAATAACGTGGCTGCAATTGCGAGTAACAATGGTCGCACCAATACCTTCACCGTCATCGATGGACAAACGACGACCCGCAATGCAGCCATCATCGGGCGGAGTACCGTGAACGGTGTGACGTTCGTTGATCAAGCCTACGACGGGCAGCGTGTGAGCGACCCGGGATTAGCCGGTGTGACCGTAACGCTCACCGCAACGATCAATCTACCTAACTTGAATACAACAATTACACGCACGACAAGTAGCGATAGCAACGGGAACTTTAGCTTCACCGGATTGCCAGGTGGTACCTCAACGAGCGAAGCAAGCTTTAGTCTTACCTTCACTCCACCGTCGGTAACACCACCCTATCAGGTCACACAGGCCGATATAGGCGATAATGCCACCGATAGCGATGGCGCCACCGAATTGAGTAGCCAAGCACTCGGCGTCGGTACAACCGAGAGCCGCGATCAGGGCTACTACCAAGCAGTGATCGTGCAAGCACGAGTCTTTAACGAGACGGTGACGATCAACAACACATTTGAGAGCGGTGAAAACGGTTTACGAGCAGTGCTGGTTAACATCAGCGGGCCGGTTTCCAGTTCACAGCTCACCGATCTGTCTGGGATTGTTACCTTCAGCGGCCCGCCCGGAACGTACACCTTTACCGTGCCGACCGATCCGACCGGGTATATTCGCTCACCGGGCAATAGCGGTACGGCTAGCACCGGTCTAGTACTGAGCGGTCAAACCCCCGATCCAGTCCCGTTCGGGTATTATCGGCCGGCTCAGATTAGCGGCACTGTGTGGTTCGATGTTAACAGCAACGGCCTGTTTGACAGTGGTGAGCCGGGTATGGAGAACATCAATGTTACCTTGAACGGTAACAGCAGTGGTCCTCGCCCACCGGTCACTACTGATGGCAACGGTTCGTTCACGATAACCAACATCGAGCCGACCGGTCTCACTAACACGTCTTACCAGCTCTGCTTCGCATTACCTGCCGGCTTCACCTTTACCAGCCTTGGCGACACATTAACCACCGATAACAATAGCGATGCCAACCTTACAACCGGGTGTACGGTCGCTTTCTCGATCACCTCAGGTGCCAACCTGACGTATATCGATGCCGGGATGATCGGTACCTTATCAATCGGTGATCTAGTGTGGGAGGATGCGAACGCGAATGGTATTCAAGAAAGTGGTGAGCAGGCGCTTGACGGGGTGGTGATCACGGTAAACGTAGCGACTACCGGCAACGTGATCAACGCCACGAATCCGTCATTTACGTTCAGCACCACCTCAACAACGGGCACCGGCCTCGCACCAAACTATACGATTGGTAACATCCCACCAGGTAGCACGGTCACAATCCAATCGGTGAGCCGGTTCGGTTACGTGCTGTCACCGGCGAATCAAGGCAGTAACTCGTCTATCGATAGCAATGCGGTTGGTGAGAGCATTACGCTCACGACCAATAACCCCACGATTGACTTTGGCCTCTACCGAACTACTGCAATTGGCAATCTGGTTTGGTTTGATGCAAACGGCAACGGGCTGCGTGACACCGGTGAGCCGGGGGTCGGCGGCATAACCGTTGCCCTCCGCAACAGTAGTGGGTCTACAATCACGACGACCACAACCCTTGGTGATGGCAGCTATGCCTTTAACAATGTGACACCGGGCACCTATTCGCTCCAGATCACCCTGCCGGCCGGGTATACTACGACCAACAATGGCAGTGGTTCTATCACCGTCGATGATGACAACGACTTCCGTACCGATGGCACAACCGCCAATTTCACCATCCTAAGCGGACAAGCCTTAGGCAGTATCGATGCCGGCCTCCGCGGTACCGGTGGGGTAAGCGGTATTGCGTGGTTCGACACGAATGAGAACAACCAACGTGATCTGACAGAAACCGAGCGGCTCGCCGGTGTACAAGTGACGGTTACGTATACACCAACCTTACTGACCGCTTATGCGCAAACGGTGCAGACGACAACTGATACCAGCGGAGCATACAGTGTCACCGGTCTGCCACCGGGTCAGGTCACCGTTACCTTCACCGACCGGAACGGGTATGTACCGGCTCAACCGAATATCGGGGATGACGCAACCGACAGCGATGGTCCTGTAGTGACATTTACGCTGACCGCCGGTCAGCAAGCTGTCGTCGATATGGGGTATTACAAACGGGTACTGGTCTATTTACCGATGACCATCGTTCAGATACCGCCAGACCTGATTGTCACCGTGCAAGCGACCCCAACCAGTCCAAACAAGAATACACCGGTCACATACCGCGTCACAGTGACGAACATCGGACGCGAACCAGCCAGTAATTTCTGGGTCGATCTTTATGTCAATCCATCGCGACCACCGAACGTCAACGAACGCTGGAATGATCTCTCGCGCCAAGGGTTGGCGTGGTTCTTCGACGGCACCCTCCAGCCCGGTGAAAGTGTCACCCTGATCAGTCTGCCGCGCAGTACAACGAACCCACTTGGGTACGATCCGGCCACCAGTTCGTCAACGTGGAATGGACGCCTGCCTCCGGGACGAAATACCATCTACGTCTACGTCGATAGTTGGAACCGCAGTATTACCGGCGATGTGGTCAGTCCGTTTGGAGCCATCGAAGAGGTCAACGAGACCAATAACCGTGCAGAAATTATGATTATGGTCTCGGAATAAACTTCGGTTGCAGCGGAAAGGTTCGGTCAGCAGTGTCCAATCTGTGGTGCTAGGCATTCCACAGATTGGACACTATAGGAATACCAATTGGCTTGCAACCCTGCTATCATAGTTGTACGCCGGCAGCGATAGCCATCATTTCTTGTACCCAACAAGGAGTTGCGTATGCAACGTCGTATGATTAGTTACAGCATGATAATTTGTGGGATTGTGGCGATGATGATCGGTTTCACCCTTTTGCCGCTGCCGGCGTCTTCAACCGCCGCACCAGCCTTACAACCATCACCACGGCCCACGATTCCGCCGGTAACGGTGATCCCGTATAGCGAACCAACACCGGTACCGATGGGACGGATCACCGGAACCATTATCGATCTGCGCACCCATGCTCCAACACCCAATATCGCCGTACAGATCGGAGATGCCGTAGTCTACAGCGATACCAATGGCAACTATGATCGCTGGGTTGAGTCGGGGTATTACACCGTCACCCTCCAATTACGCGACGAGCAGGGGTCACCTGGTCAACCACCACTCACCATTGCGGTCGGCCCCGGTGATACCGTGGTGGCCCATCTCTTCTTTACCAGTCCGGCACCCAACGAATCATCAGCTCCGATAACGATCGAGGCTCCTACAACCGAACCGATAAGCGAGCCGGTAGCAGTTGTACCGGCATTACCAGAGGTCATCCCACCCAAACTGCCGTATACCGGTGTTGCAGATACACCTGCCGCCACCATCGATCGGCAACCCAATCGCCTACCACGCACGGCAACCACCATCCCGTTCAATACCCAATTCTGGTTTGTGATTGGTTTTATCCTGCTTGCTGGCGGGCTTGGTTTGCAGTTTTGGCCGGTTCGACAGCGAATACCATCACCGGCAGTCGAAGACGATGAGCACCTCCTCACTACACTCCTGCAATCACCGCTGCCGGAAGAGGAATTGTTGCATGAGCTGTTGACAGGACGATCAAGAGCTGGAGAGAGATGATAGAGTGGGCAAAGCAGAAATATTTGTGAGGCCCTACTTACCTTTGATGCTGTTAGCGCGAGAAGTAGCTCCGAGTGATCTTCAATGTTCTGCGTTGGACAGGTGTACTTTAGCGTATTCTGTCGCGCGAAGTTCTTATCCGATCAGGAAGCTACCGTCAGACCCAAAACTCGACCAAAGCCGATGGCATGGATGTGTATATAATGTACACAACCAGTACGTACTATTGTGCTTAGGGTAGGAACGAAAAGTATGATATAAAGATAACACAGTTGTGACAACTAGCCAATAGCAGAACAGATGGAGACGAAAGAGATGGTCTAGAGCAGAGGTAACATTTGGTTTATACCAGTAAAGGGCTGCTAAAGATCCCTATTACCCTTTTTTGATGCTCGCTGCTTGCTGGAGCCTCACCACTTCTGAAAAGTTTGTAACACGCTCTTGAGTAGTCGATAGACATATAAATTCTTGGGAGGTTGCTAAGTCTATGAAACTTCAAATATTTCGTCATCCTCTTGTTTTCAAGCTAATACCATGGATGGTTTTTGGAATTTTCTTTGGTTGGGGCTGGCGGGTTGAAAACCTTTTTACAAATCTCCCTGCGTATGGTGATGTACTAGAGGTTGTTTGGGGAATTCAGTGGTACTATCAGTCGCTATTCGTTTCACACGTCTCTCCTCTTTTTACACTACTAGTATTTCATCCGCTTGGGTGGCATACGGCAACACTAGCTTATACACCTACCTTGTTTTTAGTATCATTACCTTTCTATTTTATCGGTGGTCTTGGTTTTGCTTATAACATTGTTGCTATTGCTGCCCTTCTTGTTACTTTCAGCGGCATGATGCGCTTTTCAAAACTATTTGTATCTCAATACACAGCGATATTCGTAGCTTTGGCATTCACTTTTTGGCAGACAAGCTGGTCTTTTATTATGGGTCATTTGAATATAGCATGGATCTCAGCTTTGTTGCCATGGTTAGCTTGGAGTTTAGAGAGAGCCAAGGATGCATCGTCATCGCAACAACGTCGATGGCTCATAATTGCCGGTTTACTATGGGGTTTCATGATTCACTTTGCCCTGTATGGAATATTTATTGGTGGGCTCACCTTACTGATCTGGGGGCGTCAACTTCTTCGTCCTCATAGATTAGGACAAGTTCTGATTGTAGGGAGCATTGCACTTCTGACAGGTCTCCCTATTATTGGTCTATATGTTGTGGGTACCCGC
The DNA here is from genome assembly GCF_049970315.1 of Chloroflexus sp. GTDB lineage: Bacteria > Chloroflexota > Chloroflexia > Chloroflexales > Chloroflexaceae > Chloroflexus. Next base: position 59,477 of record NZ_JBMFNE010000006.1, read on the forward strand.
GCAGATCGCACGTATGTTTATGGAGCGGAGAATAATGCTTATTGGGGAGCTAGTTTGAACAGTCTCTTAGTCCCTTCAGTTGGGCACGCGATAGAACCGATTCGGAATTTGGCCCGTGCGTTTTATCAGGGACCGTATAATGAATCGGGTGTCATGAATCTTGGACTGTTGACAATCGTTCTCGGATTAGTAGGATATGGTATATCACTCAAGTTCCAGTTACGAGGAAGAAGTCTTGTCATACTTACGTTCGCAGGTATCATCTTAAGTCTAGGTATATTCCTACGGTGGAATGGACAATTTGTTCAGATTCCAATATTTCGACCTATCAATTATTGGCTATGGGATATAGGGCACACTTTAAAACCTCATGTATTTGCCGAAACTATTCCAGAACCATTCGCAAATGGAGTGCCACTTCCAGGCTTTGTTTTAACCGCAATCGTTCCATTCTGGGAAGGAGCGAGAACCGCCTGTCGCTATGCAGTCTTTGGAATGTTGGGATTGTCCGTGTTGGCCGGTGTTGCATTAGATACTCTTCCCAAAGCAGTCCGTATTGGTCTAATTGCACTTTGGTTAGTCGAGATACTGCCTTCACCTACTCAAAGCTTACCTGTACCCCTTCAACCACATCCTGCCTACGCTTGGCTTTCACAACAGTCTTTGCAAGATGGCGAAGGGATTATTGATCTGATGTATCCTACCTTGCGGATAAGTGGTGAAATCCTATGGGCCACAACTTTGCATCAGAAGCCAACTGTTTCAGGTTCGGGATCATCCTGGCCATTGCATATTTTCGGGTTGTGGGATTATATGGCAAATTATCACACAGCTTTATCTGATCCTGAAACGGGAAGTATATTCAAATCATATGGAGCACGTTACATTCTGGTGCATATCATCAATGACCGATCACAAGAAATGTGGACGATGGTACAAAATAACCCGGTAATCAAACCAATTACGTGTTTTGATCCACTTCCTACCCCTAATCCATGGCCCTATCCTATCTGCGTAGCAGAGTTGCATGCTGATACACGCTCTATACCACTTATGACGAATAAAGGATGGTTTGGACGGGAGCCATGGGGGAGGTGGGCAGATGGACACAATTCTACAGCCGGATGGATAGCTGAGACGGCACAAGATTATTTCCTCCATTTAACTGCGGCACCATTCTGTGTGCCCGATCGTAAGCAGCATATTTCAATTCGTGTGAATGGTGAGAATTTCGGATCGTTTCGGTGGCGAGATTGTGAGGTACGTAAGGCAACTATACTGATTCCAGCCACAGTAGTTAACACGGGATGGAATGAAGTATCATTAGCTTATGCCTATGCCGCTCGACCGAGTAAAACGACCCATGGTCAAAACCCCGATCCTCGCCTATTGTCAGTTGCTTTCTTAAGACTAGCAGTGGAAGGACAATGCACTTGCCATCGTAATACCATCCCTCCAACGATCAATCCTGCCCGCTAGCAACAAACGCAGTACCGAATGATCGAGATCACTATACCCACGTGTAGCAAGGGTTGCATCGCAGGCAATAGTATTGTGTAGATGCGGCAAGTCGATCCCAACTGCGGCGACCACACTGATGCCATACGCAGATCCTTGAGCTGTATTGTAACTTTACTGCCCAAAATGTAGCGTTGTGCCGCTTATGTCAAAGGCGTGATCCGGCACTTACGGGTAAAGCTTGAACCCGATCCCTCACACCCGCGCTACATCATCACCGAACCGCACGTTGGCTACCGCTTCAACGACAATGCAACAGTCGGCGGATAAAACACTGCTCGGTTCACTTCACCCCTTCCACCAACAACATGTGCAACGCCGAATGATCGAGATCACCGTACCCAAGCGCTACCAACGTCTCGTAGCGCCGAATGGTATCGGCCAAGTGTGGCAACTCAACGCCGGCAGTAGCGGCCATTGCCGCCGCCATACGCAGATCCTTAAGCTGCGTCGTGACTTTACCGCCGGGAATGTATTGCCGTGCCGCCATTCGGGCGCCGTGGAGCTGCAACACTTTCGAATCGGCAAAACCACCGGCTAAAGCAGCCCGTAGGACGGCCAGATCAAGACCATACCGTTCGGCCAATACCATCGCTTCAGCAACCGCCTGAATGGTCAGCCCGACGATCAGTTGGTTGATGACTTTGGCTGTGTGACCGGTGCCGGGTGGCCCAACATGGGTCGGTCGTCCCAAGGCATTCAGGATAGGCCACGCACGGGAGACATCGGCTTCAGTCCCACCGACCATAATTGCCAACGTACCATGCGCTGCCCCTTCTGGCCCACCCGAAACCGGTGCATCAACCCAACCAATGCCACGTGCCGCGAACGCTGCTGCATGCGCCTGTGAGTGACGTGGATCGGAGCTGCCCATATCGATCACAAGGTGGCCGGCGTGTAGCCACGGATCGATCTGGGTCAGCACATCGTCAACCGCAGCCGCATCACTTACCATCAGGATGATCGTCTCGGCCTGTGCCGCCTCGCTGAGTGAAGATACCAGCGGAATCCCGGCGGTTAACGTCGGATCGAGGGGGGACCGATTCCACCCCACCACCAACCAACCGGCATTGAGCAGCGTGCGCGCCATCGGACGGCCCATTAAACCAAGGCCGAGTAACGCAATCGTCATAGGTTTGCCTCTGGTGTCATCGTCCGTTCCATCAAACGTCGTAAGCGAACGACCGGATGGTTCGTTTCGTAAGCCACATCCTCCCAGCGAACAATTGTTCCGGCAGCGATTGGGCGCAGGGTACGGAGCCCGTGCGCGAGGCCTATCGGTAACGCACCGGCAGCCACCGAATCCACCGCCGGCATTAGTTTGCCGTACACCGTGTAGCCGCCTTCACCATCGAGCATCTCACCTTCAGCCAGATCGCGTTTGGTAACCGCCACTACATCACCGAGAAACGCCTGTGGGTAACCGGTCGGCTCCTGTCGCAGCCCTACACGTAAGACCGAGATCGGCAATTCGAGACCGATCAGATGGTAGGGCCGATACAATGCACTATAGACGCCACTGGCATCGGTCACAAGACCGTATTCAGCAAAACACCGGCGTACATAGTCGTTGGGGGCGGCAAATACGACGTAAACACCCCAGCGTAGATCGCGAAACACCGGGCGCCCGTCACGTTCGAGTGACGAGACCACTTCGACGGTGCCGGCATGGGTGAGTTGCCCACCGGCCGTTTGTGGACGCAACACGTGCGGTAAATCATCAACACCACACGGTGGAAAGCTGAGACCGTGAGGCTGTGGACGCAAGTGACAGGCATTCGCCACTGCGGCCATCTCGATTGCCGATTTGGTGCCGTCGAGGAACGAGTTGAACATCTGCGGATTCATACCACCGGCTGCAGCCTGTTCGGCACTCAACCCGTAGTATTGCCAGACGGTATCCGGTGTGCTTTGATGGTAATGCGGCAAATAACGTGTCCCTTTTCCGGCGCAGATGACTTCAAAACCACAGGCGCGCGCCCACTCGACCTGTTCGGCAATCAGCGCCGGTTGATCACCGTAAGCCAACGAGTAGATAACTCCGGCTTTGGCAGCACGACGGGCAAGTAGCGGGCCAACCAGTGCATCGGCTTCAACATTGACCATCACAATGTGACGCCCGTGCTCGATAGCCAGCAGACAGTGCGACACACCCGCTGCCGGTACACCGGTTGCTTCAACGACCACATCAAGACCATCGGCAGCGATAAGCGCCGCTGCATCATCACCTACATAGGTTGTGCCACGATCACGTGCATCGCTGAGTGAGAGCGCCGCATATTGCGCCTCTGGCCATCCGGCACGGGCTAACGCCATCCGCGCCCGCTCCGGGGACAAGTCGGCTACACCCAACACGTGCAATCCGGCAACCCGACGCGCCTGTGCCAAAAACATCGTCCCAAATTTACCGGCGCCGATCAAACCAACCCGCAACGGGCGATTCTCGGCGGCCCGACGCGCCAACAGCGAGAGGAGATCATTCATACATTCCTCACCAACTGAGCTAGAATCATCTAAGTTTCATTATTGTACCCGATCAGATTGTGGTACACTGCCAGTATGAAGCGGCAACTTCTCCAACAACTGCGGGCACTCAGCAATCAACGATGGCGCCAATATGCCATCGAAACCCTTGTGCGCACAACCGGCGCCGGTTTGATCTTGGTCTGCTTCGGTCTCATCTTACCGGTGGTTGGTTTGCCAACGTTGCCACGTCCGTTCCTCGGCTGGCTCGTCGTTGGCAGTGTCCTCTTCGGCTGCGTCCGTACCCTTACCTTTCGTTTATCACCCTCTGATGCAGCCCGTCGCCTCGACCGTCGTTTTCGGCTGCACGAAATGCTGAGTACGGCGGTGGAATGGAGCGGTGAACAACAGGGGGTCGCGGGTTACTTGCAGAACCACGCCCAAGAGATGGTAACCCGTATTCAATATTATGTCGATCAAAAACGTCAACCCCTCTGGCCGGATACACTGATGCTCGGTGCCCTCTTGTTGGTAATCGCCGGCTTGCTGGTCTTAGTACCTCCGCCCATCGCATCGGTTGGCGTTGCCGAACCATTACCCGATCTCAACCGGCCCGATCCGGTGGCTCAACCACCACGGCCCGATCCTTCATCGCCAACGGGAAATGAAGCCAGATCGGTGAGCAGTGGCGATCCGCGTGCATTATCGGCGCTAGCCGATGCGTTACGCGATCAGAGTATGACTCGTCCAGCAGCAGAGGCGCTGGATCGGGGTGATATTGCCGGCGCCGCCGAGGCACTTCGCGAATTAGCCGATCAGGTAGGTAATGTATCGCCGGCAGCCCGTGATTCGTTAGGTGAGACGTTGCGAGAAGCGGCGCGTGTGGTCGATCAATCGCTCCCCGACCTTGCCGATCAGTTGCGTGCAACGGCCGATGCGCTGCAATTCGGTGATACGACGGCGGGCGCCGTCGGCCTTGAGGCTCTCGCCGATGCGCTTGAACAAATACCCACCCAAACCCAAATGGCTGCCGAAGGTTCAGGTGGCGGAGCAGGGAATAGTCCCGGTAGTCAGCGTCGTGAACAACCGTTTACACCGCTTGGCCTTGATGGTACGCCGTTAGAGTTGTCAACCAACGGCTCCGGTCAAATCTCGACAACTGGTGATACCAACCGTCCACCAACCGGTACACAGTCGGGTCGGTTGCCGATCCGGTCGAGTAGCACCACCGGTGGTGGTATCGTGCAAACTGCCGACGATCCGCTTCGGATACCTACGGATGTGCGCGATGTGGTTCGCGACTATTTTTCGCCGTAAAACAACACCGACCGAACCGCCGTTATTCACTGAGGCATTTTTGCGCCGGCTTGAGCAGTTGAGCGTACAAGCGCAACGCACCTTGCGCGGTACGCCGATTGTTGGTCACCATCCGAGCCGACGGCAGATGCCGGCGACGGTGTTTACCGATCACCGCCCGTATGTGGCCGGCGACGATCCCCGTTACCTCGATTGGCATGCGTATGCGCGCCAAGAACATTTGTTGGTGCGACTGGGTGAAGTTGAGCAAGATGTCACCGTCAGCGTGATCGTTGATACGTCGCGTAGTATGGCAACCGGTGATCCGCAACGGTTCCGCCTGGCATTGCAATTAGCCGGCGCAATAGGGTATGTGGCCCTTGCCCACGGCGATCAAGTTTCGGTGTTCGCCGGCGATCAGGAGCACCCGATATTTGGGCCGGTGCGTGGGAAGACGCTGTCGACAGTGATGTTTCGTAGCTTACAAGCCCTTTCGCCGGCACCGTCTATCGACGTTGCCCAGATCGCACGACAAACAGCGCGTCGGAATCCGCACGGTGGGTTGGTTCTCCTGATCTCCGATTTATTGACACCGATGCCGGTTGAGGTCTTGGCTCAGCACTTACCTACACCGCGCTGGCAGGTGCAAATCTTGCATCTGTTGAGTCGGGCCGAGCTGGACCCCAATCTCTCCGGGTCGCTCGAACTGGTTGATAGCGAGACCGGAACGCAATTGACCGTTGATCTTGATGATGAGACGTTGGCGGCTTACCGATCGGCTGCCAGTGCATGGCGGACGGCGCTGGCCCAACGCTGCGCACGTCGAGGGATCGACTATGCGCCGGTTATGTGCGATTGGCCGCTCGAACGCCAGATTATTCCGTTTCTCCGTATCCGTCGCTTTTTAGGCTGACGAACAACACGATAGCTATTCATATCGACCCTAGCTTCGGAGCGAGCATGTCGCTGCTAGCACCATTCGGATTACTCGCCCTCTTGACCCTCCCGGTGATTGTTGTGCTCCATATGGTGCGCTCACGCCGGCGGCGGGTCGTTGTCCCGTCACTGCTGTTATGGCAGCAGATCCCGTTACGTCCCTCGACGAGACGTCGGCGACTGCGACTAACGCTGCTATTGCTCCTCCATCTCATTGCCGCCTTGCTGATTGGGTTGGCGTTGGCCCAGCCGCAAATCGTGTTGCCGTGGTTTGGTCCGCATCGGTCAATTGCGATCATTATCGATACCTCGACCAGTATGGCACTCGCCGAAGGTGGAACGACGCGGCTAGAACGAGCACGGCAACGCGCAGCAACGGTGATTGAACAGATGGGATGGCAAGATCGGGTAGTCTTGATTAGCGCCGGCCCAAGTGCTCGCCTGATCGACCATGACAGCGCCGCCGAGCGGTCGCGTTTGCTGACAGCGCTCGCAGGAGTGCGTGTCGAGGGTACCGGTAGTGATGTTGGCGGTGCCCTTACCATTGCCGAGACGTTATTGCTCGATCAGCCCGGTGCGCGAGTGGTGTGGTTGACCGACGGCGCGTTACCACCACCCAACACGATGGACCTACGCCTTCCACTCCAGATTGAAGTACTCGGTACATCCCAACCCAACCGGGCAGTTGTCACGTTGGCGGCCCACCGAGGCTCTGCTGGAGTCTATCTCTATGCGCGGCTAGCTAATTACGGTACGCAATCATTTCGCGGGCCGGTTCGCCTCCTCGCAGATGATCAGCTTACACAAACCGAGACGGTAAGTATTCAACCTAACGCAGCTATCGAGCTGACATGGACATTACCCGGTCCGGCTCAACAGATCCAACTCGAGTTCGCCGGTAATGATGGATTACCGCTCGATGACACTGCTACGGTGAATGTGGATAGTCAACGTCCTGCCAGAGTCACGCTGGTAGCCCAAACAGCATCGGCACTAGTACGGGTGTTACAGGCGATGCCGGATGTAACCCTCACCGTCGTTGACCCGGCAACGTACACCCCCGATCCGACCACCGATGTGACGATATTTATCAACACTGTGCCGACACAATGGCCGGGTGGCGGCGTACTTGTGATTAACCCGCCTGGCAGTGTCTTACTCCCGAACACGGGAACACGCCTCGCCGAACCGGTCGTTACCCTGACCCCTGCCGGTGAGTCGCTGTTGCGTGATGTCAATCTGAGCGGCATTGCTTGGGGACAAATCGGGGTGCTGGAACTACCGGATTGGCTGACCCCGTTGGCCTTGAGCGGGGATACCCCGTTACTGGCGCGTGGACGTTTCGAGCGTAGCGAGATCGCGGTCTGGAATTTTGATCTGAACAATAGCCCGCTGGTCGGTCGGTTAGCGTTTCCTCTGCTCGTGGTGCGGACGGTACGCGATTTAATGCCGCCACCCCTCCCGCCATCACTAACCCTCGGCACACCACTGACCTACAAGGCCGATCTGCGCGCTACCCATTTGGACGTGCAAGCCCCAGATGGTAGCCGGCAGACGTATCCGTTGCAACCGGCAATCCCGATCATTATTGAACCGGAGCAAGTCGGTCTTTATCACCTATACGAATGGGCCGGCACACAACTACTCTCCGAGACGACCATCCCGGTCAACGCCGGCGCAATCGGTGAAGCCGATCCGACTCCACGCTTGACCAGTACAACGCTTGGCCCGGTAGCAACAACACCAACCGCGCAGCCGGTAACGGTACCACAACCGTTGTGGTCGTGGCTGCTTATCGCAACCATCATTGTACTCGTGGTTGAATGGTTCTACGTGCAGCGCCGACCATCGGTGGAGGCAAGATGATTTGGCAAGCTCCACACATGTTTTGGCTATTACTCGCGCTACCGGCATTGGTGCTCATCTGGCGCCGTGCCGGACGGCGGCTACCTTGGAGGGTGGTTGGCCTGCGATTAATGATCCTGACCCTGTTGATCGGTGCGCTCGCAAACCCGGTGAGGCAACAGGCTGATACACCGGTTACCGGGCCATTGTTGGTGATCTACGATCAATCGGATAGCCTGACCCCCGCCGGTCAAGCAGCGATCCGGGCCGAGGCTGAAGCAATTGCCACTGCAGCCGGCCCCCAAACACGTTTACTCGCATTTGGGGCGAACGTCGTGGCCGGAAATGAGCGAATGCCTGACGGCGCTGGGAGTGATCTTGCGCATGCGTTACGGACTGCCCGCCAGTTATTGCCGTCAGGTGGGCGAGTAATCTTGATCGGTGATGGGCACAATACAGGGGGTGATGTGCTGGCTGAAGCGCAACGGGCAGCCGCTGCTGGTATCCGCGTCGATGTACGGTTTATCGCACCCCCGGCTACTCCCGAAATCACCGTGACACGCCTCGATGTTCCGGCACTCGTGCGGAGTGGCGAACCGTTTGACATTACCGTCACTACAACCTACCAACCGATTGACGATCCGACACCAATCGCTGCCGATTTGCGGATTTGGGTTGACGAACAGCTGCTCGGCGAGGAATCGGTGGTCATTCCACCCGGTCAGTACCAATTTACTATCACCCATACCGCAGAGCAGCCAGGTCTACTCAGTCTGCGCACCGAGATCATTCCGACCGGCAACGACACCTTCGCAGCGAACAACGTTGCTGCAGCGACAGCCCTCGTGATGCCGCCACCCCGCATCTTACTGGTCGAAGGGTCTCGTGAAAACGGCGCCGTACTTGGTGCGGCGCTTACTCAGGCAGGGATGGAGGTTGAGCGGGTGTCGGTTAGTGCCGTACCGGTAGCGCTCAACCGTCTCGCAATGTACGACGGGATTGTGTTGGTTGACGTATCGGCGAATCAGCTCTCATTTGAACAGATGATGTCGTTGCGCGAAGTCGTGCGGAGCGAAGGCAAAGGGCTGACGGTCATCGGCGGCAATCAATCGTTTACCCTTGGCAGTTATGCCCGCACGCCGTTGGCCGAAGCGTTGCCTCTCCTGATGGAACCTCCACCACGCCCACAACGCACACCGATTTCGCTCTTGCTGATTATTGACCGTTCGGCCAGTATGAGTGCCTCGTTCGGAGTGAGTAAGTTTGATTTGGCGAAAGAGGCCGCCATTCTTGCCCTCACTGCGCTCCAAGCCGACGACCGCATCGGCATCCTCGCCTTCGACACCGATACGATCTGGACGATACCGTTCCAAACGGTTGGCGAGGGATCGGCCGTTGCCGAATTGCAGACTCGTATTGCCACGATGGCAATTGGCGGTGGCACGAACATCGAACGGGCGCTGGCAATTGGGCTACCGACGCTGGCCGCTGAGCCACACAGTGTACGCCACGCCGTCTTACTGAGCGATGGTCGCAGCTATAGCAACAACTACCCACGCTACCAGCAGTTGGTTGAGACGGCCCGTGCTGCTCAGATTACGCTTTCGACCATTGCCATCGGCACTGACGCCGATACCGATCTCCTCGATCAATTGGCACGTTGGGGGAATGGACGCTACTACTTTGTGCCCGACGCCGCCGATTTACCGCGCATCACGTTGCAAGAGAGTGAAATCGCCGGCTCCGAACTGACCGTCGAACAACCTTCCCCCGTGCGTCTCAACCAGCCGCATCCGCTGGTACGGAACTTCGATCCGAGCACCCTACCGCTCCTCGATGGCTATATCGCGTTACAATCTCGCCCGGAGGCCACCGTAGTCCTGAGTAGTCCGGCGGACGATCCATTGTTGGCCGTCTGGCAATACGGCTTAGGTCGCAGTGTCGCGTGGACGGCCAGTACTGCGGCGCCGTGGGCTACACGTTGGCCGGCTTGGTCTGAGTACGACCGATTTTGGAACCAAGTCGTACAGTACACCATTCCGACCCCTGACAGTGGGCCGCTCCAGGTTTGGGTCGAACCGCTTTCGCGTGGGATTCGGCTGATGGTCGATGCCCAGACTGTCGGTGGGGTACCGATTGATTTAGCGCAGGTGAGTGCACAGATCACGTTCCCTGACCAAAGCAGCCAGCGCATCAGTTTGTTACAAATTGGGCCGGGGCGCTACAGTCGTGATGTGGCACTTGGTGAAGTTGGTCCGTACCAGGTTGTGGTAACCTTATTTGCCGATGGGCAAACACTGCAACGTAGTATCGGCTATGTGCAGGTACCGCCGACCGAATACGCGATCCACGATCCGGCGCAGGGTGTGGAGCGCTTGCGTCAGATTGCTGCAATTACCGGTGGGAGCACCGAGGTCATAGTCATAGACGAAGCATCAGTAGCGATGCCGGCTTCTCCGCAAGAACTCTGGCCGTGGCTGGCTTCACTCGCTCTGGCCTTGTGGGTTGGAGAAATAGCCCTGCGACGTAACCAATTATACGAATGACACAACGATGATCCCTGCTATCAATACGATTATCACGACCGCCATCGCCAAACGCATCTTTCCCGGGGCAGTGGTACTGGTCACCCAACGTGGTCGTGTACTCCACGCTGCGGCTTATGGAACGACAATGTACGATGACCCCGGCACCCAAACGGTAACGCTCGACACCATCTATGATTTAGCCTCGCTTACCAAAATATTCACTGCGATAGCGGCATTACGCCTGCACGATGCCGGAATGTTGCCACTTGATCTACCGGCTCGTTTCTGGTTACCGGAACTGGCGAATGACGCGATCACCGTGCGCCATCTGCTTAGTCACCGGAGTGGACTAGCCGTACAATTGGCACCACTGGCCCGTGTCGGTGCGCATGCGATCAGACGTGCCGTCTATACAGCACCTGCCGTACATCAACCTGGCAGTGTCACCGAATACGCCAATCTCAACACCTTTCTCCTTGGTGAGGTCGTCGCAACCGTCTACGGTGGTCCACTCGAGGCGGTGATTGATGAGCTAGTTTGTGCGCCACTTGGGATGCAGTACACGCGCTTTTGCCCACCATTCGAATGGCGCGGACGGATTGCGCCAACCGAATGGGATTGGGAATGGCGTGGTGGGTTGGTACATGGCGTCGTCCACGACGAAAGTGCGTATACATTGGGAGGAATCGCCGGTCATGCCGGTATGTTTGGTGTTGCTACCGATGTTGTGAGGCTAATCGAACTGTGGTTATGTGAAGGTTCGTGGGAAGGGGTACAGCTCTTACGTCCCGAAACCGTTCTCGCTGCTCGCACACCACAACCTCCGATTGACAATCAGAAGATTAGTGGATTGGGTTGGATGCTACAACGACCGTACATGGGGCCGGCAGTAGCGACTGCATTCGGGCATAGTGGGTTTACCGGGCCGATAATACTTGGCATTCCTACCGCAGACATTGCAGTTGTTGTCCTCTGTAACCGCACGTATCCGCAGCGGACACCGCCACCCCCGCAGCATATTTCGGTGATTGCTGAGGTGGTGCATGCAGTCGTTACGACGCTCGGCTGCGCGATAGCATGAAACGTGGGTATAATACAACTAGAACTGAACGAAACTTCAAGTGAGAGCATTGAAGAGGTAGTAACGATGAGCCGTAAACGGTATCAGCAATGGTTCCGCGTACTGAGTGCAATTATCATCGGTATTCTCGTCTTGGCGCTGGTGGTAACGGCGATAGTACCGTATTAATTGGAAAGAGTGATCTATGCCCTACACGATGCTCTACGACGGTAACTGTCGTCTGTGTCGCAGCCAAGCCTCGCTGGTAGCGGCGTATGATGAGCACCACCAGATCGAGCTGATCGATGCCAGCAGTGCCGAAGCCCGTGCGCGGTTTCCCGAGATTACCCCTGATGAAGCTATGGGGCAACTACACGTCGTTGGCCCCGACGGTACGATCTACCGGGGTGCTGAAGCAGTACGGGAATTATTATTGCAATTACCGGCGTTGCGTGGGTTAGGTGAATTATTGCGTCTGCCCGGCGCACTCACATTGGCGCAGCCCGTCTACGAATTTGTTGCGCGCAATCGCTACTTGTTTGGCGGCAACCCGACGACTTGTGACGACGGCTCATGCCGGTAAGCATCTTTAAATGTTTGGGATAAGAGGTTCCTTGATGGAGCCGTGGAATGTGCCAAACTAACCGTGCGAAAAAAACCCCGATGAGTAAGTCCCATTGAAGCGTTTTGTGATGATGACTCCATAGTTCATCTCCCACACCTGCTAGGGATTATCCCGGTCCCGGCGCCATTTCATGGGGTTTCGTGCGATATATTCCCTAATGCGATGCAAAGCTTCCTCGGTGTGGATGATGCGTTCGTAATAATTGCGTTGCCACAATCGCCCCTGAAACGGCGGCCATCCGTGTTGTTTGATGCCCTGGATATATCGAACTGTGTGATGGATTTGAATGCCCCGATAATATCCCCCACGGTGGGGGCGGGTACGGGGGCAGGCACGGGGGCAGGCACGGGGGCAGGCACGAGGCCTGCCCCTACGGTGGTTTCGTCGGGGGCAATATTTTGGGTTATGACAATGATACCGTGGATGTGATTAGGCATGACGATGAATGCATCCAATTCCACATTGGGAAACCGTTCCGGTGTTCTTTCCCATAAAGCATGCTCGATCCTGGGTGCAGATGGTGATGAAATAAGCACCTGGCTGGCGATAATCATAGCCCTTGAGGCGGATTGACCGACGATGATGCTTTTCAGGATCAAAAGCCATAGCTGTTTTCCTTGGTGCCGTTGTTGCTGAACAGTTTATTTACGATTCCCAGAAGCTTGTGCTCTTTCTCCAACAGTCCCACTATGATCCCCATCGGTTGCGAGAGTACGTTGGCCTACCTGCGGTTCGAATTGCGGGCGGTTAGGTCGTAGCAGACATTGCCCTTTGCTCCTTTTGCCATTGTTTAGGTGTATAACAATACCCTTAGCAGTTTCGCCTTCAACCCTCTGCCAGGATATGGAATGCACACAGTCTGATGCTCTGGATAGAACAGATCTCTCGGTAGACCGTTCACCTGCCATTGAACTTGACATTCGGCGAACTCATCGTCGGTCAAATCGAGCAACCAACAACACGTGTCATCGCGATGATCAAACCTGGCGATTTCTCCCAATGGTGACACCGGTTTGTCGTCTAAAAGTAAGCAAAATAACTCCTCGGACATCGAGTTTTCAAAAAGCCAATTTACTAATTCGGTGACAAAGATCTCTTTACTTCTGAATGGTGTTGGCAGAAGTCCTTTCTTCTCAAGGGGGATGTTACAGTTCCAAGGAACGATGATCCCTGCATAAAAATGGGAGCACCACCGAGCGACGGTTGTTGCTGTGACGATCACAGATTTCTGGAAGGGGAATTCCCTTTGGTCTTGAAAGTAGTACAGCTCTGCCAAATAACGCATTTTATGCCTCCCGGCTTGGCAGGCTAACGACCTACCCACCATCTGCAGTAACAGCAGCGAAGCCGTTCTGGATGAACTATCGGTAGCCTAAGCTATTCGGGTCACCGAGTAGGAAAAGCTAATCCGGTGAGTCAATCCTCGGCTGAGATGAAGTCGTCAAGACTCATACGTGCAATTCACTTCGGCGGTCTGCAATAACCCCAGAACCGATGACCATAGGTCGTTGCCGGATCGACAGAGCGAGGAACAACCGCAACCGGCTGGGTTGTTGACTACACCCTCCATCTGATGGGTACCGACCGCAGCGAATGCCTCTATCTGATGCGTGCGCCGGGCACGGGGGATAAGCGTCACCCGGTTCGCAAGATCGTGCATACCCAAGTTGGCACGGTGTTGGGTAAGCAAGGCGACCACGCTCCCGCCCACCGTCCCGCGCGTCGCCCCACGCACACCGGTGTACCGTTCCCGCCGGAGCCACGGCACCCGACCACGCTCCCGCCCACCGTCCCGCGCGCCTGCGCACCGTCCGTGTTGCACCGGTGAACGGTGATCATTCCACCATGCGGCATGACCGTATGCTGCTGATAGATACCATCATTTTTCAGAAACGGGCGATCGTCGAACCCATTTGACCAACGCAAGAACATTTCGCAGATTGAGCATCGTGCCACCGACGTACCATCACTGTCCTGGTTGGTCTGCGGTGTGGCCTGATGGCGTATTGTCGTCAGCCCAAGCAACTCTCGTTCGGCTTGGTCTCATTGCCGGCCTTTGGTTGCCGAACCTAAATTCGTCTTCATTATGTCAATGCAGGTGACATTCGTAAGCGGTCGATCCGGAACGTCGTAATATCGTACTTGGTCGTACCTTGCATCGCAAGATCGGCAAGAATCTCACCGATCAACGGTGCAAACTTAAAACCATGACCAGAACACGGCACCGCCAACAAAATCTGGCGATACTCAGGATGATGGTCGATCAGAAAATCACCAGTCGGTGTGTGGGTCATCCGACAGGTTTCCGCGCGTAACAGACGTGCTGCAAAACCAGGCAACGTTGCTTCGAGCCGTCGAGCAATCCGTTCACTCTCAACCGGATCGGGAAGTGGCGGTAGCACATACGGATCACGAACAACAACGCCAGTACCGAATAGCTCTGCTTTCACACCCTCTCCCATATCGGGATAACACACCAACAACGATTCACCGTCACCGTGACCATGATCACGCACCACTGGTAGATACCCGATCTTACTCAGCACTCGATGGTGGGGCAAAAAGAATGCCGACTGTTCACGTGTGATCAACAACGGAAACGATAATCCTAATTGCCGCAGAAGAACCGGTGTATACGAGCCCGCAGTAATCACCACACGCTGTGCACGGTACGTTGCACCGGCAGCATCAACCCGTACCCCGGTGCCATCTGGCAACAACCGATCAACCCGAACCCCGGTTGCAACGACGGCACCATAACGACGGGCCTGCTCGATCAGCGTCGCAACACAGCGTGAAGCCGGCAAAATACCAGCATCAGGCTGATACAGCCCAATCGTCTGATCGGTCACTGCGAGCGCGGGAAAACGGGAGCGTAATTCATCCGCAGAGAGTTGCTCGAAAGGTACCCCGGCAGCCGCCAACTGAGCCGCACATGCCTTTAGGTAGGGCAGATCGGTCTGGGCTATGTCAAGTGCGCCGGTGTTGATCAACAAACGCTGACAAGCATCTGCTTCGAGCGCAGCCCAGGCTTGGCGAGCCGCTACTGCCAATTGAGTGTAGATGGCTTGCGGATAGGCATAACGAAACAAACGCGACAACCCATGCGAACTACCACGTGCATGCCCAAGAGCAAACTGTTCGAGGAGCAGCACCCGCCGACCGCGCCGGGCGAGTGCATACGCCGTAGCCGCACCCATCACCCCGCCGCCAACAATCAACACTTCGAGCATACGCATATTGCGCCTCGCTTTGCGGAGCTGCTGTGTTGTTTATTTGAATCATAGCGTGTAACGTTACAAGGCAATCACCAAATGTACCCTGTAGAGCCAGGGTACCTACAGATAGGCTGTCCGGCAACGGGTGAATGGGTTGATAAGATACATCGTATTCACCCACTCGAACGAGCCGGTGGAGATTGCTTACGTGAACAACCGGATTACGGCTATGGACATCGTCTACCCAATCGACCAACGTGCCTGAACCAACAACGAACGCCCACGTCGTATCAAGCACGCCTCAATCGCGTCGATCCTCTCGCCAGCGAAAGACAAACTGCTTATCGCCGATACGTTCACGACGGAAGCGCCAAAGACGAGTCGGTCGGCCACGTCCCTCGCGGATGTACGGTGTTTCTTCAAGGATACCGGCTTCTTTGATTTTACGGTAGAAGTTTCCTTTATCGAGCTTTTCCCCCAGAATCTGTTCGTAGATATGTTTCAATTCGAGGATCGAAAAGAGTTCGGGCAGAAGTTGAAATGCCAGCGTCGTGTATTCAAGCTTCGAGCGCAGACGTGAGAGGGCATAGGCGAGTATCTGATCGTGATCGAAAGCGAGTGGCGTTGGTAGGTTATCAACCGGGAACCACCGGACATCACTACTTTCATCGCTGACCCGGATCGTCTGCGCATCGGCGCGAACCAAGGCAATGTAAGCAACACTAATGACGCGATGGCGCGGATCGCGCTGGACATCGCCGAACGTATACAATTGTTCGAGGTATACGTCGCGCACACCGGTCTCTTCCTCGAGTTCGCGGCGCGCCGCTTCCTCCAACGATTCGTCGAGCCGAATGAAGCCTCCCGGAATCGCCCATCGTCCCTCGAAAGGCCAACGCTTTCGTTGCACAAGCAACACGTGCAAGGTACGATTGATCAAACTAAAGATCACCACATCAACCGTTACTGCTGGTAACGGATATTTGCTGATATCAGAGCGAGTTGGGCGTTCTTCCTGCATGAGCGCGCATTCTCCCTTGCAATGATTTAGTGTTAGTAATACACTAAAAATAGCAGCTCGTCAAGTCATCGCAGCAGCAGCGGCTCCAAACAACCCGGCTTTCGGCTCGAGAATGACATGAATAGGGACGTTAGCCAGGAGATCACTGAAGCGACCCTTGTCACGGAAGATCTGTAAAAAGCGTTCACGCTTGATCAGCGGCAATACCCGCGGGGGCAGACCACCACCGATATACATACCGCCGGTTGCCAACACTTTAAGGGCTAGATTACCGGCTTCAGCAGCCAGAATATCGACAAACAACTCAAGGGTTGTACGGCAAACGAGACACATATCTTCGGTTGCCATGCCGGCTTGCGCGATAATCGGCGTAGGATCGGTCGCAGCGGCAAGCTGCTCGGCTACAGCCGGCGTTTCACGTTGGAGTAGGCAGTCACGGACGAACGCATACAGATTGGGGATACCGATCCCAGAACAGACACGTTCATAACTCACGTGACTAAAGCGTTGATGTAAATAGTCGAGCAAATCTTTTTCGATCTGATTTCGTGGCGCAAACGTCGTATGTCCGCCCTCGGAAGGATGTGGTCGGTAGCGTGTACCATCCCACGTCAGAAACGCCTCACCGAGACCGGTTCCCGGTGCGATGACGCCAATTGCCCCATCGGCAACCGGTGTGCCGGCGGTGAGGGTCACGAGGTCAGCCGGTTTGAGGATTGGCACCGATTGCGCAATCGCCTCAAGATCATTCAGGAGGCGCACCGGTACGTCACCCAACACCACACTCAGCTCAGCGGCATCGATTGTCCAGGCTAAATTGGTGATGCTGGCCCGTCCGGCCACGACCGGACCGGCCACTCCGAATGCAGCCGCAGCGATCGGCGTAGGATGGACAGACAGAAACTCGGCAATGATCGCTGCAAGGCTCGGATAGCGAGCACTGGGAAATGTCTGAATGTTCAATGGCGTGTGTGGCCCAGTATTCTGATCGAAGAGGGCAAGAATCGTCTTGGTACCACCAATGTCGCCGGCGAGATACATACTATCACCTACCATTCAACCACTGTCGAGCAAGCGAATACCAGAGCTGTCGAGATTACTTCTCAGCGTGTCTGCACCGAATCGGCGAGCGCTGTCCGAAGTGCGGCAATCGCCGCCGGGATCGGCTGGTCACCGAAGACGGCCGAACCAACAACTGCTACCGTCGCACCGGC
Source organism: Chloroflexus sp. (assembly GCF_049970315.1). Classification (GTDB taxonomy): domain Bacteria; phylum Chloroflexota; class Chloroflexia; order Chloroflexales; family Chloroflexaceae; genus Chloroflexus. Next base: position 77,201 of record NZ_JBMFNE010000006.1, read on the forward strand.
CGCAGCACAAGCCGCAATGGTCGCCGGATGCACACCGCCGTCAACCATAATCTCCACCGGACGATCACCGAGCATGGTTGCCAGCCGCCGTACTTTCGCCAACACCGAAGGGATCAGCGTTTGCCCCCCAAAACCGGGATTAACCGTCATAAGTAGGATCAATTCAACCTGATCAATAACCTCTTCGACCATACTGAGCGGTGTTGCCGGATTCAGGGCAACACCGGCCTTTTTACCCAAGTCGTGGATCATCTGGATAGCCCGATAGACGTGCGGGGTGGCTTCGACATGCACGGTTATGAGATCGGCGCCGGCGGCGGCAAAATCAGCGAGATAACGCTCCGGCTCAACAATCATCAGATGCGCATCGAGGAGTGCGCCGTATCGGTCGGCCAACGGGCGCAACGAGCGCACCACCGGCGGCCCAAAACTAATATTGGGAACAAATTGGCCGTCCATAACATCGAGGTGAATCCAACCGATTCCCGCCTCGCATGCCGTGGCGACCTGTTCACCTAGACGAGAGAAATCTGCCGTGAGGATGGAGGGTGCTAAGCGCATAATCTTCTCTACATGGTATGACACGCTTATGGCGCTACTCTACCGCAATCTGTGCGAACAATATGCCGCACGCCTGTTGCTCCGGCAACGAACAAATCAGTTGCCAAGCCGATAAACAGGCCATGCTCGACGATACCGGCTCGTGCAGCTAAGCGGTCGGCCAGTGCAGCCGGGTCGGCAATCGGGCCACATGCCCAATCGAGGATCAGATGACCTTGATCGGTGCGAAACGGTTGCCCATCAGAGCGAAGGCGCAAGCGCACGCCCCCACCTTGGGCAGTTAACCAGCGAGCCGTTGCTCGGTAGCCGAAATCAACCACTTCAATCGGCAATGCGAAGCGCGTCCCAAGGGCCGGTGAGAGCTTACTTTCGTCAACGATAATCACAACCCGCCGACTGGCCTGAGCAACCATCTTTTCACGGAGCAATGCGCCACCACCACCCTTGATCAGGGCCATATCTGGATCGACTTCATCGGCGCCATCAATGGTTATATCAACATTCTCTACATCATCAAGGGTAGTGAGGGGAATACCCAGCTCACGGGCTAGTGCTGCGGTCCCTTCAGCACACGGTACACCGACGATCTCGCGGAGTTCGCCATTTGCCAAGCGTTCACCGATCATCCGCGTTGCATACGCGGCCGTACTCCCAAACCCCAACCCGATCACCATTCCCGGCTCGATCAGTCCTACGGCCGCCGCCGCCGCCATTGCTTTCAGCGTTTCAACAGAATTCATCACATTACCCGATTATCTGCAACTATACCACAACGACATCCACAGCAGGTTACGGAGTCTGCCCTACGTCCACGCAACGTTGCTTACACCATTCGCTCTAACCATGCCGCCCGCATACGCAGTTGGGCGGCAGTTGGAATCGCCACCGGTACCAACGATAGCGCATCATACGGCGCAACCGCCAATGGCACAACGACATCGATCAACGCATCACCACGGAAGAGGGTCAACCGCACTGCATCACCGGGCCGGCGTTCCAGCAGGCGTTGGTTGAGACGTTCCTCATTCACCCGCCAGCCATCGAGCGCGACCAACTCATCACCGGCATAGACACCCGCTTCGTAAGCAGGCCCATCACTGCGCACCGAAGCTACAATAGTTCGTTCACCTTGTTGACGCCAATTGATCCCCAACCAGGCCGGTGGCTGCCCATTGGGCCGTGGCCGTCGGTATTGCCAGCGTGGTTCCAGCCCAACGACGGCCAGGGCGGCATGATAATCGAGTTCGGCAACTCCTGCTACATACTGTTCGTACATGTCGCGAAACCCATTCTGTTGACCACCAACCGCCTCGATTGCAGCTAGCACTGCACCCTCTTCGGGAATACCCGGCCCTTCGACCGGATAGCGTTGGTACAGATAACGCATCACATCATCAAAGCTCCGCTCGCCGTTCGTCTGTGACCGGATCGCCATATCAAACATCCAACATACCAACGCGCCCTTGAGATAGTACGAGATACTGGAATTGATGCTATTCTCATCAGGACGGTAGAACTTAATCCAAGCGTCGAAGCTGCTCTGTTCGAGACTTTGCAACCGACGACCGGGTTGCTGTTGAAGTTGTACGATCTTATCGGCCAATTTTTGCAAATAGCGCTCTTCGCTCATCAGACCGGCTCGTACCAGCAGTAGCTCATCGTAGTAGCTCGTTGCCCCTTCCATCAACCACAGCAGGCGCGTGTAATTTTCGTTCTGGTAATCGAACGGGCCAAGTACTGCCGGACGCAGTCGTTTCACATTCCATGCATGAAACAGTTCGTGTGAGGTAAGGCTCAGATAGCGCTCATACTGGTCGGTAAACGTCCAGCGGTCGACCATATTGGTAGCGCTATTGCGATGTTCAAGGCCACCGCCCCGACCATCGGTCAGATGCAGAATGAACGTATAGTCGCGGTACGGCAAGCTACCAAACAGCGCCCGTTGTACTTCAACAATACGTTTGGTATCGGCCAACAAACGCGCTTCATCTTCATTCCCGTGGCCCCAAATGGCAATCCGGTGCGGTACATCATCGACGGTAAAGGTTAAGAGACGATGCGTGCCACATTCCACCGGGCAATCGACCAACTCATCGTAATCGGCTGCCTGAAACGATGCCCGCTGTGGGTGCGCCGGATCGGTCGGCAACGGAATGAGACCGGTCGTCACCTGCCAGCCGGGCTGTGGATCGACGTGAAGGATCAACGGCTCGCGCGTATGGCCGTGAACGTACATAAACACATTCGCGCCGTTGAAATAGCCGTGCGTGCCATCGAGATGACTGGTGCGTACCGTCAAATCAAACGCATAGACTTTATACGAAACAATGACGTGGGTTGCTGCACCGGCCTGCACGATCCAACTATCTTTGCGCACCTTGTGCCACGGCAAACGGACACCTGCACCGTCAGTCGCTTGAAACTCTTGCACATGGCGGGCAAACTCACGGATCATATACGAACCGGGCGTCCAGGCCGGTAACGACAATTGAACATCACCAGTCTCTGTCCGTTGAATAGTAATGTGAACATGAAAGAGATGGGAATGAGGCACGGGCATTGCAATGGTATAGGTTATCATCATGTCTCCACAAAGTAAGAGTGCGCCCAGGTCGGCGCACTCTCATCGTAACAAGCGCAATTCCATATTACGACGTAAACGATTTAAAAAGCATTCGCAAAAGCTGCGGTTGATCGGGATGTTCGTGTTCAACCTTACGTGTTAGCACCATTAAGCGGGCCGCTTGATCACGCCGTTGCCAGATGGCAAGTGCAAAGCGATCATCTTGGATGATACCACGTTCGCGGAGGAAGGCGTAAAAATGCTTGAGTGCACTACACATCTCGCGCACATGTCGCTCCGAGACATCGTAATGATTCGGATAGTAGTAAAACAGAAACTCATCGAGGGTCGCATAGCTACCCTCACTGAGCGCTAACCGATAGAACGACGCTAAAAACCACGCATACGGTTGCAAGAGACGAGCCTGAGTCTGGGCAGTCGAGCGCTTTTTCCCACACTCTTGTAAATAGTCAACATACTGATTGATGAGACTGGTACTTTGCAGATGGCATGCATCTTCGTCGTCATCATCATCATCCCAATCGAGATCATCGTCATTGTACCAATCGTCGTCATCGGTCAAACCGACAATGTCATCGTTATCGAATGACAAAGCATGAGCTTGAACCTGATCGGTCAGGGTATCGGATGCATACCGGATCGTCTGCGGATCGAGCGCAGGAAAGAGATCAGGTGCCTTGACCAATAACCAATTCAACTGACCGGCGATAATTACCTCGGCCTGTTCTTGAGTAGCGTGGTTTAATTGCTCTTGCACCTCAGGTGGTAATACTTCTTGCATGCGCAAAAACGCATAGGCCATTTCATCACTTGTTATGATTGCAAACGGCCCTAGCTCCTCATTAATGGCTTTCAAGAAAGCTTCATCATCCTCCTCATCGGACAGATACGACTCGCGGGTCAAACGACCATCCCAAATGCCTGCCTGCCGATCCTGTTCCCGCGAACGCTGAATTGCTTGCTGTAACGCTGCAATTTCCGCTAAGAGGGTCGTCTGATCAGAGGAGCGAATCAGCGATTGGGCCTGAACCTGATCGAGGATCGCTGGCGAGAAGACCACACGCTCGTCTGTGGGTTGGACTATCATTACTGCATCAACATCGAACGGATCGGTGACCAACTGGAGATAGAAGTCATCGATCAATTGCAGCCGTCTATCGTTCAACACAAGGTACTGCCATGGCCGACCGGGATAGGCAGTCCGCCACGCAGCTCCGGCAAAGATCGGCAACACGACCTCATCAACCGCAACCTGCTGGTGCCCGACGCGCTTTACCAATTCCGCAATAAGTGCTTGTTCTTGTGCTACAACCTCATCGGTGCGAAACGCGGCTACCGGTTCGTAGGTGAGATACATTTCTGGATGTGATCGGTACCGTACTTCCACCAAGATGCTATCACCGACGGCGAAGTGGTGATGGCGAAACCATTCGTGCAGATCAAGGGCAAGCCATGTTGCACCGGAGGGCGATGACACTTCATGTACCCGCAGTACATTATTCTGTTCGTCGTACATCAGAGGCAACGCGCGCTGGCGCGCGCCAAAGAATGGATACAGATGCGCAATCGGTAATTGACCATTGGCGATGTCTTGCGGTCGTGGCCAGCAGCGAAATCGGAGACCATCGAGCACCGAACGCAACGGCATATACTGCTTACGGTTGAGCTTCACCCAGCCGTGGCGAATACCTTCCCAACGCAACGTATCACGTACCGACGCCTCGGTAAAGGTAACAGGCCAACGCGCCTTCATAAGGTGGCAAAGTTCACCGACACTGAACGGCTGATCTAGCTCATGAGCGAGCGTTTGTAATAACTCGGCAATGGTGAGCTCTGACTTTGCCATGCACGTGACCTCCCCTAACTACAACCTTGTCTTCTGCTCAACCGTCATCAATTATCGCAGGACGGCCGCTGCGTTTGGCAGACTCCATCCGGCGAATAGGTCAGGATGGATGAGCGCAGCCAACAATTCTAAACTATCAACGATCCGTGGACCGGGTCGACTAAAATAGGTGTTGCCATCAACAACAAAGACTCTACCATTGCGAACTGCCGGCAGCGCATACCAACCGGTACGTTGCGGTAAGAGAGCTTGCGCCTCAGCCACTGCCCGTTCGAGGGTAAAACCACACGGCATGACAACGATGACTTCCGGAGCACATGCAATCACATCTGGCCATGCTACGCGTTGTGCTCGTTCGCCAGCCACTCCTAACACCGGATGGCCACCGGCAATAGTGACCAGCTCCGGGTTCCAATGCCCCGGCCCAAACACCGGATCGAGCCATTCCAAACAGGCAACCCGTGGACGATACGATACGCGCGCTGTTTGCGCACGTACTCGTTTAACCCGCTCGTTCAGCGCCTGAACCAGAGCATCGGCCCGTTCGGGAACGCCCAGCGCCCGCCCAATCGCCTTGATCGAACCGAAAATCCCGGCCAAGCTGGTCGGTTCAAATGATAAAATGTGCGCCGTACCACCGGCCATCACCGACTCGACCTGCCGAAGGGGCACAGCACACACCTCGCAAAGGGCCTGGGTCAGGATCACGTCGGGCTGGAGCGCATGCAGCAACGCCATATCGAGTTGGTAGATCGAGAGGTCATTGCGTGCTCGCTCACGAACTGCTGTATCGATTTCGGCGGAAGACACCGTCTCTGGTAGGTCGAGAACGCTCCGTGTCACCACCGGCAAACCGCGCACCGTCGGCGGATAATCACATTCATGGGTCACGCCGACAAGTTGGTCTGCAAGACCCAATGCACAGACTATTTCGGTTGTGCTCGGTAGCAGCGAGACAATACGCATGGTCATCCTGCCCGACGTGGTATGCTATTAGCTACAGCGTAGCATTCACGTGCATTGGTGTCAAGAATATTATTCAATCGTAATGACCTTTAAAAAGTTGGTTGGCCCATAGCGATACACCGGATGCCCGCCACTCAGGACGATCAAATCACCGCGCCGGGCCATCCCCATATCACGCATCATCCGCACGATCTGCTGTTCCAGTTCGTCGAGTCGGTCACGCGCCTCAATCACAATAGGTGTCACACCCCAGTAGAGACTCGTGCGACGTGCCGTCTCTTCAGTTGGGCAGAAGGCGAGGATCGGCACTTCAGGCCGGTAGTGGGAGACGAGCCGAGCACTTGCGCCGCTCTGGGTGAGCACCACGATAAAGCGCACCGGCAAGGTACTCGCAATAGTACACGCCGCAGCAGCAATTGCACGTGGAGTTGATTGTGAAGACACAATCGACCAGCGCGGTGTTGTATGTGAATGATTACCGCTCAACGATGACTCGACAGCATCGGCAATCAGCGCCATCATCTGTACAGCTTCAATCGGGTACGCACCGGCTGCCGTCTCACCGCTGAGCATCACGGCGTCGGTACCGTCGAGAATCGCATTTGCCACATCGCTCGCTTCAGCGCGAGTTGGTCGTGGGTTGTGGATCATCGACTCGAGCATCTGGGTGGCGGTAATGACGGGCAGCATCGCTTGATTAGCCGCGGCGATAATCTGCTTCTGTACAATCGGTACCCGTTCGGGTGGCATTTCGACACCAAGATCACCACGGGCCACCATAATCCCGTCAGCTTCGGCTAAGATCTCCGGTAAAACTTCAAGCGCCTCCGGTCGTTCTATCTTAGCAATGACCGGCGTTTGTTTGCCGGCTCGACGAATGAACTCCTTCACCTCACGCACGTCACTTGCGCGGCGGACAAACGATAACGCCACGAAATCCACACCCTGTTCGAGACCAAAGGCGAGATCGGCAAGATCCTTCTCGGTCGCGGCCGGCGCACTGACCCGCACACCCGGCAAATTGATGCCCTGATGTTCGCGTAACTTTCCACCATGCACGACCTCGGTCTCAACTTCAGTGTCGGTATGGTTGATGACCACCAGCTCGATTAACCCATCCGACAACAAAATCCGGTCACGTGGCCGCACATCGAGTGGTAAGGCCCGGTAGGTGGTACTGACGCGCTGAGCATCACCGATAATTGGTTCGGTCGTGATCACAAAGCGCTGGCCGGCAACCAGCTCGACCGGCTGACCGTTAACCAGTGGCCCGGTGCGAATCTTCGGTCCTTGTAAATCTTGGAGAATAGCGACATGGCGACCAGCTTCGGCAGCCGCTCGTCGCACCATCGCAATCCGCGCTGCGTGTTCGGCATGAGTACCATGCGAGAAGTTGAGACGGGCCACATTCATTCCGGCACGAATCAATCCGGCGATCCGTTCGGGGGTACTCGTCGCCGGCCCAAGCGTAGCAACAATTTTTGTCCGACGCATAACTCTACTCGATTCTAACTGCGTATGTTGGTTATCGAAATACGGGTATGCGTATACCTTCTTCAGCGGAGCCGTACCCGTATGACTCCCACATGCTGGTGAACGGTGTTGAGATGGGTACCGCAGTCGTATCTATGAGAACCGACAACTATCACCGGGCTGCGGCACATACCGAGCACACATTACGACACGACAACCAGCACGTCTCCCGCCACTTGTACATCACCGCGAGTATATGCGAGTCGCTCGATTTGTGCAAGGTTGTCAATGCAATTGTTCCCTATGGCCCAATTGTGACAAGCGGTGCAATCTGATTGAATAGCTTTTCACCGATCCCACTTACTTCACGCAACTCATCAACACTGCGGTACGGCCCTTGGGTTTCGCGGCGAGCAATAATCCGTTCTGCGAGCGTCTTCCCAACACCCGGCAACTCCTCCAGATCGGAGGCAGTCGCCCGATTCAGATTAATCAGTCCGTTATCGGTACTGCGATCACTCTCCGCCGGCAGCGCCATCCGTTCCCCAGCGTATGGCACGCGAATATGCTGGCTATCTTGCACGAGCGCGGCTAGATTAATCCCATCGATGTCGGCCAATTCGGTAAGGCCTCCGGCAGCTTGCAACGCATCGATCACACGCGATCCCGGCGGTAAGCGATACACATCCGGTGCAACGACTGCCCCTGAGACATAGACGACCAGTGGTGAAGGGATTGGCGTCGGTATCACATCATCCCACAATGGTTCAGGATTCGTCTGCGAGGCAGTGGCCGTTGCCAACCATGCAGCGCGGGTTTCAGGGCCAAACGCGATTAACAAACCACCGAGTAACGCACAAGCTATCGCTAAGAGCCGTTGTGGTCGCCGATACCATGGCGTCTCGCCATTCGTATTCATACGCTACCTCCATCACTTGCACCGTCTCACAAAAAAACTATCGTCATAAAGTAAACCGCAATCCATGCGCAAAAGACGCGCACAGGTTTTCCAATAGAACGTTAACGTTGTGCTATCGCGTCACAGATATCGATTTGCTACAGTAACAGCAGCAGAAACGTTAAGGAGGTGGACGTATGTCCTTCAATACCAATCGGTTTACGGAAAAATCGTATGAAGCGATTGCAGCAGCGCAGGCAGCGGCGGAGCGTCTCGGTAATGCCGAAGTCCAACCCGAACACTTGCTCTATGCCCTGCTTGATCAAAGTGACGGCGTTGTTCCGAAGGTGCTGGCCAAGCTGAACCTGCCGGTCGGTGCGATTAAGCAACAGATCAATAACGAAATTGCACGCTTTCCACGCATAACGAGTGGCAGTGCCCAAGTTCAGCTTGGTTCGCGCTTGCGCACGGTGCTGGTTAAAGCCCACGACGAGCTAGCTCAATTCGGTGACGAATATGTCAGCACCGAACATTTGCTGTTGGCCATTCTCGACCATGCCGGTGGTGCGGCTGAGCGTGTCCTCAAGCAGGCCGGTCTCACACGCGATAAGCTATTGATAGCCCTGCGCGAGGTACGTGGTGCGCAACGGGTAACCAGTCCTAACCCAGAAGGGACGTATGCGGCCCTCGAGCAGTATGGGCGCGACCTGACTGAACTGGCGGCACGTAACAAGCTCGACCCGGTGATCGGTCGTGATGAAGAGATCCGGCGCGTGATCCAGATTTTGTCGCGCCGTACCAAAAACAACCCGGTGCTAATCGGCGAGCCGGGTGTCGGTAAGACGGCGATTGTCGAGGGGCTAGCCCAACGCATTGTGCGCGGTGACGTTCCCGAGTCGCTCAAGAACAAGCGGGTCATCGCGCTTGACCTCGGTGCTTTGATCGCAGGTGCGAAATATCGCGGCGAGTTTGAAGAGCGGTTGAAAGCCGTGCTCAAAGAGATTCAAGAGCGCGACGATGTCATTCTGTTTGTCGATGAGCTGCATACCGTTGTCGGGGCCGGCGCTGCCGAAGGTGCCATGGATGCCGGTAATATGCTCAAACCGATGTTGGCGCGCGGTGAGCTGCACATGGTCGGTGCGACAACCCTCGACGAGTATCGCAAGCATATCGAGAAGGATGCGGCCCTTGAACGACGGTTCCAGCCGGTGATGGTTGATCCGCCGTCAGTCGAAGACACTATCTCGATCCTGCGCGGTCTCAAGGAGCGTTACGAGACACACCACGGTGTGCGCATTACTGATGGTGCGATCATTGCCGCAGCGATGCTCTCGGATCGCTACATCTCCGACCGCTTTTTGCCCGACAAGGCAATCGACCTGATCGACGAAGCGGCGGCCCGTCTGCGTATGGAGATTACCTCCGATCCGCAAGAGCTTGACGATCTGAAGCGGCGGATTATGCAGTTGGAGATCGAGCGGGAAGCGTTGCGCAAAGAGAAGGATCAGGCCAGCAAGGAGCGGCTTGAGAAGCTTGAGCAAGAACTGGCCAATCTGCGCGAGCAGCGATCGGCGCTGGAAGCTCAGATCCAGCGTGAGCGGAAAGAGCTGGAGCGCATCCAGCAATTGAAAGAAAAGATTGAACAGACCCGCGCCGCTATCGAACAGGCACAACGCCAGTACGATTACAACAAGGCGGCTGAATTACAATACGGCACGCTTGTCAGCCTCGAACGTGAGTTACAAGCGGCAGAGGCTGCGTTGGGTGGACAAAATCGTCTGCTGCGGCAAGAGGTCACCGAGACCGACATCGCCGAAATTATCTCGAAGTGGACTGGTATCCCGGTGACCAAGCTGCTCGAAGGCGAGCTTGAGAAGCTGGTACACATGGAAGAGCGCTTGCACCAGCGCGTTGTCGGCCAAGACGAGGCAGTTACCGCTGTCGCTAATGCAGTACGCCGTGCCCGTGCCGGTTTGCAAGACCCGAACCGACCGTTGGGCAGCTTCCTCTTTCTTGGTCCGACCGGTGTCGGTAAGACCGAGCTGGCCCGTGCGCTGGCCGAGTTCCTCTTTGATGACGAGCAGGCGATGGTGCGGATCGACATGTCGGAGTACATGGAGAAGCACTCGGTCGCTCGCTTGATCGGTGCGCCGCCCGGCTATGTCGGCTATGATGAGGGTGGCCAGTTGACCGAGGCGGTGCGGCGTAAACCGTACAGTGTTGTGCTATTCGATGAGATCGAGAAGGCGCATCCCGATGTCTTCAATGTCTTGCTGCAAGTGCTTGATGATGGCCGTTTGACCGATGGACAAGGTCGAGTGGTCAACTTTAAGAACACGGTCATCATTATGACAAGCAATATCGCCAGCGCAACTATTCAAGAGCTGGCGCGGGCCGGAGCACCGCAAGGTGAGATTCGGGCTGCGGTGATGGAAGAGCTGCGCAGTGTATTGCGGCCTGAGTTCTTAAACCGGATTGATGAAGTAATCGTCTTCTCGCCGCTCAGCCGCGAACACATCGATCAGATCGTCGAGATCCAGCTCAACAGGCTACGCAAGCTGTTGGCCGACCGCAAGCTCAACTTAACGTTGACCGATGCTGCCCGTGCCCAGTTGGCTACCGAAGGTTACGATCCGGTCTACGGTGCGCGTCCGCTCAAGCGGGTGATCCAGCAACGCATCCAGAACCCGCTGGCGTTGCAACTGTTGCAAGGCGCGTTCCCGGAAGGCAGCACGATCATCGTCGATGTCGAAAACGGCAACTTCGTCTTCCGACGCGGTTGATCACGGTAGCGTAGCAACGATGGGAGGGGCGAGGCACTGCCTCGCCCCTCTTTACTCGCCGGTGTGGTATCATACCGAAGCACCCAGCGGTATACCGTTTACAGACCGGTCGTTTGATGGTAAAACGCCGCCCATTCCTGTATGCACCACTATGAGCGTCATCGATGACATTAAAGCCAATATCGACATTGTTGACCTGATCAACTCAATGGGAGTCGGGTTACGCCGCAGTGGTCGCAGCTTTGTTGGTTTTTGCCCGTTTCACCCCAACACACGAACTCCAGCTTTTTACGTCTACCCGGACACCCAAAGTTTCTACTGCTTCGGATGCCACGCCGCCGGTACGGTATTCGACTTCGTAATGCGCAAACAGGGGATTGATTTCAAAGAGGCGCTGGAGCTATTGGCCGAGCGCGCCGGAATCCGGCTCGAACCCAAAAATGACGCACAACGCCAAGAAGACGCCCGCCGTGCTCGTCTTCTGGAGATCAACGGGATCGCTGCGCGCTACTTCAATAATGTGTTACTCAACCTCAGCCGCGGAGAACCCGGCCGCGCCTACGTTGCACGTCGCGGGATCAATCAGGACGCAATTGATGCGTTTCAGATCGGCTATAGTCTCGATGAATGGGGCCATCTCTTTTCTTACCTCCACGATAAAAAGGGGTACAGTGTCGAAGACATCATTGCCGCCGGTCTCGCCATTCCCGGCGAGCGCGGACCGTATGACCGGTTTCGCAATCGGATCATCTTCCCGATCCGTAACGTGCGTGGTGAGGTCATCGGGTTCGGCGGGAGAGCATTAGGAGATGCGCAGCCCAAGTATTTAAATACACCGGAAACATCCCTCTTTAAGAAGAGTGAAGTGCTCTACGGTCTCGATCTGGCTCGTGACGCGATCCGGGCTACCAACCGCGCGATTGTGGTGGAAGGGTATGTCGATGTGATTACTGCGCATCAGTACGGCTTTCGCAATGTGGTAGCACCGCTGGGCACAGCCCTGAGTAAAGCGCATATTAACCAACTCAAGCGGTTGACCGATAACGTCTATCTAGCGCTTGATGCCGACGCCGCCGGCCAGAAAGCTACCCTCCGCGGCCTTGAAACGATTCGCACGACCGGTGAGGAGGAAGGTGAGGGGCGGATGGTAACAACCGCCCAGGGAATCGTTCGACTGGAGAACGATGTCACCATTCGTGTCATCCGACTACCGGCGGGGCGCGATCCCGACGAAGTAATTGCCGCCGACCCCGACCTTTGGCAGCAGTTGGTCGAACAAGCAGCACCGGTGATGGATTTCTATCTCGAGGCGTACACTGCCGGACTCGACATGCACGACCCGATCCAGCAGCGGCAAGCGATAGAACGAATCATACCGCTTTTAAGCGAACTCGATGGTGCAGCGCAGCGGGTGTATGTTGCGCGGGTAGAACAGATTACCGGTGTACGGAGCGAACTGATTGTCGATCTGCTGCGCGCACGAGTACAACCGGCACGTCGCAGCGACCGTAGCCGGAACAAACGTCCACTGTCACGACCGGAGGAACCGCCGCTCCCACCTACTCCCCCTACACCGCTCGATGAACGTCGTCGCAAGACAGAGGCCTACCTACTGGCACTTGCCTTACGCTATCCGAGCGTCAATATTGCGATTGAGAAGCTCCTTGAGGAGTACCATGCCCGTTGTCGGGAGGCGGGCGAACTCTTTGGGGCCGGCGTCGAAGATCTGCTGGAAGAACCGCTCCATCAGGCAATTTGGCAGGCATATTTGGCAACACCCCTTGACCAGCGTCCAACCGATCAGGAGAGTTTGCAAGCATGGATTGAAACGCTCGGCGAACCCCTGACCGGCGGAGCCAAGCCGTTGCTCGAGTTACTCGAACGTCGCCCTGATGATGTTCGCTTCCGCCACGAAGCCGAACAGTGTGCGCGGATCTTGCGCAAGGCCCAAGTTGTGGAACGCATTCGGCGCTACAACGAACGGCTGCGCGAACTCGACAACGAAGAAGAGATGGAGCGCATTTTGCACCATCTCCGTGAACTGAGTACCTACGCCGAACAGATCACCCAGCCACGCCGGTCGAGTACATTTCCCGATTTACGTGATCTCCTTGGGAATGGGTAAATAGGTAGGGATATAGCGCCGCTATATCCCTACTGATCATCACGCCCTATGATACTGACTGAGTGGAAGATGCCGCTTCGTTCACGGGAATATTGAGGGGCACATTCAGCGGATTCTCGGCTTGCAGTTTGATCCCTTCGGGATCAAGGCCGGGCGCGGCCCCGCCAAAGGTCGTATCGGCTTGCATCTCTTTGCGCCGCTTCATCTCGGCGATCTGCTCAGGCGTGAGTACCCGTGACTCATCGAAACCAAGATCGATCTCGAGTTGGGTTCCACGCATATGAACCCGCCCAAGGTCGTAGAAGCGGCGGGTAATCGTCGTTTGCATGAAGGCACGGAGACAGCCGAGCATATAGCGCCGCTTGAATGGATCCTTGATGAAGGGGTATTCCAGGAACGCCTTCCGCATGTAGAAGCGCGCATAGTTGCGCAACACACCTTTGAGCACATCCTCGCGATCCATCGCTTCGGGCTTCATAATCGGGGTAACGAAATTGTACTTGGAGTAGTCACGTACCTCGACTTTATCGCCCAATTCCTCAAACAGCTCGGCAAATGGCCACGGCGTGTACATATTCCAGTTGGCCATATCCGGCTTCCAGTCGAGCACATAGCGATAGGTCTCTTCGATTGTCTCCGGCGTCTCGTTTTCCAGGCCCATAATGAACTGGGCCTCGGCTACCATCCCGTGCTTCTTGATCAGCTCAATTGCACGCTTATTTTGCTCAATCGTCGTCTGCTTGCGGAAGCGGTCGAGGTTCATCTGTGCTGCTGCCTCTGTGCCGAGCGAGATGTGAACCAGACCGGCAGCTCGCCAAAGTGGGAGAAGCGCTTCATCGCGGAGGATGTCGGTCACACGGGTATTGATACCCCAGTAAACAGGCAGTTTACGCCGGACCAACTCTTCGCACAGCGCTGTAAACTTCTTCCGATTGATCGTCGGCTCTTCATCAGCCAGAATGAAGAAGCCAACCTTGTGATCGCGCACCAACGTCTCAATCTCATCAACAAACTTTTGTGGGCTGCGCGAGCGATAGCGGCGCCAGAACTTCCACTGCGAGCAGAAGCGGCATGTAAACGGACAGCCACGGGCAAAGTTGGGCACGGCCACGCGCACGTTCAGGGGCACATAAATGTAGCGCTTCCAGTCGTAGAGGCTCCAATCGGGCGTAAGTTTATCGAGGTCGGCGATCGGATCACGCGCCGGTGTTGCAACTACTTTACCATCTTCGAGGTACGCGATGCCTTTGATCTTTGAACGATCACGTCGATCGCTACCAGCGGCGATTGCTTGCATTAACTCGACAATAATTTCTTCGCCTTCACCGCGCACAATGTAGTCAATCCACGGTGCCTCGGTTAAGACCTGCCCGTACATAAACGTTGGGTGGATTCCCCCAAGGATGAGGCGCGCATTGGGTAGTTCTTCACGCGCGATCTGGAGCGTCTCTTGCGCCTTGTAAATCATCGGGGTAATGGCCGTTGCCATCACCACATCCGGTCGGTTGTGGCGCAGAATAAGGCGTAGCTTATCGTTGGGCAAATCCTCTGTCATCGCATCAACGAAACGCAGGTTATCAAATCCCGCAGTCCGCAATGCGCCACCGATGTACGCCACCCAACTTGGTGGCCAGAACCCGGCAATCTCAGCTCCACCGGCATGGTAGTTCGGTTGGATCATCATGATCCGCATGCGTAGCCTCTCTTCCTTACTGACAACCAACTCTGAACTACAAGCAAGAGAAAAAAGGAAAGCAAAACTCCCTTTTGATCACCGATTGACGGTGATAGAAAACGTACAATGCGGCGCACCCATTGCTCGACACGCAACTTCTTGAACGCGGATCCGGTCATTCACAACCAAGCGCAGTAGTCCCTCGAAGGCAGCTCGATAGTAACTACAGACCGGATTGCTCGCGCGCACCCCACGCGACTCAATGCTATCGGCCAGCGTCAACTGCCACGAAGGCTTGAAGGAATAACTAAACCGCCCACTGCCCGCAAATGTCCAGGCATGTTGAGCAATCGCCGGGAGAAAGATGCGCAAGGCAAGACCGATAGGCACATGCGGCAAGATCAGCCGAATCGGTGTCGGTACGCGGTTGGTTGCAACGTAATGAGCCGTCAGTTCACCCGACCGGTCGAGCACCCGCATTGCTGCCGGCATACCAAGCCATGCGCGGAGATCGTGTATCAGGGCGCCAAAATCACTCTCAGGCAACATGTGATCGGGCATGCGTTCAAGCAAATCTACCCGCCCGGTGCGACGTAGCCAGGCCGCTGTCTGCTCGACTCCGTAGTGCTCCCGCAACGCAGCGACGGTCTGGATGATCGAGTTTGGTCCGATTTGGGTAATAGCAGAAGCGTGCGCTACTTCTCGCATGGAATACTCGCCATTGCTTGAGATGTCAACGTATGCTTTAAATGTAACATTTTTGCACTTCATTGCTAGTTATGAATTCTTCACACAAAGTAAAAGCTGAGTAAAGAGAGGTGTGCAAATGGTAGACAAGACGTGGCACACGCCACCGGGAAGGAGTATCACCCCTATCGAGAGGACGGTTCAGGCGAACACACACGCTCTATTGCCGATTCGCCGGCAAGTGGTGGCCGCTTGGGATGGAACAGCACGAGAAACTCCACGTTCCCCGCCGGACCGGTGATCGGTGAGCGCGTCAGACCGGCCGGGTTGAGCTGCTGAGTGACGGCAAACGCTACAACATCGCGTATTACCTGAGCATGCACTACCGGGTCACGCACAACACCACCCTTACCGACGAGTTGGGGGCCAGCTTCAAACTGCGGCTTTATCAGCGCCACAATCCACGCTTCCGGTGTGATCAACCGTTGTACGGTAGGTAAGACGAGGCGGAGAGAGATGAAACTAACATCGATCACGGCACAATCCGCGCGCATATTGTCGGGTAATGCCGTCAGGTAGCGAATATTGGTGCGTTCGAGGACGATCACCCGCGGATCATTGCGCAAGCGGTGGTCGAGAATACCATAGCCAACATCAACCGCCACCACCTGAGCAGCTCCACGCTGTAACAAGACATCGGTAAAGCCACCTGTGGATGCGCCAACGTCAAGTGCGATCAAACCGGTCGGATCAAGCTCGAATTGGTCAAGCGCATGGGCCAACTTGAAACCACCACGACTAACGTAGGGTAGACCACTGCGCACCTCAATCTGGGCATCGGCGGCAACTTGGGTACCGGCTTTCGTTTGCACCTGCCCGTTTACCAACACCTGACCAGCCATAATCAGCGCCTGTGCTTTGGCGCGCGTTTCGGCCAAACCACGCTCAACCAGCAAGGTATCAAGCCGTTGCCGGGTCATGCTAGCCTTCCCGATGCAACTCAACTTCGAGGCGTGCAATTTCCTCTTCCAGCTCGGCTACCATCGCGCGTAGCCAGTCAGGCGGCGGGTTATGCGGATCGTGCAAATGGTTACGTAACATACGTAACTGATTCCGTCGCAGCCGCAATTGTTCACGAATCGTCGCTTGTCGATCAACCGGCGGCGGCGAGGGTGGCAACGACTGGCCAGCTAGATAATCGGCGACTAAGTCGGTCATAAGATCGTCAAGCTCTTGTCCACGCTCACGGAGCAGCCAGTAGAGCTGTTCACGCTGTGCTTCGGTCAGCCTGATTCGAGTTGGTATCGTGTAGTGCCCACTCATAGTTACGGATTATACCGAATAGGCAAGGGACGAGCGACGGAATAACCGCTGGACAGCCTACCCGACGGAGCGATCGCTGTACGAGTAACCCGATGGAACACCCCTGTACGGCCGGATTGATCTGAAATTACATCAGTGGGCGCTATTGGCGCAACTGGGTAAAGAAGCGTATCACCATTTCTGTGTGCAGGGGAAACGCCAATTCAACCGGTGAGGTAATGATGACCCGTTCCACCGCTTCACTATTCGGCAAAAACGCCGGTAAATCTTTGCTCGACAATTGTGGCCCGATACCAAACACCAACAGATAACCATCGGGGGTACTACGAGCCGCGAAATCACCGATCAGTGCCGGATCGACCTCTACGCCCGCTTCCTCATACAGTTCGCGAGCTGCGGCCTCTTGCCATCGCTCGCCCATCTCGATAAAACCTCCGGGTAATGCCAATTGTCCACGACGTGGGTAAGCGGCCCGCCGAATCAAGAGCAGACCATCATCAACCGGCTGTAATAACAACACAACCGGTAACGGATTACGGTAGGTTGTACTGCCGCAATTGGTGCAAATCCGCGGCCACGGCTGGTACTCGGCGAACGGATGACCGCAAAATGAACAGAACGAGTGTTGACGATACATGACTTCCTGTGCAACGACCGACGGTTCTCACAAGAGCTTTAGTATAACATAAAACTGCCTCAATTCACGATTGATCACTGTCGGCGTTGCGGTTGGCTGACGACACCTGGGGGCGTTGCCAGGTTTGTTGGAGAGCAACCGACTCGGTCACTCCTGCTGCGTGCTCGATCAAGCAACGGTCAAATGCCTGACACAATGTCGTTTCATCGAGCTGGCCCGGTAAACCAATAAAGACCATCTGTGTCTGCGGTGGCTGATTGCCCCATGGCTCACCAACCGTGACCTGCACACGCGATCCGACCAATTGTAACACCGCTCGACGCTGCGGTACTTCGGCAAGATAGACTAATCCCTTCGCACGAAAGATCGCCGGCGGTAAGTCAAGAATCACGCGCCGAAACGCCTGGAGCGTAAAAGGTTGATCGGCAACATAGCTCCACGTTGCAAATGCAGAGCCGTGATCATGGTCGTGGTCGTGATGATCATGGTTGTGATGGTCGGATTCCGCAGCGACAACGAGATGCGGGAGTGGCATACGATGTTGCAACCGGCCCACATCTAAGAGCAAACGCAGCGGTACATCGGCATACATCGCCGGCAGAATACGTGCCTGTGGGACAATCCGCCGCACCCATGCTTCAAGCTCGGTTAACCGATCGGACGGCACGAGATCAATTTTGTTCAGCACGACAATATCAGCAGCGCTGATCTGTTCGACAATCAACGACTCATACGAAGGTTGCCGGTGTACATACTCGGCATCAATAACCGTGATCACGCTATCGAGGCGAAAATAGGCGCGTAGTTCCGGTAGCAGGAAGGTATCGGCAATTGCCCACGGATCACTTACGCCACTTGCCTCAATAATCAGATACTCTGGCAGCTGTGGTCTTTCTAACAAGGTAAATGCTGTCTGGAGTAGATCATCGCGGATCGTACAGCAGATGCACCCGTTCGCCAAGGAGATCGTTTCGCTCTCGACATCAATTACGAGCTGCGCATCGATATTGATCGAACCAAAATCGTTGACGAGAACGGCAACCCGCAAGCCATGATCGGCTTTCAAGATGCGATTGAGCAACGTCGTCTTCCCGGCACCGAGAAAGCCGGTCAGAATGGTTACCGGAATTGGTTGCTGAGGCACTTCCATTCCATCATTCCTTTCATGGATTATGAACGCCGGCGCGGCCGGCAACACGAACAGTCAAGACCATGGACAACCCGCGCGATCTGTGCCGGAGTAGCGTATACCGGCTCTGCTTGGCGGCGTGTGTGAAAGGTGCTGACGACCCGTGTACACCATCCGTGACAAATAGGGCATTCAACCGGTATGTCGGCTTGCCATGCAGGACGCAGCTCTTCCAGCTCGATGTCGCATTCGGGGCATTCGTAGACGTAGATTGGCATAGAGATCTATCGATGTAAGTAAAGGTTGGAACCATTATTGATACATTATATCATTTTAGACAATAGTGTCAATGCCGGACATAGCAAGTGAGCAATCCATCTTGGTTATTTCTGCTCTTGCGCCAGGATATACCTGAGTGCATAATGATCAGGAACTATGTAGTTAGAGGGTCTTTGTATGTCGATCTATCAATTTACCGCTCAACGCATTGACGGCACTCTGCAACCGCTCTCCGAATATCGCGGGCAAGTGCTATTGATCGTCAACGTTGCCAGTATGTGCGGGCTTAGCCCACAATATGTCGGTTTAGAACAGCTCTATCGTCGCTACCGCGATCAAGGGTTTGCCGTCCTGGGCTTTCCAAGCAACCAGTTTATGCAAGAACCGGGCAGCAACGAAGCGATTGCCGAGTTCTGCGAACGAACCTATCAGGTAACGTTCCCGCTTTTCGCAAAAGTTGACGTGAACGGCCCAAATGAGCATCCCTTGTTTGCCTATCTCAAGCGTCAGCAGCCGGGCTTATTTGGCAGTACGGCAATCAAGTGGAATTTCACCAAGTTTCTCGTCGATCGAAATGGCAAACCATACCGGCGCTACGCTCCTACCAATTTACCTTCGGTGATCGAAAACGATATTGTTGCGCTTTTGCGTCAACAACCTGCAACGGTAGGATAAACGATGCCCAAAACCCGACGTAACATGTTTCGAGTGCGGTGTGGTATGGTGTATTGTAAGAGAGGTGTATTTGCCTCGCACACCACATCCTCATTCCACCTATGTCGTTAACCTCGCTTGACTTCAGCCCACCGTGGTGTGCGATAGGGTAACTGTATGCCAGACCTGCGGTGGGGTGAAGCCGTCCCCTGCCTATGCCAGCCCCCCTGTGGTGTGCGATAGGGTAACTGTGTGCCAGACCTGCGGTGTGACGTGCAACAGCAGCCTGTCCCATTCCATCCTTCCCTACAGTTTGTACCTACTTCGAGTAAGAGTAACAGATCGAACCGGCTCATAACACCACAGCTTTGAAACGGTGTCTATCTCTAACCAACTTGATCAACTATTAATCATACCTGATAGTGAAACGCGGTATGATACATCAAAACAATCGACTGTTATTACCTATCAAATAACCTAACAGGATAGAGGATCATGCTACCAATTCGAGGTGTAGGCGCCGTCGTATACCGAACAAAACCCGATGGCACCATTGAGATATTGCTCATCCGTAAACGTAATGGGTGGTGGTCACTACCGAAAGGCAAGCTCAAACCCAACGAACCACCACTGACGGCAATTGTGCGCGAAGTATGGGAAGAGACCCACGTGAGTGCTGAAGTCATCGATGTGGTCGGAAGTGTCGATTATGTAATCAGCGGACCCAAGGGTGAACAGCGAAAAATTGTTGATTACTACTTGCTGCGTGCCTACAAAGGACGTGCCCGTCCGTGCGGCGGCGACGAGCAGATTGTTGATGTCGAGTGGGTACCGTTAGCCAAAGCACTTGAACGGTTGCACCGACCACGCTTGAAAGCGATCGTCCGGGCGGCTCAGTCACTCTTTAGCTGACCGGACAATACCGCTCCCTTTCATCAAGTGGTCTGCACAACCAATTTCCAAATAACTCAGCTCTTATGCACAGGTACCATTCCTGACCGGCGTGCTATAATGGGAGCAGATAGCACGTTGTGAAGTCTACTCATCTATCCGTCATCACTAAACGATTACACTACCATTTACGTCCCCAACTGCGTAACAACATATCAAGCAGGACCTCAGTGGGAAGGGATAATCTACCATGGATGAAGTCGCTGCAACTCAGCTTGCGCGTCGCGTGGAAGAGCATCGCCAGGTCATTGCCGAACGGGTCGCGACCCGTTTATTACGGGCCTTCCCAGAGCTTACCCATACCCTACGTCTCGAAGAGAATTACGGCCCGGTGGAACGAATGGCCGAGGTTGCGGTACGCCCGCTGAGCGACTTGATCCGTGCGATGCTGTTGTTTGACGCACTGGAGATTGCCGAAACGGAGTTACGCTGGGCACGAGGGGTCTTGCCGCGTTGGGGGGTATCTTACGAACATACCACTGCAATGATCCGTTGGTATTTTGAGGAATTGAACCGTCTTCCTCTATCGTCAGCCGAACGTACCGTGGCGATGGAGGTCGAGCGTCACCTGTTACATCTAATGATACGCCTGTACCGTTCCCCTAACCATCATAAAGTGCCAGCCTAAGAAGGATTTGCCGGATGATGGATGAGGGGGCATGCTAGTCGTGCCCCCTTTGTCATCCTTACTTCACAATCAACTTACCCTGCATCAACGGATAGTGACCGGGTACTGTGCAAATGAACAAATAGCTACCTGCTGCGGGAGCGGTAAAGGTAACTTCTACCGTCTCACCACCGTTAGCCAGCGGAGTCTCGGCCAGAATATTGCTCTTATCTGCCGGCAGATAATTGGCTGCCGGGCCAGCACTCAGGCCGGCATTTGCAATCGCAGCCGCCTCGGCATCACCACCCTTGATTAGGATCCAGTTGTGCTGCTGCACCGCCGAGTTGTTCTTAAAACGAAGGGTCACGGTCTGACCGGGAGCAACCGTTAGTTCCGTCTTGTCAAAAGCCAACTCTTCGCCTTTCGAGCCGATCTCGAGCGTTACCGGACCACTGCTGGCGCTACCGCCGGTTGAACCACCACTGCTACCACCACCACACGCAGCAAGGGCCATTGCCATTACTGCCAATACAGCGATAGCCATCACTCGAAACAACGTCTTCATGAGAAACCTTTCTTTCTTGTTCGATCTGTCACAAAGCTACGCTAATCATGTATACCACTGTCTCGACTCTTGTCAAGTCTCATCGCATACATTCGCAATAGGTAGTTTCGATGGATATTATGCTTGCTGAAGATGGCTCGCTCCGCTTGACATGACAAATTAGGTTAGGAAGATGGCTCGCTCCGCTCGAAATAACAAGGAGAGTAGGTAGTGTCGATGGAGAGTTATTCTTGTTCGGTATCACGGCGAGTCTCCTGCACTGAACGGCGCATACTGGATGGCTTGTGATCAAAACGATTCGTGCGTTCCACCGATGTGTTGGTCGGATCATGGTGTGACGTTGGCGAGCGGTGTTCAGATTTTGACGCCCGCTCTTGGTGTGGTCGCCCTTCGTGGTCCCGATGTCGCAGATTTCGTTCGGTACTGCTCCGGCCACGCGGCGCCCGACCTGCACGGGCGTCCCGCTCGCCCCACGCCCCACGACCGGCCTCACCGCGGCTCCCCTCATCCTGCCGGCCACGCGGCACCCGACCTGTGCGTGCGTCCCGCTCGCCCCACGCCCCACGACCGGCCTCACCGCGGCTCCCCTCATCCTGCCGGCCACGCGGCGCCCGACCTGTGCGTGCGTCCCGCTCGCCCCACGCCCCACGACCGGCCTCACCGCGGCTGTCCTGCCGGCCACGCGGCGCCCGACCTGCACGGGTGTCCCGCTCGCCCCGCATTGAACCTTCTGCAAAACGTTCGTCACGTTGTGTCCGAGGCGAACGGTCAGCGATTCGACGCTCGCTTTGCTCAGATCGCTGCCGCGTTACCGGCGCTGAGGCTCCGGCATGGTGAGATTTTTCATCAAGAGCGCGAGACTTCACTACGTCGGTCGGCCTGGTTGGCGCATCCGCTAACGATCGGCGCACCGAAACATGTGCGCGAAGTGCAGCTACTTCTTCATCGGTCAAATGACGCCACGCACGTGGCGGCAAATCACCGAGCTGTAGCGGACCTTCGCGCACCCGAATCAGACGACGCACTTCATAGCCTAACAACTTGGCGACAACGCGGATTTGGCGTTTGCGCCCCTCTCGCAACACAATCCGCACCCACACACCTTCAGGAGTTGTCTCAAGCAATTCAACCCATGCCGGTGCGGTCATCTCACCTTCGAGCAGCACACCATTACGCCAACTCCGCAATGCATCGGGCGTTAATGCTCGATCAAGTAATACCCGGTACTCTTTCTCGACCTCAAAACTCGGATGCGTAAGGGCATAGGCCAACTCGCCATCATCGGTCAGCAAGATCAATCCTTCGCTATCCAGATCAAGCCGTCCTACCGGAAAAACACGTGCCGGGACATCGACCAGTTCGACAACTGTGGGACGACCATGGGTATCTTCCGCTGTTGAAACTACCCCTGCCGGCTTGTGCAGCATAATATAGGTACGCTTAGCCGGTATCCGCAGCGGTTGACCATCAACCAAAATTTCATCATGCTCAAGATCGACGCGCGTACCGGGTACAGTCACGACTCGGCCATTTACCGTCACTCGACCAGCAGCAATGAGTTCTTCACAATCGCGCCGCGACGCGATCCCAGCACTAGCCAATACTTTCTGTAAACGTTCAGGGCTCACAGACAACCTTTCATGTTGACCAATAGATAAAAAAGAGAGCGAACCGAATATCTGTACGACGCGCACGTGGCGAGGGATAGGCGCAACAATGCGTCTGTTAGTATACCACTCTTTTCAGCAGAGTCAGAGTACAATAGAAGGCAAACAAACGGTCACCAAGTCCATACCAATGAATCAGCAAGCCTCAAACCAACTTTTTCGACCCTACGTGCCTGCCGCTCTCCGTGATGCACTCGATGCCGGGTTACTCCGGGCCGGTCAAATAGGGACATATCAAGCGAGTATTCTCTACGCCGATCTGAGCGGTTTCACCCGCTTAACTGCCGCTTTTGCCACCTTAGCCGATGGTGCCGAGCGGCTCCATAGCATTCTGCGCGATTATTTCGAAACTATGATTGCGACAATCACTGCCAACGGCGGTGATGTAATCCATATTGCCGGTGATGCGCTGAGCGCGTGGTGGCCCAGTATAGCCGATCCGACACTCGCCATTCATTGTGGTTATGCATTGCACAATGCCATCGCTGCACTGAACCCTATCCCAACTCCATTCGGCCCGTACTCATTTGAGCTGCGCGTTGGGGTGAGTGCGGGTCAGGTGCATCTCCTGCTGGCCGGCATTCCAAACCAAGGCATTCATCCAGTGTTAATGGGTACACCAATCTATGCTGCTAGTTTCGCCGAACAACACGCCCAACCCGGGCAAGTGCAACTCCTGTTGACGAATTCGGTTTACAAACCGACACCTCCGTATCAATCGCCACTTGACGCACCGGTACTCACATGGGAACATTTTTTGCCACCGAGCTTCGCCCGCCGTCTACGCTTAAACACGCTCGTAGCCGAATACCGTCGCTGTGTACCAGTATTTGCCGCCTTCGATCTCCCTGCTAACCCAATGGATCTCCAACCGCTCGTGACCCAAGCCCAAGCGATTGCAATGCGATGGGGAGGATGGCTCAACGAAATCGAAATCGGAAACAAGGGTGCGGTACTGGTTTTCTTATTCGGGGCACCGGTAGCACACGGCGATGATACCAGCCGGGCTATCGGCTGTGCGCTCGAGCTGCGCGATCGCGGTGTTATTCGGAAGGCCGGCATCTCGGTCGGCTCACTCTTTGTTGGTGAAGTTGGGGGTCGCTTGCGCCGTGTCTATACTGCCCAAGGTGAAGATATGAATTTAGCGGCGCATCTCATGAAACAGGCTACCGATGGCGAAATCCTCATCTCAGGCCGTGTCCGCCAAGACGTACTTGGGCGATACCGTACAAGCGTACCACAACTCATGATGATCAAGGGGTATGAGCAGCTCATTCCTGTCGCGAGCGTACTCATCGAACGGATCCATACCGATGATCATGACTCGCACGCGCTGCGGGCCGCATTACCCGATCACGTGACGTTGATCGGACGCGAGCAAGAACGCCAACTCATTGATCAACTGGTAGAAGATGCCGGACAGCAAGGTAAGCTCCTGTTGATCGAGGGGGAGACGGGGATCGGCAAATCGAGCTTGCTTCACTACATCGGGATCGAGTGGCTCAAACGCGGCTATATGGGTCTGCGTGGCGAATGTCGGATCGGGACCAGAGAACGAACATTGTATCCGTGGCGGACAATACTCGGTGAACTGTGCGGGATCGACGATAGTGAGCCGACGCCAGTACGTCGCGCTCGGTTTCAACAAGTCTTGGCCAAACTGCCATTCGCAGCATCGCATCAGGTAGCAGCCCTTGCCCACCTCCTCGACATTGAAGGATGTTTAGCACCGCTCCAACCACTTGATCTGGCACCGTTAGTCATCGAACTCCTCTTACAACGGCTGAAATATGAACCGGTTTTGCTCATACTTGAAGATGTACATTGGGCCGATAGGGAAACGTTGCTCCTGCTCCAAGAAGTGGTCGAAGCCCTCCTCCCGCAATACCCCCTCTTGGTGGTTGTTTCATATCGACCGCTCCCAAACCATCTTGCACCATTGATGCAACAGTTACAGCACTATCCGTTTAGCATCCATCGGATACTTGAACGATTGGCCAGTGCTGACCGAACTCAGCTCGTCTGCGAGCTGATCGGTGTTACCACCGTGGATGCACGCTTGTTGCAATATCTCGAACGGTATGCCGGCGGACAACCGCTCTTCATCAAAGAATACGTTCGTTCGTTATTAGAAAAAAGGTTGATCAGGATTGAAGGTGACACTGCGCACTTGCTCGGTTCGCCCCCACACGTCCAGCTTTCAAGTTCGGCGGTGGGAATCGTGCAGGCGCGGATCGATCAGATGGAAGAGCGGACGAGCTTAACCCTCAAAGTTGCGGCAGTGATCGGCCGCAGCTTTCCGTTACGATTACTTCACCATATCCATCCGGCTCATCTGAGTGAGGCAGAATTACGCCAAGACATCGACATTTTGCTGAACTATCAATTAATTGAGACGGAAATGACCGATCCAGAGCCGGTCTACCGTTTCACCTTTGGTTTCGCTCACGAAGTGGCATATACCAGCCTCCTTTTCGGGCAACGCCGCGACCTGCACCAAGCCGTCTATCAGTGGTATCTCACCAACTACCAGGCTGAGCTAGAACGTTGGGAAGCGCCACTGGCGGTCTACGATGTGATCATCGCGCATGCGTTGCGCGCCGAACAAGCGTCAATAGCGATGGAATATTGCCGACGTGCGGCCTTGATCGCGACTAGCCAATCGTTGTTCAGTAGCGCCTTTCATTACATTGAGCACGGCCTCAGGCTAACAGGCCACGTTGATCAACGTGTCGAATTACTCGTTCTTCGGATCATCCTCAACTATCGGATTGGTAACCATCTTCATCAGGCAGAGGATATTGCGCAGATTCAAGACCTCTTCGGTGCGTATCATCAACCAACGTTTCAAGCCATCGTGGCGGTAATGCAACTTCACCATACCTTTATCAGTGGGCAGTTTGAACTCTTCGACACCCACACAGCCTCTGCCCAAGCACAGGTCGCACAGCTTGGGCAGCAGTCGCCTGTTGTAAGTCGCTTCTTACAAGCGTGTATCGAGTTGATCAAGGCCCAATACTTCACCTTCAACGGACAGCAGCATCAAGTACTTACCCATCTTCACGGCATCAACCGTCTGTTTACTAACATATTACGTCAAACTACCGCAAAAAATGAACTGAACAGACTCCTCTCACCACGTGCGCTACTGGCTCAGAGTTACGAACTGCAAGGTTGGATCCTGATCGAGCTTGGTAACTTGCGCCAGGCCCAACGTCGCTTGGCGCGAGCCGTTGCGATTGCCCGTGTGACCAACGATTGGCTTACCGAAAACCGAGCCATTATCGGATTATGTCGTATCCAATTCGCCGACAATCCAAACAGCGAAAGCGAGCATCAACTTCAGCAAGCGCTCCATATTGCGCGCTCGCTCGGTGACCGATACGGACAAGTGCTGGGTTTGCACACACAAGCGTTGCTATGCCTCCATCGGGGTGATCGGCAGATGGCCCGCCGGCTCCTGTGGCAAGCGATTGCCATTGCCAACAGTACCCAGATCGGAGTTCTTGAGATGATGTTACTCAACCAACTTGCAGAGCTAGGGGAGGAAACAGCCCGATAAGCACACTGCTTAGGGAAAAAACGCATGCCACCAACGTTGCCAGTTCGGCGGTGGAGTAGGCAACGGTGAAGGCACCGGTGTCGTGGGCGGAGGCTGCGGGATGGCCGACGGCACCCGCTCAGGGACAATAACAATGTCGCCATCACGAACCAACCCTAAATCGCGCGCCCAAGCCTCGGTAGCAGCATCGGAACGCTCATACTCAAGGCGAGCTGCTAAAGCTTGTGTTGTCGCCTGCAACGCACTCACTTCGCTGTGAGCTGCGGCTAACTCACGTTCAAGGTGGCGGGCGATGATCAATTGGTTGACTAAATTGACCGCAATCCCACCGGCGAAGAGTATCAGCAGCGCGATCACCGCTAATGAGATCACGGTACGCCCACCACCGGGGAACGTCGCTGCCAGCCAACGTCGTGATCGACCACGCAGCATCGCCCAGCTTCGCCGGAGGCGTGTCGTCATATTGGTTGGCAGCGAGGAATGGCGGTGCCGTGGCATAATGAATTAGAAGTAGCTTCCCAGTAGGAAGCCTGACCTAAGAGACAAGCTCATCGGTGATCGAACACAAGACCGTTCACGCTTCTGATGATGAACGGGGTGCTTCCAGTCGCGCACAAGCTGCGACGGCATGCTCGGCTCGTGCCGTTCACGCCTCTGATGATGAACGGGGTGCTTCCAGTAGGAGTGGTTCTTCGATATTGGTCGTCATCGAGCTTTGACCACGGAACAAACCACCTGGCTCAATATGTAGCGCCGCAGTCGTGATGTCGCCCCAAACCTTACCGGTAGGTGAGATCTCCAGTTGTTCAAGTGCCGTAATCTGCCCCTTAACGGCACCTGAGACATGCACATTCCGTGCCTTGATCGTCGCAATCACCCGACCCGTCTCGCCAATGATCAGATTACCGACGACCTCGATATCGCCTTCCACCGCACCATCGATGCGGACATTCCCTTCGGCATTCAAGGTACCCACAAAGCGCGTATTGGCCCCGATCACGGTTTCTGCTCGGCCATTGACCACTGGTTGCGGTTGGGCGGATTTGCGATTAGAACCAAACATGCGTGCGATCCTCCTCCACATAACCGGCCACCTTTAGTATGAGAAGAAACACAAAGGGCCGGGAGACTGCCCGATCACGATCGGGTAATCGTTGTCGCCATTATAAACGATACAAGCAGGAAGGGCAACGATCCAATTTTACCAAATTTTGATCGATACCTCTATCTACGACACGCTCAAGGGGCTAACCGCTCACGCTGCCAACCATTGGCTGTGCGCGTGTAACGTAATCGGTCGTGGAGACGAGATGGCCGCCCCTGCCAGAACTCGATCCGATCCGGTACCACTCGATACCCGCCCCAAAATGGTGGGCGTGGTGGTGGGTTATCGGCGAAGCGTTCGGCCATCTCAGCAACACGCCGTTCGAGTTCGGCCCGGTTCGCAATCGGCTGGCTTTGCGGTGAAGCCCACGCTCCAATCCGACTCTCAAGCGGTCGACTCGCGTAATAGGCATCCGATTCTTCGGCGCTGATCGGCTCGGCGAAGCCTTCGACCCGTACTTGCCGTTCGAGTTCCGGCCAATAGAAGACCAGCGCAACGGCCGGATGCACGGCCAAGGCCTGTCCTTTCCGACTCTGATAATTCGTAAAGAAGACGAACCCACGTTCATCAATTCCTTTCAGCAAGACCATCCGCGCCGAGGGTCGACCATCAGGATCAATCGTTGCCAATGTCATCGCATTTGGCTCGATCAAGCCGACAGCTACCGCTTCGTCTAACCAGCGTGTGAACTGCACAATCGGATCGAGATCGGCTTCAGATTCGAGTAAACCTCGTTGCGTATACTCCTTACGTAGTTCGGCGAAATTCATCACAAACTCCACTTGCACATAACTAGCGGCTGGCATACAATAGCGCCGATGATGAACAACAGCGCCGCCATTTACGTTGCTCATGCGAGCCACCAGAGCGTAGCAGCGACTCTGCTGGCAATTCTCCTTGAGCAGGGCTATACCGCCGTTGATCAACCGCCGCACGCTATCAGCGGCCTGATCATGATACCCGACAAGCCCTTGCGCCACTTCTTCATTGCGCCACCTGCCCAAGGATGGGTGACGATCTGGGAAGATCCGCGTTACTTCGCCGATCGCACGCTCGCCCGCACCCTGGCTGCTCTCCTCAACACCCGTAGTGTCTGGATCGAAGTTGGCGGTAACGGTGTCAGTTGGGCACGTGGTCTCTATGACGGCTCCACGGTTATTGAAGAGCGTTTTGAAGCGGTTGAAACGATGTTTTACGGTGAACGTGGCGTGGTTCATCTTACCTTCGACCCCGATCTGTTACCAGAGGATTGGATCACCCGCCTGGGATTACCATACCCTGAATTGCATTATGAAGCGATTCTAGCCGGCGCGCAACTGCCAGGTGAGCCACCATTGCACCTCGTTGTGCAACGCAGCACCGACCCCGCCATCTCTGCTGCATCGCGCGGTTAACGCACAGACTGCTATGCCGTACACCATTTTGATGATAGCCTCGACCAGCTTCTTTTCCGACTACGGTAATCATGTTCGTATTCTCGAAGAGATTCGCGCATTACAACGGCGTGGACATCGGATTGTCCTGGTCACCTACCACAACGGTGATGATATTCCCGGCATTACTATCTATCGCTCGTGGGATGTACCGTGGATCAAACGTGCCGTGGTCGGTTCTTCGCGTCATAAACTGTACCTTGATGTCGGATTGGGCTGGCGTGTCCTCCGTACCGCCCTTGCACTCCGCCCCGACATTATCCATGCCCATACCCACGAAGCCGCAGCCATCGGGCTACCGTTGCAGAGGCTGCTCCGCCGACCGCTTATCCTCGACTATCAGGGCAGTATGACGAGCGAAATGCTCGACCACGGCTTTATTCGGCAGACGAACCCGCTCTTTATTCCACTGACGCGGCTCGAACGAATGCTGAATCGTTCGGCCGATGCAGTGATGACTTCTACGCACAACGCTGCGAATCTGTTGCGGCGCGATGGGTCGGTACCGGAAGACCGCCTTTTTACAATAACCGATGGGGTGGACACCGAACGATTCCGGCCCTACGACGGTTCACCGGCGTGGGCTGCCCAGCGCGCTGAATTACGCGCACAACTCGGCATTCCGCCTGACCGGCGGATCGTTGTCTACATCGGCTTGCTCGCGCCCTATCAGGGTACCAACTTATTGCTCGAAGTTGCCCGGAGTTTGTGTCAAAAATACGATGATCTTCATTTTCTGATCATGGGCCATCCTGACCCACAAAGCTACCGTAACCTCGCGGCGAGCCTGGGCATTGCCGATCGGGTCACGTTGCCGGGGCGAATCATCTACCGCGATCTGCACAGTTATTTAGCGTTGGGCGAAGTAGCCGTCGCCCCAAAGATGAGTCTGACCGAAGGGAACGGCAAAATCGGCAACTACATGGCGATGGGGCTACCGACAGTAGCATTTGACACGCCGGTCAATCGTGAGATTCTAGGGCCGTATGGGTTCTACGCCAAACGCGGTAGTACCGAAGATTTTGCGGCGCAGTTGGAGCTGGCCCTTACCAACCGCGAGCTAGCCGCCGAGCGTGCCGCCGGAGCGCGCGCACGAGCGGTGGCTGAACTATCGTGGGAACGAGCAGCACTTGCGATTGAGGCAATCTACGCGGCGGCAATTGCTCGCCGCCGCGAAAATACGGCCGATGAAGAGGACGGAGAGGCTTAACGCCACCACACCTTTACAAAATCTGGCTGAGGAAGAGCTTCGTGCGCTCATTACGTGGATTAGTAAAGAACTGGTCAGGGGTACCCTCTTCGACGATTTGGCCCTGATCCATGAAGATGATCCGGTCGGCCACTTCGCGGGCAAACCCCATCTCGTGCGTAACGCAGAGCATTGTCATACCGCTACGGGCCAGTGTCTTCATAACATCAAGCACCTCTTTGACCATTTCCGGGTCAAGCGCCGAGGTTGGTTCATCAAACAGCATAATGCGTGGCTCCATCGCTAATGCGCGCGCAATGGCCACCCGCTGCTGCTGACCACCCGAAAGCTGGCCGGGGTACTTGTGGGCTTGTTCTTTGATCCCCACCCGTTCGAGCAGTTCCAACGCCTTTGCCTCGGCCTCTTTGCGGGTTTTCTTGCGCACCCAAATCGGGGCGAGGGTAATATTCTGCATCACGGTGAGGTGCGGGAAGAGATTAAACTGCTGGAAGACCATTCCTACTTCCCGACGAATAGCATCGATATTGCGAATATCATTAGTCATCTCGATGCCATCAACGATAATCCGACCTTCTTGGTGTTCTTCAAGCCGATTAATGGTACGAATGAAGGTACTCTTACCGCTACCTGATGGTCCACAAATTACAACAACTTCACCACGTTTGACCCGTAAGCTCACATCCTTCAGTGCATGAAAATCGCCGTACCATTTATTTACGTTCTCGCAGATGATGATATATTCACTATTCCCATTACCACTCATAGGGATATACCTTTCACACGATCGAAGATGTCCATCGTGACGACCAACCTTACGTGCTCAGTCTCACGTGCTCAATGCCGGCTACGCGCAATCTGGTCTTCGATTTGCTTACTCACCCGCGACATCGTGAAGCTAAAGAGCCAATAGACTGCGGCAATGACGAGAAACGTCTCACGCCACACACCACCGGGGGTACCAAGCCACTGTGGTTGACCAACGATATTCTGCGCGGCACCGAGCAGGTCAACCAAGCCGATAATAACGACCAATGAGGTGTCTTTGAAAAGAGCGATAAACTGCCCAACGAGCACCGGCACCACTGCCCGTAGTGCTTGCGGTAGCGTAATGAGCAAGGTCGTCTGCACCACATTCAAACCCAATGCGCGGGCAGCTTCGACTTGGCCACGCGGAATAGCTTGGAGACCGCCACGCACATTTTCGGCAAGGTATGCTGCGCTGAACAGGGTGACGGCCACCGTAGCTCGCACCAGCGCATCGATGCTCTCACCACCGGGGAGAAAGAGTGGCAGCAGCAAAGCGCCCATAAAGAGCACCGTCACTAACGGCACACCACGAATCAGTTCGATATAGAGCACGCAGAATGTGCGGATAACCGGTAGTGAGCTGCGCCGACCCAAAGCCAGCAACACACCGAGTGGGAAGGAGAGGACAATACCGCTGATTGCCAACAGGAGGGTCAGCATCAGCCCACCCCACAGCTTCGTTTCGACAATTGGTAGACCCAAACCGCCGCGTAAGATGAGAATCACCGCCGGATAGGACAAAATCCACGCGATGATCAACGGCCAGCGCAGCGTAGCCCTGATCCGGCGTGCCCCTTGATCGCCACCAACCAATAGGACAGCGCAGAGAAACAAGAACAACCAGCCGGGCAACGAGGTTTGGTCGGGTAAATCGGGGAAGGTAAAGGCAGCAATACCGATAACAACACAGACAAGCGCCGCCCCCATCGCGACTGTCCGCACAATCCCACCCCATACACCGGCACTCAAACCGAACAACAGCAATACCAGCCCCATCGCCGCTTGGGGACGCCAGAGTTGATCGACCGGATACGTCCACGTCAGAAGCAGCTTGATATTGGTAAACGCCGCCGGCCAACCGGGCGCAGTGATCATCCACGACACAAAGCTCGTGACGGCTTGTACGATCACGTACAGCAGTACCAGGGTAATGATCACGTTATACCACGTCGAAAAGAGGTTTTTGCGCAGCCATTCAACCAGACCGAGCTGCTGGCGTGGGGCGCGGCGTGAAGTTGGGCGACTAACATCGGTAGCCACTGGCGTCTCCTTAGCGCTCGACGAGCTGAATGCGGCGGTTGTACCAATTCATAAACAGCGAGGTCAGCAAACTGACCGAGAGATAGCTGGCCATCAACATCAGGATGACAGGCACTGCTTGCCCGGTCTGGTTATTGATCGTATTTGCTACGTAGAAGAGATCGGGATACGCGACGGCAATCGCCAGACTACTATTCTTGGTCAGGTTCAGGTACTGGCTGGTCAGTGGTGGAATGATCACCCGCAGTGCCTGCGGCAAAATCACGAGCCGCATTGTCTGGGCGGGTGTAAGACCGAGGGCACGAGCCGCTTCACGCTGACCCTTACTCACCGCCAGAATACCGCTGCGCACAATTTCACCGATAAAGACGGCGGTGTAGATGACCAACCCTACCAATAGCGCAGCAAAGCTGTTGGTAACGGTAATTCCACCGACGAAGTTAAATCGTTGCCGCTCAGGGATCGAGAGGCTTACCGGCCATGCACCGTACAGGACATACGAGAGCAAAAAGCCGACGAGTGCTATCGCAAACGCGATAAGGATGGCGTAAGGTAACGCAACGCCGGGTCGGTCACGACGGGCGAACTGAATACGCCGTACCACATAGAAGATAATCCCGATGACTATCCCACCGTATACCCACCACATCCACTTATCAAAGTCGTTGGCAGTCTGTGGCCATGCCAGAGTAACCCCGCGGTTGTGCAGAAACATGAGACCACCGACCTCGATACTCTCTTGGATGCGGGGAAAGAGACGGGTAAGCGAAAACCAGAAAATGAGTTGCAAAAGTAACGGAATATTTCGCACAATTTCGACATACACCAACGCTACGTTTCGTAACAACCAATTATCGGACAGGCGAGCAATACCGAGTATCAATCCCAGCAAAGTAGCCAGGATAATTCCGATCCCGGCCACTCGAATCGTATTCAGAATACCAACGATAAACGCTTGCCCATACGTCTTGGAAGGATCGTACTCGATCACGCTTTCTGAAATCGGAAAACCGGCCGGTACCGACAAGAAGGCAAACGTCGGCAACAGATTCGCCTGCCGCAATCCATTCATCATATTCGAGTAGAGGTACCACAGCAGAGCAACGACCGCAATCGCAAACACAACCTGCACAATGATCGCAATAATGCGCGTATCGCGGTAAAAGGGGATGTTAACTTTACCAGAGGGAAGTGGCGGCGAACCAACGGCCATGCGTTACTCCTTATCATCGAATAATGAGCTTACCACCGGCCAATTCGTGGTAGAGACGTTGCCGGGCAACGTCTCTACCAGACCTGATCAGCGCTTAGCGGAAGGGTGGCGAGTAGAGCAGACCACCGTCAGTATACAGCGCATTCAAACCACGAGGCAGGTTGAAGGGGGTATCGGGGCCAAGGTTGCGGTTATAAATCTCCGCATAGTTACCGACGTGACGGATAATACGCACCGCAAAATCATTGGGCAATCCGATACCGGCCGCGAGATCGCCTTCAATCCCGAGGAAGCGACGAATCTCAGGCACGTCACTGTTCAAGAACTCGTTCACGTTCTGCGACGTAATTCCGTACTCTTCGGCTTGGAAGGTAGCGAAGACAATCCAGCGTACTGCATCGAACCACTGCGGATCACCCTGTTTCACCGCCGGCCCAAGTGGCTCTTTCGACATCGTGACTTCGAGAATCTTGTGGTCGGCCGGGTTGGAGAGCAGGGTTAAGCTCGAGATCAACCCCGATTTGTCGGTGGTGAAGCCATCACACTGACCGGCGTCGTAGGCGGCGCGTGTCGAGTCACCGTCGGGGAAGACGACCGGCGTGAAGGTCAGACCACGGGCGCGGAATTGGTCGGCCAGGTTCAACTCAGTCGTGGTACCGGTCTGCACACAGATGGTTGCGCCGTTCATATCTTCCAGCGTGTTGATTCCGCTGTCCTTGATTCGCTAGAGTACGCAAATCGACTCACTGTTGCGATACCAACAGTTCTTGCAGATCCGTGCCAACCTGAGCTTCGCCGGTGAAGCCACCTGCCGCTACTTCGGCCAGGGCCTGGGCAACCGGCATCGTCCAGCGCGGGCTGAAGTGGACTAACACCAAACGATGCACACCGGCTGCTGCCGCAACTGCACCGGCCTGTCGCGGTGTCGTATGACCGGCAAAGGGTTCGGCCACGGTTGCCTCGTGAATCAGCAGGTCGGCTCCGGTCGCCAGTTCGGTCACCGCAGGACACGGTTCGGTATCGGCCGAATAGCAGATGGGGCTAACGTTGGATGCGCTCAGCCGAACGGCAAGGCATGGCCGGCTATGGGCCGTTACTGCGGTTGCCAGCTCAAGACCCTCGCCAAGGGATACCTGCTCACCGGCAGTAACCGGTCGCCAGTCGGCCAAGGCGGCCCATTCTTCCAAACCTGCTGCCGTCACGTATCCTGATGCCAACTCAAGGGTGGTTGCAAGGCCGTAGATCGGTAGCGGTTCGTTACGCCCGCCGAGTCGCAAGCTGAAAATCAACGCCGCTAACCCATTGATATGATCGCAGTGGCTGTGGGTCAAAAACACACCACGCAACTGTTGTGGGTCGATCCCTGTGGCGAGGAGCCGACGGTAACTCTCGCCACCGACATCGATAAGGAACGGCCCTCCTGGTCCATCCCACACTAAATGCGTATAGGATCGATCCGGATCGGGAAGACCGGTGCCGGTACCGAGTAAAACAATGCGCGCATGCTGCATACTATCATTCCTCATCAATCGGCACAAGCCGCTTCCGTAGCGCGTAGATCGCCACTTGCGTGCGGTCGGCTAAGTGCAGCTTCGAGAGAATATTGCTAATATGGGTCTTTACCGTCTTTTCCGAAACGATCAGGGTGTCGGCGATTTCTTTATTCGACATACCCTTCGCTACCAGCCGCAGAACATCCATTTCACGCGGTGTGAGTTGCTCGACCGGTGCCTCATTGGGGCGCGGTGTGTTGAACTCTTGCATCAGTTTGGCGGCGACATCGGGGTGCAACACCGCTTCACCACGACGAGCAGCGCGGATGGCGTGCGCCAACTCTTCGGGTGAGATGTCTTTGAGCAAGTATGAGATCGCACCGGCTTTGATCGCCGGAAACACTTTATCGTCGTCGGCAAAGCTAGTGAGCACGATCACTTGTGAGGAAGGACTAACTGCCTTGATCCGGCGCGTTGTTTCGACGCCATCGATGCCGGGCATCACGAGATCCATCAAGACGACGTCTGGCAACAATTCACGGGCAAGTTCGATCCCTGCTTCCCCACTGGCCGCTTCACCGACCACTTCAATGTCGGATTGCAGTTCGAGGAAGTCACGCAGGCCTTGCCGTACCACCCGATGATCATCAATGAGCAGTACCGTAATCTGTTCCATACCACCACCTTTTCGTTATGAGCAGCAGCTTTACTCGCCTGCAGTATGACGCTCGCGCAAGGGAACGATCACCTCGATCTCTGTTCCTGAGCCAGGCTGCGAACGAACCGTAAACGATCCGCCAAGTTCGGCGGCCCGTTCCCGCATGCCGAGTAACCCAAGATGACGACCCTCACCGGAGGGGTAGGCATGCGGATCGAAGCCTTGCCCATCGTCAGCGATGCAGAGGCGTGCCTGATCGGCGGTGAGTTCGAGCTGGATACGCACATTGCGTGCTGCCGCATGTTTCACGATATTGTTCAGAGCCTCTTGCACAATACGAAAGAGCGGTTGTTCAATGCCACGGACATGCCGCTCATCACCGATCACATTGAGTTCGATGCGCAAGCCTTCTCGATGCGCAAGATGTTGAGCATGCTGTTGGATTGCAGCCACTAGGCCTTGATCGCGTAGCGCCGGTGGGCGTAATTGAAAGATAAGCGCCCGCATCTCGGCGAGAGCTGCGGTTGCCGTCTCATGCAGGCGTTCGAGCAACACGGGAACGCGCGCCGGATTGCGCTCAAATTGGGAACGGGCGGCTTGGGCAGTGAGGGTCATACTGAAGAGCTGTTGGCTTACGCTATCGTGCAATTCGCGCGCCAATCGGTTGCGCTCCTCGAGGGCCGCTGCCTGCTGCGCCCGCTGGTAGAGCCGCCCATTCTCGACGGCGCCGGCTAACATATCGGCCACCGTCTCCAACACTGCCGCATCCTCGGCGGTTAGCCCGGCCGGTTGTGGTGATTCGATATTTAGTACTCCTAAGGTTTTGCCGTTGGCGATCAGGGGCACACACAGCTCAGAGCGAATATCGAGCCGCTCACGGAGGCCAAGATAATCGGCCTCGGCGGCAACATCCTCGGCCCGCACAATCTTACCGCTCCGGGCTGCCCGCCCGACCAGGCCCAGATTGATATGTTGGCGATGACCAACCCGGGCCGGCGCGTACTGACCGGCAGAAGCAACCAGCACCAATTCGCTGGCGTCTTCATCGAGCAGAAAGAGATCGACTTGTGGGTAGCCAAATCCCTGTTGAATCTGTTGTGTCGCGAGTGGCAATGATTCGTGGAGATCAAGCGTTGCGGTGACAATCCGCGCTATCGAATTGAGCACCGCCAATTGATCGGCGCGGCGTTGTACCTGCCTGGCTAATCGTTGTGACTCGGCGTAGAGTTGGGCGCTTACGATGGGGCCGCTCACTTGCGCAGCAATCGCTTCGAGCAGATCGACATCTTCATCATTAAACGCCCCAACGCGACGACTCACCACGCTGAGCAAACCGATGACTCGTCCACCACTGCGCAGCGGTGCAATGACACACGACATCACGTCGGGTGGGAAGATGGATTGTGCCCCCTCCGGCGACCGGCAATCTTCGATCACGAACGGGCGACCATTCTGCACAACCCACGCCAACGCTTTATCGGCTAAAGGCAAGCGCCGACCAATAAGTTCGGTCAAGGGCGATGCTGCGGCAGCAACGAGGAGTTCGCCTTCGTCATCAAGTAAGGCTACCAACCCACTACCGAAAGCCGCGGCCAGGCGATCCACGGTCTGGCGCAGGATGGTGTTAAGATCAAGGGTTGCTCCAACCGCCCGCCCTAACTCGGCCAGCAACTGCTCCTTCGCCAGCAAACGAGCACTTCGCTCGGCCAATCGCACATTCTCAACCGCCAAAGCTGCTTGCCGGGCAACCGCTTCAACCATCCGCACCGTTGCCGGATCGGGTGGTACAGGCCATGCGATAACGATCACCCCGATCAGACGGTCACCGCGGCCACGCAATGGAGTCAGTAACGCCGCCGACCGGGCAATCGCCGCCGTATCCGGTACCCCGACCGGCAATGCCTCAGCAGGTACGAGAAACGAACTACTCTGGCGATACGCATCGTGCAACAACGGTTGATACACGTCAGGTCCAATCGGTATTGCCCGCAATTGCTCGACCAACTCCGGCGCAATCCCGGCAAACGCGACCGCGTGCAGCAGCTCGCGTTCGGTATCACGCAGGCGGACATAAACGCACGGGCTGTTGACAATCCGCCGCAGGGTTTCAACCACTTCACCGAGCAAACTTTCCGGCGTATCGTCGGCCCGCAGCGCATCATCGAAGGCGAGCAGATCGCCGAGGGGCAGCGCACGGTTCATCTGATCGGACGAAATACCGCTCATAGCAGTCTCTTCACACAACGAAGCATGCCGGTGTTGCTTGCATTGTCGCACATACCGACACCGATTACAACTCTCGTTCATCGGTGTCGGTCGTCTCAATCGGTGCGGTGCCACGCCCGATAAGAATGGGACCAAACAGCGTTGTCTGTTCCACAACAATGGCCTGTCGTTTCAACAACTCAAGCACCGCCCAAAACGACACGATCACCTCTTCGGCGGTTGGTTGGGCCGAAAGGAGATCGCTGAAATCAAACCACGTTGCCCGTTCGAGGCGAGCGCGGATACGACCGACTACTTCGGCTACCATCAGGCGGGGAGTCAGCACGATCGGTTCTTCCGCTGCGAGCGGCAACTGCAACTGCGCGCGACGGGCCAGCGCTTGCAACAGATCGGCGACGCGGTATGTGGCCGGTGGTGGGGTAAGGGGCAACAATGGTGGCGTAACACGAACAAACGTACTGCGTCCGCTCTCCTGCCATACCCGCAATATCTCGGCTGCTTGTTTGAAGCGACGATACAACTCGAGCTGCGCCGCCAACTGTTCGGCATCTTCATCAACCGGCGCCGTTGGAACAACAGGCGAGCGTGGTAAAAGCGCTCGTGACTTAATCAAGACAAGACGTGCCGCTACACTGACAAACTCGGCCAACTCTCCCGGCTCAACCTGATCAAGCATGCGCACGTGAGCCAGATACTGATCGGCGACACTGGCGAGAGCAATCGCAGTAATATCAAGCTCGGCACGCTCAATCAGGC
This sequence comes from Chloroflexus sp., assembly GCF_049970315.1. Lineage (GTDB taxonomy): Bacteria > Chloroflexota > Chloroflexia > Chloroflexales > Chloroflexaceae > Chloroflexus. The sequence goes on from NZ_JBMFNE010000006.1 coordinate 116,334, forward strand.
GCAGGAGCAGATCGAGCGGGCCGGTAAAGGCAGGCAACGTTATCTCATACGACATACTATTCTGTGTGTCAGTGTTGATTATCGGCCCACTGCAAGCGGGCAGCACGACCGGTTGGGTGTGGATCGTGATAGTGCCGGATCGTCTCGACAATCTCCGGCGGACAACCGGCGGCCGCCGCCATCCGCGCACCACGAGCCGCATGTTCGGCATAGATAGCAATCGGCGGGGCAAGACGGGCAGCGAACAGGTAAAGAGCCGGCCAACGCTTGAGGATGGTTGCTATCACGTACCATCCCAACGCTAACGGTCGGCCATCGTCACTAACCTTCCCACAATCGTGGAACAGCGCAGCCCGCAACAGCAACGGATCTTGTTCGCCGGCAGCTACCAGGGTGTAATAGACATCAAGGCAATGCCGTTGATCGTAGAGCGGCATTTGTTGAAACAGGTGATATTCTGCCGGCGGCAAGATGCGTGCTACCATTGCATATTCGGCGGGTGTGACGGTAGCACGGATTGCCGCACGAAACTGGCGAATGCGGTATGATACAGACATAGAAACCTGACAACTCAGGGCGTCGGTCGTGTGATCCGACGAAGCATTATAAAGCTGTTTATCCAACAGACGCAACGATGCGACAAGATAGTTAGTGGTACAATTGTCCTATGAAACGACTCATTATCTTCCTCAGTCTGACGATACTACTCGCTGCCTGCACGCAAACATCGCAAACCAACCCACCCCTCGTCGTCGGTGAGACGCCGATTGCAGCGGAGAGTACTTTAATCGACCGCAAGCCGGATTGGGCGGCCATCCCCGGTGAACGTGCGCCGGATTTTAGCTATACCCTACCTGATGGCGTGCATAAGCTGAGCGATCTGCACGGCAAGCCGGTGATTATCAACTTTTGGGCAACATGGTGTTTGCCCTGCGTCGAAGAAATGCCGACGCTCGATGCGGCACGTCGCGCTAACCCAGATCTGGTCATCCTGGCCGTCAACCGGAGTGAGTCAACCGAAGCGATCAGCGCTTTCGCTCCCAAAGTAGGCGTCAGCTTCCCGCTCATTACCGATCGCGACGGTGTGATCGGTGAGCGGTACGGCGTCGTCAACCTACCGACCACCTTCTTCATCAACCGTGACGGAACGATTGCCGTGCGACATGTCGGCGCCCTCACACGTGAGCGGCTGACCGAACGACTTGCGGAGGTAAAATGAGTGAGCAAACGCCAGAAGAGATCGTGCGTATGGCGCAAGAGCGGGTTGCGGCGCGGAAAGTGGTAGCACGACGAGCTATACCGTGGGGGCCAATCTTTCTGGGCAGTTTCAGCGCTTTGCTCTTGGCCCTGCTCTTCAGCCCCGGTATGCCACTTGAATGGAAGATGTACGCTGTCGTGCATGGGATTTGTGCGCAACAACACAACATCTTCGTCGGTGGTCTCCAATTCCCGCTCTGTGCCCGGAACAGTGGCATCTACTTGAGTTTTATGCTCACGTTTATCTATCTCTACGCAATTGGTCGGGGCAGAGCCGGCAAAATCCCGCCGTGGCCTATCTCACTCCTTTTGGTAGCGTTCGTAGGTATCATGGCAGTTGACGGCTTCAACTCCCTATTTCTCGATCTCGGCCTTCCCAACTGGTACCCGCCAGACAACTTTCTCCGCACGCTCACCGGGATGGGCATGGGCATCACCGTCGCAACCGCACTCCACCTTGTCCTCAACAACAGTCTTCGCCAAAACGTCGATCCTCACCAACCGGTGTTTGCCCATTGGGGCGAAATCCTCGGCATTATTGTGATCGACCTCCTGGCATTGGCTGCCATCTACGGTAATCTCGGTATTACCTTTTGGCCGTTGGCTTTTCTCGCCTTCTTCGGCATTCTCGGCGTCCTGTTTTTGGTTTGTCTGTTACTGACCAGCCTCTTGATGGGGTATGAAGGCAAAATTACCAGCCTGCGCCAACTCGCCGGGCCGGCCACCATTGCGCTCATTCCAACCCTGCTGATCGCGGGGGCAATGTCGTGGTTGCGTTTTTGGATGGAAAGCGTTGGGTTGATATTGTGACCGAGAATCAGATGTAGTACATCACCGCACCATCGCGACTGCGCTTACGCTGACAAAGGTCGTCGAGGGTAAGTCTGGCCAGACGCTGTTCGATCAGGGTCCGCAATTCACTCCAGACCTCATCGATCAACGCACGGTCGAGCGGCTCCGTCGGTTGCAAATCATCGCGACCACCTTCGGTAGGGAGAATCGGGCCTTCGAGCACCGTCAGCACCTCGAGGAGTGAGATCGTTTCCGGCGAACGGGCCAACAGATGACCACCCTGTGGGCCACGCAAACTCTCGACCAAGCCGGCCCGGCGTAGGGTGATCAGTAACTGGTTCAGGTAATTGACCGGAATGCCCTGCCGGATCGCAATGGACTCACTCTGGATCGGCCCTTCGCCATAGTGCTGCGCCAAGTCAAAAACGGCGCGTAGCCCGTATTCGCCTTTGCTCGAGATGCGCATCATTCCCTCCAATAGTCAAGTAGATTGATTAACATTGTAGCATAAGCAGAAACGACGTCAAATGTATCCCGCTTCGCTTACGAACTGCGCAAACTTATGGTATGATAGTGTCATTCCATGACGCAGTGCGTCTAAGTCTATCGGGCGATGCAGACCGTACCGTAAGCTTGACCAATGCGTCACCGTCCGCAACATTGTCGTTTGGATCGAATGGTCAAGGAGGACCCAATGACCTATCACATCAAGCGTGTTGGCGTGATCGGCGCCGGGACGATGGGCGCTGCGATCGCCGCTCTGGTCGCCGGAACGGGCATTCCGGTGCTGCTGCTCGACGTTCCACCTGGCTCGCTGACACCCGACGAAGAAGCCAAGGGACTTACCCTCTCGCATCCGCAGGTTCGCAACCGCATCGTCCAGCAGGGCTTTGAGCGCATGCGCAAGGCGCGTCCGTCGAATCTGTACACCGAGCGTAGCGCCGAGCTAATCACACTTGGCAACACCGAAGATGACTTTCACCGCTTAGCTGAATGTGACTGGATCGTCGAGGCGATTGTCGAGCAGATCGGCCCAAAGCAGGCATTAATGGCGCGGTTGGAAGAGGTTCGCAAACCAACGGCGATCATCACCACCAACACATCCGGTATTCCGATCCGTATTATCGCTGAAGGACGCAGTGAAGCGTTCCGCCGCCATTTCTTCGGCAGCCACTTTTTCAATCCACCCCGCTACCTGCGCTTGCTTGAGATCATCCCCGGCGATGACGCCGACCCGACGGTGGTCGCAGCTTTCCGCCAGTTTGCCGAAGAGCGACTGGGCAAAGGAGTTGTCATCTGCAAAGACCGTCCAAATTTTATCGGTAATCGGATCTTTGTGTACGCTGGGCAAGTGCTGCTCAACTTCGCCCTCCAGCACGGTTATCAGGTGGAAGAGGTCGATGCACTGACCGGACCGCTGATTGGGCGACCGAATACAGCCAGCTTCCGCTTGCTCGATCAGGTCGGCATTGATGTCATGACCTACGTTGCCAGTAATCTGTACGACGCCATTCCCGATGATGAGAGCCGTGAAGTCTACCGTCAGAACGATCTCACCCAACGGATGGTTGCTGCCGGGAAGCTGGGGAAGAAAGTAGGTCAGGGTTTTTACAAGGAGATGAAGCGTGACGGTAAGCGCGAGTTTTGGCCCATCGATCTCCAGACGCTCGAGTATATACCACCACAAGGGACGGCATCGGTTGACGCATTAATTGCAGCGGCACGCAAGATCAAGTCGTTGCCCGAACGGTTACGCTTTATCCTCGACAAAGCCGAAACCGAGCACGACCGCGGGGCACAACTGGTAGCAGCGGCGATCTATCCGATGATGGCTTACGCAGCACGACGGTTGCCGGAGATCGCCGATAGTGTGGCCGACGTTGACAATGCGATGCGCTGGGGCTTCGCTCACGAACAGGGGCCATTCCAACTATGGCAAGCGATGGGCATCGCTGAAACCGCAGCGCGGATGCGGACATTCGGCGAAACACTTCCGTCATGGGTTGACGAACTTATCAAGACCGAGGGCCGTTTCTACGGCGAAATTGACGGCCAACCGGCGGCGTACAATGTGGCAACCGGCAAGCTGGAGCCGATCAACCGTGACCCGCGCGCAATCGATCTGGCCGCGCTGAAGGCTGCCGGTCGCGAACTGTTCGGCAACGACAGCGCCAGTGTGATCGATCTCGGTGATGGCGTCCTCTGCTTTGAATTGCACTCGAAAGCGAATACGATAGGTGGCCCAGTCATTGAGATACTGATCAAGGCGCTCGATGAACTTGAGCAAGGGCCGTGGGTGGGGATGGTGATCGGCAACCAAGGCCCCCGCTTTTCGGCCGGCCTTGATCTCAACGATGTAGGCACGGCGGTGATGGCCGGTGCATGGGACGACATCGATGAGTATGCCGCCCTGGTCCAACAAACCTTCCGCCGTATGCGCGATAGCGCCAAGCCGGTCGTGAGTGCACCGTTTGGGCAGACGCTCGGTGGCGGGGTTGAGTTGTCGATGCACACGGCTGCCTCGGTAGCGGCTGCCGAAACCTACATGGGTTTTGTTGAGTTTGGCGTCGGTGTCATCCCAGCATGGGGTGGTTGTACCGAGATGAATCGTCGGATTATTGCGACCGCTGCCCGCAACGGCCATGATCCCCTCAAGGCTTTCCAGCAGGTGTTCGAGACGATAGCGCTGGCAAAAGTTGCCACCAGCGCACATGAGGCGAAGGAACTCGGCTTACTACGCCCGACCGACCGGATCGTCTTTAACCCGGATTACCTGATCGGTGAAGCAAAACGTGAGGTCCTGCGATTGGTTGCCGATGGTTACACACCGACGATCACGGCTAAACCGTGTTATGCGCTTGGTCGCGATGGCTTAGCGGCAGCGCGTATCGGGATCTACCAGATGCGCGAAGCCGGTTTTGCCACACCTTACGATGCAGTATTGGCCGAAAAGCTCGCCTATGTGCTGTGTGGCGGCGAGTTGAGCAGCCCGCAATGGGTTGACGACGTCTACATGCACAACCTGGAGCGGATGACTGTCATTGAACTGCTGAAAGACGAGCGCACACAGGCGCGGGCGCGTCACATGCTCGAACACGGTAAGCCGTTGCGGAATTAGCGTTCATAGATATTAGATAAGGAGTATTCCCATGCGTGAAGCAGTGATCGTATCAGGGGTGCGCACCGCCGTCGGTAAAGCCGGTCGTGGCGCATTACGCACGGTGCGGCCCGATGATTTAGCCGCCATTGTGATTAAGGCAGCCATCGAACGCGCCGGGATCGAGCCGGCCTTAGTTGAAGATGTGATTATGGGCTGCGCTATGCCGGAAGGTGAGCAGGGATTGAACGTTGCCCGTATTGCAGCCCAGCGTGCCGGTTTACCCGATAGTGTCTGCGGCGTAACCGTAAACCGGTTCTGTTCGTCAGGTTTGCAGACGATTGCAATGGCGGCGTATCAGATAATGGCCGGTCAGAACGACATCATCGTCGCCGGTGGTACCGAAAGTATGAGCATGGTACCGATGAGCGGTAACAAGTTCTCTCCCAATCCCTACCTTGCCCAACACGATCCGGCAGTCTATTTGAGTATGGGGTTGACGGCCGAGCGTGTGGCTCGTCGGTTTGAGATCAGCCGCGCCGATCAAGATGCGTTTGCCTTGCGCTCGCACCGGCGCGCATTAGCGGCCCAAGCAGCCGGTCTGTTCGATAGCAGCATCGTGCCGGTTGAGGTTGAAATGGTCGAACCGGGGCCAGACGGACAACCGCAACGTCACGTTCAGATCTTTACCCGTGATGAGGGGCCACGCGCCGACACCTCGGCAGAGGCGTTGGCAAAACTCAAGCCGGTCTTTGCCGCCGATGGGACGGTTACGGCCGGTAATTCGTCACAAACCAGCGACGGTGCGGCAGCAGTGGTTGTGATGAGTGCCGAACGCGCCGCCGAACTTGGGATCAAACCGCGCGCCCGCTTCGTGAGTTTTGCGGTGAGCGGGGTCGAACCAGAGGTGATGGGGATCGGGCCGGTTGTGGCGATTCCGAAAGCCTTGAAGCTGGCCGGTCTCACGCTGGCCGATATTGACCTGATCGAGCTAAACGAAGCTTTTGCGGCACAGGCGCTCGCCGTCATTCGCCAGCTCGACCTCGACGAAGAACGGGTTAATGTCAACGGTGGCGCAATCGCCCTTGGTCACCCGCTCGGCTGCACCGGCGCCAAACTGACCGTCCAGATCCTCGATGAGCTTGAGCGGCGTGGTGGGCGGTACGGAATGGTGACAATGTGCATCGGAGGCGGGATGGGAGCCGCCGGGATTTTTGAGCGGCTGGCATAACCTTACCGATAAGCGAGAGCGGGACACAGCATTGCCGTGTCCCGCCTCCCGATGAGGTAGATGAAACCGTTTTGGTTACGACGCTAGCCGCCGGAGCCGATCGGGATCGACCAAAACAATTGCCTCATCGTCAATGCGGATCAGATTTGCCTCACGCATATCGCCGAGCGCCTTCGTCACCGTCTCGCGGTAGGTACCGATCATCTCGGCCAACTGCTGATGTGTGTAACGCACCAACCTCGCCGGCGCCGCCTCCTCAACCGAATCACCGGCCAGATCGAGCAACAGTGCTGCCAAACGCTGCGGCACACTCTTGAACGCAATATCGGCGAGGCGTTGCTCCATTGTGCGCAGCCTTGATCCCATCAGCTCCATCACATCAAGCGCTGCTCCCGGATACCGATTCAAAAAGTCGCGAAACGTCTCACGGTCAATCTGCGCCACTACACAATTGGTCATTGCTTCAGCGCACGTGTCGTGTGTGCCGGAACCGACCAAGGTCATCTCACCAAAGAGACTCGGCGGATTGAGGACGAGGAGGGTCAACGCACGCCCTTCCGCCGACAATTTATAGATTCGTACCCGCCCCTGCTGCAACAGAAAGACATACTGCCCAACCTCATTGGGCAGGTGAAAAATGTGACCGGCCGGATAGGTAGCCACCTGCCACAAGGCGGACAGATCGGCCTGGGCCGCCGGATCGAGATCGGGAAACAACCGCAAAAGATGTTGCCGGTCGGTCATGATCCTGCTTCCTCGGCGACGAAACGGGTACCACCATCACGTAGCCCGGCCAGATTGACAATCCGAACACCGGTTACCCCACGACGCAAGGCTGCTAAGGCCGAACGCACTTTAGGGATCATCCCCCCGCTGATCACGCCCGAAGCAATGTAATCCTCAACGGCGGCAGGCGTCAAGCGCGGCACAACTTGACCATCAACTAACACCCCCGGCACGTTACTGACAAAGATCAACTCGGTATTACCGAGGGTGCCGGCAATGGATTCAGCAACCATATCGGCATTGACGTTGTAGCTAAGACCATCAGCACTACCCAACGCAACCGGCGCGATCACCGGCAACCAGCCCAACGCCAGGATATGGCGCAGCGCCGCACCGTCAACTTCAGTTACAACCCCGACCCGGCCCAAATCACGCCCATTTGGCCGGTACGGATCACAACGTAACAAGCCGATATCAAGCCCACTGAGACCTAACGCCCGTACTCCGGCATTAACCAGCGCCGTAACGATCCGTTTATTGATCGAACCGCAGACAACCATCTGCATAATCGCCATAATTTCCGGCGTCGTCACCCGCAAGCCATCGACAAACTCAACCGGCAATCCGGCTTGTTCAACAGCAACGCTGATCTCTTTCCCACCACCATGCACCAGTACCAGCGGTTGGGTCATGGTACGGATGACGCCGGTTAGACCGGCCAAAAAGTGTGGATCGTCGAGTTCGTGACCACTAACTTTGAGCACGCCAATTGTGTTCATAGAGATTATCTCACAAGCAAAATTATGTCAACTTGACGAGGTAACCGCCTGCCGTAACTGCTGAAGACGCACCGCAAACCGGACACCGGTACGTTCGGCCAGCATCTGCCGGTAGTGCAGTGTGCTCCATATCGGCAAGAGTGGCAATGCGGTATTCAGCCCGATCACCCACGCAACTGCGCTCAGACCACGGAAGAGCGGATGTTCAACCCCAAGCTGAATCCCAAACGGCGCCGGTAGCAGCAAACCGATGGTTAAGGTAACAATCATCGCTACCATCCCGAAGACTGCGGCAGCACAACAAAACACGAGTGTATTATAAGAGAAACGGTGAAACAGCAGACTCCACGACAATTGGAGCGCTTTGCGCAACGGGATGGTGTCGTCGAGAAGCGGTTGCACACCGTACAGCGCAGCCACGATCGCCGTACTGTTGAACATGAGATACCCACCGTAGGCGACTAACAGGAGAACAATGACGATTGGAAAAAAGATCAAGAATGCCTCTGTTACGGCCGATGACAGCAAAAATCCTACAATGAAGAATACTCCGACACAACTGAATAAGATACTACTAATGAATGATATAACTATTCCCCAAAAGATAGCCAGCACACCGCCGTAGACCAGTGCGATCAGCGACCGCCCGATCTTTGGCCACCGCCACACGACGCGACCTACCGTAAACGTCTCACCGTCGATCTCCAAGCGGGTAGCTCGCGTGAGCGGTGGGATGATGAAGTGTGAGGAAAGGAACAGACCGAATACAATGAGAACCAGATCGGTGAACGAGGCATCTTCAAAACGTTCGATGTGAAAAATAGCGTTGAACGTCACCAACAATGCCGGCAGACTAAACATACCGGCAAGCACAGCAAAGCCACCCACGTAACGGCGATACAACGACACTCCGTCATCGAGTAATGCACTTACCTGCTGCCAACTACTACGAAAACTTCCCACGTACCCTCCTCATCCCAACCGATCGGCCTCTGCGACCAACGCAAGCAAACCGGTTTCGTTCAAATCGGCACGGCGCAATGCCGCTAAGATTCGCCGCAGGCCCTCACGATCGATGGGACGCACAGCAGCCAATAGTGTGCGCAAATTGGTAGCCGGACCGAATCCATGGTGAAACTCATCGAACACAATGCGCTCACCGGACGGCAACCAGCTAACGATATTGAGGAGAAGCGCTGCCGCTGCCGGATCACGCAAACCGACGTTGGTAAACGGATAGAGACTCGACAGCGCGATCACATATCCCTGACCATAACGCAACCCGGTCACCACCGGTTTTCCGGCAGCAACTGCCAATGGCGCGAACGTTGGTGGTTGGTTCGTCGCAGTTACGGCAACTTGGGTTTGGATCGGCAGTTCAGCTACCGGCACGATCCCCAGGGCAGGATGGACAACCTCGGCACTACGCACCACTTGCCCAATTCGCTCCAACCGTAACCCAAACGCCTCCAGCAACGGACTCACCTGACTGCGCGGACTCGGCACATCGTCGGCCACAACCACTACACCACCGGCTTCGACCCATGCCACTACATCGGCAACTTCTGCCGGCTTGTAGCGCTCACCTGGTCCCAATACCAGCAGCAGACCATCGGTTGGCGCCAAACCAAACGGACGGTAGGCCAGTCGGTCGACGCTCCCATAGGTCTGTTCGAGCCAGCGATAGAGGGCCAGGGCACCTTCATCGCTGCTACTAAACGATGTTATCCGTGCCCCCAACGAACTCTGTCCGCTCTGTTCGGCACTGTAGGCGGCAAACCCACCCAATCCGACAAAGATCGCGATCAGGAGGACAAATTCAAGCCGTAGCTTCATAGGCTCTGCCTATCTGAGTTGTGATGGCCTTGATCGCAGCAACCTGCTGTTCGTAGCGGGCAAATGCCTGCTCGTCAATCACCTGCTGCCCATACCACACCGCGTCGAAGGTGTTGACCACAGGAGCAAGACGGTCACGCAATGATGGTCGGTCGCGCAGTTGTTGTAAATACTCACGATCAGTCAGCGAACGGTCGTAGTGCAGTAGACCTTGTTCATCGAACCAAAGCAGCGCAGCGAGATAGAGATAACGCACTGCACTACGCCGATCACCGGCTTGCCGGGCTGCTGCTGCCAACCGTTGCGCCTCACTCCAGGTAATCGGGTCGGCTTCAGCGGGAGGATCCTGCTGCTTCGGCGCTTGGATGGTCAAGCGCACCTCATGTATCCAAAAAAAGAGCACACCACCGAAGATCAGCATCGCCAATCCGATCCCTATCCAGACAAACGGTCGCAGATTGAACGAGGCATCGGATTGTGGTCCATCAATTGACACCTCCAGCAATGGTGGATTGAGTCGTTCGAGCAGACCGAACAACCACTCGAAGAATTGTTCTAGCCAGCCTGGTTCATTGCGATCAAACGGTGATTCGTTAACAACCTCTTCCCACCGCTGAAGTGCTTGCGCAGGCGGCGTAGTGGAAGGAGGGAGCGCGTCAATTAGCGCACCGAGGCGAGCTGTCACCGCAAGCAAATCGGGTTCCGACTCCAGCAATACCTCGGTCAACCAACGCTGATCGACCGAAGCGAGCTGCCCGTCGGGCATGCGCATGTGGCTGACGATCGTTAACTCATCGGCCAACACCTGTAATTCGAGTCGGTCACCACGCTGGGCTGCCGCATACGCCGCCCGTAAAAGACGCTCGTACTCAATCAATGACACTTCAGTTGGCTGAGCCATCGCGAGAGCCGGTCAAGCCCACCAGAGTACGAACAGCACGCTCAGCACTCGATGAACCTTCATTATTTTCATCCTTGATCGTCAAAAAATTTTACGGTATAGTAAAAACAAGTTGTTGACAAAAGCTTTGCAATCGCATCTTGTGGGAGGATCACCCATGGGCCCGCAACGTCGGGAAAAACTCAACGGCATCTGGATCGCTGATGTCTCGATTCGGCAGCCAGTCTTCATCACTATGGTGATGCTGGCGTTCATCACCTTCGGTATTCTCTCATTCCGCTCAACCCCCGTCAACCTACTACCGGAAATTGATGTCCCGATCGTCGCCGTCACCATCACCTACCCCGGCGCCGGCCCGGAAAGTGTCGTCGATCAGGTCGTGCGCCCGGTGGAGAATGCGGTCAATACGCTAGCCGGTCTCAAGCATATCACATCACAGGCGAGCGAAGGTATCGCGACCATTCTCCTCGAATTTGAAGCCGGCAACTCGGCAAAGCAAGTCGAAGAGGATGTCCGCCAGCGCGTAAACAGCATTCTCCCCCAGTTACCGCGCGATGTTCGGCAACCAATCTTCCAGCGGTTTGATCCGAACCAGGCACCGATTATGCAAATCGCCATTGCCGACACGAGTGGGCGTTCACCGCTTGAGTTGCGTACATTGGTCGAAGAGCAATTGGTACCGCTGATCCAGCGTGCTCCCGGTGTTGGTTCGGTGACGGTGAACGGCGGACAAGAGCGCCAGATTAACGTCTGGCTCGATCTGGCGAAGTTGCAAGCATACGGCATATTGCCAGCCCAGATCAGCCGTTCGTTGCAGCAAGCAAACGCCGATCTTGGTCTTGGTTCGCTGATCGAGAATAACACCGAGATCAGTTTGCGGGTACCCTCATTACTGCGCAGTGCAGCCGATATTGCCAATGTGCAAATTTCAGGAACACCGTATCGCGTGAGCGATGTTGCCGTCGTGAGCGAGGGGGTAGCCGAGGTAACCACTATCTCACGGCTCAACGGCAGCGAGGCGATTCTGCTCAGTGTGCTCAAGCAGTCGGGCGCCAATACGGTAACGGTGGCCGACAACGTTTACAAGGCGCTTGAGCAAGCTTTTGCGCCGTTCCCCGAATTGACCTACACCATTCCGGTTGACAGTTCGGAAGCGGTGCGTTCATCGGTTGCCTCTTCGCTCGAAGAGCTGATCTTTGCTTCCATCGCCGCATTCCTGGTGGTCTGGTTCTTCTTCGGTAATCTGCGCAGTACCATCATTACGATGTCGGGGTTGCCGGTGATCTTGATCGGCACCTTCATCTTTATGCCGATTTTTGGCCTAACGATCAACCTTGTCACACTGCTTGCCCTCTCGCTCTGCGTCGGTCTCGTCATTGACGATGCGATTGTGGTGCGCGAAAATATCTTCCGTCACCTCGAACGTGGAGAAAGTGCGCGGGTTGCGTCGTCGCGGGGAACGTGGGAAGTCGGCTTGTCGGTCGTTGCGATGACACTGACGATTGTAGCCGTCTTTGTACCGGTGACGTTCGCCGAAGGGGTCGCCGGGATCGTGTTCAAATCGTTTGGGTTAGTCGTCTCAATCGCGATCTTGCTGTCGTTGGCCGAAGCATTTACCTTTGCACCGATGTTATCGGCCAATCTCTTCCCCAATATCAAAATCAAACCGAAGCCGCACCGCAACGATCATCAGCCGATTGTTGAGGTACCGATCTCGGATGAGGTGAGTGAGCGCGATATTGGGCTATTGCAAGAAGCCAATGAAGACCCCGGTCGGATGGGGCGATGGTACGGAAAGCTGCTCGGATGGACGTTGGCGAGCCTCCGCAATCGGTTAATCGTGGTCGGCATTGCGCTAGCCGTCCTTGTGTTGAGCATGTGGGTGGCGAGTGGGTTGAAGTTAACCTTCTTCCCTGAGCAGGATCCACACGAGTTTATTATGCGCTTCGAGGCAACCCCGGGAACGCCTTTGGCCGAAACCGACCGGCTGGCCCGCCAGGCTGAGCAAATCTTGTTGAACGATCCTGCGGTTGAGAATGTGATTACGCGGGTCGGCTTCCCCGGCTTCCCAGAGCGGGCCGAGTTCTCGGTGACGCTGGTCGGGCGTACCCCAACGTTACCCACCCAAGAGCGCCTGCGTGATCAGTTGAGCTTCTTGCCACGCCTAAGCTTCTCGGTACCGAGCTTCCAGCCCTCGGGCGCCGGTGTGGAAGGACGTGAATTGCAAGTCAGTTTGCAAACGACTCGTCCCGCTACCGAACTCGCCCCGCTGGTCGAAGCGATCAAGCGTGAGATGGCGGCAGTGCCGGGATTGGTCGATATCGATAGCAATCTCCAACTGGGTAAACCGGAATTACGCCTCCGCGCCGATCCGGCTCGTATCGGTGAACTAGGCATTACCAACGAGGACATTGCCGCTTCGGTGCGTGCATTGATCAACGGCGAGCGGGCGACAGTGCTCCGCACCGGTAATACCGATCTCGACGTGGTGGTGCGACTAGCGCCACAAGATCGAGCCGGCATCGAAACGCTTAGTGCGATCAGTATCCCTACCCGGAGTGGTGTGGTTCCGCTGAGCGCGTTGGGCACGGTGGAACTGACGTCTAGTCAGGTCTCGATCCGCCGCTACGACCGACTTAATCAGGTGCTTGTCGGCGCCAACCTTGAGGGTGTCAATCTGTCGGACGCACAGGCAGCCGTACAAGCGCGGCTGGAGAAGCTGGACATTCCGGCCGACGTGGTTGTTAGCTACGTCGGTACTATTGCCCAGACCAATGAAGGCTTCTCGTCGCTCTTCCTCGCCATGGGCTTATCGGTGCTCTTCGTCTATATGGTGCTGGCCTCGCAATTCGGCAGCTTCACTCAGCCCCTGGTGATCATGATGGCAATGCCGTTCAGTTTCATCGGTGCATTCCTTGCGCTGCGCTTGGTAGGCATTGACCTCGACATCACCGGTATGATCGGTCTGATTATGCTCCTCGGTTTGGTGGTGAAGAACTCGATCTTGTTAGTCGATTTCACCAACCGACTGCGTGACCTGGGCCTTGACAAGCACTCGGCGCTCAAACTGGCCGGCGCGATCCGGTTGCGTCCGATCTTGATGACGGCGCTCTCACTGGTGGCGGGGGCCATGCCGACAGCGCTCGGCCTCCACGTCTTGGCAACCGGTGAGGGGAACGAATTCCGCAAAGGGCTTGCATGGGTACTGATCGGTGGTATGCTTACGTCAACCTTACTCACGTTACTGGTCGTGCCAACAGTGTATAGCCTGATGGACGCGGCGGTTACGTGGCTGAAGCAGCGGTTTAGCGGTGTGCAACCGCACGAGGACTTTGAACTGCCCGCTCCTGGTCCCGGAGCACACGTCGCAACGACATCAGGACCGGCCACCTCACCCGTCACCCGACCGGCAGTACCACCGACCACACCGGCTACACCGGCCGGCGAACCTTCGGCAGATTAGCGCTGGCTTGTCCCTTGCATCGAGACTGATGCAAGGGAAAAAGCACAAAACCGACCTGGAAACACGTACCGATTCGGAGATGAACACGACACGAAACACCATGTTACAGGAGCCAACGGACTATGCGACGAGTGATTGGTACTAGTTTGATCGGCGGGACGCTAGCGGTCGTATTGGCGGCCTGTACAGCCCCTGCCCCTGCCCCGACTGCCGTACCTACAACGGCGGTAGTCGAGGTACAGCCAACGGTTGTTAGCCAACCGACGACGGCCCCGATAACGAACATTGATCTCGGTAGCTCGCCAACGATCAGCCTGGGCGTGACTGCCAGTGGTGAAGTGGTAGCCCGTAGCAGTGCTGATCTCAGCTTCCGCGTCCCCGGTGTGGTCGCCGAGGTCTTTGTGGAGGCAGGGGACCGAGTAAAAGCCGGCGATCCGCTGGTGGCGCTCGATGCGCGTGAGCTGGAGTTGCAGGTTACACAGGCTGAAGCAAATTTGGCTCAAGCGCGGGCCAATTATGAGCGCCTGATCGAGGGCGCCACTCCAGAAGAGATTGCTGCGGTGCGAGCGCAGGTGGCACAGGCCGAAGCTGCTCTGCGTCAAGCGCGTGGGAGCGTTACCGATGCTGACATCGCCGCCGCCGAGGCCGCTCTACAACAGGCCATTGCCCGACGCAACGATCTCCTCGACGGACCAAGTGAGGCAGAATTGACCGCTGCCCGATCCGCAGTCGAGCAGGCTGAAGCCAATTTGAACATTCAGCGCACCAACCTCTCGGCGGTGAAGACCAACGCCGAGTTACAACTAACCTTAGCCGCCAACGCATTACGTGACGCGCAGCAAGCCTATTCCGATCTCTACTGGAAGAACCGCGAACGTGAGCAGCAATTGGCGAAGTTCGGGTTAGAACTGCCGAAAGAGGCGAAGGACGCCGAAGAGCAACTACTGCGCGCCGTCGAGTCGGCGGAAGCGCGTTACAAGCAGGCCCAATTAGCGTATGAACAAGCGCGCCAGAACGAAATTGACGGTCTTGCCGCCGCTGAAGCGCAAGTACGCACGGCGCGAAGCAATTTGCAACGATTGCTCGATGGTCCCACTGCCGATCTGATCGCGGCTGCCGACGCTGCGGTTGCGCAAGCTCAAGCCACACTCGACCGTCTGCGCGGTGATCAGCGGGCCGGAGCATTAGCCGCTGCCCAAGCCGGAGTAGCAGCAGCCCGGGCCAATTTGGAACGGATCACCGCCCCGCCTACCCGTCAAAATCTGGCTACCGTCGAGGCAGCCCTGAAAGCCGCCGAAGCGGCGTTGGCTGCCGCTAAACTCAACCTCGAAAAATCTGTATTACGTGCACCCTTTGATGGGATCGTCGCGCGAGTAAACGTCGATCCGGGCGATTTAGCCGGGACAGGGGCTTTACCGGCGGTACAGATCGTTGATGATAGCGAATTGCACGTCGAGGCAGCGATCAGCGACACCGACGTTGCCCGTGTACGCGAAGGGCAGTCGGTCGAAGTGCGGGTTGATGCACTCCCCGGTACCGTCTTTACCGGTATGGTTGATTTTGTGGCGCCGGTGGCGAACACCGTCGGGAACGTCCGCACATTTACCGTCCGCGTCAAACTCGACAAGCAAGAGGGATTGCGCGCCGGGATGAGTGTGCGGATTACCATCCTCACCGATAAATGATGCCGCTTTACCTCTACCGCAGCCGTAGTTCGTAGTATCTCGGCTGCGGTATCGTTTTCTCATTTATGGTATAGTACCGGCTAACAACAACGTCGTTGGCCGATTGAGTGTAGACGCTTATGAGCACAACGCTCCGTGAACGCCGTCGCCAACTGTTACGCGACGAGATCCTCGCTGCAACCCAGCAACTCATCGCTGAACGCGGCTTTGCCGCTCTCGCGATGGACGACCTCGCCGCGCGCGTCGGTATTTCAAAACCAACTCTCTATAATCAATTCCCGACCCGTGAAGACCTGCTGGCAGCAATGATCGCCCGTCTTATCCGCGATCTCTTTGCCGCTGCAGCCGTTGGTGAACCGACTGACCGCTCGCCACTTGAACAACTCTGTGATCTATTGCGTGCCAGTATCATCTTCCAGATTCAACATCACGCTGCTGCGTTCCAACTTTGGTTGCCGGAAGTGGCCGAGTTACTAGAGAAGCATCCGAACTCGCGCAATGAACTCTTGCAAGCCCAAGCGCGAGTGTTCCGGCTCGCCGAAGCGGCGATTGCCAACGGCGAAGTGGCTGCTGATTTGCAACCGGTGGATGTAATCCGCACCTTCTCTGCGCTGCTCTGTTTTCCGTTTGTGGGCGGACGGAACCTGCCATTGGCCGCCGATCCGGAAGCCACGGCGGTGCTGGTTGTGCGCATTTTTCGGCAAGGCTTGCAGCCACCGCTCGAACGGTCGAATAGCTAGCTAATCGATGAGACACGATCACCTGCATCCTCAACGCTCAGTTTGGTACGACGAACCGGAACCTGCCTATCCGACCCTAACCGATGCCATAGCCGTTGATGTCTGTGTGATCGGCCTTGGTGGATCGGGGTTGAGTTGTATTCACACCTTACTTGAGCTTGGGATGCGCGTGGCCGGGATCGATGCAACAACGGTTGGTGGTGGGGCTGCCGGCCAAAACGGTGGCTTCCTACTGGCCGGACTTGCCGCGTTCTACCACAATGCCGTCGCTGTGCTTGGTCGTGAGCGCGCGGCAGCGATCTACCGACTCACCATCGCCGAAATCGAACGAATGGCGGTAATGATGCCGAATGCTGTGCGGCAGGTTGGTTCGTTACGCATCGCTGCTTCGGCAGAGGAAATCGTCGATTGCGCTGCACAGTTGCAGGCGATGCGGGCAGATGATCTACCGGTTGAACCGTACCGTGGCTCCGAAGGCGAAGGGCTTTTTCTGCCCACCGATGGTTCGTTTCAACCGCTCAAGCGCTGTCGCTTATTAGCCGAGCAAGCGCGACGTGGTGGCGCACTGCTCTTCACCCACACACCGGCGCTGACGATTGATGACACAATAGTACGTTGCCCACAAGGTCAGATCCACGCACATCACGTAATCGTGGCCGTCGATGGCGGTCTCGAACAACTACTCCCTGAGCTACGTGGCGTAGTCCGTACCACACGTCTGCAAATGTTGGCAACAGCGCCCGATCCCGAACGATCCATCCCGTGGCCGGTCTATACGCGCTGGGGGTACGATTACTGGCAGCAATTGCCGGATGGACGCATCACGCTCGGTGGCTGTCGTGACCGATTTGCAGCGGATGAATGGGAAGCGCCGGCAGAACCTTCGGCACCGGTACAAGCGGCGCTCGAACAGATATTACGGGAACGGATTAGCAGTCGGGCGCCGATTGAACGGCGTTGGGCGGCCCGGGTCGCATTTCACGTTGGGCGCGTCTTACCGATAGCCCGTCAGGTGCGCTCGCATGTATGGGCAATCGGCGCCTACAACGGCACCGGTAATGTCATCGGTGCGCTCTGCGGACGAGCAGTAGCATTCGCGGCGGTGCGTGACGATGATCGGTTGCTTAACTTGCTAGCCGGAGAGCGGGCGTAAATGAGGCGAGCTGTTACCCAATCGCTGCAAACCGCCACTATGAGCTATCACTCGTTGTGTTATCATAGCAGCGAAAAACTCAACGAGAGCCTGCTATGTATGCGATTGAAACGTTTGAACTCACCAAACGCTACGGCAAACGACTCGCTGTCGATCAGCTCAATCTCACCGTGAACAAAGGGGAAGTTTTTGGCTTCCTCGGCCCCAATGGCGCCGGCAAAACCACCACGATTGCGATGCTGTTGGGGTTGGTCAAGCCGACGCACGGTCGCGCAATGGTGCTCGGCTACGATGTGCAACGCGAACCGATGCTGGCACTGCGGCGAGTAGGTGCGATGATCGAAGCACCGGCGTTCTACCCCTACCTGAGCGGCACCGATAACCTGCGGGTATTGGCGCGCGCCGGTGGGATTGCGCTCGAACGTGTCCCGCAGGTGCTGAAGATGGTTGAGTTGAGTGATCGAGCGCGTGATAAGGTAGCGACCTACTCACAAGGTATGAAACAGCGACTGGCCATTGCCGCGGCCTTGCTCCCCGATCCCGAGTTGATCATGCTCGACGAACCAACCAACGGCCTCGATCCGGCGGGAACGGTTGAGATTCGTAACCTTATCCGCGAACTCGCCGCCGGTGGCCGCACGATCTTGCTGTGCAGCCACTTGTTGCACGAGGTCGAGCAACTGTGTCAGCGCGTAGCGATTATGAAAGAGGGAAAGCTGATCGCTATCGGTGAAGTCGCTACACTGTTACGACGTGGTCAGAGTGTGCGGGTACGAGTAGCAGGTGATCCGGGGCCGGCAGTGAGTATCTTAACCACGTTACCTTGGGTTGGTAGCGTTACCGTCCAAGGGGATGCCATTTTGATCGATACCGCCACCGAACGGACTGCTGAGATTAATACCTTGCTGATTAAAGCCGGCATTGTGGTAGCCGAGATTGGCGCCGGTACGAATTCGCTGGAAGAGTTTTTCTTGACGGTAACCAAAGCCGAGCCATAGAGAGAAAGTCGTTCAGGTATGAACACGGAAATCTCTCCTTTGAGAATATTTGGTCAGATGCTGGCCGCCGAATGGGTGAAGATTGTCCGGCGGCCGATGGCGCATCTCCTGCTTGGCATCTTTTTGTTCCTTGCCACCTTACGGGAGACCCTATGGTTTTTGGTAGTTGCCTTGCAAGAAGGGTTATTTAGTGGTGGTGAAATCACCTTTGGTCTGCTTAGTCCGGCGGCTATCGATCAGATAAAACTCCAATTGAGCTTACCCGGCGTGTTTGGGGCGATGTTCGGTGAAATCAACGGCACCGGCGGGATACTTGCTGTCATTTTAGCGGCCGGTCTCTTTGGTAGTGATTTCAATTGGGGTACCCTGCGCGTTTTGCTTACCCGTATGCCCAATCGAACGATCTATCTGTTGGCAAAAGTGACGGCCCTACAACTGGCCTTACTTGCCGCCATGGCGATAACACTATTCCTCGGTACGGGATTGGCGTTGATTTTCGGTGGGCTGCTCGGTTTGCCACAGCGCCTTAGCGTAATCGATCTGCTGTTGGTGCCGGTCGGGATGCTACGCGCGCTCCTCGTCCTCTTACCCTACACGTTGATCGCGTGCGTCGGCGCCATCGTGGGCCGTTCGGTCATCGCCGGCGTCAGTACCGGCTTGATTTTTCTCGTGTTCGATGTGAGCGCCGGCTCGCTTAACACGATTGGCGCCATCGATCCGTTTATCCGCTCGTTGGTCAATCTGCTTTTGCAGCCAAACATTAATCGCCTCATTATCGAGAACAGTCGTATGTTCGGTCTCGACCAGAGTGTGTTGACTTCAGCTCTCGACACTGCTCTGCTTCCACCGCAGTGGCAAGCGCTGATCGTGATCCTCGTCTACAGCTTGATCTTCGGCTACAGCGCCTATCGCACACTGAACCGCCAAGACATCGGCGGGGCAAGCTGATCACCCAATCCGCAAACTCACCTCCCGCAAGCTCTCGGGTTTACCGACGACGGTAATCTCGTCGCCGCAGCGCAAGCGCGTATAGCCGTGCGGGACAATCGCCTGACCATCCCGACTAATCTCGAGCAAGAGGACGTCGGCGGGTAAGCGTAAATCGCGTACCAGTCGCCCGTCGACATCACGATTGGTGACGGTCATCTGCACCACATCATAAACCGGGTCGGTATGCAACAACAGCGACAGTGATTGCGGTGCGCGCACGGCTTGCTCGAGCAGATTCACCATCGCAGTGGCCTGATCGACGATGATCGCACCTAACTCATGAAACTCTTCACGCAGGTCTTGCCGGTTCAACCGCACAATCAGTCGCGGCACTCCAAATTTCTCGAGTGCAATTCGGCAGGCACGCAGATTGTCTTCATCATTTGACAACAATGCCACTACAGCATCGGTCGAGTGGTCAATCAGGCCACGCAACGTTTCCAGACTGACTTCCGGGATATGACGCTCATCAACATCTTCGGCAGCCAACCGGCGCACGTGATCGAGGTCGGTATCGGCGACACGCACGCGCCAACCGCGCGAACTCAGTTGGCGGGCCAGCGCAATCGATTGCTGTTCAATCCCAAGGATCAGCACATCACGCACATCTTCACGAATACCCGGTTCGGGCAAGTTTGCCTCGCCTAGCCGCTGCAAAGCAAACCGTAACGTCAACGGACCGGCAATCTCGTTGAGCACAATCACCGCAATAATCAACGTGGCGAAGGCTTCACCTAATCCCGGCAATAGGAGCGAAGACTCGCGGGCCAGACCAAGCGCGATCCCGGCTTGGGTGATGAGGCCCAGCCAGAGCAAGCGACGAAAACGAATCGGTTCACCGGCAAGCCACAAACCGAGATTACTCCCCAGCCAAAGGGCCAGTGCCCGCACCACAAACAACACAGCCGCGAAGATCGGCGCAGTCAGCAAAATATCGAGCTTTAGACCAAGACCGGTAATGGTGAAAAACGCCACATAGACGACCGGGCCAATGTCGTGCAACAATTCAGCAAACTCATCACGGTAAGGCGAGAAATTGGTGATCAGAAAACCACCGATTAACGCAACCAGTAACGGTTCGATCACCAGCTTGATCGGCCAGTTTGCTGCGGAAAAGGCTTTCAACCACGCTGCACCGGCAAAGATGGCATAACCAAGGGCGACGATCAGCGCCAGTTTCAGCCAGCGCGACCAACCTTGACCTAACACCTGTTGTAATAACCAACTGGTACCAGCCCCCAGCACCCCTGACAGCACCAAATCGAGGAGCAAAAGAGCCAGAAACACCAAATTCACGCCACGCTGCTCAACCAACGCTACCGCAAACGACGAACTAATGGCAAAGATGACGATAATCGCAACATCCATCGCAATCGTTATTCCCAAGATCAAGCGCGTTGCCGGACCGCGGGCACGTAGCTCTCTAATCACGGCGATGGTCGAGGGTGGCGACAGGGCTAGTAGGATCGTCCCACCTAACAGTGCAACGGCAATTTTGTCACCGATAGCCAAACCCTGGGTAAACGGAATCAGATCAAGCAGCCAAAAGAGCGACCCTCCGATCAAGCTCAGAGCAACCACGATGATCAACCCAAGCGACCACAAGATCGACCGCAAGCGATTGACCAAATCCTTGTAAAACAACTCGCTACCGGCCACAAACGCGATCACCGCTAATGCGATTTGGTCGATAAACCGTAGCGAATCGCCGATATTCGAGGGTAACAGTTGCAAACCGAATGAACCGACCAACACACCGGTAAAGAGATAACCGGCGATATAAGGTAAGCGAAGGCGGGAAAACCATTCACCGATCTGGTGCGAAGCCAAACAGATAACGGCAAAACCGGCGAGATAGATTAACGCTTGCAATAACTTCTCCTCCTGAAAGCGACGAAAGTCAACGAGGCCATTAACCTCCTTCACCTACTGCCACTGTACGATCAACTCGGCAAGACTACGACGCGGTCGCCGCTTCGGTTCTTGGGCCAGATACCCAATCGGGATCAAGGCTTGTGGATGCAAGTCGTCAGTTAGGTGCAGTGCGGTACGAACGGCATCGGGAGCAAACAACGGCGCGCACATCCAACCGGCGGCTAAACCAAGGGCAAAAGCTGCCAAGAGCATATTCTGCACGGCACAACCCAGACTCTGGATTGCCATCGTCGTTTCGGCAGCTTGCCGTTCGGGATCGGGATAGGTATCGAGATCGTTCAGATACAGGCAGGGAATGATAATGACCGGTGCATTCAGTACTCGTTCCCGTGAGCGTCGCAGACGTGCTTCGACGGTAGCCGGATCGTGACCATCGAGGGTCAGATGGTACCGCCATGCAGCACCCATTGCATCGACCAATACCCGCTTACGCTCAGCAGTCTCAACCACGACAAATCGCCACGGCTGACGACCGTGCGGCGACGGCGCCCAGCTCGCCGCGGTCAAAATCTGTTCAATCGCCGCTCGGGACGGCGGATCGGGTCGGAATACGCGCACCGTGCGCCGGGTCTGAACAAGCGTGAAGAAATCCATAGATGTACCGTGTGGATACAAATAAGCGAGGGTTGACAACAGCGGGAAGGGTCTGACAAGCTGTTGGCGAGACTCCTTCCCGACTTACTATCACTCAAGACGTACTAACGGAACAGATCGAAGCGTGGATCACGGATCAAGCGTCGAGCAGTAGCCGTCTCGCTGGGACGATAGGCAAAACCGCGAACCAGCGCTGCCGGCACCCGATCAATCTTCCCCATCACCAATTCAGCGGCAGCGGCCAACTCATCGGCAACGGCGATCAGGGTGGCCTGCATCGTATAGCCGTAGGGATCGGCAATACCGGCAAAATCGTGTAATGGCTCCATACCGGCCACACCAATCGCTACATTGACCTGTCCCTCGCGCCATGGCCGACCAAAGGTGTCGGTGATAATCACCGCCGGCGCATGATCGTAGCGGGCTGCCAAGGCGGTACGTAGCGAGGCAGCACTTGCATCGGGATCAAGCGGCAACAATGCCAACCGTCGTCCGCCATCAATGTTCGACTCATCAACGCCGCTGTTGGCGCATACAAAGCCGTGGTGGGTTTCGGTAATGAGGACGCCGTTCGCCATCTTAACGATCCGCTTACTCTCACGCAAGACCACCTCT
Organism: Chloroflexus sp.; assembly: GCF_049970315.1. GTDB lineage: Bacteria > Chloroflexota > Chloroflexia > Chloroflexales > Chloroflexaceae > Chloroflexus. The sequence continues at coordinate 139,126 of NZ_JBMFNE010000006.1, forward strand.
TGATAGTGAGCATCTTTCTTGGCAGATCGGGCAATCTGCTGTGCAAACGGTGATGGCTCAATCGTTGCCGGATCGACCAAACGACCTTCGGCTTTTGAGACGATCTTTTGGGTGACAACCACAATGTCGCCCGATTCCAGACCGCCAACGGCATCGATAGCGGCGGCGAGAATAGCCGCCAGATCATCACCCGGCCGCACCTCGCCGATTCCACGAAGGGGTAGAATCCGGACTTCACCCTGCATAATGCCTCACGACCAATAGCGGCCGGCAATCGGCGCTAACCGTTCTTTGATGGCGGGCGGAATGTAATCGGGATGGGTGACGATAGCATGACGCAACGCATCGTGGGCCGGACTGGTAAAGGTTTCATCGATCTGGGCCACGGCCAACCGCACGATCTGCTGAGAAAGGGCTACATTCGCACTCAGCACCTTGATCACCTGATCGGCGGTAACTGCATCGTGTTCCGGGTGCCAGACATCGTAATCGGTGACCATCGCCAAGGTCGCATAGGCAATCTCGGCCTCGCGCGCCAACTTCGCTTCGGGCAGCGCCGTCATACCGATCAGGCTGTGGCCGCGCCGCCGATTCTCTTCACTCTCGGCCTTGGTCGAAAACTGAGGCCCCTCCATCACCACCAACGTCCCGCCTTGATGCACCACCGCGCCGGCGGTTTGCGCCGCGTGCAAGAGAATATTGCTCAGATTGGGGCAGAAGGGACGGTCAAACGCTACATGGGCTACGACCCCACCTTCAAAGAAGGTGGCGGGACGGATGCCTTTAGTCCGATCGAAAATCTGGTCGGGAATAACGGCGTGACCGGGAGCGTAGTCCTCGCGCAGCGAACCGACAGCGCTCACCGAGATCAAAGCGCGCACTCCCAACAGCTTGAAGGCATAGATATTGGCCCGCGCCGGCACTTCGCTCGGATTGAGGCGATGACCACGACCATGACGAGGCAGGAACGCTACCCGGCGACCTTCCAACTCACCAATGACAAACGCATCACTCGGATCGCCGAATGGCGTCGTGAGGCGCACTTCTTCGGGATTCTTGAGATCAGGCATCGCGTACAGTCCACTGCCACCGATCACACCGATCATTGCGCTACTCATAGCCTGTGCTCCTTTGTTCAGAAGACTACGCCGCTATGAAGTATACCGTAGGTGGCGGAGAATAGGCAAAGGGGGTCAGGGATGCACACCAAGCAGGTGGGAATAGCCACAAAGATATGCAAAAGGCACAAAAATCGTCTGTTTTTGTATCGTTTCTACCGCTCGCAATGACAATAGAAGCGGCGGCGCTTCCCCAAAATCTTTGCGCCCTTTGCGCCTTCGCTCCTTTGCGTGAAAAATCTCTGCGCCCTCTGCGGGGTCGGACAGCCGTCCGGCTCTACGGCACCTTTGCGCCCTTTGCGCCTTCGCTCCCCTTTGCGCTGCTGGTATAATACTCGGTACCATCAGTGGCCATGTATCATCATACCGCTATGGCGGGTGAGGAGACAGTGTTGTTGCAGGCTAAAGTCACGCCACCGCGACCACACCGCTACCGACTGGTCCGTCCGGCGGTGACGGCGCGACTCCGCGAGGCGTTTGATTACCGGGTAACCCTGGTACAGGCCGGGGCCGGCTATGGCAAAACGACAGCACTGGCCGAGTTAGCGACGAGCATGGCGCCGGTGTGTTGGTATACCATCGGCGAAGATGATCGTGATCCGGTCACATTTCTTACCTACTTGACGGCAGCATGTGCGCCGGTGCTGCCGCAAGGTGTTCCCGACGTACTGGCGATGCTACAGGCCCGGCCCGCCGACCGCACGGTATGGACGCGCATGCTCGACGAGTTGCTGAATGCGCTGGCAGGTGTTACACCCAAACCCACCCTTCTTATTCTCGATGACTACCATTTTGTCACTGTTTCGGCGGAGATTCGAGCCTTAACCGAACGGTTAATTACCTACGCACCGCCGTGGTTCAGTTTGTTGATCGCCACCCGCTACCCGATTGTCAGTGGCGAATTGGTACGCTGGCGTGCGCGCGGTGAGGTGCTCGAATTACACCGCGAAGCTTTGTCCTTTACCCGCGACGAAATAGCTGCGCTCTTCACCGAGGTTTTTGGCATCGTGCTGAGCGACACCGACATCGATCTACTCAGTCACCAGACCGAAGGATGGCCCATCGCACTGCAACTGGTCTGGCAAGGACTACGTAGTAGGCAGGTGCGGAGCGTGGCCGAGGTATTAGCAGACAGCCCAACGTCTTTGGCGGCACTGTTTGACTTTTTAGCGTCGGACGTACTGGCTCGACAGCCACCAGAGATTGCGGCCTTCTTACGGGACACAGCCCCGTTGCGGGTCTTAACAGCGGCAGCGTGTGACGCAGTACGACAGGCCCATGATAGTGCCGAGCTACTCGCCCAGGTGCGTGATCGCGATCTCTTTATCGTCGAGCTAGGCGACGAACACTACCGCTATCATCACCTCTTCCACGACTTTTTGCGTCAGCAGATTCGGCATGACCCCGATATCGCAGAGCGACACCGCCGAGCAGCGCGACATTATACCGCCATCGGTGCTGCCGAAGAAGCGATCCATCATTGGTTTGCCGCCGGTGAAGGCAGCATCGCTGCCGATGCAATTGAAAGCGCCGGCGAAGAGGTGTTGCGCAATGGTCGGCTCGACACGTTAGCCGATTGGATTGACCCCCTCCCGGCCGAGATCATCGCCGCGCGGCCACGGTTGCAATGCTACCTCGGTGATCTGTATCGGTTACGTGCTCGCTTTGATGAAGCACGGCGCTGGTACCTCCAAGCCGAAGCGACGAGTCGGCAGCGCGGTGATCGGGCTGAATTGGCCCGCGCTTTATACGGATTGGCGCAGGTTTATATCGATCAAGTGCAGCCATCCCAAGCCGAGAGTGTGTTGCAAGAGGCGCTACGGGTGAGCGAAGGGCTCGAAGATCATCTGGCCCGCGCCTGCGTACTGGAGTTGCTGGCCGAAAACAAGCTGAATATGGGACAGCCGGCTGAAGCGGAAGCCTTGCAGCAACAGGCTCAACAGTTGCGTGCGGCAAGCCCTGCCGCCGATTTACTGAGCGCACGGGTTAAGCTGCGTACCGGCCAGCTTGCCGCAGCACGTGCCTTACTACAGGCGTGGCGCGATCATGAACGAATTGTGACGGCACGCGGTGTAACTCCAGCCCCACGAGGGCATCGTGAAGCAGTGTTGGTACTAGCATTGATCGCCGCATTTGAGGGCGATCCTGAACAAGCACTGGCTTTTGCTACCGAAGGGGTACAGGTCGGGTTTGAACGTAACTCACGGTTCATCACCTCGGTCGCATATGCGCGAATTGGTCATACGTGGTTGTTAAAGAGTGCAACCGAGGGCAGCGCAGCACGCGCGCGTGCGCTCGATTATTACCGGCAAGCATTAGCCGAAGGTATGGCATTGGGCGTAGAACGCTTACGGGTAGAACCACTCTGGGGGATGACCCGTCTCTACGGCCTGGCCGGTGATCTGGCCGCTGCCGAGAGCGCTGCCGCCGATGGACAAGCCTTTTGTCGCTGGGCCGGCGATCTCTGGTTAGGTGCAATGATCCAGATTCAACGTGGGGTGAGTCATTTGCTGGTCGGTGAGGTAGAGCGGGCGCCGGAGCTGTTGGTAACGGCACGTGCCGATTTACGCGCTTGTAGTGACCGATTTGGTCAGGCAGTAGCAGCGCTCTGGCTGGCGTTAGGGTATCACGAGTTACGACAAGAGGCAGCAGCAATCGCTGCCATCGTCGAGGCTCTAGAGTTAAGTGCAACGCACGGCTACGACTATCTGTTTACACGACCTACGTTTCTTGGCTTGATCGATCCACGCCGGGTATTGCCAATCTTGTTGGCGGCACGTTCGCGTGGTCATCATCGCGAATACATCGACCGGTTATTATCGATCCTTGGCCTGCGCGGCCTCGATGTGCATCCCGGCTATCAGTTACGGGTCCAGACACTCGGTGGCTTTCGCGTGTGGCGTGGCGATCACGAGATCGAGGCTCGCGAATGGCAGCGCGACAAAGCTCGCCAACTCTTTCAGGCACTAATCGTCCATCGCGATCGGTGGCTGCAACGTGAAGAACTCATCGAAATGCTGTGGCCACACCTTGGGCCAGAAGCGGGAATCCGCGATTTTAAAGTGGCGCTCAGCACCCTCTACCGCGTCTTAGAGCCAAGCCGCACCGATGTTCTCTCGGCGTTCATTGTGCGTGATGGCAGGGCGTATCGCCTGCGTCCGAACGCCGACATCTGGCTCGACTGTGCCGAGTTTAGTATCGGTTGCGCGAGAGGTCTCCACCTCTTCGATCACGGGCGGATTACTGAAGGCATCCAACAACTGCAAACCGCTTTACAGCTTTATCAGGGAGATTTCTTACCCGAGGCACTCTACGAAAGTTGGGCCATTGCCGAACGCGAACGATTGCGCAATACCTTCTTGCGTAGCGCAGATCGCCTGGCCCAGTTTCTAGCCGAGCAAGGTCGCGACGACGAGCTGATTGCGCTATCTGAACGTATCCTCGTCTCCGATCCGTGCTGGGAACGGGCCTACCGCTTTCTGATGCTGGCCTACGCCCGGTGCGGGAACCGCGCCACTGCCCTGCGGATGTTTCAACGTTGCAGTGAAACGCTCGCCCGCGAGCTAGACGTCGAACCGGCGCCGGAGACCATTGCCTTTGCCGAGCGACTCCGTCACGGTGATCCCATCTTACCCCCTGTTACCGATTTGTAACTGTACCGCAACCTCTCGTTGCTACCCTAAGCAGCAAATCCCCGGTTGTACGCTGCGCGTGTGCGCATACCGCGGCGGTGACGCCGCACGGAACACATGGATGTGATGAACCTTGGCGATTGGCTTGGTCGGCGCGCACTGTTATCACCGCATACGGTGGCGTTGTTCGATGCCCAACACGACATGCGCCCGATCACCTACGGCGAGTGGAATGCAACGGCGAATCGCACAGCGCACTTGTTACGCACATTAGGCGTCGAACGTGGTGATCGGGTAGCCACACTAGCTCAAAATTGTGTCGATCTCCTCGATCTCTGGTTTGCTTGTGGCAAAATTGGCGCCATCTTGCAACCACTCAATTGGCGATTAACCCCCACCGAGCTGAGCGACTTGATCGCCGACGGCGAGCCGCGTGTCTTAGCCTACGGCCCTGAATACACCGCAGCCACCCTCCTGCTGCGAGAACGGACTACTTCTGTCACCCATTGGCTCGCCATCGACGGTGCTGCACCGGCGCTTCCACACGATCCGGTCATAACCCAGCGTGATACGCTTTCCGCTACCTATACCCCGGTTGAATTAAGCTGGGATGACCCGTGGGTCATTTGCTACACCGGCGGCAGTACCGGCACGCCGAAGGGTGCTATTCTCACCCATCGCAGCATTGCCGCCAACGCCGTCAATACGGTGATGAGTTGGGGGCTGCGACCCGACGATGTCGCTATTCTCAACGCACCGCTCTTCCACACCGGCGGCTTGAACGTCTTCACCGCACCACTCGTCCAAATCGGTGGTGCCTCGATTGTCTGCCGCAGCTTCAACGTCGATCAGGTCTTCGACTTGATCGATCACGGCCCGGCCACCCTCTTCTTTGGCGTACCGACGATGTTTATCGCTATGCAACAGCACCCACGCTGGCCGACGGTTGATTTTCGTCGTATGCGGATCGTGATCAGCGGTGGCGCCCCTTGTCCCGAACCGATCTTCCACGCCTTTTGGGAACGCGGCATCGATTTCAAGACCGGTTACGGTCTCACCGAAGCCGGCCCCAACACCTTTTGGCTACCACCGGAGCTGGTGCGCGTGAAGCCGGGCGCGGTCGGCTACCCGCTGATGTTCATCGACCTGCGGGTCGTCGCAGCCGATGGCCGGCTCTGTGGTCCCGACGAGATCGGCGAATTGCAGATTCGCGGCCCACACGTCTGTGCCGGCTATTGGCGGCGGCCGACCGAGACGGCGGCAGCTTTCGTCGATGGTTGGCTGCGCACCGGCGATCTAGCCAGCTTTGACACCGATGGGTGTTATCGCATCGTTGGTCGGTTGAAAGACGTCATCATCTCCGGCGGCGAAAATATCTATCCTGCCGAAGTTGAGAGCGTCTTAGCCGGTCATCCGGCCGTCGCCGAAGTAGCATTGATCGGGATGCCCGACCCGCACTGGGGTGAAGTCGGGTGGGCGGCAGTCGTTGTACGACCCGGCAGTAGCTTCGCTGAACAAGACCTGCTCGCGTTTGCCGGCACACGACTGGCCCGCTACAAGCTGCCGAAACGGATTATCACCCTTCCTGAATTACCTAAAACCGGAGCCGGCAAGATTGACAAACAAGGTTTGAAGCGGATGTTTCAACAAGGGACATAACGACCGCATTATGCGATTGGCAGTGGTTTCATGGAACGGAGCGTAATATGAGCAAGATTCCCACCCTCCCCGGGATTACCTCGACGATGGTTCAGACGCCACGGCTGCAGATGCACGTCTTAAGCAATGGCCCGGCTGACGGCGAGCCGATTCTCTTCATTCATGGTAATGCCTCGTCGGCCACCTTCTGGGAAGAGACAATGCTGGCTTTGCCAAGCCGCTTCCGTGCCATTGCGCCTGATCTACGCGGTTACGGCGAGACCGAAGACCGCTTGATCGACGCGACACGCGGTTGTGGCGATTGGGTTGATGATCTGCTGGCCTTGCTCGACACGCTCGGTATTGAGCGGTGTCACGCGGTAGGGCATTCATTAGGTGGAGTGGTACTCTTCAATCTAATCGCCGCAGCACCGCAGCGCATCATCACTGCTACCCTCGCTGCACCGGGTTCACCTTACGGTTTTGGTGGCTGCAAAGGGTTCAATGGCGAACTCTGCTGGCCGGACGGAGCCGGATCGGGCGGTGGCACCGTGAATCAGGCGTTTGTCGAGCGGATGGCTGCCGGTGATACGACGGAAGAGGCCGGTCCGGCTGCGCCACGGGTGGTTATGAATACCTACTACTGGAAACCGCCCTTTCGACCAGCCCGTGAAGAGGCGCTGTTGGCCTCGATGCTGAGTGAGAAGGTCGGACCGCAACGCTATCCCGGTGATTTCAAACCCTCGCCCAATTGGCCAGGTGTTGCGCCGGGCGTATGGGGACCGATTAACGCCATCTCACCCCTGTATGTCGGTAATGCGGTCGAACGTTTCCTCGCCGCCGATCCCAAACCACCCATCCTTTGGATACGTGGGGCCGATGATCAGATTGTAAGCGATATGTCGCTATTCGATGTTGGTACGCTCGGTCAGCTTGGCGTATTGCCCGACTGGCCCGGTGCTGAGCTGCATCCACCGCAACCGATGATCGGCCAGACCCGTGCCGTCCTCGAGCGTTACGCGGCTGCCGGTGGCCGCTTCCGAGAAGTGGTCTTTGCCGATTGTGGTCACACACCATACATCGAAAAAGCTGACGATTTTAACCGCGAATTTCATGCGCATGTGCAGCAGGGTTAAGCCGTAGTGCCGAAGGAGCGAACAATGCCAACGGTACAGGTAGGTGATCTGACCGTGCACTACCTTGAAGCCGGTAGCGGCGAACCGGTTATCTTTGTACACGGCAACTGGGCAAGTAGTGGTTGGTGGCTACGAGTCCTCGAACGCCTTCCAGCCGGGTACCGCGGCCTTGCTCCCGACCTCCGCGGACGCGGTGCCACGCAAGGCCCCGACAACGACTATCTGATGTCATCGTTGGCCGCCGACCTCTGGCACTTTGCCGATGCATTACGGATTGAGCGTTGCCATTTGGTCGGTCACTCGTTGGGAGCAGCAGTTGTGCTACAAGCGGCCCTCGACCAACCGACGCGGGTCGCCACGCTCGCTGTCCTCGCACCGCCGTGGGTTGATGGGATGCCGGATGAGATCTATCAACCGGATCGCCAGCAACTGCTGAAAGACAACCCCGATTTCTTTGCCCAAGCGATCAAGGCGATGGCGCCTACTGCCCCTGAAGATGACTTGTGGCGTGAACTGGTTGCAATTGGGCATAGCCAGCGGCTCAGTGCAGCTAACGGCGCGATCAACGCTTTGCGTGCTTGGAAGCCGGGCAACACGCTGCGAAACATTGGCGTGCCGGCGCTGGTGATGGGTGGCGAACTTGATCCGCTCGTCACCACGGAGACAGTTAAACGCGCCGCAGAAGCGTTAGGGGTTGAAGCCCAGATCATTGCCGGAGTGGGCCATTCGGCCAACCTCGAAGCACCCGACCGGTTTCTGGCGCTGCTCGTACCGCATTGGGCTAAAGTGCGGATTGAAGGAGGAGGGGCATGACAGCACTTCCGATTGGCACGCGCTACAGTCGTAAGCACACCGTTTCCCAAGCTGATATCAATCGGTTTGCAGCGGTAAGCGGCGATACAAACCCGATCCATATCGATCCTACCGCTGCCGCAGCAACGCGGTTTGGCCGCACCATTGCCCACGGTATGCTGCTCTACGGTTACATCCGGGCGGCACTACGTGTGCTCGTGCCAAGCGGGGTACAGCGCACACAAACCCTCAGCTTGACGGTAAGACGGCGTGCAGTGGCGAGACAGTGCTAGCTATCGAGCATGGATAACGTCGTCAACATCCAACGAGACAGGCCGGTTGTCACCCTTACGCTTAACTGACCAGAACACCAGAACAGCCTAACGCCGGAGCCGCTCCATGCATTGCTTGAGGCAATTGCGATTGCGCGCCAACACCATGGTCTGCAAGCTTCCGTTCGTGATAGCCCTTATAACTGGTCAGGCCGTCGATAGCGGTGTACCTAAGTTCTGGCAAGGTATGCTGATTCAGGTCTTTATTTTGGCGGTGTTTGTCATGAGTTACGACATTCTGATGGGCTATACCGGTATTCTTTCATTCGGGCATGCCCTCTTTTTTGGAACGGTGCGTACACTATCGGTATTTTGCTGAAACATGCGGGCTGGGATCTTGGCACAGCACTTTTGACGGTGATCGTCATTGCTATTGGTCAAAGCCTGATCATCGGTCTCCTTTCACTCCGGGTTAGCGGGGTCTACTTTGCGATGGTGATGGCGATTCGCGATAACGAAACGCGGGCGAAGGTGCTGGGCTACCATACCCTGACGTTCAAATTGATCGCGATTACGGTTAGTGGTGTGATGGCAGCGCTCGCCGGTGCGTTCAACGCGCTTTGGAATCTTAACGCGAATCCTGCTGTACTTGGGGTTGGTACGACTATCAATGCACTGCTGATGACGATTATCGGCGGTGTTGGCTCGTTGATCGGGTCGATGTTGGGTGCCGGTGTGATCCAGTTGCTTGGCTATTGGCTTAATGTGTTCTTTGGACCGAGTTGGCCGCTGTTGTTTGGGATTGTTTACCTTCTGATCGTGTTGTTCCTGCCTTACGGTATTATCGGTACATGGCGATTGCGTGGTCCACACCGCTGACGCAAAGGACATTAACGCAAAGGGTTAACGCAAAGGCGCAAAGGGTTAACGCAAAGGCGCAAAGGGTTAACGCAAAGGCGCAAAGGGTTAACGCAAAGGCGCAAAGAACGCAAAGGAAGCAAAGGGCACCACCTGTAGGGGCACGGCGATGCCGTACCCCTCGAAGGGCAAAAGGGCGCAAAGGATCACACATCACGGTCTGGCTCCTCAACCACCCACGATTGCACACCGTGCGTCACAAATGAGAAAGGTCGCACAATCACTCCAGCTTCGGTCAATGCACGCTCGATCTCGAGACGGCGGTCGAATGGGCAGGCAAACACCATGAAACCGCCACCACCAGCACCCGATATCTTCCCTCCCCATGCGCCGTGCTTGCGGGCGAGTGCATAAACCTCCTCGACAATCGGTGGTGCGATGTGTGGCGAAAAGGCTTTTTTGACTTCCCAAGCGTCGTGGAGCAAGCGCCCAAAATCGGCAATCCGATGCTCACGCAGCAAGCGCGCCGCTGTATCGACGAACGCTTTTGTCTCGTGGTGGAGACGCAGCGTATCACCTTTGACTAACCGCTGTACCTGATCGGTCATCAAATGGCGGGTAAGTAATTGCCGATCCCCGATATACCCAAGGATCAGACAACTCTCCAACTCAAGCAAAGCGGTCTGATCACTCAGTACCGGCTCGACAATCACGCGGTCGCGGCCAAAATGGTAGACACACATCCCACCGAACACCGCAGAGTATTGGTCTTGCCTACCACCGGGGATACCGAGATCAACTCGCTCGATCCGGTAGGCTAGTTCGGCCAATTGGTGTGGGTCGGCATTCTGACCGGCAACCGCATACAAGAGTTTCAGCATGCTGACCACCAGGGCTGAAGATGAACCGAGGCCAGAACCGGGTGGAGCATCACTAAACATCGTTATTTTGTATCCGGCGGACGAGGGCCGCAGTTGGGGGAGAGCATCGAGTACCGCTTGAGGCAGTGTGAGCTTACCATCCCATTCGCGGTCGCTCACCATCCGGCTTACCTCTTGCAGATCGAGTGAGCGGATGAGGATACCGGGTGTATTGCTCGTTGTCAGCATACACCGGACGTAGAGGTTGATCGTGCAATTAAGCACTTTGCCGCCGTATTCTTCGGCGTAGGGGCTGACATCCGTGCCACCACCAAAAAAGCCGATCCGCATCGGCGCACGCGCTTTATAGATCTTCATCACTTCCTCCGGCCTGTTTCCTATGCCGCGAGGCAAGTATACCAGAAGATGAATATGGGCTGAATTGTTCGGCGCAATAGCATCGGTTGTACCCTGGCGCCGTTGAACCAAGCACCTTGCCGGCATCGTATCTCCTCACCAAACGATTGATCTTGACTCAGACTACGGTACAATACCACTATGAAGATCTTTCTAGGTACCGAACACCATCTGCATCATCCACCGTTCGAGATTCTCGATGGGCGACGTGTCGCCTATTTTGAGACACCTCAGCGCATATCGATTATTCTCAACGCGCTAGTCACTGCCGGCTTTCCGTCACCAATTGCCGTCCCACCGGCAACGCTCGCCGATTTGCAGACGGTGCATACGGCCGATTATCTTGCTTACCTTGCTCATGCCTACGAACGGTGGCAAGCTGCCGGTTTGACCGCACCGGTCTTGCCGTCGGCATGGCCCTTACCCGGCTTACGCCTACGCAGCGATTGCCCACAAGCTGCGGCCGGACGTTACACCTTTGATCTGAGTGCACCGATTATGGAGGGAACCTTTGCCGCAGCCTGCTCGGCTGCCGGCGCTGCTTTGGCCGGAGCAGATGCCCTCTTGCAAGGCGAACGATTCGCATACGCGCTCTGTCGTCCACCCGGCCATCACGCTGCGGCAAATATGGCCGGTGGTTATTGTTTCTTGAACAATGCTGCGCTTGCTGCCGACCGATTAGCACGTAGTCACACCGGTGGTGATACAACGTGGGCCTTGCGCGCACCGACGGTGGCGGTACTCGATATCGACTATCATCACGGCAACGGTACCCAGAGCATCTTCTATGCACGTAATGATGTGCTGACTGTATCGTTGCACGCCGATCCGGCCTATGAGTATCCGTACTACCTCGGCTATGTCGATGAGCGGGGGACAGGAGCCGGTGAGGGGTACAATCTGAACATACCACTACCGCACGGAATCGACGATGCCGGTTATCTGGCTACCCTCGACCAAGCATTGCAAGCAATTGCCGATTATGGTCCACGCTACCTTGTCGTCTCGGCCGGATTCGACACCTTCCATGCCGATCCACTTGGTCATTTTGCCCTCACAACGGCAGCCTATCGGTCGATTGGTATGGCTATTGCCCGGCTTCATCTGCCGACGCTTATCGTTCAAGAGGGCGGTTACGCCATTGATGCCCTGGGCGCAAATGTAGTCGCGTTACTAACCGGAGTAGAAACCTATGCTACCCCATAACCGGGTCGATCAACCACCTACCCCGCTGACGTCAACGTGGGGTTGGCGTGAATTGGCGATCACCCTTGTGATCATCGGTATAGGCGGCGCAATCACCATCCTCGGTCTTCGTACCCTCAACGAAATCGCCAACTGGGACACGTCACGCGGCTTTATCAGCCCGCCAGTCTATCTTGCCGGTATGTTGCTCTATCTCATTATTGGCGGTGCCATTCTCGCCGTGATCGGCCCACGAGCCGGCTGGCGTGATTTGGGCTTGCACTGGCCGCAGTGGTTATCTATTGCGCTCGTACCACCGGTCTTTATCTTTGGGATGGGGATGATGATATTGACCAACGCTACGGTGACCTTCTTGATCGGCGATTTCCAAAACCCGCAAATCGAGAGTCTTTCCGGCGGTCAACCGTTTGGCAGCGGCGAACTGTTCACCTTATGGATCTTAGTGGGTGGGATCGTCCCGGTGGTTGAAGAACTCTTTTTTCGTGGGGTACTCCACCATCTGCTCCGTCGTTACTTCAACGGTATCGTGACGATCATACTCGGAGCAGCAATTTTTGCCGTCGTTCACTTTATTCCTCAGCTCATCCCTGGCCTGTTCATCGCCGGCTTGTGTCTCGGCTACCTGCGCGAACAAAGTGGCTCGATCTGGCCAGGTGTCATCTTCCATATGCTACAAAATACGTTTGCGCTGCTGGCGATGGCGCTCATGCTGGCGACAGGGGGGTAACCGCCTCAACTCAATATTAACACGGCGGCAAGGCAAAACCACTATCTTGCCGCCGTACAGGATCAGTATCGTTTTGTTATTAGCTAAACTTATTCTGCTGGATGGTGCTAGCAGTCAGTTGGATGAATGCAGGAGGATTACCCACCTTGCGAATATTCGCCCGTGTACCCTTATACCACGGAATAGTGGTCTTCGGATCGGTGTAACCGCTCACCAACGAGTTTGACGTACCGCGCCAATGATACATGACCATAAAGATCGTCCCCGGCTTTACTGCGTCGGTTATGTAGGCCATGTAGATCGCATTTCCCTCCTCGTTGTAAATCTCGATCAAGTCACCCGACTTGATGTTCAGCTTCTTCGCATCATCGGGATTGATCTCGGCATACGGTAACGGATTAGCAATTTCCCGCTCCGGCAAATGCCGGTCGTGATACGTCGATTGCCACAGATGCTGAATCCGTCCGGTGGTAACCCAGAAGGGATACTCCTTCGCTTTGGTACCCTCGAGATACTTCGCTACTTCGGCAGGATACCCCTCCCAATCATCGGTAGCGTACCACTTGAACTTTCCATCGGCTGTCCCAAACTTAGAGGTATAGCGGCGCAGGGTTCCAACCAAATTCTTCGTCTTCGGATCGCGCCGTACCGGCGTGCGAATGCCTTCTTGACCTTTTTGCTTGAGGAAGGCGTAGGTTACCCCTTTGTAATTCTCGGCCTCCAACGTCGCCTCATCCTCTTCACTCACCTGATTATCTTTAAACTCCTGCGCCCCTGCCAAGAAGACGTCTTCATCGGTCTTCCAATTCTTGCCAAACTCAAATTTCGCAGCCACATCATTTTGTTTCGCAGCGCGGTAGAGTTTGGCGATCTCCTCACCCACCAGCTTAAAGATCTCCCAATCCGGCTTCGCCTCACCGGGTGGATCCATAAACTTCTCGTACAACCGTAACAGACGGCTATTGCAATTGATGGAGGTATCATTTGCTTCACCCCAGCCGGCAGCCGGCAGAATGAGATGTGCATCCCGTGCTGTTTCGGTCATGTAAATATCTTGCACCACCATAAAGAGCGCATCAGGATCGTTATAGAGTGCCTTGAGGATCGCATCGATTCGGTCTTGAATAGTAGCGGCCTCACCACTCTCACCCAGCGCTTTAGTCAGTTTCGTAGTGCGCTCGTGAATGCGCTTGCGGAAAATCTGATTATTCGGCGTTGAGAGGTAGGGATCATTCGCAATGACCCAATAAAATTTCCCTTTACCGCCGATCAAGAACTTATCGACATTGACGGGCGGGCCACCGTTGTAGATCGATCCCGGCGTTGGCGCCGGCGGTCGCACATACCCTTCTTGGTGCCCACCTTGGCGACCACAGCCGGTACCGGGCCGACCGATGTTGTGCGTCAGAACCGCAAGTTGCACCAGGGCCGCCACTTGGTCGTAATTTTTCATGTTCCAAATGATGCCCTTTTCGTAGATTGTGAGCGTGCGGCGCTTAAACTTATTGGCTTTGGGCTTTGCAATCCAGTCTGCCGCCTGCTCGATTTTGGCTCGCGGCACACCGGTGATCCGCTCAACGTTAGCCATAAAGTCGGCGTACTTCGTATCTAGTTTGAGGTTCTTCTGCTTATACTCCTCAAACAGTTTCATATCGGTCCGCGCTTTGAGGTAATCAAGATCGTAGTAGTTCCGCTCCCAAACTACGCGGGCAATTGCATGAGCGAGGATATAATCGGTGCCAAAATTTGGTTGGAGCAGCAGCACCTGATTTGAGGCGACTGCTTCAGCCACGGTGTAGGATGAAGTCTTACGAGGGTCAATAACAATCAGATACCCTGGCTCTGCCGGTTCACCCTGATCAAAGGCCTTACGCTTCTCGGCGAAAGTCGCACCTTGGATGTTGGCAAGAATATGCTGAGTATACAAAATCGTCGCCGTCTCATACGAATTGGCACCCCAGAGTACCACTGTATCGGCGAGACGAGCATCGCTATAGTCGTAATTCAGCTCATGCACACCGCGCTCACGGCTCCCCCATACTTCAGAATTGTAGGCGGGCCGATTGTGGATCGCAATATGCTTTACCGACAACGCATCAAAAAACAACTTACCGGCACCATAATTATCTTCAAAACCGGCCCCGGAACCACCGTGGTCGTAGCATTTCACTGCGATATTATCATCATTCTTGTCACGGTCGCGGATACCCTTGATCACCCCGGCGATCAGGGCAAGCGCATCCTGCCATGTAATGGCTTGGAACTGATCGCCAACTCGCAGCAACGGATACGTTAAGCGATCTTGCGTACCGCGATCAAGGCTCCACACGGTGAGCGCGTTAGCACCGCCGCGATACGAATAGTTGCCCTGATTAATCGGGCTATCCATTGCCGGAACGATCACCACATGATACTGACGCCCATCCTTGCCCACGGTGATCGAGTGCATTGTTTCGGTATAGCTTTGACCTGCCAATGCCGGTTGTGGTTTTGAGAGATCGCGCTTAAAGGCATTGGTAGTTGCAGCGACATCACCGCTTTCGCCGACCGGCCAAACATATACTTTATAGCCACAACCAACGTTGCAGAACTGGCAAACTGTGTTGTGCTCCGCCGCATTGGTAGGTGGGATTGGTAATTGATCGAAGCGTGGGACAATTGCCATAAGTGACTCCTTTGCGTATTAGATATTCTTCACCCGCCCCCAGATCAGGCCATCCACTGCTGTCGCATAAATATCACCCTTTTTATCAACGGTGAGGGTGATTTGCGGTAACCACGAGCTGGCTAATCCTTGATAGGTTTGACCGGCTTTGGCTGGATCAAACATCGAGAAGTGACAGCGGCAGATAAATCGCTCCCCTTGATACTGCACCGGACAACCCATATGGGTGCAGGTTCCAACAAAAGCGACAATATCCTGTTGCGGACCGACCCCACCTACAGCCGGCTTACCTAATTTCACCAAATAAGCCGGGCTGGAAGCATCAGGATAGTTGAACGTAACCGGTTTGTTGGGACTAAGTTGAGAAACATTAGCGATTTTAACCGATTTGTACGGTAAACTCGGTGCTCGCCAAAGATTTAATTTACTTCCGGCTGCCAAAACGCTCTTTCCCCACGACGAAAGTACGGCGGCAGTAATCGCCGCAAATCGTAAAAATCCCCTGCGCGATAGTACTCGATGCATAGGCGTTTACTCCTATTTAGTTGATAGATTCGTGTGGAATGCATATTAACACATTTAGGAATGATTGTCAAGAGAGAACGGTAGAACAATGTTTTTCATAGTTACAATATTTTCTGAATCAAGAATAAAAACTTTATAATTCCATTATTTACCATCTTATGGTTTCGCTCGCAATAATATCCATAAAAACCTTTTACCGCCCGCTCACTTACTTATATTGTTGGGCAAGCGGCCAAACCGTTTGCGTATGCTTGCTTAGTCACCCGCGCTACCCGGCCTCGCCGAATGGTAATAGGGCAAGATAGCGATAGTATCACGGTTGCGGCGCGTCAGCACAGGCGTATCGCCATACCGAATAACCTGATCTCTTTATGTTCACTACGACCGGCAACTGTTCGTCACTATATGTTTGCGATGAGTAGTGAATTCTTTTCCTCATACTACCGTCCGCATCTCTACACTGCGATTGCCTGCACATCTAACCGCTAACGGCACCGAGGTGAGATTGTGGAAACTCACGAAGAACAACTTGCTACATTACACCGGTTGCGCGAGCGAGCAATGCAGGGAGGTGGTGCTGAACGAATTGCCCAGCAGCACGCACACGGCAAACTGACGGCTCACGAACGGTTGGCTCTGTTACTCGATCCCGGTTCGTTTCAAGAGATCGGCGCGCTGGCGACCAGTATCACCGAAGACGACGAGCAGCGTATTCCTGGCGACGGCACCGTCACCGGATTCGGCAAGATTAACGGGCGGCGGGTCGCCGTCTATGCGCAAGATTTTACCGTGATGGGTAGGTCGTTCTCGACAGTGCAGGCTAATAAGATTTGTCGAATGCAAGACCTTGCCATTGAAAGTGGGATTCCGATCATCGGCCTGAACGATTCGGGTGGCGCACGTATTCAGGAAGGTGTACGCTCCCTTGCTGCTTACGGCGAGGTCTTTGTCCGCAATGTACTGGCCTCAGGCGTCGTACCACAGATCTCGGCGATCCTTGGCCCCTGTGCCGGCGGTGCCGTCTATTCGCCGGCTTTGACCGACTTCGTGATTATGTCGGAATCGACCGGCTACATGTTTCTGACCGGGCCTGATGTGATCAAAGCGGTGTCGGGTCGCGACATCTCTACCCAAGAATTGGGAGGCGCGGCGGTGCATTGCACGCGCAGCGGGGTCGCCCACCTCTCCGCAGCCGATGATCGCGCGGTGATTGAGTTGATTAAGCGGCTACTGAGTTACTTACCGCAAAACAACAACGAGGATCCGCCACAAATTATGCCCTACGACCGCGCCGACCGACAAGAGCCGATCCTCAATACGCTCGTGCCGACGGACGAACGCCAAGGATACGACATTCACACCCTGATCGACCTCGTGTTCGACCACGATAGTTTTCTCGAAATCCAACCCCTGTTTGCCCAAAATGCCGTGGTTGGTTTTGCCCGTCTCGATGGCTATGCCGTCGGTGTCGTCGCTAATCAACCGGCAGTGATGGCCGGCACCCTCGGTATCGATGCCAGCGATAAGATCGCCCGCTTCGTTCGTATTTGTGATGCCTTCAACATCCCACTCATTACCTTTGTCGACACACCGGGATTCTTGCCCGGCATCGAGCAAGAATACGGTAGAGTGATCCGCCACGGCGCTAAAATTATTTACGCTTACAGCGAGGCTACCGTACCAAAAATATCAATTGTGTTACGCAAAGCTATCGGTGGAGTGTATGTAGCTATGTCAAGTAAACAACTACGCTGCGACCTCAACTTTGCGTGGCCATCGCAAATTGCGGTGATGGGTGCCGAAGGTGCCGTGCGCATCTTATGCCGTGATGAATTGCGCGCTGCTGCCGATCAGACAGCACTTATGGCGCAATTTGTCGCTGAATACCACCGCAAGTTTTTAACCCCTACCACGCCGCCGACCTCGGCCAGATTGATGAGGTGATTGAGCCGGCAGAGACCCGACCACGGCTGATCCGAGCGCTTGAGATTTTGCGGACTAAGGTGCAGCAGAATCTACCACGCAAGCACGGACTCTATCCGTCGTAGCACTGTGCGAGGAGGGACCATGGAGAATCTTGGGTTTGGCTTGCTGATGACCGTTATCGGGATGGGCCTGGTCTTTGCCGTCCTGGCGCTGTTGTGGGGATTACTCACGCTCCTCACCCGGTTTGACCGACCGGAAGCTTCCAGCTCGACCGAGCCGGCGCCGGAGAGTGCATCAAGCCCAACCGCGCAGCTCACGGCTGATGAGATCGCGGCGATTGCGGTAGCCCTTACCGTTCACGCGGCTACGCTGCGCCGTGAAGCCGCACCTACGGTGCGCAGCTATTGGCCGGGCAGCCTGCTCTTTGCCAGTCGTGGGGTGGCCGCCGGACGAGCGCGCCAGAATCAGAGTTGGCAACGAAGGAGATAATCCGCAATGCGTCGTTATCAACTGACGATTAGCGGGAAGAGGTATACGATTGATATTACTGAGCTGAGGAGCGACCGTTTCATCGTTCAACTCAACGGGCGCGAATTCGAGGTGCAACTGAATGATAGTGGCGAGATCGGCGAGATAGCACCACGCCCAACATCGGCACCGGCGCCACCCGTACCCGCTACTGCCGCGCCGACACCTCACCACCGCCGACCACCTTACCGCCATCGCCCGCCATCGGCGACAACCTGATCCGAGCATCGATGCCGGGTACGATCTTGCAAATCGTGGCCCAACCCGGCACGAAGGTCAAACGTGGGCAACCGATCATTGTGCTAGAGGCCATGAAGATGAACAACAGCATTGGTGCACCGCGCGATGGAGTTGTGGCCGCAATCCTGGTCAAAACCGGATAGAGTGTTGGTTATGGTGAACCGTTGGCGCAAATGACCGAGTCATGGGTGAAAGCTATCCTACCCGAAGTAATACTACTATGGAAGAACTAGTCCTGCGGCTCCTCCAGGGAATCGGGTCGGTGACATGGCAATCGCTGGTGATGATCGCGGTCGCCGGTCTGTTGTTCTACCTCGCGATTGTGCATGACTACGAACTACTCCTTCTCTTGCCGATTGGGGCCGGTGCGCTGTTGGCTAATTTACCACTCTCACCGCATCCTCGGTGATGATGGTATGTTGACCATTCTCTACCGCACCGGTATTAGCAACGAACTCTTTCCGTTACTGATTTTTATCGAGATCGGCGCACTCACCGATTTCAGCCCATTGCAATCTAACCCTCGTATGGTCTTGCTCGGTGCAGCCGGCCAATTCGGCATCTTCGGCACGCTCCTTGCCGCACTTGCCCTCGGTTTCAGCCGGGAAGAAGCGGCGTCAATCGGGATCATCGGCGCAATCGACGGCCCCACCTCGATCTACGTTTCAAGCCTGCTTGCGCCACACCTGCTTGGACCGATCACGGTAGCGGCGTACAGTTATATGTCGTTGATACCGGTCATTATGCCGCCAATTATCAACGCACTGACCACACCGGACGAACGGCGCATCCGCATGGCATACGTAGAACGGCCCATTAGCCGTGGTACCCGCATCCTGTTCCCGATTGTGACGACGATCGTCGTCGGCACCCTCGTCCCATTCGCCATTCCCTTGATCGGCATGCTGATGCTCGGCAACTTGATGCGCGAGTCGGGGCGGTCGAACGGCTCACCAACACTTCATCACGTGAATTGGCGAATATCGTTACTCTCTTTCTCGGTCTGGCTATTGGCTCAACGATGGAAGGGTCACGCTTTCTCCAACCATCAACATTAGCGATTCTCGCGCTCGGCATTCTCGCCTTTGCACTGGATACCGCCGCCGGCTTGCTGTTCGGCAAGCTGCTGAACCTGCTCAGTCGATGCCGTTTTAACCCGATCATCGGTGCTGCCGGTATCAGTGCCTTTCTGATGGCGGCACGTGTCGTGCAAAAGATCGCGCACGACGAAGATTTCGAGAACTTTCTGTTGATGCATGCGATGGGTGCAAACGCTGCCGGCCAGGTAGCGAGCGTCGTGGCCGGTGGTGTGGTGTTAGCCTTGATGGGAGCAGGGTAGACGGCCTGCTGCGCCTACCGACAGGTAGAGCGCTCTAGGCGTTGTGGTATATTTAGAACTACTAAATAATTTACCGTCACTAAACATCTGCCGGTAGTAGCGGTTTCTTTTCCACACAACATGTGCAAGGTCGACTATACTGCTCTTGCACCTAGATTGCCGCAGGGTGGATGTGGGAGCACCATACTGCACCTCATTTCAGATTAGAGGAGCGTGATATGCCCAAAACCGAGCGCGTAGCCGAATGGATGAGCGAGAACCCCATCTGCGTACCCCCAGATTTCTCGGCGTTGGCCGCCTATGAGCGAATGCGCGCGCGTGGTGTGCGACGGATGCCGGTCGTTGATAAGCAGGGAAAGCTGGTCGGGATCATCACGCGCAGCGACATTGAGCAGGCGATGAGCCATCCGCGCGATGAGGAAGAGCGGCGTTTGGCTCGCTTCAACCTAGCCGGACAGACCGTTGCCGACTTGATGACCCCAAACCCGCTCACCATTGCTTCGAGTGACTCGATTGGTAAAGCGGCGTTGATGATGGTACGGGCACGGGTGAGTGGATTGCCGGTCGTTGATGACGGACAGCTCGTCGGTATTATCACCGAGTCAGATATTTTCCGGCTGGTCGCCAGCACATGGGCAGCGGAAGCAGAAGAAACGGAATCAGCTTAGTTCGTGGTCAAGACCCACGTTAGATGGCTCGTCAAGTGGCTGAGGGCGCGACAGGTACCACGCTCTCAGCCAGCTCGTGATAAAACTTAGTAGGATCAAGCTGTTGTTGGTCACCAAAAGAGAGTGGTCCCATCGATATAACGAACACGGTGAGCCATTATCAAGCGGCAACGTGAGATCATGTATCTCGCTCACATCCCTCATCACGTAATCCTCAGCCCTAGCCAAATGGGGCCTCATCGTGTATAACTCTCATACCGGTACCGCACATCGTTGCGCACAAGAGGCAGCCAATGAAGCAACGGCTGGCGAGGGTAAGTTCCTCACTTCGGCCTACAACGATGCCGGACCGTCTGTTCAACTCGACTGTACGATGGTGCAGCGCTCGGCGAGCTGGTCACACGAGAGTTGCCCATTTGCACCGGTACCGGATGGTTGTACCGAAAGGCGCCATCCACCGACCGACGACACGCTCCGGTATCAGCAACGTCACGAGCGAACTGCTCGGTTCATCCGAGATGGCTTGTTATGGCCTCGATAGCCGCGAATTGCGCGTTCCCGGTCTCATCTCAGCCACGCCCCCATCCGGTGGCGGCACTACTCACTGATGGATATGACCGATGGTATTCGGGCTACCCTCGAACTGAGGTCAGCCGACCGTGATCGATGACGCTACGCCAATGTCTACAACATTCCAAGACTTGAGTGCTACACCTGCCGAATTGGCTGCTGCATTGACCCAACGGCTGCTCCACAGGCGCATCACCGCCGAAATACAAGCCTACCGTCAGGCACTTGCCGATTCGTGGCCGCACGCTCGCGACGATAGTGCGCTCCGTGCCAATTGGGAATGACAACCGCAGTACGATTGTGAGCAGATGGTTGATGAGATGCTACGTGTGATGCAACTGCACACCGAACGCGATTACACCAATCCTGGTTGAGGAGAAAGACACGCTATGCCACACGAACGTCTTGCCGAGCTGCTCCGGCAGCACCTCGATCAACTCAGTGACGAACGACGACGCAAAGGGTTTGAGCGGGTGATAACTGAACGTATACCAGGTGATGGTATACGCGGGCCACGCTATCGTGTGGCCGGCTACGAGCAGCCCTTTATCCGTATGAACTCGAATAGTTATCTCGGTCTGGCAGCCGATCCACGCCTGATCGCAGCCGCAGAAGCAGCTACGCAGCGGTTCGGGGTTGGACCGGGCGCGGTACGGTTTATCAGCGGTACCTTAGAACCACACGTCACGTTGGAAGCACGACTGGCTGCATTCCACCAGCGTGCGGCTGCGATGCTCTTTTCGAGCGCATATGCGGCGGTATTGAGTGTGATTACCTCGCTGACCACCCCTGAAACGGCCATCATCAGCGATGAACTTAACCATAACTGTATCATCAACGCGATTCGCTTGGCCCGCCCCCGCGAAAAACTCGTCTACCGCCACCTCGATCTCGCCCAACTCGACGAAGCCCTACACCACGCTGCACAAACCTGCCGGCGGGCTATCGTGGTGACCGATGGAATCTTTTCGATGCGCGGTGTGTATGCACCACTCGATCGCATTGCTGAATTGGTCGCACGTCACGATGCTGCATTTGCCGAGAATGTACTGCTGATCGTCGATGACTCGCACGGCGTCGGTGCCTTTGGCGCAACCGGTCGCGGAAGTGAAGAGTATTGCGGCGTACAAGCCGATTTGCTGATCGGAACACTCGGTAAAGCCTTTGGTGCGAACGGTGGCTATGTGGTCGGATCGCAGATCGTCATCGCTAGCCTGCGCGAAACCGGTCCAACATACATCTACTCCAACCCGATTACCGCTGCCGAAGCGAGTGCTGCTCTGACCGCCCTCACTATTCTTGAGAGCGCGGAGGGTCAAGCGCGACTAGCTCATCTCCGAGCGATGACCGAACGTTTTCGGCAGGGCTTGCGCGAGAGGGGGTTCGAGACGTTGCCCGGCGGACACCCAGTTGTCCCACTTTTTGTGCGCGATCCGGCTGCGACGACAGCCCTTGTCGATCAGCTCTTCGCCCGCGGTGTGCTGGCGACTGCGATAATGTACCCGGTCGTGCCGCGTGGCGATGATAGCATCCGTTTCCAGATAAGCGCCGAACACACGCCCGCCGACATTGATGAAGCACTCGCTGCGTTACGGAACTAAGCCGTGCTACCTATGCTCTTTGATACCGTAGAACTCGACAATGCAATTGCTACGGCATCGCTCTGCTATTGACAATCCACGAATTTCCAACGTATGATGAAAACATTGAATGTTTATCATTCCAAATGAAGTTCTTAGCATAACACACAGGTTATCCCGCATGACGAAACACGTACATTTGCTGTACGATTTTGCCCGCCCACACACCATCATTGCCACCAGTATTCAAGTCATTACAATACTCATCATTGTGGCAGGTTGGCGACCACTGACACCCGATCTGATCGGCCTGGCCATCGCCACGCTCATTGTGTGTCTCGCGCTCAATCTCTACGTTGTCGGGATGAACCAACTAACCGACATCGAGATTGATCGGATTAACAAGCCATGGCTGCCAATCGCCGCCGGACGTTTGAGCATGCGTACCGGACAAAGAATCGTTGTTGTAGCTTTAGTCATTGCTCTTACCGGGGCGGCGATCTTAAGTACAGCCCTGTTGATCACGGTGTCTGCGATCGCCTTGATCGGTTCGCTCTACTCGTTACCCCCGCTACGCTTAAAGCGACATCCGCTGGCTGCCGCATTGAGTATTGCCAGCGCGCGCGGGGCCATTGCCAACGTCGGCTTGGCGTTTCACTATCAGAGCCGCCTCGCCGTCGATTTGCCATTGACGACCATCATCTTGGCCGGTATCTTCTTTTTTGGGTTCGCCCTCGTCATTGCACTCTACAAAGATTTGCCAGATGCGCATGGTGACCGGCTGTATCAGATTGAAACCCTTACCACGCGCTTAGGTGCTCGGCGGGTGTTGCAGTTGGGTCGAGTACTACTCTCGCTCTGTTATCTGTTACCAATTGGCGTAGGGTTGTGGTCATTACCGGCGTTTGCCGCCGGCTTTCTCGTCCTGAGTCACGCAATTGTGATCACACTCTTTTGGTGGGCTAGTTTTCGGGTGGATGTGAGTCAACAGCAATCAATTACCAATTTCTACATGTTTTTGTGGAGTATTTTCTACTCTGAGTTTGCATTACTCAGTATTTATCAATTGACCGAGCCGTTCTAGCGCTATGCATACGAATTGGCTTACCATCATCATCGATCTGATCAAGCTTGGTCGCCCACTACATCTCCTTGGTGGGGCGATCTTTTATGGCATAGGTGTAGCGGCAGCCGGCCCCGAATTACCCAATAGCTTCCTTGCCGGGCTAGGTCTGGTGACGGTATTGAGCGCTCAGTTGATGAATCATTACAGTAACGACTATTTCGACCGAATGGCCGATGCGCTCAACCCAACACCTACCCAATGGTCGGGTGGTAGTCGGGTGTTACCGGAAGGACGCTTGCCGGCGCAGGTAGCACTCATCGCGGCACTGAGCTGGGGCGGGATTGCAATCGGTTTGGCTCTCGGGTGTGTGGTGTTGTCGCCTAACCCGACCCTCAGTACAATGATTCTCGGTAGTTCCATTCTGCTCGCGTGGGTCTACAGCGGACCACCCCTTTATTTGCATCGGCACGGTTGGGGCGAAGTTGTCGGAGCGTGGTTAGTGCCGGGGGGAACGGCCATGACCGGTTTCGTCCTGCAAACCGGTACCGTACAACCGGTTATCGGGCTAGTGGTTCTGCCGCTCTGCTTTCTCCAATTTGCCATGCTCATCGCTGTTAGCTTACCAGATGTCGTGGGTGATCGGGCTGCCGGCAAACGCACCTTAGCCGTCATATTTGGCCCACACCGCGTTGTGCAGTGGCAACGTGGCGCCATTATTGCTGCTTTGGCCTCGTTGCCACTCCTCGTCGTCGGTGGTGTGCCGTGGCCGGTGGCCGTTGCTCCGTTGGCGGTAACCCCAATCGGCATTTGGCTGATTGCACGCCTCCATACCGGAGCTTGGGCCGATCCTACAGCGTGGGATGCACTCGGCTTTTGGAGTATCGGCCAACTTGTGGGGAGTGCCGGTCTGATGCTCCTCGCCTTCACGTTTGCCAGATGATAACGCGCAACATCAGACCGTGCCGTTTACCACAGTGCAAAGACACGGCTCGGCCCACCGGAACCGGCTGCGATCTTCGGCGCACCGACAACCAACGTTGCACCGCTCGGTGGGATCGATTCAAGATTAGCCAGATTCTCTAGTCCCCAACGATTTGTCGGTAAGATCGTGTAGTGAACGGCAAAGGTGGTCGACGGACCGTGATCCAAGCTAAGCGTATCGACTCCGATCCCGCTAATATTACGCTCGGTCAGCAGAAAATCGACCGCATCCTTCCCAAAACCGGGGAAGTGCATCACACCGCTCGAGTCGGTATTGCGGAAAAGCTCGACCGAATGGGCACGTGCTCCCCAACCACTAGCCATCAGAACGGCTGCGTCATTAGGAATCCGACCATAGCGCCGTTCCCATGCCCTAATATCATCGGGCGTTACCACCGTATCGGGATCGCGTGCTGCCCGTTCGCTGATATTGATCACAACTGCCGGCACTACTAATGAACGTACCGGTATCTGATCGACAAACAATCCGTTGGGAGCAAAATGGACCGGTGCATCCATATGCGTACCGGAATGTTCCCAATAGTTGAGAACGCTCCCGTAATAACCGTCACGGTCGTGGAAAACGACCGGCGTAATCTGGAAGGGAGCAGCACCCGGAAAGAGCGGGAACTGCGTACCGAGCAGATGGGTCAGATCGGCAACGTTATTAAAGCTAACCCGGGTTACAGGAGCCGCCTCAGCAGCCATCGGTGCGGCTACCGCAGCAATGGCTGCCCCCAACCCGAACTTGAGCAAGCTGCGGCGACTAATCTCAGGCGATTGGATCGATTCGATAAAGCGCGGTGGGCACATCGCAATCCCCTCTTTGCTCTAGACGGCGAAAACAACCTGCAATACCGGCAGCGTAACAAAACACGCTACTACGCAGACTCACATCCGTTCCACTTGCCCAGACAACGACTGTGGTTGCAATACTGTCAATAGTACCGGGCAGAGACGTTCGAGATCGGCTTGTAGTGCCGCCATTTCGCTATCACTCACCTCACCACGGTAGCGAATAGTATAGCGCAGACCGGTCGGGACGACCGGCACCTCGGCACTGACTGCCAACGTTCCCCGGTAATCGATTTGACCCGTCACTTCAACATGGATTTCATCAAGTGCTAACTCACGATCGGCAGCAATCGCCAATGCCGAATGGGCCACGCAGCTCGCCATCGCAGCCAATAACAACTCAGGTGCATTCGGACCGAGATCGTACCCGCCGAGTGCCGGCCCCGAATCGCTCAAGACCGTATGATCACGTACCCGCACCGGACGCAAACCGGTCCCCGCGGCAACCGTCACCGCAGCCCGTAGCGTCACCGGTGTTGGTGGCTGAGCAACTAGTTGAGCGCGGAATGCCGCCAATGCTTGTCGTTTACGCCCCAAAAACTCACGCAAACTCCAAATTGGTGCCATGAGATGCCTTTCCAATGCCATCAATCGGCGGCACGAGCGTATGTAAGAAGACTCTACACACGTTTCCCAAAAGCCAGTGTATATACTACAGATTACCGGGAATTTGGATTGGCGGCATTATCGCGCAAAATGATTAGACTGTCAAGCGTGCGCGATCCACAAGGAAGATTTTTCCGGCTACAATTACAGATACAAAGCAGGTGCGCCGCTCGATGAAACATCATAGTTCTAGCGCACCGGGAGAAATGCCATGCTGTATAACGAGATCGCGACCATTAGTCTACTGATTCTCCTCTGCATCGCCTCTGTAGGCGTAGCGGTCTACATCTGGTCACTTCAACAAGCACCGGGTGCGCGCGAGTTCCTGGGCATGTTAGCGGCCATCTTCATATGGAGTGCTTGCACTGCACTAGAGCTGGTTTCACCTACAATGGTCGAAAAGGCGTTCTGGCGCATTGCCCAACAACTCGGGATCGTTTTGCTCCCGCCGACCTGGCTGCTCTTTACCTTTGCCTATCTTGACTTCCGACCATGGAGTCGTTCACGGGCGCGCTGGCTTCTACTATTTTTACCAATTGTAAGCTTCATAATGGCGGTGACTAACGATCAGCATCATCTGTTTTTTCAAACGCTCCACTTCGATGAAGGCCCGCCGCCGATGCTCACCATTACACCCGGTCAATGGTACTGGCTGCACATTGCCTATTCCTACCTCTGCCTCATCTCCGGTCTTGCCCTGATTACCGGTGCCTTCTGGAATGCCTCCCCTCTTTTTCGCCAACAAGCGATTCTTATCGTGATAGGACTGTTGTTTCCTTTTATCACAAACTGGGCGTATCTCAGTCAAATCACACACTTGGGTGTTGATCTTACCCCCATCGCATTTCTCTTTTCAGCACCATTTATCGTAGTGGGTTTGTACCGCTACCGATTTCTCCACATTGTACCAATCGCCCGTAATCGCCTGATCGAAGTGATGGCCGATCCGATGATCTTGGTTGACCGACACGGGTATATTGTTGATTACAATCCGGTAGCTCAACAGTTATTTAGCATACCTAAGCAATCTTACCAACCGTTGGTAAACGTTCTCCCTTGGCCGGAATTATACACAGTTGCCGATACACTCGAGACGGTACGCGCTGAATTAAACTACCCGGTCCATCCCGACCGATTCTTCGATATTACGATTGTCCCGGTCGAAAGTCATGACGGTAGTCCGAGTGGTCGTCTGTTCGTGTTTCGTGAAATTACCGAACGTCGACGAAACGAGCAGCGCATCAAAGAAATGTTCCAACGCTTTACCGACATTATTGAGCATACACCACTCGTAGCGATCCAACGCTTCGACCGTCATGGCGTGATCCTGGAATGGAACGGAGTCTGCGAACAATTTTACGGATACACTGCCGCTGAAGCATATGGCCGGCGCTTACAAGACCTGATCCTGAGCGAAAATGCAGTTGCCGAGTTTGAACAGCAAATAGAGTACATTTGGACAACCGGTCGACCTGTACCACCTCGAAAATGGCAGATCCATACCAAAAACGGCGAAGAGCGTTGGCTCTATTCGGCCATGTTTCCGCTGTTTAGTCAAGGAAAGGTGAGCGATATTGTTTGCATGGATGTTGACATCACCGACATCTACCGGGCCGAGGAGAATCTGCGCCGACAACGCGACCAGTTAGATGCCCTCTACCGACTGACGCTCGACTGGCTCAACCGGCGCGACGGGAAGGATTTACTGCAAGCGATTACCGATAGTGCCCATCGTTTACTCGATGTTCGTTACGTGGAGTTACTCCTCGCCGAAGATGACCATACCCTCGTTGTCCGTGCTTGTACGCCACCGCTTCCGACCCATATTGCCCGCCGAGAAAGTCCTGCAAGCGCACCACTTTCTTGGCGGGCATTTCAGAACCGCCAACCCGAAATTGTATTGGATTATACGCAGTGGCCGGAACGCACTCCAGATTATGAACCCTTGAACTTGGGGCCAGCAATGACACTTCCCATTATCGTGGGTGATGAATGCTTGGGTGTTATCGGCATGGCCCGTGCGCGACAGGAAAACCCTTTTTCATCTGATGAAATCCAGCAGGCCGTCCTTCTCACGCAACTTGCTGCCCTTGTCCTCGACAATGCGAATCTCTACGCGCAGGCCCAACGTGAGCTTGCCGAACGGAAGCAGGCTGAAGAACAGCGGGCCAAACTGCAAGCCCAGTTAGTGCAGGCTCAAAAGATGGAAGCGATTGGGCAACTGGCCGGCGGGATTGCCCATGATTTCAACAATATCTTGACGGTTATTACCGGTAGCGTTGAGTTAGCACTTCTGGAAATCAATCCCGATCACACAATCTACCCGGAACTTGAGGCAATTCGTCAGAGTGCAGCCCGCGCCGGTGAGCTGGTGCGACAACTGTTAACATTTGCCCGTCGCCAACCCGGTCAGCCGCAGTTCGTAGATGTGAATCGCCAAATTAACGATACGATGAATATGATGCGCCGTCTGATCGGCGAGCACATCCAACTCCAGTTACAATTAGACGAACATATCGAACGGGTGATGATCGATCCATCACAACTTGAGCAAGTATTGATCAATCTGGTTGTTAATGCGCGGGATGCGATGCCTAACGGCGGGGAACTGACCATTCGCACGACCAGTCAATATCTTTCAGTCAATGATTTGCCACCATTGCGGCAAATCCAGGCCGGTAAGTACGTGCTGCTCTCGGTTTGCGATACCGGTGTAGGGATCGCCGAACAGATTCGGCCACACATCTTCGAGCCTTACTTTACGACCAAACCAATGGGCAAGGGTAGTGGGCTAGGACTGGCAATCTGCGATGGAATCGTCACTCAACATGGTGGGTTTCTCACCGTTGATAGTCAGCCGGGGCATGGAAGTTGCTTTACCGTTGCACTCCCGGCAGTGGTCACGGAATTGCAACAGGTTGTTAACATGCATACCGCGGATACAACAACCAATATAACCGGGCACGAAGTGATCTTGTTCGTGGAGGACGACCCGAACGTTCGCCAACTCGGCGTCCGGTTGTTACGCGAGCACGGCTATGCAGTGCTCGAAGCGAAGGACGCTAACGAAGCACTGCAATTGGCCCAACAGTACGGTGATAGGGTGCAGATTTTGATCACCGATGTGGTTTTGCCACACACCGATGGCTTAACCTTGGCTCGACAGCTCCAATCGGTATTACCACACCTCCATATCATCTTAATGTCAGGGTATCTCCAACGTATGCTCGCCGATGGTAGCACACCACCCTACCCGGTGCTCTCCAAACCGTTTAATCGTTATCAACTCTTATCGCTCATTCGGCAGACGATTGATCGAGTAGCATAAATACTGATACGTCAACCCCCGACCACAATAGTTCAACCTAGAGGTGATGTATGGAACAAATCGGAGGTATCATCATCGCCATTCTCGTAACCGGGTTGCTCGGTCTCATCGGATGGGCAGCTTGGCGCTATTGGCGCGAACAGATCAACATTTCACCCGAAGATGAAATGCTGACCCGCGAAATAGCCGAACTCAATGATCGGCAAGCGAATCGTATAAGTGATCGGCGCCTCCGTTCCGGCATTGATCCCGACGAAGCATGGCAGATTATGGTCCAACGCGGTCAACGCAACAGAGTATCACGACGTCGGTGATGGTAATCTGAGGGCATTCTGTAGCGATTCACGGCCGTGGGTCCAGACTACACATGCGCGGGGGCCTGATTACCGGCTTCTTCGGCGGCCCGCCGTACATTCACAAACAACAATATAATAAATCCACCAATGAAAAAGATGATCAGTGACACAATCGCTATGCGGTAACTTGCCGTGAACTGATAGGCAAGACCGAAAAGAAGCGGAGCTAACCAGCTTGTACCGCGCTCACCAACTTCATACAAGCTAAAGTACTCTGCTTCTTGCCCATCGGGAATCATAAGTGAGAAGATTGACCGACTGATTGCTTGGCTCCCGCCTAAAACTACTGCAATCGCCGCTCCCAATGCTACAAATTGCAGGTCATCATTGGCAGGCATCACGTAGGCATAAGCGACCACAGCCGTCCAAATGACGAGACTGCCCAGTAAGACACGTTTCGATCCTAAACGGCTTGCCAACGAACCAAAGGCTAATGCCCCGACAAACGCCACAAATTGTACCATGAGAATGGTAGCAATGCGCGTTGTTTCGCCAATACCCAACTCTTCCGCACCAAACTGTGCTGCCAAGGCGATCACTGCCTGTATCCCATCGTTGTAGAGCAAATACGCAGCTAAAAATAGTAAAGTTTGTGGATAATTCCGCATCTGACGTAACGTGTGGGCCAGTTGCCGAAACCCTATTGTCAGGTAATGTTCACCGGGGGGCAAACGACGAACTGCCCCACGATTACGGAGGGTTATCATCGGAATAAGTGTAAAAATCGCCCACCACATTCCTGCCGAGACAAGGCTAATCCGAACAGCCATGCTGCTCTCAACCCCAAGCGACTCGGCATTGAGAAAGAAAGCGAGATTTGCTGCCAATAGTAACCCACCCCCCAAATAGCCTAATGCCCATCCCTGCGACGAAACTGCATCACGCCGGTCAGGACTGGCAATGTCGGGGAGAAATGCGTTGTAAAAAACAACCGACGCACCAAAGGAAACATTCGCAATGAGAAAGAGAATCCCCCCCAGCAGGTAGTTATTGCCGTTGAGAAAGTAGAGGCCTATCGTTGCAAACGCACCAACATAGGCAAAAATGGCTAACATCTGCTTGCGGGCATTGGAATAATCGGCAATCGCACCGAGGACGGGTAAGAAGAAGACCTGCAACAATACTGAAAGCGAGACCACGTAGGGAAAAAACGATCCGGCTGCAACCGGAATACCGAACGGATAGACAAAACCGTTGGCATCCGCTGCATTTCTTGCCACCGCGGTTAGGTATGGCCCTAAAAAAACGGTAACGACCGTTGTGGAAAATGCCGAATTCGCCCAATCGTAGAAATACCAGCCGATCTGTTCACGCCGGTTATCGATTACGGCCGTCAATGTTGTCATGAATACACCTTCACCTTGCCACGTCACGCCCAACCCATAGGCTTACCGGCCTCACTGCCCTGTTCCCGATATTCGTGCTAATGCCTTGTGTGACGGTAGCATTGTACCATATAGCCCCGTAGTAAAAACAACAGCGGCAGTCATTGACTGCCGCTGACGCACTCCGCAGTGTATTGATGATGACTACCTCTCAATCTCGCTACTCATAAACTGGTACAATATCACCGCCAAGGCCACGACCACATCCCGTTGCAGAGCACTTGTATCCATACGTTTCAGCTCCAACTGGCAATACAGATCGTCAAGATATTTGCGAACTGAGGTCAAACTGAGTCGCGTCTGTTCAGCAATTTGCTTTGGTGTATAGTGTATCAGTTGTGCAACTCTGTACAGGCGCGGTGATAACTCGGCAATGCGCTGTGAGACTTGGCAAACAACCTCGCGTAGCTCTGGGTCCAGCGATTCGATGAATCGCTGGACACGTTGCATGGTTTTTCTCCTTTGTAGTTGCGATGATGCCTATCCCAAGGAAGGAGTTAACATGCACAACGTATTATCTCGGAATAGTTGTTCTCCTTTGTAGTTGCGATGATACCTATACGTTTGGCGTTTATTTTAGGATAGTATTTACATATTTTTACCTGATCTGCTATCAAGTCTAGCGTAACAAATGCACAATGGATAATCAAGGAAAAAAATTTTTCCTTGTGAGAGCAACCAAGTGCATTCACGTGCAGTACCTCCGCCAACAGAGACAAAGTGGTTGGAAGAATGAACGAAGCAATATCCACAGCCGATGTCGGCCCAATGCCCTTATACTTCAGAAACATATCGCCGGCCTTACCCATATGTACTTGGCTGTGCCCCTACGCTGCCGGTAACCAAAACCAAAACCGCGAGCCCCTATCGACCTCGCTCTCGACCCCAATCTGACCACCGTGTAAGGAGATGAGTCGCTCGGCAATCGCCAATCCCAAGCCACTCCCACCTTTTGCCCGACTACGACTATGGTCAGCCCGGTAGAAACGTTCAAAGACATGCGGCATATCTTCCGGAGCAATTCCACTACCGGTATCCGTTACACTGACCAAGACACCTTGCTCGTGAGCCGTGCTCGTGACCGTAATGTGCCCGCCTGCCGGTGTATACCGCAACGCATTGCTCAACAGATTCCGTACCACCTGTGCAATCCGTTCGTCATCAGCCATGACCAGCGGTATCTCAGGGACCAGCGCCACCTGCAAATCCACCCCCTGCACCTTTGCCAACTCGCGAAAGAGCGTAGCTTCGCGAGCCAACAGTTGATTGAGATCAAGCGGCTGGCAATGGAGGGTTAGTTGACCGGTATCTGCCAAAGATAATTCACGGAGATCGTCAACCAATCGGCGTAACCCAACGGTTGCTTCATAAATCTTCCCTACCTCTTCCCGACTTAACGGATACACATCATCGAGAATCGCACGTAGGTTCCCTTGGATGACCGTCAGCGGTGTGCGCAATTCGTGGGCAATATCGGCTATCATCTGCCGTCGTTGCTGGTTCGCCACGACCAATTCAGATGCCATCGCATTAAATACCTCTGCGACGCGCCTGATCTCTATCGGCCCCTCTACAACGGCCCGCGCGGTTAAGTGACCGTGACGTAGCTTGTCAACCGCTTGTGCAAGGTGCTGCAATGGCCGTATTAGCTGACGGGCAATGGCGATCCCGATCACAGCACCGGTCAGGGCCACTATCCCACCGGTGATCCAGATAAGTTCACGCAAGCGTTGCAGAAAAAGATCGGCTGCACGCGGCAATCGATTGCCCGCTGCCTGCACCACGAGGTAGCCAACCACTTGCCGATCAACGAGTATCGGTAGTGCGGCACGACGTTCGGTCGCATTCAGCGACTCGCCGACAATCGAATATGGATCGGCAACCACCCGACCGGTAGTGTCGGCCAATGCTAACAATGGGCGTTGGGCACCACCTTGACCATACCCGCCCCCCATACCACCCACCGACAACAACCGCTCAGCACCATCCCAACTGCCGTGCTGGGCATACCAGATCGCCAGTCGATCACTCAGTCCGCTCTCGGCAATCTGATTCTGGACCAGATACCGCCGAAAGCTACTATCGGCCAATCGGTCAATCGCTATCGCAAGAATACTTGTGACTACCAAAATGAGGGCGGCAAAGGCCACACTGAGTTGGATAACTAACCGATTCATACCGTTTCATACCGTGCGCAAACGATAACCGACCCCGTACACCGTCTCAATCACCGGCGCCGCGGGATCGTGTTCGAGCTTCTTCCGCAGATTCTTGATATGACTGTCTATCGTGCGCTCCAGCCCAGTTGCAGCATAACCTAACCCTTGTTCGAGCAGCTCAGCCCGCGTAAAAGCGTGTCCCGGATAGCGCATAAACAGGCTAAGCAGCGCAAACTCCGTAGGAGTCAACTCAAGTTCGTTACCACCTAGCCATGCCTGATGCCCATCGAGATCGAGCACGAGACTACCCTGCTCTAACCGATTACGCACCGTGCCACCACTTACACGTCGTAAAACGGCTTTCACCCGTGCCACCACTTCACGCGGATTAAACGGCTTGACAATGTAGTCGTCGGCCCCTAACTCTAGGCCGACAATACGGTCGGTATCATCGACACGGGCAGTGAGCATGATGATCGGGAGGCTCGCTGTAGCGGGATCAGACCGCAGCGAACGGGCTATTTCAAACCCATCTTCGTCCGGCAACATCAGATCGAGAATGACCAGATCGGGTCGTTCTCGACGGATGAGGCGACGCGCAGTCGCTCCATCGTATGCGCTCTCAACCCGAAAACCGGCTTGTTCGAGGTATGAGCGAACCAACCGCACAATACCGGGATCATCGTCAACCACCAACACAAAAGCCATAGCTCCTCCTGGTAGAGCATAGCAACAAACAAGCGTATGAACGAATGGCTACGATTGCCATTCGTTTCATTTACCTCAGTTGTTGACCTGTGATCGTACCGGCGACGTACTGGGCCGCAAACCACCCGGACCAAGTGGCGTGAAGGGTTGCATCAGTCGCGCTACTGTCATCGATTTGGCAATCGCGAGTTGCGCATCAGCTTGCGCTTGAGTAATTCGTCCGGCAGCAACGGCAGCGCTTAACCGCTCAGCACGACTTGCTACAAAGGTATCGACCACCGTCTGCGGATCGATCCCTACTGCCTTCAACTCATCGGCAATCGAACTACCATTGGTCATCAGACGTGCGACCAGCTCTTGTTGCGAGATCCCGAGCTGATTCGCAGCCACACCGATCAACGAGGTGTTCGTTATAACTCGGCCACCGTGACCGCCAATCACTGAATTGCCGTCTTGACCCGGTTGCATCCGCCCGCCACGCCCACCTTGCCCGGTACCATACGTACCCGGCGCCGGCACCGGAGTGGGTGATGGCCCAAACGGCCCCTGTGCAAAAGCCGGCATCACCACCATAAACACGATCATCGTTGCAAGTGCCCCCGCTACTGCTGCCATCACCAGACTTACTATGCGTTTCATGATGTCCCTCCTTGTATTATCTTGCTACGCTCGTGTCAGTCATCTTCTTCTGACACTTTCACTGTAGCAAGCACTTGTGGAGGACTGATGGAGAAGCCACGGATGAGTCGTCGAACTATGCGCACAAAGAAGGGCCGGTGCTATGGTATCATACCAAGCGAATCGTTTACCTGATCCGACCGTTTGAAATCTAAGGAGTAGTAGTCGCTATGACGCGTTTAAGTGAAGCCGAAATCACTGAGCACCTGGCCCAACGCCCTGATTGGAGCCTCGAACATAATAACGAGATCGTCCGCACCTTCCGCCTCGCCAACTTCCCGGCAGCAATTGCCTTCGTGACCCACGTCGCTTTTCTGGCCGAAGCTGCCGGCCATCATCCCGACATCGACATTCGTTACAACCGCGTGCGAATTGCCTTGACGACACACGACGCCGGCGGGTTGACCGAAAAGGATTTTGCGCTCGCTGCGGCAATTGACGAGATTCTCGGCTAATGCCATCGATCACAACCACAGCCGGTGATCTGTTTGTGATGCGACGTGGTACCGCCGGGCCGCCGTTAATTTGTATTCACGGCGCCGGCGGCAGTGCCCGGCATTGGGGGCTTTTGCTCGAACCGCTCGCCGCCGTCGCTCAAGTCTATGCGGTGGATTTACCCGGCCATGGTCGCTCGCCGCGGATTAATGAAGCGTCAATTACTACCTACACGCAGGTTATTGCCGCATTGCACACTGCCCTCGCCTTACCACCGGCAATTGTCGTCGGACACTCGATGGGCGGTGCCATTGCCCTCCAACTCGCCATTGAGCAACCACAGCTCGTAGCCGGTTTAGGGTTGGTGAGTAGTGCGGCCCGTCTGCGTGTTGCCCCGGCGCTGCTGGCCGGGCTGGCCGGTGATGCTCAATCCCGCCATGAAGCTATGACAATGCTGGTCACCTGGCTCTTTAGTCCCTATGCCGATCCGGCACTTCGCGCCGAAGCTGCCGATGAATACGCTACCCTCGACCCAACCGTTCTACTGGCCGATCTCCAGGCCTGTGATGGGTTTGATGTACGTTCTAAGATCGCGGCCATCCGCTGCCCGGCCCTCGTCGTTACCGGCAGCGAAGATCGACTGACACCACCGAAGCTTGGTGCCGAATTGGCAGCCGGTTTGGGGGTTGCCCATCAGATCCTCGATGGGGTTGGTCATATGCCAATGCGTGAAGCGCCGGAACGACTCGGTCAACTCTTAAGCACATTCGTTGCAACGTTTGCCTAAGCGCGCCGGCTCGCTTAGAATGAAAACAGAGTCAGCGCCAACGCAATAGACAGGAGGCGGTCATGGAGTTCCAGCTTACTGAAGATCAGATCATGCTCCGGGATATGGTGCGCCAGTTTGCCGAGAAAGAGGCGAAACCGACGGTCGCTGAACGTGATGAACACGCAATTTGGCCGACCGATTTGGTGAAAAAGATGGGTGAACTCGGCCTCATGGGCGTGGCAGTAAGTGAAGAGTATGGCGGCGCCGGCATGGATTATGTCTCGTATGCGATTGTGATCGAGGAGCTATCGCGGGTCGATGCCTCGCTCGGTGTGATCGCCTCAGTTAATAATTCGCTTGTCTGCTACGGGATCGAGAAGTTCGGTACCGAAGAGCAAAAGCGTGAGCTGCTGACCCCGCTGGCCAGTGGCCGTATGCTGGGTGCCTTTTCACTCAGTGAACCGGGTGCCGGCTCCGACGCGGCTGCGCAGCGTACAACCGCCGTGCGCGATGGTGATTACTATATCATCAATGGTGTCAAGAATTGGGTAACTAACGGCGACCACGCCGATACCATTATTCTGATGGCGATGACCGATCCGAGCAAAGGGACAAAGGGGATTACCGCCTTTCTCGTCGATACCCACGCTCCCGGTTGTCGTGTAGTGAAGGTCGAAAATAAACTAGGTATTCGCAGTGCGCACAGTTGTCAGATGGCCTACGACGATTATCGGCTACCGGCGTGGCGACGACTCGGCGAAGAGGGCCAAGGCTTTAAGATCGCCATGACGATCCTCAACGCCGGTCGTATCGGGATCGCAGCACAGGCGGTCGGTATTGCCCAAGGCGCGTATGAAGCGGCTCTCGCCTACAGTAAGGTGCGCGAGCAGTTCGGTAAGCCGATCCACGAGTTCCAAGCCGTTGGCTTTACACTGGCCGATATGGCGACCCGCATCAAAGCCGCGCGCTTGCTTACGTATGAAGCCGCTTGGCGTAAAGATAAGGGCCTCGATTTCATCAAAGATGCCTCGATGGCCAAGCTGTTCGCTTCGGAGACGGCAATGTGGGTGGCGACGAAAGCCGTCCAATTACACGGTTCTAACGGTTACTCGAAAGAGTATCCGGTCGAACGCTTCTTCCGTGATGCCAAGATTACCGAGATCTACGAGGGGACTAGCGAGATTCAACGTCTGGTGATTAGTCGCGAAATCGTGCGCTGATCACACGAATGGAGAACGTTTAGCAAACGCAACGGTGCGAAACGTAAGCATGTTCGCGGGAAGAACCGGCTTACGACTTTGCGCCGTTGTGTTTAATTCTGTCTCGATATGCGTCTGATCCTTATCCGACACGGCGAAACACCGTGGAATCGAACCTTACAGTATCAGGGCCATGCGCCCATCCCGCTCAACGAGCGTGGTCGTGAGCAGGCCCGACGTGTTGCCTACCGACTGGCCCGGAGTGGGGCAGTCGCAATCTACAGTAGCGATCTCCCACGTGCATGGGAAACGGCGGAGATCATCGGCGAACACCTCCGGCTTCGCCCCGTCGCGATGTCTGAGTGGCGTGAAATTGATGTTGGTTTGTGGGAAGGGCTGACACCCGAAGAACTGTATCAGCGCTTCCCCGACCATATGTGGGAATATGACCGTGATCCGGCGCGCACGGTGCGGCTCGGTGGTGAGAGTTACGCCCAATTGCAAGCA
This sequence comes from Chloroflexus sp., assembly GCF_049970315.1. GTDB lineage: Bacteria > Chloroflexota > Chloroflexia > Chloroflexales > Chloroflexaceae > Chloroflexus. Next base: position 176,855 of record NZ_JBMFNE010000006.1, read on the forward strand.
AGGGTGCTACGCGCATTTCAACAGATCGAGTCTGCCCATCAATCCGGTGAAACGATTATCGTGGTGTCTCATGGCGGCTCGATCCGGGCCTTGATGTGCCACATTATCGGCCTCGACCTTGCCAATTTTGGAAAACTCTGGCTCGACAATGGCTCGTTGAGCGAAATCGTCCGCGGGCGAAGTGGCTGGCGGCTGTTACGGATGAACGATGTCGCCCACCTTGAAGATTTGGTGGTAGAAGGCGGCGAGTGAAACCATGAGCGGACGAACTACTGCTGGAGAACACGATCTGTTGTCGGCAAACATTCGAGCATTGGACGATATGCTGGGTCGGGTTATCACCGAGCAAAGCGGCGCCGCAACGTTTGAACTGGTCGAACGGGTGCGCTTGATGGCAAAAGAACTACGCAACGGCGCTCCACCATCGGGTACGCACGTGTTGCAAGACCTCATTGCCGGGCTGAGCTTACCCCAATTGCGCAACTTGGTCAAAGCGTTTACCCTGTATTTCGGGTTGGTCAATCTGGCCGAAGGTGTTGAACAATTGCGTGTCCTGCGCAGTCGCGACCTCCGTAATGCACCGGCCCCTCGCGCCGAGAGTATTGCGGATGCGATTGAGCTGCTGAAACGCCACGGAGTGCCGGCTGCCGCGATCCAAGAGTGGATCGACCAGGCCCTGATTATGCCGGTATTTACCGCTCACCCTACCGAATCACGCCGACGAACCATCCTGATCAAATTACGCCGGATTTTTGATACGTTGATTGATTTGACCTTTGGTGAACGGTTGGTTCTCCCATCGGATCGTCAATCAGCACTCACTCGTATCGAACGCGAGACGGTTGGTCTGTGGCAGTCCGATGATGTACGCAATCGCCGACCATCGGTCCTTGATGAAGTTGAAAACGGTCTGTTCTATTTTCAAACCGTACTTTGGGATTTGATCCCGGAGATTTATCGCGAAACTGCCAACGCACTGGCAACAGCATATCCCGACCACCGATGGCAACTACCACCGTTCTTACGATTCGGGAGCTGGATGGGTGGCGACCGTGATGGTAATCCTTTCGTGACGCCTGAAGTGACGGTTGAAACGGTGCGTTTGATGCGTAGCGCGATGTTGCGCTATCTGATTAACGGTATTGATCGCTTGATCACCGATCTGAGTCAGTCGGTACAGCAAGTGCCGGTCGATCAGGCCATATTTGACCGGATCGCTGAATATCACGAGCTGATGCCAGACGCGGCCGCTACGCTTAACCCCCACTACCGCTACGAACCGTACCGGCAATTATGTCACTTTATTCAGGCCCGGCTCCAAAACACTCTCCATCACACACTTAGTCATACGCCGCGCTGGGGGGCCGATCCACCACCGCCGCGCCTGCCAACGATCTACTATCACAGTCGTGAACTACTCGTCGATCTTGATCTGATCGATACCAGCCTTCGTCGTCACGGCGGGGCTATCATTGCCGACGGTCTACTGCGCGATCTACGTACAAACGTGGCCGTATGTCGGCTCCACACTGCAACCCTCGACGTGCGCCAACACGCAAGCCGCCATACCGAAGCACTCACCGAGATCCTTGCCGGCGCCGGTGTGGTCGCCAACTACGCTGCACTTGATGAATGTGAGCGCGTTGCTGTGTTGAGCACCGAGATCCGCCGGCCCCGCCCGCTTACTCCGAGCCGACTCGGTCATTTCAGTCCGGCTACCGCCGAGACGGTACAGACATTTCGGATGCTGGCGGCTATTAGCGAGCAACTCGATCCCGAAATCTTCCAGACCTATATCATTTCAACCACCAGCCAGGTGAGTGATCTGCTGGCCGTCTTGCTCTTTTGCCGCGATGCCGGTCTGTACCAACCCGACCAGTACAGCCGGTTGGATATCGTACCGCTGTTCGAGACAGGCGAAGATTTGCAACGTGCCCCATTAATCCTCGATGAGCTACTCCAGTTGCCGGTCTACCGTGAGCATTTGGCATTGCGCGATAATCTGCAAGAGGTGATGCTCGGTTATTCCGATAGTAACAAAGAGGGTGGTTTTTTGGCTGCCAATTGGGCACTGTATCGCGCTCAAATCGAGTTGAATACCGTGACTGAACGCCACGGTGTTCGCCTCCGCTTCTTCCACGGGCGTGGTGGCGCGGTTGGTCGCGGTGGTGGACCGGCGGGTCAGGCAATCCTCGCTCAACCTCCCGGTACGCTCCACGGTCAGATTAAGGTTACCAATCAAGGTGAAGTCATCTCCGATCGCTATCTCGATCCGCGTACCGCTCATCGCCACCTCGAACAGGTGGTGAATGCAGTGTTGCGCGCTGGCTTCCCCGGTATCGCCCGATCACCGGAACCGGCTTGGCTGGAGGCAATGGAACAGATGGCGCACACGGCGCGAACCGTGTATCGCCGGTTAGTGTACGAAGACCCTGATTTTCTGACCTATTTCCGCAATGCTACGCCGGTCGCCGAGCTGAGTCGCCTGCGGATCGGCTCACGTCCGGTCTCACGCCGTAAAAGTGACCGGATCGAAGACCTCCGCGCTATTCCGTGGGTCTTTAGCTGGATGCAAACCCGCCATACTCTGCCGGGTTGGTTTGGGCTGGGGAGTGCGCTGAGCGAGTTCGTCGCCGCCGACCCGCACCATCTTTACGTGCTGCGGGCAATGTACCGACACTGGCCCTTCTTTACTACCCTGCTCGATAATGCGCAGATGATCCTGCTCAAAGCCGATATGAGCATCGCACGCAGTTATGCCGGTCTTGTTCCCGATCAGGAGTTGGCTGCGCGGATTTTTGAACAGATCGAAGCCGAATATCGGCGTACCGAACGCATGATCTGCCAAATTACCGAGCGTCAAGAATTGCTCGCACACCAACCGGTGCTGCAACGAGCCATTCGACGGCGTAATCCCTATATCGATCCGCTCAGCTATATTCAGATCGAGCTGCTCCGCCGAATCCGTAACGCACCACCGGAAGATCAGGATGAAATAGAGACGGTACTGCTGATGTCGATTAACGGCATTGCAGCCGGTTTGAAGAACACAGGCTAATGCGTACTCAACGACTCGATACATCGCCACAGTCTATCGCCGTGGCGGCCGAATTGCTTCGGCACGGTGAATTAGTGGCATTTCCAACCGAGACTGTTTACGGGTTGGGTGGTCATGCGCTCGATCAAGCCGCCGTAGCGGCGATCTTTGCTGCTAAAGGCCGTCCGACCAGCGATCCGTTAATCGTCCATCTCGCTACCGCCGCAGACCTACCACGTGTCGCGGTCGACATCCCACCGTTAGCAACCGAGCTGGCAACACACTTCTGGCCTGGTCCACTCACCCTGATTGTGCCGCGCCATCCGCACGTACCGCGCACAGTTACCGCCGGACGTGAGACGGTTGCCGTGCGGGTGCCTTCTCATCCGATTGCCCACGCTCTGCTGGTCGCCGCTGGTGTGCCGGTTGCAGCACCGAGTGCTAATCGCTTCGGTCACACAAGCCCGACTACCGCCGATCACGTCCTCGCCGATCTCGACGGGCGTATTGCGGCGATTATCGATGGTGGTCCCACACCCATCGGTATCGAGTCGACCGTTCTCGATTGCACCACCAATCCGCCGACACTGCTCCGTCCGGGTGGGATTAGTTTGGAAGCATTGACTGCGATGGCCGGACCTATCCAAACCTATCACCGCACTACGGACAGGAGCGAAACAGGTTTAGTCTCACCTGGGCTTCTCGACCGCCACTACGCGCCCGACCACGAACTATGGTTGTTCAGTGGGCCACCGACGGCAGTGCTCCACCGGTTGCGCAGTGAAGCCGAAACAGCACTTGCTGCCGGTCTACGGATCGGTCTCTTGTTACCGGCTGAAGACCTCGTTTTGTTTGATGATCTCCCGGTTGAGATGGAATCGCTGGGGCCGGTGACCGAGCCAGAAACGATGGCTCAACGACTCTACGCGGCCCTGCGCGCTCTTGATGCTCGTCACCCAGATCGGATACTTACCCGCGATCTCGACGAATCTGGTCTTGGTCGGGCCATATGTGACCGTTTGCGCCGAGCAGCGGCGCGGTTGGTTATTGTCTGAGGTTCGGACATGAGGTAGGATACCCAAGTTAAAAGTGAGGAGCCTTACGTTTAAAGGAGTCTCCTAATGTGATACGCCCAGTTTTGCAACGTCGCTGCAATGCCCACATTACCGCCGACATCGCGCGCGTACCCCAAGCCTACACAATGGCGAATGGGGAGGCCAGAACGACGGCAAGACGCGGGGGGTTGGGCGCTAGTGATAGCCACCCCTCCTCATCCACGACAATAGTCACCTGACCGTGGCATAGCGCACGCCATTGCCTTACCTGTCATGTCGTGTGCCGCGCATCATCCCCTTCCCGGTCATATCTCGTTCCGCGCCCAATCCCCTTCCCGGTCATATCTCGTTCCGCGCCATCCACTCACCTGTCATGTCGAGCGAAGCGAGACATCTTCAACAACATCATCTCAAGCATCGTGAGACGGATGGTAAGATTTCTCGCTGCGCTCGAAATGACAATGGTGGAGGTG
>NZ_JBMFNE010000007.1:0-106735 GCF_049970315.1 Chloroflexus sp.
GTGCGGGTGCGCACTGCCGTGCGGGTGCGCACTGCCGTGCGGGTGCGCACTGCCGTGCGGGTGCGCACTGCCGTGCGCACCTACTAGTGGCGGAAATGGCGGTGGCCGGTAAAGACCATCGCGGCTCCGGCGGCATCTGCGGCGGCGATAACCTCTTCATCACGGACCGAACCACCGGGCTGAATGATTGCTGTTGCTCCGGCGGCAATTGCTGTTTCGACTCCATCGGCAAAAGGGAACAGGGCATCACTTGCCACGATACTCCCACGTAGATCAAGCCCCGCTTGTTGGGCTTTCCAAACTGCGAGTCGTGAGCTATCAACACGGCTCATCTGACCGGCACCAATGCCGAGGGTACGGTCAGCCGCTGCATAAACGATTGCATTGGATTTCACATGTTTGACGACGCGCCACCCAAACCGGAGGGCGGCTACTTCGGTATCGGTAGGAGCGCGTTTGGTAACTACCCGCCATTCTTCGGCTGCTAGCGGCGTATGATCGGCTTCTTGGACGAGTACTCCGCCGGGTACACTGCGGATCTGCCATTCACCGGTGCGGGTGACCGGTTGCAGATTGCGCAGTAAGCGGCGATTTTTCTTCCGTTGCAGTAATTCGAGCGCATCAGGTTGGAATTCTGGAGCGATAATAATTTCGGAGAAGATTTCATTTACCGCTTCAGCAAAGGCAAGATCGACCGGACGGTTCACGGCGATGATACCGCCAAAGGGGGCATCACGGTCGGTGGCGAAGGCTGCTTCCCATGCACTGCGCGGATCGGGACCGATGGCCACACCGCAGGGATTCGTATGCTTGATAATCGCCACTGCTGCTCCCTCAGCGGGAGGAAACTCTTCGATAAGTTCTTGAGCCGCGGTCGTATCCAAAATATTGTTATAGCTTAGCTCTTTGCCGTGCAACTGTTGGAAGAACGCACCGAAATTGCCGTAAAGTGCAGCGGCTTGGTGGGGATTTTCGCCGTAGCGCAAGGATTGGTATTTGCGCCATGCCATCGGTAACACGTCAGGGAAGGGATCGGTGCGCAAATAGGCTGCGATCGCTGCATCGTATTCGGCGGTATGGGCAAAGGCCTTTGCTGCTAGCCGCTGCCGTTCGGCCAATGGTACCTCCCCGGCGCGTAATCCGGCCAGTACCCCTGCGTAGTCAGCCGGGTCAACCAGCACGAGTACAGCCGGGAAGTTCTTGGCGGCGGCACGTAGCAGGGCAACACCACCAATATCAATCTGCTCTTGGGCCTCGGCCATCGTTACGCCGGGACGACTGATCGTGGCGGCAAAGGGGTACAGGTTCACAACAACCAAATCGATGGGTTTGAGACCATGAGCAGCAAGTTCGGCCAGGTGGGTTGGTACATCGCGGCGAGCCAGGAGACCGGCATGGATTGCCGGATGCAGGGTTTTGACTCGGCCGTCAAGAATTTCAGGAAAATGGGTGATGTCGCTTACTGCTACTGCCGGGATGCCGGCCTCACGTAAGACACGCTGGGTTTGACCGGTTGAGATAATCTCAACGTCAAGTGCATGTAACTCCTGTGCGAACTCAACAATCCCAGACTTATCGTAAACGCTGATTAATGCCCGCACAGCACGCTCCTCATCAAACAATATCGTCGGTCAGAATCAAAAAAAACCTGCCCCTAGCGACGGGCAGGGTCGCACGCCGACATTGTACCACAGATCACACGAGTAACTCACGGGCACGCTCACGGAGTTGGGCCGCGGCTTGACCGGCGCGGTCGGCGCCGATCAGGCGACGGGCCTCTGCTTCAAATGCATCGGCGGCGGCGAGCATTTCGGCAGCCGATGCACGTGACGGATCGGTCACACCGGCGATCCGGTACGCCTCTTGGAGCAAGGCATTGGCACCGGTGCCGAGATAGCCGGCAGCGATCTGTTCAAACTCAGGGGCTAACGACTCACCGGCAGCGGCTTCGCGCCGTTCGATCAAGCCACTCTGCATTAACTTCGTAATAATCTCAAGAGTTCGCGTCTCACCAATACCACTGCGCTGGGCAATTTGCCCAACCGTGTGTTTTCCGTTGATCATCGTCAGCACGCGCCATTCCTCGGCGTCAAGGCTAATCTCAACACTACCCGAGGCAGGGTTTGGCACGAGACGAGGCACCATCGTCAGGGACGGGGCAGTCTCTTGTTGTTGCGACCACGTCTCTTGGCGATGAATACCCTCCATAATAATCGATTCGTTGCTAGCCGTAATGGTGACTTGGGGCGACGTTACTCCTTCGTGAAAACGGAAGGGACCGCTCGTCACAGTAAAGAAGGCATAGACGGCCTCGAGCGGTGTCAGGCCGGGCAATTTTGCATCGACGATTTTACCATCACGAAAGAAGATCCACCCGGTGAGCCGTTGAGTGCCACGCCGGCCATCAATCTCGACTCCACCGGTCTTCTTACTAAGTTGCAACAACTGAATAATATCGGTGAGTGAGAATTCACTCAAATCACCTGCCAGCGCCATAGTTGCGCCTCACTCACATACCGTTTGTCTGCCAACACTACAGTTTACTAATAACCACCCGACTAATAGCACGTAACGTCTCAAATACACCAACACCTTTCGTTGCAATTGCCTCAATGCGCGGCCAATTCATTTTTTTTACACCTAAGAAATGATCCATCATCTCTACCGGGGCCAGCACATCTGGGGGTAAATCACGTTTGTTGTATTGCAACACGACGGGAAAATCAGCAAAACGCTTATTTTGGCGCGTAATATTCTGGGCCAACTCACGCAGGCTATTGATATTTTCCTGCATTTTCGCTTTGTGTGAATCGGCAACAAACACCACGCCGTCAGCGCCATTCAGCACCGCCACGCGGGTTCGTTCATAGAGCACTTGCCCCGGTACAGTATAAAGGTGGAAGCGTGTCTGAAACCCACGCACTTTACCGAGATCGAGCGGTAGAAAGTCGAAGAAAAGGGTGCGTTCGGTTTCGGTAGCAATGGAAAGCAGATCGCCCTTAACCTCTTTCGGCACCTGGCTGTGGATGTACTGCAAGTTCGTCGTCTTACCGCACATACCGGGGCCATAATAGACGATCTTGCAATGTATTTCACGCGCAGCGACATTGATCAGAGCCATAGATTCTCTCGCGTAGCCGGTCGAACGAAGACGCCGACGCGGCCTATCGGCAGTGCAGGAATGCGGCTAATCGCGGAACAGGAGATCGATAGTATCTTCCATCGACGTGCGGAAGGCCGAACCGAGCACCTCATCGCGTGCTTTGTGTTGCTGGCGCACTCGTTCGAGCACGGCGGCCAACTCGTCGGTAGCCTTCTTGGTCAAGACCTTTACCAACCCGATATGGGTACCTTTGTTGAAGATAATACAGAGAATCCACTGTTCTTCGATCAGGGCGATAAAAATATTTTCGCGGACACCTTGCTGAAACGAGGCTCGAAAATCGCGTTCGCGCAACAGCTTCGCAACTTCGCGCGAGGATGCGAACACACCGGCAATCAATGCACCGAGAGCCGTAATGTCTTGGCGGTCACCATCGCCCTTGGAAGAGATAACCTGACCACTCTTATCGAGGAGAAGTGCATAGTCACTGCCGGTGTCTTCGACCAAGCGGGCGAGACATTCCTCGATCTGAGCAATCTCTTCTGAGGGTACGATGATACTTGTCAACTGTGGATCCATCGCAACCTACCTTCACGTCTGAGAGTGGCGGGAATCGATGCGTTACTTTTCAAAATTATAGCACACTCACTGTTAGATTGCGCTCAGCGCATCGATCATTTCGTCACGATGTTTTGCAGCGAGAAACCGCAAAAGACCCAAATCGTCACGCGAATTTGTTAAGAGTAAGAGCATCGCATCATCGCTGATCGGTTCGATCAACACCAGTCCTTCGTCGTATTCAAGAACTGCCTGTACGGTGCTACCTTTGGCTATTTCACGCCCGAGCGCATCGACCATTGCCAACCCATTGGAGGCAACGGCCCCAATCGCATCAATATCGACCCCGGCGCGTGAGACACTTTCGATCAATAACCCATCGGTCGCAACCACTGCCGCTGCTTCAACGCTCTCGACCATTCGGAATCGGTTGAGAAGCTCTTTCAGCTCACTGCTCATGCTGCCTCGCTCTCGCGTGGATGTCTTTCACCACGCATCGATACCTATTATACACTGTCGTGCAACCACATTGTTTCCAAAGGCGGGGTTAGGCGTCGCCCGTTTGGCCCGAGCGTTCGCGCTCTTTGGGTGGACGCCCGGTCCGAATACTGCGGAGCGAGTCGATGGTGGCGGCCAGTGCGCGATCGGCCCAGCCGTAGATGGTTGGGCGGCTTCTGCGCAATTCGTCGGCAATTTGGGTGACGTTTGCCCGGTAGCCCGGATCGAAGGTGGCGAGATTAATACGAGCTGCCGCAACGATTTGCTGAATCTCTTCGGGCGTGAGATTGTGTTCCCGGATCAGCTTCTTTGCGCGCTTGCCGCTCAGATCCAACTTCATGGCCGATCTCCTCGTCGTTGACGATGGTGTCTGCTGTGCACTTGGTTGGCGCGATCTCCCCTGTGCTAAGGGCAATTGCTTGGGTAGCGCTACTCTTCGTTTCTGTTCGGTGTGAAATATCTATTGGCCGTCTGTACAGATCGGTGACAATTTTATCATGCATCATATGTATTGTCGAGTCGTTGTGTAAATAGTAATTGGCCGGTAGTTGGGTGTTAATAGCGGCACGTGAGGTTGCTGCGGCATGAGTTTCGGATCACTGAGAGGGGTATAAAACACATAGGCGATAGTACTCGCGGTAATCCTTGACAGCACCGGTGAATAACTATGTGAATCGGTGTAAAAGGTTATCCTGAAGAGAAAGGGAGTAGTGTGTCGTTCTATGGTACAATGGCAACGATGACTGACCTCCGCTTACGTCAACGCGAATACCTGTTACAGATCGGTCGTGCCCTGACGGCTCAGCTCGATCTGGGTAGTGTACTGAATCTGGTCATTACTTACGCCGTCGAACTACTCGCCGGGACGCTTGGTTTTATTGCGTTGTTCGACGAGGACGATGGCGTGTTGCGTATTCGCGCCTCGGCTCAATTACCGCGTGAGAGCTGGCCGGCCTTCACACCACTGTTGCGAATTCCGATCACCGATCTCAGTCTCTATGGGCCGCAAGTGTTGCGTGAAATATCGTTGGATACCGGTATTCCACTGCGCCAAATGATCGCCCTTCCCCTCACCGTGCGTGAAGCGCCACTCGGTGTAATTTACGTTTTTCGTGCCGCGCTCAATGTGGCTTTTTCCGCCGATGATCGGCAGATGTTGCAAGATTTCGCCGACCAAGCGGCGATTGCCGTTGGGAATGCACGGTTGTTTCAAAGTGTTTTGCGTGAGAAGCAGCATCTGAATGCGCTCATCGAACAGTCGGCGGATGGGGTGATGATTATCGATGGCCGCTGGCGCATTACCACGTTCAACCATACGATGGAGCAACTGACCGGTTGGTCACGGGACGAGGCGATTGGGCGACCCTGTGCTGAAGTGTTGGGGATCCGCGATGCGCAGGGGGTGAATATCTGTTTGAATGATTGTCCGTTGCAGCGCCATCCCGAACTCGCTAATCCGGTGGTTGAGGGACGCATTACCACGCGCGATGGACGTGAGTTGTTTATCCAAAATCGCTATGCGCCGCAGCGGAATGCACTTGGTATGTTGTTGAGCGCTATTGCCAATGTGCGCGATATTACGGCGCAGAAGGCTGAAGAGGAGCGCCAGAATACCTTTATTTCGGTGATTTCGCACGAATTGCGCACGCCGGTGAGTATTATCAAAGGCTTTGCCGAGACGATGCTTCGTCCTGATGGGCAGTTTACCATCGAGCAGTACCGTGAGGCGTTGCAGGTGATCGGTGAAGAGGCCGACCGGTTAGCCCGTCAGATTCAAGATTTACTCGATGTCTCGCGGATCGCTGCCGGTGGTTTGCGCCTCGAACGGAGTGATGTGTCGCTCCAATTGCTGGTGAAGGAGGTTGTGCGGCGGTTTGCGGCTCAGGTTGATGACCGGATTGAGTTCGAGATCCGTGTTCCTGATGATATGCCCCCGGTCTATGCCGATTACGAGCGGTTACGGCAAGTGTTTACGAATCTGATCGAAAATGCAGTGAAGTATAGCCCCAACGGTGGGACGATCCGGATTGGTGCGCGTGCTGAAGGTGAAATGGCGATAGTTTACGTCGCCGATCAAGGCATCGGTATTCCTCCCGAAGAGCAGGATCTGATCTTTGAGCGTTTCTACCGGGTTGATAACCGGTTACGCCGCGATCAGCCCGGTAGTGGGCTAGGGCTTTATATTACCCGCGCGATTGTCGAGGCCCATGGCGGTCGGATTTGGGTAGAAAGCCAGGTTGGGCGGGGGGCTCGTTTCTTGTTTACGCTCCCGTTGAGCCGGCGTCGGTTACCGGGAGAATAGCACGGAGATAGAGTACATCATGCCTGTTGTTATACCTGCACTCCTCGCTATCTTCGTTCTTGCCTTACTCTTTCGCCAAGCTGCATTGACGTTGTTCACAGTGATGCTCTTGGTAAGCATGGGCGCTGCCCGTTTGTGGCAACGTTGGTCGTTGCAGCGGGTAGCGTACCGCCGTGAGTTGAGCCAGACGCGCGCCTTCCCCGATGATGACGTAACGCTGACAATCACCCTGACCAATCGGAAGCTACTCCCATTAGCCCAGATTCAGATCTTTGACACGATCCCCTCGGGTGTACAGGTGCTCGATGGGCCGGTGATGTTTAGTGGCAGCCGACAGAGCAATCTTCTGCGGCGCAGTACAGGGTTGCGGTGGTACGAGCGGGTGGTTTGGCGCTATCGGTTACGGTGCAAGCGACGGGGTACGTTCCGTTTCGGACCGGCGCAGGCGCAAAGTGGTGATCCGTTTGGGATCTATCGTAGTGAGATGACGTTTGCCGCCGATGCAACACTGCTCGTTTATCCACGGCTGCGCAGTTTGGCCGAACTCGGTTTACCGGCGCGCGATCCGCTCGGCTTGGTTCGCGCATCGGCACTGCTCCGTGATCCGTTACGGGTTGTTGGCGTGCGCGAGTATGCTCCATCCGACCCGTTGAAGGATGTCCATTGGGCGGCAACTGCGCGTACCGGGACGCTACAAACGCGAGTGTACGAACCGACGACGGCGCACGTTGTGGCGTTGGTGTTGGATCTCGATACCTTCGAGTTTTACTTTCAGGGGATCGATCCAGATTTGGTCGAGCATATGATCGGTGTGACGGCAACGTTGGCGCATAGCAGTATCACTGACGGTCATGCGGTTGGTTTGTATGCCAACGGAGCACCCGTCGAAGCAGAACATCTGGTGCGGTTACCGCCTGGACGTAGCCCCAACCAGCTTGCTCAGATCATGGAGACATTGGCTCGACTGACGGCCTATTCCGTTGTGCCCGGCACACGGCTGCTACGCCTGATAACTCCCGAGCTGCATCCCGGCGCTACTATTGTGTTGATCGGTGCCGTTGCATCTGATTCGATTCGGGCCGCGTTGTTACGCTTGCATGAATTGGGGTTCCGTGTGGTCTGGGTCTTCTGTGGTGCGACGGCTGCACCTGCTGTCCCCGGTGTCAATACCTACTGGTTACCGATGCGCCAACAGCAGCACGTAGAGCATGATCCATCTCCCCATACCTCCGGGGGGTAATCTAGATTACAGACAGCTCTTGAGGCAACGTGGTATACTTTCGGCTGTGAGCGACGCGACATTGTTGCGCCGACGGCTATGTATCGCTTAAGGAGACAGGTGATATGCATCACAAAGTTGTTATTATCGGATCGGGTCCGGCCGGTCTGACAGCAGCACTCTATGCGGCACGGGCGAATCTCGAGCCACTCGTCATTCGCGGTCTGCAACCGGGCGGTCTCATTGCTACCACGAGTGAAGTTGAGAACTACCCCGGCTTCCCCGAGGGCATCGGTGGCTTCGAGCTGGCCGAGGCAATGGAGAAGCAGGCAGCTCGTTTTGGTACGCAGTATCTCGATTCTATGGCAACGAAGGTTGTCGTCGATCAGCGACCCTTTATTATTCATACCGACGGCGGGCAGATTGTGACTGCCGATGCGATTATTATCAGCACCGGCGCTTCGCCGCGTAAGCTGGGGGTTCCCGGTGAAGCTGAGCTGGCGAACCGTGGGGTAAGCTATTGTGCAACATGCGACGGTTTCTTCTTCCGCGGTAAGAAGGTCGTCGTGGTTGGCGGTGGTAATAGTGCGCTCGATGAAGGTCTCTTCCTGACCCGCTATGTCGATGAGTTGGTGATTGTCCATCGCCGTGACACACTACGTGCTGATCCGGTGTTGCAAGAGCGGGCATTTAACAATCCTAAGGTTCGCTTTATCTGGAACTCAACGGTAGTGGCGATCAACGGTAAAGACAAGGTTGAGTCGGTAACGCTGCGTAATTTGAAGACCGGTGAGCTGAGCGAGCTACCGACTGATGGTGTCTTTCCATATATCGGCCACGTTCCCAACACCGAGCTTTTCCGTGGTATTCTTGATCTCGATGAAGGTGGTTATATCGTTACCGATGGTCGTACCCGTACTAACATCCCCGGTATCTTTGCCGCCGGTGATGTGGCCGATCACATTTATCGGCAAGCGGTGACTGCTGCCGGTGATGGTTGCCGTGCAGCAATGGAGGCGACGTGGTATCTTGCTGAACAGGAGCACGCACGCGCGAAGGCGACGGCTACCGCATAAGGGTAAGACAGGCGTTCAGGATCACCGTCGTAGTCGGTCGATTTGACGATGAATCGGCCGGTTGACCTCAGTGAGGTAAATGTCCTAAGGTGATAACGTATGTGTAGGACCGTTGTCCCTTGGGTCTTGTGACGGCCACCGGCGCAAGATGGCCGTTCACTTACGCCGTCACTTGATACACCACCTGTCCGTCGAACGACTGAGCCGGTCGGGTGGTTGTCGATGGTATTGTTGGTGTTAGACGGCTTCTGAGTTGGTGCGCGCCTGGGTGATTGTGAGATCGGTGTTTGCACTAGGCAGCGTGAGGGTTGGGTTAAGCCTACCCTCGATAATTTCTGGATGACGGGATGAAACTTTCGTGTAAGTGAAAATCCCATCACATGATTGCGTCTCTTTCTTGAAACTAGCGTACCAGTATGCTACAGTTATACATAACAGCATATACAAGGAGGTGCGCTATGGCAACGACGCCCACCACCGATCTAGATCTCGTTGGTCATGCTCGTGAGAGCTACGAGCATCTTGAGCAGGCCTACATCATCGAATACCTGCGCAGCCAGGGCCTCACGCTCGAGCAAGTCCGTTTGATGCCGAAAGAACAGGCCAAGGAAATTATGCGGGCCGCATCACTCTATGCCTCGACGCAGATGAGTGTAGTTGAGGCACGTGCCCAATTGGTGGAAGAACTGCACGGTGGCCACGTGCATTGTAAGGGGTGATAACCGTTCTGAGGTGCGGGGAGAAAGTACGTTCTCGTAGAACGTACCTTCTCAGTGTGTCCTGATTCGGCGGCGAAGCTACGCGGTATCACCGCCACGTCGCTGCACCGAGGCATGCACGCGGGGCGATTGAGAGGTGCGCGAACAAACCGTAATCGTCGCTTCCGTTGCGCACGGGCGATGAGCGACGTGGGCGTTGTGATATGAGACAACTAGCGCGAAGCCACGGTGAACCATGCTGGGACGCACCCAATTCTCGCGGATCGCTCCTCCTACGGAGTCGCCGGTGTTTGGCCGGCAACGAACGAGGCGCGCACTGCGCCGGGGCGAATCTGGACGTGACCGGCGTGTGGTATCGTTCATGAGCGAAACCACACTGCCCCATGGTGGGTCCGAGCAGCAATGGCGACCTTCCGGGAGGAGAGGGTGCTCCCGGAGGGGGGAATGTGCCGCTTTGCCGTGGCGATTGCGTGTATTTAGAATAGCAGGGAAGCAGTTGAGCGATTAGCTTCCTTTCTCCGTTTATTCAGCCCAATACTGCACGCAAGACAGCATCGGTATCGCGCAAATCAGGGAACAGGGCATCGGGCTGATGAGCCGCCAAATCGGTGAGCGAAAACGGACCGGTGGCGACAGCGACCGTGCGCGCACCGAAGGCTTTACCGCAGGCGATATCTCGGGGGGTATCGCCGATGATTACGACATCAGTACGGTTAAAGGTATGCCGGTAGCGCGCTGTTGCTCGGGCGACGGCAATTGGTGGTAAGGCGAGGCGGTCAAAATGGTCGTCGCCATAGGCACCGGCCTCGATGTCGAGCCACGGTAACAGACCGGTGCATTCGAGCTTGATCTTGGCTGCTGCGGCGACATTGCCGGTTAGCGGTACCTGGTACGCGATGTCCGACAACCCTTGTAAAGCTTCTACCACACCGGCAAAGACGGTCGAGCGCGCGATCAAAGCCTCACGCTGCGTAGTTAATTCAGCGACATAGAGCGCAATAAATTCGCGTAATTGACTATTGATGGCTTCTTCATCAATTGAGGGTAAGCTCTCACGTACAATTTGCCAGTCGGTTTTACCGGCGTATGATGTGCGCTCGATCTGAACCTCTGGCCCAACCAACCGGCGGAGCGCCGTTCGCATTGCATTTGCGGCAATCCCGTCGGTCGAGAGCAGAGTCCCATCCACATCCCACAAGACTAGACGCTTCATCGCAACTCCCGTTGGGGTGGTGTACCTAGCGTTGAGATACGCCACCTAACAACTCAGTAATGGTAAGCAACAACTCATCAAGATCGGTCGGTTTCGTCAAGAAGCGGTTGAAGCCGGCAGCGAAGGCTTTCTGCCGGTCACTTTCGCCCAATCCACTCAGAGCAATAGCCGGGCAATGGCGCAGTTCAGGCCGAGCACGTAACTGTTTGAGCAGCTCAAAGCCATTGCAATCGGGCAGACGCAGATCGATGAGGAAGAGGGTTGGGAGTGAGATGGGTACGGTCAGAGCCGCAGCTCCGGTAGCGGCGACGGTCACATCGAACCCATGTCCGCGGAGGAAGATCGTAAAGAGCTGTTGCATGAGCAGATTATCCTCAACCAGCACGATCTGCATAAGCGCTCCTGCGCAGCCTGAGCCTCAACGCATTACCATCGGCGAGAGGATCGGCTGCCTATCACGGATACACCCCACGGGTCGTATTTGCATCGGCAACCCGTTGCACGGCAAGCAGATAGGCGGCAAGGCGTAACGGGATGTGGCGCTGTTCGGCCATCGCATTCACTTGCTGGAACGCGCCGACGATAATCCGTTCCAGCTTCTCGTTAATATCTTGCTCATCCCAGAAAAATTCTTGTAAGCCCTGCACCCACTCAAAGTACGAAACAATCACCCCACCGGCGTTGGCGAGAATATCAGGGACAATCGGAATGCCACGCTCGCCGAGGATGGCATCAGCTTCGGGTGTCGTCGGACCGTTAGCCCCTTCAACGATCAGTTTAGCCTGGATGCGGTCGGCATTAGCGCCGGTGAGTTGGTTTTCGAGTGCTGCCGGAATGAGCACATCACAGGCGAGTTCGAGCAACTCGTCGCCGCCGATTGGTTCAACACCGGGCGCACGATACCCTTCGAGCAAGCGGTACGGATGTCGGTCGGCGTACTGGCGCATTGCCGGAATATCGAGACCGTGAGCGCAGTAGTAACCACCGGAGGCATCGGACACACCGATCACCTTACAGCCGAGTTGATGGAGCAAGTGCGCAGCCGTGCCGCCGACGTTCCCAAAGCCTTGCACGACAATCCGCAGATCGGACAACGGCCACCCCAGCTTACGTGCCATCTCGCGTACCATCAGCATCACACCGCGCCCGGTCGCTTCAACCCGTCCGAGCGAACCACCGACATTCACCGGCTTGCCGGTGATCACTGCCGGCACGGTATAGCCACGGTGCATCGAGATGGTATCCATGATCCAGGCCATCGTTTGCGCATTCGTACCGACATCGGGCGCGGGAATATCTTTTTCGGGGCCGAGCAAGATGCTGATCTCAGTCGCAAAGCGACGGGTTAAACGTTCCAATTCGCCGAGCGAGAGCTGTTTGGGGTCGACAATCACACCACCTTTCGCACCACCATAGGGAATATTGACTAGCGCGCATTTCCATGTCATCCACATTGCCAGTGCGCGTACTTCATCAATATCGACGCTCGGATGGTAGCGGATCCCTCCCTTGACCGGCCCACGGCTCAGGTTGTGCTGGACACGATAGCCGGTGAAGACACGAGTCGAACTATCGTCCATCTGAACGGGGAAGTTTACCGTCAGCTCACGCTGCGGTACGCGCAGAATAGCCCGAATATCATCGGGTAGGTGCAACATTTCGGCTGCCTGATCGAACTGTTGTTGAGCGACGTGAAACGGATTAATCTGGTGAGACGTCATTGTCTTTTCCTCTTCATTGATGGTTTGCATGAATCCTATTCCTATGATTCGATCAGGTAAGCTCTTTGCGCATATAGATCCAGCCATCCTGACCGAAGAACAGCCGTCCGAGGAGTGAACGGCGAACATACAGAGCGTGAAACCCAATCCGTTCGTACAACATCTGCGCGCCGTGATTCGTCTCACGTACATACAAACCAAGATACGTGAGGGCGCGAGCGCGCGCATCATGCTCGGCCTGGCGCAATAATGCACGGGCTACTCCGCGTCGGCGCCACTCCGGTGCGACGGCGACATCGGCGATGAAGCCTTCGCCTGGTTCGATTTGGTGATCGAGCAGTGATAGGGCAAAGAGCGAACGAAGTGCTCCCCACAGTCCCAACGTTTCAAAAAAAGCCGACTCGGCGAATCCGCCGCTCGGCCCCATCATATCACGAGTACGCAAACTCGTGGTACCGATCAACTGACCGGCATATTCGGCCACCAGCATCCCTTGCAACGCCGACGGACCTTGGCGTCGCCAGCCGGTAGCCAGTGCCTGTGCGCCCCGCTCGCGGTCACGTGGACCAAATGCAGCACCGAACGTATCGGCAAAGGCATCGCGGTGAAGGGCCACGATGGCATCAATATCACTAAGACGCGCCGGACGAATGAGCACATCATCGGCTGACGCGCCTATAGGCGAAGTGACAACGGCATACATACACTACGCTGGTCTAGTGAGCGTTGAGTTCGGCCAGTCGTAATTCGAGGCGGTTGGCAATATCGCGATACATGTTGCCACGTCGTTCGGCAGCAGCGAGCTTTCGCTGTAAAAAGATAATGTATCCCAACGCTGTGAGCAGTGCAAACAAAGGTATCCAGCGCATGGAGTATCCTCCTTATAGCCTGATCGCACCGTATTCTAGCGTAGGCGAGGCAGACTTTCAAGCCGGTTATTCGGCATGTCGTCGGTAACGTTGGCGCCAGGCATGATAAATGGCAATACTACCGGCGACAGCCGCATTGAGCGAACCGATTTGTCCAACAATCGGTAAGCGCACCAAAAAATCGCACCGTTCGCGTACTAAGCGAGACATACCGGTGCCTTCGGCACCAATGACGAGCCCAAGTGGGAGATCAAGATCAACCGCGTCTATATCTTGTGCTGCTTCATCTTGCTCAAGACCAACAACCCAAATCCCGTTGCGTTGCAACTCCTCGATGGTCTGCGATAGGTTAGTCACTATAGCAATGCGGAGATGTTCAACCGCACCACTGCTGGCATTCACCACTGCTGGCGTAATTTCGGCGGCCCGCCGACCCGGAATGACGATTCCGTGACAGCCAACCGCTTCAGCGGTGCGCAGAAGGGTACCAAGATTCTGCGGGTCTTGCAGATGATCAAGCAACAATAAGAGGGCTGCTTCGCGGCGGGCGTTAGCAAGGCTGAGACATTCATCGAGTTCAACGTAGGGGTAGGGACCGGTTTCGAGCATGACGCCCTGATGATTTGCTTCGCGCAACTGGCGGTCGAGTATCTGCCGTTCGATTCGTTCGATGGGAACACCGGCCTGTTCGGCGAGCCGGATAATGTCGGCGATGACACCACTTTCCTGGACACTACGTGAAACAACTAAACGGCGCAACATGCGACGTCGAGCGCGGAGAGCCTCGCGTACCGCGTTGCGCCCATAGAGCAACTCGGAGGTCATGGATTACTCACTCATCATTCAGTCAGACACCACGTGTACCCTTGATACTCTGGCAATTACCCATCAGTTGTGGGCGTGTACTTTTTTACAACCCGAGTGCATCTTTAATATGACCGAACAACCCCTTATCGCCGTGGTCGTGATCGTGGGATGAGAAGGTTTGGGCCAATTCTTGGAACAAACGGCGTTGTTGATCGGTCAGCTTAGTTGGTACCTCAACACGGATCACCACAATCTGGTCGCCACGACCTTGTTGACGCAGGTAGGGTACTCCTTTCCCGTGGAGACGGAACGTTTGACCGTGCTGGGTACCGGGAGGCAGTCGCAGTCGCTCCGTCCCTTCGAGGGTCGGTACACTCACCTCACCGCCGAGGGCCGCTTGGGCGACATTGATAGTCAGGTTGAGAATAATGTCATTCCCTTCGCGCTCAAAGATCGGGTGCGGCTGAATATCGAGCGCCACATAGAGATTACCAGGTGGTCCCCCGCGTGGTCCGGCTTCACCCTCACCACTAATCCGAATCTGCTGCGAACCATCGACTCCTGCGGGTACCCGCACGGTAATCCGACGGGTCTGGCGCACACGGCCTTCGCCACGACATTCGCGGCAGGGAATAGGGATGACGTACCCGGTCCCACCACACACATCGCAAGTCGTGACAGTCACCATATTAAAGATAGGGGCACGCTGGCGAATCTCACCGGTACCGCCACAACGTGGACAGCGCGTCGGCTCGGTGCCCGGTTCGGCACCAGAACCACGACAGGCCGGGCAGGTTTCGAGGCGGCGGAATTCTATCTCCTTTTCCGTTCCGAAGACCGCTTCTTCAAACGTCAGGTGCAATGTATAGCGCAGATCGGCACCGCGCATTGGGCCACGTGTACTCCGGCCTACACCGGCAGCACCGAAGAACGCATCAAAGATCGAGCTAAAGGGATCGACGCCGCTGAATGGATCGGCACCCACTCCACCAAAACCGGGCGGATTGTGACCAAAGCGGTCGTACATCGCCCGCTTTTGTTCATCAGAGAGGACTTCGTAGGCTTCGTTAATCTCTTTAAACTTCGCCTCAGCATCGGGCGATTTATTCACATCGGGGTGATACTGGCGGGCCAGCCGGCGAAACGCTTTCTTGATTTCGTCGGGCGTCGCGCTGCGACTCACCCCGAGAACTTCGTAGTAATCACGTTTGGCACCCGTCGTCATACGGTTTCCTCGTTACGTGCGCTGCCGGCCACCGCCAGCCCTTAGTTTTCTACCTGTTCACCTGTCACCGTGCCGGCAGCGTTGTTTGTTTCCGTTGTGGTGATATGCTGTAATGCTACTGCCAGCTCGGCGATCCGATTACGAATCGCCTGTTCATCATCATCGGCCAAGACGCTACGGAGCGCGATCATCTTCTCTTCGACGGTACTCCGCACGGTCGGATCGAGATTCTCACCAGCTTCACGCAGTGCCTTTTCGGCTGCATACAGGGTGCTATCAGCCTGATTCCGAGCTGCCACCAGTTCACGCCGTCGGCGATCTTCTTCGGCGTGCAGTTCAGCATCGCGCACCATCTGTTCGATCTCTTCCGGTGATAAACCCGACGAGGCCGTAATCGTGATGCGC
Organism: Chloroflexus sp.; assembly: GCF_049970315.1. Lineage (GTDB taxonomy): Bacteria > Chloroflexota > Chloroflexia > Chloroflexales > Chloroflexaceae > Chloroflexus. Next base: position 15,716 of record NZ_JBMFNE010000007.1, read on the forward strand.
TGCTCTTTGCCGGTAGCCTTATCACGGGCGCTCACGTTCACAATTCCATTGGCATCGATGTCGAACGTCACTTCGATTTGTGGGACACCGCGCGGTGCGGGTGGAATCCCTGACAGTTCAAAGCGGCCAAGGCTCTTGTTATACTGTGCTTCTGCTCGTTCTCCCTGCAAGACGTGAATCTCGACGCTGCTCTGGTTATCGCTGGCGGTCGAGAAGATTTGGCTCTTGCGGGTCGGAATAGTCGTATTCCGCTCGATAATCGGCGTCATCACGCCACCGAGGGTCTCGATGCCAAGGGTCAGTGGCGTCACATCGAGCAGTAAGACATCCTTCACTTCACCGCCAAGGACGCCGGCTTGAATGGCTGCACCAATTGCCACCACCTCATCAGGATTGACGCTGCGGTTCGGTTCTTTACCGAAGAAATTACGCACCGCAGCTTGAATCGCCGGCATACGGGTCTGACCACCGACCAAAATAATTTCATCGATTTGATGGGGTTGCAACCCGGCGTCGCGGAGTGCTTGCCGCACCGGTCCCATGCTTCGTTCGATCAGGTCGGCACAGAGTTGTTCAAGGCGGGCACGGGTGAGGGTCACACTCAGATGTTTTGGCCCACTCGAGTCGGCGGTGATGAACGGCAAGCTAATCTCGGTCTGCATCAACGTACTGAGTTCCATTTTTGCCTTTTCCGCTGCCTCTTTCAGGCGTTGGAGAGCAACCCGGTCAGTGCGCAGATCGATCCCGTTTTCCCGCTGAAACTCATCGGCCAGCCAATCGATAATCCGCTGGTCAAAATCATCACCACCGAGATGGGTATCACCGCTGGTGGCCTTTACTTCGACCACACCCTCACTCAGCTCGAGGATACTGACGTCGAAGGTACCACCACCCATATCGTAGACGACGACCAGTTCATCTTTGCCTTTCTTATCGAGACCGTAAGCCAGCGCACTGGCGGTTGGTTCATTCACGATCCGCAGCACTTCAAGACCGGCGATCTTGCCGGCATCTTTCGTCGCTTGGCGTTGGCTATCGTTGAAATAGGCTGGTACGGTAATCACCGCCTGCGTTACTGGCTCGCCGAGATATGCCTCAGCATCGGCTTTGAGCTTTTGCAGCACCATCGCCGAAATCTCCGGTGGGGCGTACTCGCGGCCGGCCATCAGCACGCGCACATCACCGTTGGGTGCAGCGGTCAGTTGATACGGCACCAGTTCCTTGTCGCGTTGGACCGACGGCTCATTGAACTTACGGCCAATGAACCGTTTGACCGAGAAGATAGTATTTTCCGGGTTGGTAATGGCCTGTCGGCGTGCAACTTGACCAACGACTCGTTCGCCTGATTTGGTAATTGCAACGACCGAAGGGGTCAACCGCGATCCTTCGGCATTGGGAATAACGACGACATCACCGCCTTCAACGACTGCCACAACCGAGTTGGTTGTGCCAAGATCGATTCCGATAACTTTCGGCATGAGAATAAGACCTTCTGTATCCTATCGGATTCCAAGATAGTATCACACACAGTTCTCGGCAGTAGGCCGTCGAGTCGCTCGTTTGCTCACTCGCGATATAAAGCGATGTATGATTTTACCCACGGCCAACCTTGACCATACTCGGTCGAATGACACGGTCGTGCAGGAGATAACCGCGCTGTAATTCAGCGATGACCTTACCCTCCTGCCCTTCCGCATCTTCATAGATCACTGCCTCGTGCAGATTGGGGTCAAAATCTTGCCCCAGCGCCTCGATCGGCTTCACACCCTCACTTTCAAGCATAGTACGCAACTTATGTGCGATAAGTTGCGTTCCCTGCCACCACGGTGTTTCGGCAATCTCAGGCGGCACGTTAGCGATGGCCCGCTCGAAATCATCGAGTACCGGAAGCAGTTTGAGAATAATCGCCGCACCGGCATTGCGGATCAATTCGGCCCGCTCGGTTTCAGTACGACGTTTGAAATTGCGATAATCGGCTACAGCGCGCATCCACTGATCTTTATACTCAGCGGCTTGCGCTTCGGCTCGGGCCAAGCGCTGTTGCAGATCGGCGATCACCGCTGCCGGATCGGTCGGTGTGTCGGTCGTAGTTGGCGCAGCATCGGTGGCAATCGCTTGATCGCCAGCAGTTGCCGACTCGGCAGGAGCTGCTGTGGTCTGCTCCACATTCATTTCAGGTTTTACGTCTTCTTGGTTTACCATAGGTTCCTCATCAAACCAATACTATGTATCAGGCACGTTGTTCATCCTCGTATGCAGGTGTTACCTCCGAGGGACGTGCTTGAACATTGTAGAGTTCGGCCAATAAATTATTCATCAACGACGCGATGTAGCGCACCGTCGAGATTGAGCGTGGATAGGCCATACGGGTCGGGCCGATCACGCCGAGCACTCCGGCGATGACACCTTCGACACCATAGCGAGCCAGGATCACGCTATAATCTCGCATTGTATCTTCACCGTGCTCACCACCGATGATCACCTGGACGCCGCCGGAAGCCAGCGCTTGCGGGATGAGCGGACCAAGACCGCGTCCGCTCTTCAGGATCTCAAGGGTGCGACGCATCCGTTCGATCACTCGTTCGGCGTCATCACGCCCGCTCGCAGGCGAAAATTCCGGCTGGCTAAGCATTTCGAGCAAGCCATCAGAATAGATCTGTTCTTGCTCCTGCTCCTCGAACGCGATCATCGCCCGCACGATGAGATCGACCAAGCCGCGTTCAAAATCGCTGAGCGGGATACCGTTGAACGTCGCGGCTGTAGCCAACTCCTCGACGCGGGTGAGGGTGGCATCGGCAAGCAGATCACTCACCAAACCGGCTGCTCGACGGAGGTCTTCTGGTGTGCGCCATGGTTCCACCGCGAGCGTTTGCTGTTTGACGATACCGCCGTGGAACACGATCACGGCCAGGGCCATTGTCTCGTGAATCGAGATCAACTCAAGGCTTTTGAAGCGCAGTTGTTCAGCACGTGGCGCGGTGGCAACCGACGCATTGTGGGCCGTGCGGGCAAGCACCGCACAAGCCAACTGTACCCATTGATCGAGTTCGCCGCGCACCTGATAGAACTGATGACGGATCATGCGCTGCTCGGTAGGCGACAGCGATGTGCGCTCCATCAGGTTTTCGACAAAGAAGCGATACCCGGCATCGGTTGGGATGCGACCGCCCGATGTGTGGGGATGGGTAAGAAAGCCTAGCTCCTCAAGGGCAGCCATGTCGTTCCGTACCGTTGCCGGTGAAACGGGGAGGCGGTATTTGCGCACCAACGTTTCGGAAGCAACCGGTGTGGCTGTGTCGACAAACTCCTGAATAACCAGCTTGAGTATTGTCTGCCGGCGTTCGGTCAGCGGTCCGCTCATCGCTGTATCCTGCCTCACTGGTTGATGATTAGCACTCGTGAGGCGAGAGTGCTAAGGCTTGTAATGTAAAAGGTTGGCGTGCATCTGATGCACGCCGATACAGAGTATACCACAAGTTAATGCAGTTGTCACGAGGGGACAACGATGTGTGTGAACGTGTGAAAGGTGTCACTTTTGTATAACGTGAGACTTGCGTTATATAATGAAGTGCTCAATCGCATAAACAGATGGAGTGGTAGGGTTATGGTAATGGAACGTTTTGCCGCCTATATTGTCGAACACCAGGCGCGGTTTCGTGCCGAGCTGGCGGAGCTTGTACGTTTACCTTCGGTATCGGCGCAGAATCGGGAGATTACCGAAACGGCGACATTTGTCGAGCAACGCTTGCGCCGTCTTGGTGCTGAAACCCGCTTGCTCAGCGCTGATGGTGGTAATCCGCTGGTCTACGCGACAATTGGCAATGGGCCACGCACATTATTGATCTACGACCATTACGATGTGCAGCCGGCCGAGCCTCTCGAACTATGGTACACACCGCCGTTTGAGTTGACCGAGCGTGACGGGAAGCTTTACGGGCGTGGGGTAGCCGACAACAAAGGGAATTTGATGCTGCGTATTCAAGCAGTTGAGGCGTGGCTGGCGACCGAAGGGGCGTTACCGATCCGGATTGTTTTTGTGGTGGAGGGTGAAGAAGAGGTTAGCTCGAAGACGTTGCCGGCGGTGTGTCGCACGTATGCCGATCTGTTCCGGGCCGATGGTTGCTTATGGGAGACGGGCGGGGTCGATCTGAGCGAACGCCCGGTTGTTACCTGCGGGGCGAAGGGAATTCAGTACGTGGAGTTGGTGGCACGAGGGGCAAGCTACGATTTGCATTCCTCGTATGCGACTTTTGTCCCTAATCCGGCATGGCGTTTGACGTGGGCCTTGAATACCCTCAAAGGGCCTGATGGCCGGATCCGCATCCCCGGTTTCTACGACCGGGTACAACCGCCGTCGGCTACCGATATGGCGGCACTCGCAACTATTCCGGCCGGTGATGATGAGACGTTGTTAGCCGATTTCGGCCTTACAGCGTTCCTGGATAATGTGCGTGGGATCGAACGTCTGCGTCGGCATCTCTTTGAACCGACCTGCACGATCTGTGGTTTGGTCAGTGGGTATACCGGTGAAGGTAGCAAGACAGTTTTGCCGAGCGAAGCACGGGCCAAGCTTGATTTTCGTCTCGTACCCGATATGGACCCAGCCGAGGTATTGCACCAGTTACGCCGTCATCTCGATGCGGAAGGCTTCAGTGACATCGAAATTATTGATTTGGGTGGTGAACATCCGGCGCGTAGTCCACTCGATGCGGCGATTGTCCAGGCGGCGGTAGCGTCGGCACGTGACGTGTATGGTTGCGAACCGATCCTCTACCCAACGATGGCCGGTACCGGTCCGATGTACCCACTCTGTACAGCGTTGGGGACGCCGGTGGCGAGCGGAGCCGGTTGTGGTTATCACGGTTCGCGGGTGCATTCGCCAAACGAGCATATCCGGTTGGCCGACTATGAGCGCGCAATGCGCTGGATGGGAAGTTTGATCAAGCATTTTGCGAGCTGATGTCTTCGAGTGGTGAAGGACACCCCCGCTCGTCGTAGGTGCATAGCGTTGCTATGCACCTATGGGGAGAACGATAACGCCGCTTGATCGTATGCCGCCGGTAATCTTGCCCGAAAATGCAACAAGCGCATGCCGTTCAGGGTTACGAGCAGTGAAGCACCGACATCGGCAAGGACCGCCATCCACATTGTACCGAGGCCGGCGAGCACCAGCCCAATGAAGAGAAGTTTGACCCCAATGCTAAACACAACATTTGCGGCGATGGTGCGGAGAGTTTGGCGGCTAAGCGCGATGGCAAACGGCAACTGATGCAGATCACCGCTTAATAGGGTTATATCGGCAGTTTCCATTGCCTGCGTTGTTCCCCCGGCACTCGCACTGATGGCAATGCCGACATCGGCTGTAGCCAATGCCGGTGCATCATTGATCCCATCGCCCACCATTGCCACCGCACCAGTCGTTTGGCGCAATGCTTGCACGGTTTGGGCTTTGTCGGCCGGTAACAAACCGGCCCGCACGTCATGGACGCCCAACTCGGCAGCGATACGCTCGGCAGTGGCCGTATCATCACCGGTCAACATCACGATGCGCAGCCCCTGATCGCGGAGGTGGGCAATTGCACTCCGACTCTCTTCACGAATGGTGTCGGCTACCGTAATAGTGCCGCGGTATTGACCATCGACCCCGACCATTAACGGGGTGCGACCTAATTGACTATCGCGTTGTGCGGCAAGGCAGTGCCATTCATCGTGCGTCACTACTTGATCGAACATGCGATGACTACCGATGAACACTTCGGTCCCGTTCACTACCCCACGGACACCCTGCCCAACCAAGGCACGCACCTCTGCCGCTGGTGGTAAGGTTAGGCCACACGTAGTAGCTGCATTGACAATCGCATACGCGAGTGGGTGTTCTGAACGGAGTTCGACTGCTCCGGCCAATGTTAACAATTCATTACACGCCGGACAATGGCCAAGCGGTGCCTCAGGGTTCGTGCAGCCAATCGTGCGCAATACCACAACTGCCGGTTTGCCGGTCGTGAGGGTGCCGGTCTTATCGATGGCAATCGTCTGTACACGCGCTAACGCTTCGAGATACGCTCCACCTTTGATCAAGACACCATGGCGGGCAGCCGTGCTTAGGGCACTGACAATACTCACCGGCGTACTGATCACCAAAGCGCATGGACAAGCGACGACGAGTAGGGCTAAACCACGGTAGAACCACCCAAACGTGTCGGGGGTTGGATTCCAGAACGGTTGGCCGAAGAAAAGTGGTGGCACCGTAGCGACAATGGCGGCAAGCAGAACGACTAATGGCGTGTAGATGCGGGCAAAACGGTCGACAAATCGTTGAATCGGTGCTCGTCGTTCTTGTGCTTCTTGCACCAGATGGATCATGCGAGCCACGGTACTCTCGGCGGCGGGTCGCGTGACAATCACTTCGATGCTTCCCTCGCCGTTCATCGTTCCGGCAAACACTTCATCACCGACACTCCGCTCGACGAGGCGGCTTTCACCGGTAATCGGTGCCTGATTGACGAACGAACTCCCGGCGGCAATCGTGCCATCAACTGGGATCCGCTCGCCAGGTCGGACGATAATGCGGTCGCCGGGGCGTAGGGTCTCCACGACGACCACCTGTTCATCGTCAGGGGTGATGAGGGTAGCAGTCGGTGGTGTCAGTTCAAGCAGGCTGCGAATGGTATGACGAGCGTGGTTGGCTGTGTATCCCTCTAACGCCTCGCCAATCGCATAGAGCACCATCACCAACCCAGCTTCGACATACGCACCGATGATGATCGCACCGATAGCTGCGATGGTCATGAGGGCGTCAATACTCAACTCACGATTGGTTCGTAACACGCGCCATGCATGTTGGGCAATTGATGGTCCTACCAGTGCCAGGCCACCTAACGCGAGGACATCAATCCACCACGCTTCCCAACCGAGTATCTCGTGCAACACGATTCCCGGTATGACAAGGAGTAATCCGATGAGCGCCGGTCTTGTTTCGCGACTACTCAACATAAAACGTAAGAATGCGGGTGGTGGCTCGCTCACTGCGGATGTCGTTGGTCGGGCTTCGTACCCTAATTCACGCACACGAGCAATAACTGTTTCAGGGTCAACATCACCGGTGATGTGCAACTGCTCAGTAGTGAAGTTCAAATGACACGTCTTCACTCCTGCGAGCCGGGCTACCCCGCGTTCGACGGTGCGTGCGCAATCGGGACAATCCATTCCTTTAATTGTAAACCGCTGGTTGTGCATCATGTTGTTCCTCAGCAGTGCAAAAAAAGCGATTTATGCCTTTACTCTAGCGCATTCGGCGATAAAGTCAAGGGAAGTAAGAAAAAATGACACTATGTCTTAGTTGTGAGATGGCAGGTTTTCGTTGTATAGACGTTGTCTCAGGGGAGAGGCGTTGCCGGTTGGTAAAAATAATCGATGGTGTAACACGAATATTACGGCAATTACGTTACTATTGTAAATTATTCTGCTTTAGAAAATCGGTAACGTTATTAAAAGCATTCAAAAAGAGGGGTGTGCCGGCGAATGACAGTGGTGAAACCGGTCCGATGGTCATAAATGAATACTCACGACTATCGCTATCGATGGCAGAATGAGGATCGCGGAAAAGCTGATAGAGATCGAGCGCATTCCCGCGCCCGCCAACTAATTCGCTCAAAGCACGGAACTCGGTTCCCATGCTCAAGCCGAATCCGAAGAAGAAGATGCGCAGTTGTTCGATTATTTCGCGGTGTAGACTTGAGAGGGTTTGGCTGATAAACATCCAGCCAACGCCGTATTTGCGGGTCGTGCGCACGGCATCGATCAAAAAGGTGCGCACCGCTTGTTGTTCCTCATTGCTCGGTTCTTCCCGTGGTGCGATGCGGTGGGCTTCGTCGATAAGAACGAGTGTGTTGAGACTGCGATTTTGCCGGTACGAGCGCTCAGCAGCGTGGCGAATGCCTTCGAGAAGCCGTCTCATGACTAACGCCTGGATAGTGTCGTTCCACACAATGCCGGAGGGCAACGCGGTGTCATCAATTTCGGCCACTCCAGGCAGAGTGAGTTGGTTTTTGGATGTAGGCTTTGATGCAAGTGATTGTTCCTCGGAGAGATCAATCACCACCACTGCTCGTTGACCTTGACCGGTAAAGAGATTTTCTAGCAGATGGTCAACGGTTTGAGCCTCTTGGCGACGTTGATGAAACAGTTGGGTAATCGGTAGCCATGCCTGCCGATAGATCGTATCAGGAACGAGACGATGCATTTGTGTAAGCACTTGGTCGCGTTTGTCTTTGGTTCCATAAATTCGAGTCAAGTTTTGCTCTTTCTTTAAGATTTCCCACACACTATCAAACGTTTCTCTAAGGTGTAGATCGGTAAGTTTCTTTTTCCCCTCTAAATGCTCTCGCACAACTTCAGCGGCCTGTTTTTGGTTTTGTGAGGCTTTGATCCCAAGTCGCTGAAAGAAGCCCGAATTGCCCAAAATCTGTTCAAAAAGGTCCCACCGATCGAGGACTAAGTTTCGAATGCCGATAACTTGCACGTTTCTTCCCAACTTTTGCAGGATAGATTGCATAGGCAAACGAAATGATCCTGTTCCGGTATGGTCACGCATATCTTTGGCAAATTCGCCCTGCGGATCGATTACGAGGAGCCCCATTTCACGGTGACGTGCATACGCCAACAAGATCATTTTGGCGAGGACCGACTTCCCCGATCCGGTTTTACCGAAAATACCGAGATGGTATGCCTCACCTGCCCCATCGAGTCCACTACCAAAATGTTTAAACCAGCACGGTAATAGAGGGGTTGATCCGTAGATATGTCCAAGGTAGAACAATTGCTGTTTGAAGAGCGCCAGGAGTTCATGCAAAATAGCGTCGGTGACCAAATAAATCGGGGTCCCGGTTGGTGGTACGGTGCCTAGCATATCAGGCCGGTACGTGCCACTCCTGGCTGCAAATACCGCACTGATCGTCATTTCACCGAGGTGTGTATCTTGCCGTTCACTCACCGTATCGATCCGGCCGCGCTGGCGAATCAAGCTACGCATGGTTGGGTCTTCGTGCCACACGTTGCGCAGCTTGATTTCGGTGATCTGACCAAGAGCATAGTGGGGTACACCGTCTTGCATATACCGAAAGATCGCCAGTTCTCCGATCAGCTTTTTATGAATAGCACTGGCGAGGATGTCAAGTGCAAGTTCTGAGGTGGAGGAAGGTGAGCCGATGACACCAATCCGCTCGGCTTGATCAACGAGTTGATCGAGACGCTGATACATTGGTTACACTCCTGACTCGGTGCGGTAGCCGTGTAAACTGATAAATACGTCGTTGATGTCACCTTGGTAGTGTTCGGCCATTTGTTGACCGGCAATTTGGCGCAATGTTGGGATTGCAATGGCAAGACGTTTGACCATCCGGTCGGCCATGTAGAGTGGGTACGGTTCAAGTACTGCTGGGGTCCCACACTGATGGCGAATCCCGTGTAGGACCTCGGCGAGGCGATGACGATTATTCGCAACCGCCTGTGCCATCTCTAGGCGTAGTGCCGGTAACCACTGGAACGGTCGGTAGTAGACCACTTGTATGGTAGATAACGCCTGGATAATCTCGTTTGCGATTGGACGCAATGATGGTTCAACATTGAGGTGCCACGGTTCGTTGGGCTGTTGAAGGGACACCGGCTGCGTATACTCACTGGCTGCAAGCAAAAAACTGAGCACACTGCGATCGTCGTGCGCCGATGACCAATTGAGGTAGTGACCGATCTCGCGACGGGTCGTGTATTTCGGGATGCTGATCCAACAACGGTCGCTCCGTTGGGCTTGTAAAATGGAGTGGTACGCTGTGAGAAAGGCTGGAATCTGTTCTAAAAAATATTGTGTGGTTTTCAGATGACCGGTCTCGCGACATTTATTCAACGCTTGATTAAAGTAGATCAGCGGGGTCGTTAGTGAACCGTCGAGCAACACAACCTGATGGGGTGCCTCGTGAGCCAGTTGCAGTTCAAACCCCATCATCAAGGCGCGCAGAATAGTACCGGTATCGCTATCGTGGACTTCGGCTTCAATCCACGCTCGATGCCGTGGTTCTGGCCAGTAGCGTGTTTCGGATGGCGGCGTTAGCCCTTCCACCGCTACGGCGGCTGCGGCCACAAGATCGCTGGCGAGTAAGCGCTCGACTGCATACGCACCATCAATACCACAGGTGGTAGGGATAGTTGGGTATGCGAGATCGGCTTCACGTCCGAGTAGTTTGGTCTCCGTCAATAGACGGCGCCACTGTTCGTACTGCTGGCGGAGGTGCTGAAAGTCGCTGAGCAGATGCTGACTCAAATCGGCTGAGCGATGCAGCAACTCAGCGACGAGCGCGGCGGGTAGTTCCCCAAAAACTCGATCAGGTACCTCGTTCATAAACCACCTCGCTAGGAGCGAGTAGGATTCGATGACGTAAGTCTTCTTTACACCACGATTGCCACTGGACCCGTTCAGCACGTGGTAACAGCCAGCGTGATCGCCACCAGGCTGCCAAGGTTGCGAAGGGTAAATCGCGATACTGCGGTTCGCTTGTTCTCCCTTCAAGATAATCTTCAAGGTTATCAATGAGACGGAACAAGAATACCTCTCGCTTTACGCCGTGTTGGAGTAACGAGGCAGAAAGACCGAGTCGTTCCAATGCTCTGACTATTGTTTGCCATGTTCGACGAGGACCAACACCGAATCCGCCACGGGTCGAAATCCCCTGCTGTTCCAGAAATGTGCGGAAGAGCGGATACAATTCGATAAGGTGAAAGCTGCCGTATCCTTCCGTAAAACCAATCGACTCGGCAATGCTGAGGTGGTGATAGCGCAAGCGGTTGTAAATGCTGCTCCGTCCAAACGCACTGGTGGTGGTGAGGGCGACGAGGTGAGGTGGTAGGATACGCTGTTCCATCTCGGTTGCCCGTTGTTCGTATTTTCGCCGGTAGGCAGCACGGATTTCATTCGCTGCGGCTGCATAGGCGATCAGTTTTCCGCCCAGCAATCGATCGTATGGCGGGACGGCGCCGAGCGTTTGAATATCCATTGTTTGGTTTACCAGCTCGGTTTTTTTGTCTGGCGGGTAGCGAAACAGGCGATCGCGTGATGGAAAACTCAGTGGTGGTGATTGGAGCGCAAGAATACCAATCAGTTTCTGATTGGTATGATCAAAAACGAGGAAGCGTAATCGTCGTCCATACCCTTTCGAGAGCGGAATCGACCAGAGTAAGCGAGCAATCCGAAAGAGATTGGCGTGGTCTTTGGTACGCACTTCGACCAGCTCTGGCTGGATGTGCATCGGGTCAACCTCTTCACCATCTGCGAAGTAGGGAAGATACCGATCCAGATGCCGGTGCAGCCAGGCTTGATGGGCGGCTCGTTCGACGTTGGTTGCCGGTTGATGTAAGAGCCGGATCGCCTCTTTTTCGGTTGCTTGGAGTGACAAGACGCCGGTATGCGATAGTTCAAACCCACACGCTTGTAATCGTTGGATGACGAGACGTTTGAGTTCGTTCGCGTTCATAAGAGTAGCTCTATCATCATCATCTTTACTGTGAGATTTCATGTATCATACCCTATTTCTGCGCTAACGTTCCTGCTGAGATGGTGTGATGGCTTCTTAAGTACCATCATCTGGTGCATACTATGCTATACTTGCGTATGCAACCAATTGTTCATCCGCCAGTCAGGCGAGGAATACGATGACCAGCACACCTATTCGGATTGGAGTATTGACCAGCGGTGGCGATGCACCAGGCATGAATGCCGCAGTACGTGCGGTGGTCCGTACCGGAATTAGTCACGGCTGCGAAGTATACGCTATCTACGAGGGATATAAGGGTCTGATCCAAGGCGGCACGTTGATCCGACGAATGGATTGGAGTTCGGTCGGTGGTATCATCCAGCGCGGGGGCACGATCATCGGGACGGCGCGCAGTGCTGAGTTCCGAACGCGCGAAGGACGACGGCAGGCGGCGGCGAATCTGGTGACACTTGGGATTGACCGATTGGTGATCATCGGTGGTGATGGCAGCTTGACCGGAGCCGATCTCTTTCGTCGGGAGTGGCCGGAGTTGTTGGCCGAGTTGGTAGCGGCGGGTACGATTAGCGAAGCCCAAGCGGCGGCGCATCCGCATTTACGCATTGCCGGGATTGTGGGGAGCATCGACAATGATTTCTGTGGCACCGACATGACTATCGGTGCTGATACCGCTCTCCACCGGATTACCGAGGCGATTGATGCGATTAGCTCGACGGCAGCGAGCCATCAGCGTACCTTTGTGATCGAAGTTATGGGGCGCAATTGTGGCTATCTAGCGCTGATGGGAGCGATTGCCGGTGGCGCCGATTGGGCGTTTATTCCAGAGATGCCACCGCAGATGGACGACTGGGAGCAGCACATGTGTGATGTGTTGCGGATCGGACGGGAGCATGGGCGGCGCGATAGCATTGTAGTGGTGGCTGAAGGTGCGTGCGATCGTCACGGCAAGCCGATTACAGCCCACTATGTCAAGAAGGTCCTTGAGGAGCGCTTAGGTGAGGATACGCGCGTGACTATTCTCGGCCACGTGCAACGCGGTGGTGCGCCGAGTGCGTTTGATCGCTGGATGAGTTCGTTGTTGGGGGCAACAGCTGTTGAAGAGTTGCTGAGCGCGGATGCCGATGCTGAGCCGAAGCTGATCGGTTTGCGGGAAAATCGGGTCGTGCGGTTGCCGCTCATGACGTGCGTGAGCGATACGCGGCAGGTGGCTGAGGCCATTGCCCAACACGATTATGAGCGAGCTATCGCGATGCGTGGGAATAGTTTTGTCGAGGCGTATCGTACCCTTGGGACCCTCATTCAGTCCCAGCCCTCGCCCCCCGACCGCTTGCGGCGCGGTCACCGGTTCGCTGTGATGCACAGTGGTGGCCCGGCGCCGGGAATGAATACCGCGGTCCGGGCAGCAGTACGGATCGGGATTGATCGGGGTCATACGATGCTTGGGGTGCGCAATGGCTTTCAGGGCCTGATCGATGGTGATATCTTTGAAATGGACTGGATGAGTGTCAGTGGTTGGGCAACGATGGGCGGCGCCGAACTCGGCACCAATCGTAAGATTCCCCAAGGTAGTGAGTTGTACCAGATCGCTCGTAATATCGAACGATTTGGGATCGATGGAATCTTGATGATCGGTGGTTGGACCGGTTATCAGGCAGCGTACAAACTCTACAGCGAGCGGCATATTTTTCCGGCGTTCAATATTCCTATTATTTGCTTGCCGGCAACGATTGATAACAACCTACCCGGTTCTGAACTGAGCTTGGGGGCCGATACAGCGCTCAATAGTATCGTTCATGCGGTTGATCGAATTAAGCAGTCGGCGGTGGCGTCCCGGCGGTGTTTTATTGTCGAGGTGATGGGGCGCGATTGTGGGTATCTTGCGCTGATGAGTGGTCTCGCCACCGGTGCCGAACGGGTCTATCTGCCTGAAGAGGGGATTAACTTGCGCACGTTGCAATCAGATCTCGATGAGATGATGGAGTGGTTCCGACGTGGTAAACGGTTGAGTCTGATTATCCGCAACGAGAAGGCTAATCCGGTCTATACGACCTCGTTTATCTGTTCACTGTTTGAAGAAGAGGGTGGCAAGCTGTTTGAGGTGCGGCAGGCAATTCTCGGTCATTTGCAGCAGGGTGGTGATCCATCACCGTTTGATCGGATTCAGGCAACACGCCTGGCCGTCCGCTGTATTGAGTTTCTGATCGAGCATGCCGATCGGCAGGAGCCGGTGGGTGCTTTTATCGGGTATCGTGGTGGTAAGGTGCAGGTGCATCCAATTGAGGATATGCCGCGGCTGATGGATCCAGTCCATGCGCGTCCGCGTGAGCAGTGGTGGTTGGCGTTACGCCAGATGACGCGGTTGCTGACGACGCCGCCGGCGTTTCATCAAGTTGAGCAGAAGTGAGTTGCGCTGGCTTACGCAAAGGGGGTAACGCAAAGGCGCAGAGGGGGTAACGCAAAGGCGCAGAGGGTTTGTTAGCTCCCCCTCGACTGCGGTGCGGGAGCGGGGCCGAGGGGGAAGACAGCTCCCCTAAAACGGAATATCCTCATCATCGAGCGGTTGTGGCTGGTTGCGTGACGGTGCTCGATTAACCGGTGCGCGGGTGGATGATGAGGTATTAGACGGGCGTGAATTAGGCGGTGAAGAGGGCGGTGTGCGACGCACCGGCTCATCGACCGGCTCGTCGTAGACCAGCTCGGCGTCCGGTACCGGTCCGCGTTCACCCTTGCTCGATAGAATGATCATGTCTTGGGCAATGACCTCGGTAGTGTAGCGCTCTTGCCCATCGCGATCGACCCATTTGCGCGTTTGTAGGCGACCCTCGATGTAAACGCGCGTGCCTTTGGTGAGGTATTGGTTGCAGATTTCACCAAGTTTATCCCACGCAACAATGCGGAACCATTCGGTCTCTTCGTGGGAATTGCCGTCTTTGTCACGCCACGTGCGGTTGCTCGCGACCCGGAAGGTGGTTACAGGGCTGCCTTGTGCCGTGTAACGCATCTCGGGATCGGCGCCGAGATGACCCGTTAGTTGTACCTTGTTTAGATCCTTTGCCATCGTACCCTCCTCGTCTCTTGTGTGTTATCGTCCCAACAGTACCGAACCGAGCGAGAGCTTACCCGCACGTTCTCGAACTATTGTACTAATCATAGCATATGTGCCCGCCGTCGTCAAGTAAAATATTGCGTTCTTGTCTACGATAACCCGATGTCAAACCCAACTTCGAGATCTCGCCGTGAATAACGACGGAAAGCTAGTACCGTGGTTGTGTGGCGCACGCCGGGTAGGCGGGCGATGCCACTGGGTACGGCGTCGTCGAGTGATTCGTAAGCGTTGACGCGCAAGACGGCGATGATGTCGTAGTCGCCGGTAACCGAATACACTTCGGCAACGTTGGGTAGTTCGGCGATCTCTTGGGCAAGGTCGCTGATCCGTTGCGGTTCGCAAGTGATGAATACAAAGGCAGTGACCATACGTGCTCCTTTGCTGATGAGCGGTTGATTGGTTTCATCATACCAGAAGAACTGAGCACAACACCGGGCAAGATCGGTGAACCATGTCTCTCTAGAATGGCTCCGGTGGGCGGACGCGCCAGAGCATCGGTGTGAGCCAGTACCAGCATGTGTTGAATAACACGAATAGACCGGCCCCGATTACGTTGATTCGACCAACCCATCCACGCTGCCACAACGTATCGCATGTCGCTGCTGTTCCGATAGCAATTGCCCAGCCTAACGCCATCAGGTAGCGTGGACTGTTCGAGACCTGAGTGATGAATGGTAACGTAGCGAAGATGATGGCAACTACGAAGCTTAAACCCATCAGGCCGATCGTGATTTGCCAGCCTTGTCGCCGGAGCAAGAGCCATAGACCGATAAGTGCGAAAGGTATTGGTAGTAGTCCATAATGGGCAATCAGTCCGGCTTGCCAGAGATTGTTCCATAAGGCTTCGCGGTTGATCGGCGCCCGTCCGGCTACAGCCGTGAGACCGCCCGTGCGGGCGGTGTTGAGTTGAGCGAGGAACATTGACAGGTAGGCGCTGTAGAAGAAGATAATGGCGAATAGGGCACCAATACCGATGGCAAGGGTGAGCGGCCCACTTACTGCCCGTGCCCATTGCAAACCCAGTCCGCGGGCGATCCAGACGATAGCGATCAGGAGACCGAGCAACGTGCCACTACTGATCAGGAAACCGAAGTGGCCGAGAAAGACCATCGCACTAAGAGCGGCTAGCCCAGCTATCCACTCGCGCCGGTACTGCCCAGCTCGCCAGTCTTCCCAAGCTCTGATAATACCCCATATGAACAATAAGTAGAGACTTTGGGTGATAATATGCGTGTCAAACGACCACCATGTGGTGAGATAGGTGGCAGCGGTGAAGGCGTAGATCGCAGCGGCGAGTAGTGCCGGACGTGGTGGGAGAACGCGACGGGCGATGACGTAAACAATCAGCGCACCAAGGCTATCGGCGAGTGCCGCACCGATTTGCAAAAGGAGTGGGGGCGCGATCCCCAATACGTGACCGGGGGCAAGAAGGAGGTATGGCCCCGGTGGATAGGGAAAGTCAATGCCGCGATTCTTCGAGATGATCGTGATCAGGCCACCCAGCGCTTCATGAAAGCGATTCGTGTGAAAGCCGATGTCACCCGGCATGCTGGCCGGGTAGAATCGGCCTCCGATCCGGGTCGCGAATGCAATGGCCACTATCGCACTGAGTGTGTCAGCGATGCCCTGAAGCCGTATCTGTCTCCGTGCCCATGCCTGTATCGCCAGGGTTAAGGGATAGGTCAGAGCAAGAGCTGCAAACGCCGCTTCGGCGCCAAATGCCCAGCGTGCCGGGTCGAGGAGCATAGCGGCGGCGAGTAATCCACTGCCGATTGCCAGGCCCCACAGCGCCTGACGATGCATGGTACGAACAAGGATGAGCCAACCCACAATTACGCCGCTAATCCACCATGCAAGCAGTGGAAGTGCTGGCCAAGCCCACCCGCCGGGAACGGTTGTTACGATAATGCGCTCTAGGGGTAGGCTGAGCTGACGTGGATCTTGTGCCGGTTGAAAGCTATCGCTCACCAGTCGCAAGTGGAGGTTCCCATCTGCGGTGGGTGGCACGATGAGCCATTGCCGACTGCCGCTGTGCTGTACCGGTAGCTCGGCGATGAATCGGTTTTCGTGCCACACCTGAAGCGTGGTAGGTGCCTGATCGACTATCTCTGCTCCGATAGGTAACCAGTGAAGCTCGATGACCGTTGCTCGTAATCCGAAAGTTGGTAAGAACACTTGCGAGTCGCCACTCGTCCAGCGAAACGTGCCGAAGAAGCTCTTCTCGGCAGTGTTAAAATCGCGCAGAAAGGGCAGATCGGCGTCACCGATCCCCTCTTCATAACCAACATCGATCACGTGTTGGTGGGGGATTTGGGCAGTGAGGATGGCAATGGCGAATAACAGCCCCACTGCAACCCAGAGGGCCGGTGTACGCAGAGCACGCCAGTCTTGGCTAAGCGAATTGCTAATGGCGTTAACCATAGGCAGCACTACAGAGAAAACCGCGAAGCGCAGCACATCTTCGCGCTTCGCGGCTCTATTCATCGCCTACTGTTACGGATCACAGTGAGGACAGATCGGGATGATCTGAATCCTCTTCATCATCGTGGTCGTTATCACCGGACAGCAACTCTTCGAGCCGTGCCCGCAATAACGCATCGGTATCGCTCTGCGGTACCTGATGACCGTTGGTAGTAGGCAAGGCGGTGGTTGTTGGCTCGGCACTCTTCTCGGCCTGCTGTACCTCTTCGAGCATCCGTGCCATCTCGCTGACCAAATCTTCGTGTTGGCGTTCAAGCCGCTTCTCGATCCCCGTTCCGGCAGGGATGAGCTTACCGATGACAACGTTCTCCTTCAGACCGCGCAGATAGTCAACCTTACCCTGAATAGCAGCATCGGTCAACACGCGGGTCGTCTCTTGGAACGAAGCCGCCGAGAGGAAGCTATCGGTATTCAGTGAGGCTTTGGTAATGCCCAGCAATACTGTCGCTGCGGTTGCCGGATCACCACCCTGGCTGACAATATCGTTGTTGAGGCGGCGGAATTCGGCACTATCGATCAGCTCACCGGGTAAGAGACCGGTATCACCGGGTTCTTCGATGCGCACGCGGCGCAGCATCTGGCGAGCAATCACTTCAATGTGCTTGTCGTTGATGTTCACGCCCTGCGAGCGGTAGACCTTTTGGGCTTCGTTGACCAGGTAGCGTTGCACTGCTTCCCGACCTTGCAATTCAAGCAGCTCTTGCGGATTAGCACTACCGTCGGTTAACTGTTGCCCGGCCATAACCCGATCACCATTATCGACCCGAATGCGAGCGTTGTGGGGCACCACCAATTCACGCTCTTCGTGATCTTCCTGACTAATGATGATCCGGTCAGACTGAATAAAGGCCTTCCCGCTCAGCCGAGCGATGATCTGCTCACCACCCGGTCCTTCGGCGATCACCTGTCCTTCATAAACATCGCTCTCAGATTCGATCACCGGTGTGAAACCGCGCGTCAGCGGGTACTCATCGGTGTAGACGTTGGTCGAGACGATGCGAATCTTACGTACCCCTTCATCTTCACGCACGATCTGCACCACGCCATCGATCTCGGCCAGCAATGCTTTACCCTTGGGCACACGTGCTTCGAAGATCTCCTGCACGCGTGGCAGACCCTGCGTAATATCATCGGCGGAGGCAACACCACCGGTATGGAACGTTCGCAGGGTAAGCTGGGTGCCCGGCTCACCGATGGATTGCGCAGCGATGATTCCAACCGCCTCACCGATCTCGACCAACTTGCCGGTAGCGAGGTTGCGACCGTAGCACATCCGGCAAAGACCGTGTTCGGCTTGGCACGTCAGGGGCGAACGGACAAAGACCGATTCGTGACCGGCGGCGATAATCTTTTCCGCCAATTCTTCATCGATCTCGGTGTTGCGGTCGGCGATCAACTCATCGGTCGTCTTGTCGTAGATCGGTGCGGCAAGAATGCGGCCGAGCATACGGACCTGTAGCTTTTCCATCAACTCGCCATCGTCGGCGCTATGGAGCCATAGACCCTCTTCGGTACCGCAATCTTCGATGTTGATAATCACATCTTGCGCAACATCAACCAACCGGCGCGTGAGGTAACCGGCGTCGGCGGTACGCAACGCGGTGTCGGCCAGACCCTTACGCCCACCGTGGGTTGAAACAAAGTAGTCGAGCACCGACAGACCCTCGCGGAAGTTGGCCTTAATCGGTAGCTCGATAATCCGTCCGGTTGGGTCGGACATCAACCCGCGCATACCGGCCATCTGTGAGATCTGGTTAATGTTACCGCGAGCGCCCGATGTTGACATCATTGCCACGGGGCCGAAGGGGTTCAGATTCTCCTTCACGGCAGCGATGGTTTGCTTAGTCGCCTCCTGCCAGATCCGTACCACCTCTTGATAGCGCTCCTCTTCGGTGATCAGACCACGGCGGAACTGTTTCTCGACTTCAGCAACCTGTTGTTCGGCTTCGCGCACGATGTCATACTTCTTGGCCGGCACTTCAATATCGTCAATCCCGATCGTCATACCGCCAAGCGTAGCGTAGCGGAAGCCGAGTGTCTTAATACGGTCGGCTTGCTGGGCCGTCATCTCCGAACCGTAGATACGGGCCAATTCTTGGACGTGCTTATTGCCATGGGCTGCCCGTACCTCGTTAAGCTGGGCTTCGCTCAGATTGCGCAAGCTGGTGTAGTACTGGTAGCAATCGGCGATAATCTCTTTCAGGCCCTTCTTGTCGATCAGGCGATTGCGGAAGCGTAATGGTGGTTGTAGCTCGCTATTGAGCAACACACGCCCGATTGTCGTTTCAATGACCATACGCGGTGTACCATCGCTGGCCGGCGGCAATTCGCGCACAGGACGGTCGCTCTTACCAGAGATGGAACCATTCATCCGGATCCAGATCGGTGCTTGAATATCGATCAAGCCCTTTTCGTAGGCCAGCATCGCCTCATCGATCGAAGCGAACCGCTTACCCGTTCCCTTCGTGCCATCGCGCACCATTGTCAGGTAGTAGCAGCCAAGAACGATGTCCTGCGAAGGGGTGATAATCGGTTCACCATGCGCCGGACTCAACAGATTGTACTTGCTCAGCATCCGAGTGCGTGCCTCTTCCTGCGCTTTCCGTGAAAGCGGCACGTGAACCGCCATCTGGTCACCGTCGAAGTCTGCGTTAAACGCAGCGCAGACGAGCGGGTGAAGCTGAATCGCCGATCCCTCGATGAGCTTCGCCTCGAAGGCCTGAATCGAGAGGCGGTGCAACGATGGTGCGCGGTTGAGCAGCACCAGATAGTCTTTAATCACCTCTTCGAGTGCGTCCCACACTTCAGGGCGCACACGTTCGACGGCACGCTTAGCGTTCTTAATGTTATGGGCGACACCACGTTCGACCAGTCGGCGCATCACAAAGGGCTTAAATAGCTCGAGTGCCATTTTCTTGGGCAGACCGCACTGGTGCAGTTGCAGATTGGGGCCTACCACGATCACCGAACGGCCCGAATAATCGACACGCTTACCGAGTAGGTTCTGGCGGAAGCGGCCTTGTTTACCCTTGAGCATATCGCTCAGGCTCTTCAGACGATGCTTCCCCTTACCGCTAACTGCTCGCCCACGCCGACCGTTATCGATCAGCGCATCAACTGCCTCTTGCAACATGCGCTTCTCATTACGCACGATGATTTCCGGCGCGTTCAGTTCGATCAGCCGCTTGAGTCGGTTATTGCGGTTGATCACCCGACGATAGAGATCGTTGAGATCGCTCGTAGCAAAGCGACCACCATCGAGCTGCACCATCGGGCGCAGGTCGGGTGGTATAACCGGTAGCACCGTAAGGATCATCCACTCCGGGCGATTACCGCTCTTGCGGAACGCCTCAACGATGCGCAGCCGCTTCGTCGCCTTTTTCCGGCGCTGACCCTGTGATGTTTGAATCTCGGCCTGCAATTCTTCGGCCAGCTTATCGAGGTTCAGGTGCCGTTCGAGCAGCTCGCGGATCGCGCCGGCCCCCATATCAGCACGGAAGACACCGGGTGCAACATCGCGTAACTGCCGGTACTCGTTTTCGGTAATGATCAGGCCCACCTTCAGTTTATCGAGCTGTTCGAGCTTCTCCTTCTCTTCGCGAACCAGCATATCCAGCTCCCGTTGCAGGCGCTCTTGCAATCGCTCCTGCTCTTGGGTAGCTTCATACGCCTTACGCTCGCGTTCGGCGTCGGTCAGCAGCTCGGCATCGGCCAGATCACGGCGACGGCGCTCTTCAAGCACCTCAAGCTCTTGCTCAACCAATTCGTCGAGCTGGTCGAGGGTGTTGTCGTTAATCAGTTCACCCTCTTCGACCACGGTCACACCCCGGAAGATAATATCTTCATCGGCCAGCGTACCGCTCATCTCTTCCAGCCGCTCACGCAGCCGTTCGGCTTCGCCAACCAACTCATCGCGCTGACGGCGGTAATCTTCTTCGATTTGCCGCTGGGTGCTGCGCTGCGCTGTCTCCATACCGCCGAGGTCTTGGGTCAGTTGCGTACTCAGCTCGATCCGCTTCTCTTCGGCCTGCTTTTGAATCTTCTCGCGGCGCGCAGCGTACTCCTCCTGCACCATCTCACGTGCCACCTGAAGCATATCCTCCTTCACATCTACAATGATGTACGAGGCGAAATAGAGGACACGCTCAAGATTTCGTGGCGAAATATCGAGTAGGAGGCCGAGGCGAGAGGGAGTACCTTTGACAAACCAGATGTGGCTCACCGGCGAGGCCAGACTAATATGGCCCATGCGCTCACGTCGCACCTTAGCCCGGGTGACCTCGACTCCACACTTATCGCAGACGACACCCTTATAGCGCACACGCTTATACTTCCCGCAGAAGCATTCCCAGTCTTTCGTTGGACCAAAAATACGTTCGCAGAAGAGACCGTCGCGTTCAGGTTTGAGCGTGCGGTAGTTGATGGTTTCGGGTTTCGTGACTTCGCCGTGCGACCACGATCGGATATCTTCAGGTGAAGCGAGACTGATCCGAATGGCGTTGAAGTCGTTAATTTCCAGCATGGGGACTTACTCCTGTAGCGGAAGCATACCGCCAGACTTCATGCACCGACTACGACTACATCAACCGTAGTGGCGCCGTGCTTGGGTCAGTTCCGTCTGATTTGGTATCGTACAGTGCTGGGGTCTCAACGATACACCATAGGCTTGCACAAAGCGACGAGATCGTGGTGCTAAGGTTAATGTTCTGTTACGCAGTGTAGAGACGTTGCCTGGCAACGTCTCTACCGATCAGATGTCATCCTTACCAACCACCGATTGCCGGCATCCCATTGATATATCGTGACCGATCCCCATCTTCCGATCCGAACGATTAGAATTCGCCGCGTTCCATACCACTCAGGTTAATACCTTCAAGGGCACCGATGTCGCTATCGAGGTCATCGCTCAGCTCAACCGGCTTTTCGTCGGCGCTTAGCACTTCGACGCTAAGGCCAAGGCTCTGCAACTCCTTGATCAGCACCTTGAAGCTTTCAGGTACACCGGCCTCTTGGATCGGCTCACCCTTCACAATTGCCTCATACGTCTTGACGCGGCCAACTACGTCGTCGGATTTGACGGTCAGCATCTCTTGCAAGGTGTAAGCGGCACCGTATGCCTCCAATGCCCACACCTCCATCTCACCGAAGCGCTGCCCACCGAACTGAGCCTTACCACCGAGCGGTTGCTGAGTGACAAGGCTGTAGGGACCGGTCGAGCGCGCGTGAATCTTGTCTTCAACGAGGTGGGCTAGCTTGAGCATATAGGCATAGCCGACGGTAACCGGATGGTCGAATTTCTCGCCGGTCCGGCCATCGTAGAGGGTTACCTTCCCATCGGCAGGCAAGCCAGCCTGTACAAGCAGGTCCTTAATCTGATCCTCGTGAGCGCCGTCGAACACCGGGGTGGCGACGCGGAACCCAAGGCGGGCGGCGGCCCAGCCGAGGTGGGTTTCAAGAATCTGACCGATATTCATACGTGACGGCACACCGATGGGATTAAGGATAATATCCACCGGGCGGCCATCGGGCAAGAACGGCATATCCTCCATGGGTAAGACGCGCGAGACGACACCCTTATTTCCGTGGCGACCGGCCATCTTATCACCGGCGCTAATCTTGCGCTTCTGGCAAAGCAGAACCCGCACCGTCTGATTCACGCCAACCGGTAGTTCAGCCCCTTCGCTGCGCGAGAACACCTTGACATCAATAACCTTCCCGCGTACACCGTTGGGCACGCGCAGCGAGCTATCTTTCACCTCACGGGCCTTCTCACCGAAGATCGCCCGCAGCAGACGCTCTTCGGCGGTCAAGTCGGTCTCGCCTTTGGGGGTAATCTTTCCTACCAGAATATCGTTCGGTTGCACCTCGGCGCCGATATAGATAATACCGCGTTCATCAAGGTTGCGCAGGCTATCCTGACCAACGTTTGGAATATCGCGGGTAATCTCTTCGGGGCCGAGCTTGGTATCGCGCGCCTCGACCTCATACTTTTCAATATGGATCGACGTAAAGATATCCTCGCGTACCAGTCGCTCGCTGACCAGAATAGCGTCCTCAAAGTTACCGCCCTCCCACGGCATATACGCTACCAACACATTCTGGCCGAGCGCCAACTCGCCCTGATCGGTACTCGAGCTGTCAGCGATCACATCACCGGCGCGCACCCGCTGACCACGCACCACCGACGGACGCTGGTTGATACAGGTATCTTGGTTACTGCGCATAAACTTACGCAGGCGATACTCTGTCCGCTTGCCGTCATCTTCCTCGACGATGATGCGGTTGCTGGTTGCGCTCACTACCACTCCATCGCGGCGGGCCACCACCACTTGACCACTATCGCGAGCAGTACGATACTCCATGCCGGTGCCGACAATCGGCGCATCAGGGCGGAGCAGTGGCACAGCTTGCCGTTGCATGTTCGACCCCATCAGCGCACGGTTTGCGTCGTCGTGCTCAAGGAAGGGGATCAGCGAGGTCGAGACGCTCACCACTTGCTTGGGTGATACGTCCATGTAATCGACTCGCTCTACCCGTTCGGTCACGAAATCCTCGCCGAAGCGACACGAGACCGTTGTATCGAGGAAGCGGTTATGTTCATCAAGCGGTGCATTGGCCTGCACGATGACGAAGCGATCTTCTTCATCGGCACTCAGGTAATCGACCTCTTGCGACACGACCGGACGGATCTTAATCTGCTTCATCGGCAGGTTCACAATCCGTTCGGCGAGGGCGCGGTTAATTTCGGTACCGGCCTCGGCGATTAATTCACCGGTATTGGGATCGACAATATCCTCACGGAGAATCTGACCGCGCAGCAAGCCAATCGTAATCTGGCGGGCAATCTGGTCATCGACGCGAGTACCCTTGGCAGCGATCAGATCACCGGTGCGGAGATCGCGCACGTCCCGCAGTAAAATGCCTTTTTCGCGCCACACGTGGGCGTTATCGATGCTGTTATACACCTTGCGATACGGTGTTTCGAGAAAGCCCATCTCATTAACGCGGGCGAAAGTCGACATCGTACCGATCAAGCCGATGTTCGGACCTTCCGGTGTTTCCACCGGACAGATGCGGCCATAGTGCGAGTGATGCACGTCGCGCACTTCAAAGCCGGCGCGGTCACGTGACAGACCACCGGGGCCAAGCGCTGACAGACGGCGCTTATTGGTCAACTCGGCGAGCGGATTGGTCTGATCCATAAACTGGCTCAACTGCGAACCACCAAAGAATTCGCGCATCGCCGCGACTACGGGTCGGATATTAATCAGACCGTTGGGTGTAGCGCTGGCCGGGTCTTGGAGTGACATTCGCTCTTTCACCACCCGTTCGAGGCGGAGTAGACCAACGCGGAATTGTTGCTGGATCAACTCACCGACGGTACGCACGCGACGATTCCCAAGATGGTCGATGTCATCAGGGCGACCGTAGCCGTTGTTGAGCAAAATCATTTGCTCTACGATACGGAAAATATCGCGAGGTAGGAGCACGCGAACACTGAGATCGGGTGCTTTGGGACCATCACGGCGGGCATCGCGCTCCCAGAGGTTCTTGTTGAGCTTGTAGCGGCCCACTTTCGCCAGATCGTACCGTCGCGGGTTAAAGAGCAGCGACTCGATCAGTGTGCGCGCGTTCTCAAGCGTCGGCGGGTCACCAGGACGCAACCGCTTATACAGCTCAAGCAATGCCTCTTTCGCATTGTGCGACGGATCCTTATCAATCGTCGCCTGGATGTATAGATGTTCGGCCACCGTATCAACGTGGCGGAACCATTCGATAAGATGCTCATTGTGACCGTACTTATCTAGTTCGTTATCGGGTGCCCAGCGTCCGCTACCATCTTCGTTGGCGATCCAGGCGCTAATGGCGCGGAGCAAGATTGTGACCGGAATCTTACGTTTGCGATCAACTTTGACGCTGATCACATCGCGCTTGTTGGTCTCGAACTCAAGCCATGCACCGCGGTTAGGGATCAGCTTGGCGGTATGAAGGACACGACCGCTGGTTGGATCCTTTTCATCTTTAAAGTAGACCCCCGGTGAGCGGATCAATTGCGAGACGACCACTCGTTCGGCGCCGTTGTAAACGAAGGTGCCGTTATCGGTCATCATCGGAAAATCACCAAGGAAGATCTCCGATTCCTTAATCTCACCGGTGGTGAGAATACGTAATTCGACCTTTACTCGTAGAGGGGCAGCATAGGTTAGGTCACGATCGCGGCACTCGAACTCGTCATAACGGGGTTCGCCGAAGGTATAATCACGAAAGTGTAGTTCGAGGTTCTTACCGGTAAAATCGGTAATTGGCGAAATCTCGTCGAAGAGTTCGCGCAGCCCCTCTCGTTTGAACCATTCAAAACTCTTGAGTTGGGTTTCGATCAGCAACGGTAGATCAATCGCATCTTTGATGCGTGCGAACGAACGGCGTTCGATCCGGCGCGACCGGCGACCGTCGAAGCCCGGGTCGATCGGGGCGATCAGCGGCTGAAGGACCACGCTCTCAATCAACGGGGGCATACGCACCTCTCTTCTCTGTGTCCGGTTTGGTTCATCATGCTGCGTGGCGAATGGGTTAGTTACAAAAACAGAAATAGCCACCTCTCGGCTTGCCCATCAGTGGGCTGCCGGTAGACTGGCCCAAACTTACGTACCGGTTAGCATTCATTGCGCCCCACACGGGGACTTCCTGCCATAATAGTAATCACTGATCTGAGCGCGCTTATTACAGATCGCGAAAGACAATGATACCATGAACTGCTGAAAAGTTCAAGAGGTTACTTTGGATATAGGCGGTAACGACACTGTTGAGCTGTATAGTCAGTATACCACAAGACCCTCCGCACTGCAGGGGTAGTGTTGGCGAGAATCACAACGACCATTGTGCCCGATGGATTGCAGGCTTCTGTTCACAGGACATTGCCGGTGATAGAGATGACACCACCGGCACGCGAAAACTGACCGTAGTACCGCGCCCAAGCTCACTTGTGGCCCAAATTTGACCACCGTGAGCTTCAACCAACCGACGGGCGATTGCCAGCCCTAACCCGGCACCACCACTGCTACGAGTGCGGGAGCGATCCGATCGGTAGAATCGGTCGAAGATGTGTGGCAGATCAGCAGGATCGATCCCACTACCGGTGTCACGCACGTGAAACGTAACGTTGTCAACATCGGCGATGACGGCAAGGTTGATCTCACCACCGGGTGGGGTGTGGCGAAGAGCATTGCTGATCAGGTTACCCAACACTTGAGCAATCCGTTGTGGATCAACATCAACATCGGGCAAATCGGAGGTGATGGTAGTGGTAAGGACGACCTTACGTTCGGTGGCGCTTTGCGTAAACGAGCGGATTGCCTCGTTAACTAGCATCACCGGCGAGACGGTTTCCCGGTAGAGTGGTAGTTGGCCGGCATCGGCCAGTGCCAGCAAGTGTAAGTCGTTGATCAGCCGTTCGAGGAGTGCTACTTCGGCAAGGAGGGCTTCGATCTGTTCGTCGTCAGCTTCGTACACGCCGTCTTGAATGCCCTCAAGCCGTCCTTTGATGATCGAAAGAGGCGTGCGCAGTTCGTGAGCGATGTCGGCAGTGAGTTGCCGGCGCTGCTGGTCGGCCTGTTGTAACGCGGCAGCCATGCGGTTGAAACTGGCAGCCAGATCGGCTAGCTCGCGCACGTTGGCCGGTTGGACGCGACTGCTGTGATCGCCGGCGGCGATGGCGTGGGCGGCGGCACTGATGTGTCGGAGAGGCGTACTGAGTTGGCGTGAGAAGATGGTGGCGAGGACAAGTAAGATGACCATCAATCCAGCGCCGGCCCCGATAATGCCAAGCAAGATCGTCCGCCGATCAACGCTACCGACCGGAAATGCTTCTTCATCGTCGACGACTGAGATCACCAGCGTCCCAACTTGCTGACCGTCAACAATGATCGGAATACGGCGTACAGCTTCGTTGCCGCGTAAAATGGGGGGACGACGGCGGCCAGCGACGATCCTGCCATTGGCGTCGAGAAGCCATGTCGAACCTTTGATGTCACCGAAGCCCTGCGGTAGCGGCCCCATCTGTCGCTCGACGTCACGCCACGAACCGGTTTGACGGTAGTAGGCTGCCAGTTCGGTGGCTCGTGCTCGTGCCGCCATCTCGGCTTCCATCCAACGCCGCTCGCCCGGATTGGCCTGACTCATCACCAGCCAAAACGATAAGACCATGCCGCTAATACCGAGCATGATCACGAGTGCGAAGGCGGTGAGCATTAGATTAAAGAGTCGCGGTGGGCGCATACGCAGCCTCAATATTCGATTCGTTGTGCCTCATTCAGCTCATCGTGTAGTGTGCGGTGTTGGTAGCCGGCGGTAAAGCTGGACGCCAGACGGAGTAGCGTCACATGGGATACTGATACCGACAATCTGTACGGATGCCATCTCGCCGTCATCACTGATTATACGCATCCGGTTCCATCCGGTTCGGCAAACTTATACCCAACGCCGTACACCGTCAAAATGAGGCGTGGTGGGCCATTTGGATCAGGCTCGATCTTACGACGCAGATTTTTAATATGGGCATCGATGGTGCGGTCGAAACCGGTATAGTTGGTATCATAGATGCGATCAAGCAATTGGGCACGGGTAAACGGTCGCCCTGGCGCACTAGCAAGAATGGTGAGCAACTCAAACTCGGTAGCAGTCAGCTCAATTATCTCATTATCGCGACGAACGATGCGCCGTTCGAGATCGATGGTCAATCGGCCGGCTTGTATCACCTTCGTCGGTTGAAGGTGCCCTTCAATCCGTCGAAGTACTGCGCGCACGCGCGCAACCAGTTCACGCGGACTGAAGGGTTTGGTGATGTAATCGTCGGCACCTAATTCAAGGCCGATTAAGCGGTCGGTCTCTTCGACGCGCGCAGTGAGCATGATGATCGGTACGCCGGCGGTGAGCGGATCTTGACGGAGTGCGCGTGTAACGTCTAGTCCGTCCATTCCAGGCAACATCAAATCGAGCACGATCAGAGATGGGTGCTCTTGGCGAGCCAATCGCAGCGCGCTTGGGCCATCGCCGGCGCTGGTCACGTGGAAGCCGGCCCGTTCGAGGTAGTCGCGGGCAATTTTGACGATGCCGGGTTCATCATCAACAACTAGAATCGTTCGCGTCATGGATCACTCGCAGCGTCTCGATACGGGAGCGAGAGCGGGTTTTGAGGTCAGCCACAAACCCGCTCTGTGATGATCAATCCTTCTCGATTGCCAGTGCTACTCAACCCGTGGGTCGTGACCGGCCGGGGTGAGTGGTGGAGCCGGTGGCGTAGTCGGTGGCGTAGTAGCCGGTGGGTTTTGGCGCTGGCGGAAGATGCGGATGCCAAGCCAGACCAAGAGCGCTAGTGCAGCCAGTTTGAGGAGGCCGTCGATGAGGCGGAAGAGGCCGCCGAAGAAGCCGCCAAACCAACCCTTACCACCTTTCATACCGGGCATACCCCAACCCGGCATAGGTGCAAACCCACGCTCGCCCCGTTCGTGCCAACCGGGTGCCATCGGGCCACGCTCGCCCCGTTCGTGCCAACCGGGTGCCATCGGGCCACGCTCGCCCCGTCCGTGCCAGGCGGGTGGTACAGCCGGGGGGATTTGCGGATTTGACCAGTTGGGGACATTCCACATCATCCATGTCGCCCGCTGGCTCATGGCCATGCTCCCAAACGCCACGATGAGGGCGAAGATCGATATGCCGAGTGCTAGCCATGCCGGCCAGTTGAGGCGTCGTTGTTCCATAAAACCGTTCTCCTTTCCAGTGTTGCATTGTATCAGCTTCGTTGATCAGGATACTTGTCAATTGTGAAGATCGCGTGAAGAGATAGTAGATTCTTTGTTGTCCGACCGATTTGGCCTAACCTCCCTGTCGTGCAATAAAACTCTCGCTGAGAATAGCATCGAGTCGCTCTAGAAAGACGGTGGTTGCGGCGAGATCGAAGGTAAGCGGTGGGCGAATCTTCAACACGTTGTCGGCTGGACCTTCGGTGCCGATGAGAATGTGTTCGGCGCGTAGACGCTCTCGCACATAACGAGCAGCCGCGGTGGCCGGTGCGCGTGTTGCACAGTCGGTAACCAACTCAATGCCGATAAATAGGCCCATTCCCCGCACATCACCAATAACGGGATGGCGGTGTTGTAGGTCACGCAGACCGGCGAGCAGGACCTGACCAACACAGTGGGCGTTATCCATCAGGCCTTCTTCGTCGATGATGCGCAGCACTTCGCGCCCGATGACGCACGAGAGCGTACTGCCGCCAAACGTCGAGAAGAATTCGAGGCCATTATCGAAGGCACGAGCGATCTCGGCAGTTGTGATCACCGCTCCGATGGGGTGACCATTGCCGAGTGGTTTGCCAAGAACCACAACATCAGGCACTACCCCTTGACACTCGAACGCCCAATAATGTGTACCGAGTCGCCCCAATCCGGTCTGTACTTCGTCGGCAATACAGACACCACCGGCAGCGCGAATACGTTGATATACTGTAGCGAGGTAGCCAGGGGGGGGAATAATCTGTCCGGCGACGCTAGGGAAGGTCTCGGCGATGAAGCCGGCGAGTTTGCCACCGCGTGTAGCGATCCGTTCGAGGGCTTGATCAACTTCGGCGGCGTAGCGAGGGCCATCGTGACCGTAAGGGCCGCGGTAGGGGTCAGGTGCCATGACTACCTCTACCCAGTCGGGTTTACCGTTGCCGGCGGGGTGATTGAACTTGTAGGCCGAGATAGCGATTGCGCCGGTGGTGTGGCCGTGATAGCCGTGGTCGATGGTAATCATATCGTGCCCACCGGTGTAGGTGCGGGCTAACCGTAACGCCAGTTCGTTGGCTTCAGAGCCGGAGTTGACGAAAAAACAGACACTTAATGACGGGGGCAGTTTGGCAAGCAGTTCGTGGGCAAACGCGATCTGAGCCGGGTGCAGATAGCGTGTGTTGGTGTTGAGTAAACGCAGTTGTTGCGCTGCAACTGCTTGGATGCGCGGGTGCGCATGGCCGACGTGAGGGACGTTATTGTAAGCATCGAGATACGTTTGGCCGTACTCATCGAATAAATAGTGGCGCCAGCCCCGTAAAAAGGTGCATGGTTCGCGGTAACTCAAGCGCAGATTGCCGGCAAAGTGCGTGCGGCGTTCACGTAGGAGACTGACCTGATCGAGTGGTTGGTAGGCGACGCGCTCGTCCGGTAGGTTCAGCAGGGCTGCCGGATTGGGGCAAACCGCACGCCACCAAGTCCATTCGCTAGCAGCCGCAACACCGGGCCAGTCTCCGGCAACGGCGTCGTAGAGCAGGATCAATTGAAAGTGGAGATGTGGTTGCCATCCGCCGTTGTTGTTGCTCATGCCGAGGGCGGCAAACAGTTGCCCGGCGGCAATGTGCTGGCCAACGGTGAGACGTTTGAAGCAGATCGGCTCAAGATGGCCGTAGAGGGTGTAGAACGGATCACCGTTTGGAGTGTAGTGCTTGAGGATGACCAAACCACCGTAATCGAGTCGGTCGGAGAGATGTTCGACGGCCACGACTTCACCATCGAGTGGAGAGCAGATCGGAGTGCCGGGCGGAGCAAACAGATCGACGCCGAGATGGATGGTGCGGCGTTCGGCCAGCGGTTGGGGAGCGGTCCAGAATGTGGCAGTGGTATAGATAAGGCGTGGCTCACCGTAACGGCCGATGCATACACCGGTGTTGCTACCGGTCAGGGCTTCCGCTTCTGGCGTCGTGAGCTGGAACGGGTCCTGCGGCAGCGGTGCATCGACCGCAAGGCTGAGCACCGGAACCGTGGTTAGATCGCAGCCGATCACCGGTGCAAAACGACCACGTTGCGCATCAAGCCAGACCATAACCCGTTCGGCAGCGTCGGATATTGGTAAGTCGCAAATGGTGCGTAAACGGGCAGCAACCAGTGCGGGGTCATGGTGGGCGGTTGTAGCCAGCAAGCGCCACGCTGGTGCTTCCGAGATCGTTACGTAGGGGTCATCGGGGCGTTGTTGTTTCATCAGCGCCGAGTTGACTACGCTTATCGCCAATCGAGTGCGTAGCAGCGGCCAGATCAGATCGATCTCGGCGGTGGTCAGTGACCAGACGCTATGGTACCCAGCGACCAACTCGCCTAGTGTCCGTATGGGGTCGGGTTGGTCAAACAGGGCATACGCCGCTGCAATTGCAAGTTCGCAGATGCGCGGTGCAGCGCACAAATCGCCGAAGTCGAGGATACCACTCAGGGTTAAATGACCATAGCTGTCGGCCATCACAAGCAGGTTGTAGTCATTGAGGTCGTTGTGAATAGTCGTAAGTGGTAGTTGCAGCAGGTTTGGACGTAGATCGGTGTAGGCGGCAAGTGCAGTAGCGGCAAGGTCGCGCTGGATGGGGTCGGTAATAGCGGTGAGGGCAGTGGTGGCCCAATCAGCTTGGAGCAGATTCCATTTGAGTGGTCGGTGCAGAGTGGGATGGGTAAAGCTACCCAGAGCCTGATCGAGACGAGCGGCTTGTCGGCCTACTTCGGTGTGCAAGGTGGTGGTGTGAGGGCGGAAGGTAGCATAGTGTTCGCCCGGCAGTGCGGTGATCAGCCAGATGAGCCGATCTTGCTCTGTGACAAACCTTTCACCGGTGGTAGTGCGGATCAAGCGTGGAATAGGAAGATCGGGCGCAACATTGGCGAGATGTTCCAACGCTGCACACTGGAGATCAACAAGTGTCGCATCGCAGTGCGACCGCATGACCTTCAACACGTACTGTATGCCATCGCTCGCAGTAACGAGCAGGTTGTGATCATATTCACCGGGGAGTGGTGTCACCGTGCCGTGGATGTGGTAGTGGCGGGCAAGGGCATTTGACCATGGCATTGGGTGTCCTCCGTTTTGGCTTTAGTTGATGATACCATAACGTGTAACGCAAAGGCGCAGAGAGGGCGTGGAGGACACAGTACGTGCGGTAACCGGCACGGTTGGTGAGAATGGGTGCCCCGTAACGTAGGGACGTACAATCGTGTGTCTCTACGTTACGGGGCGTTCCGTTTTTATCGTCCGCGATTACCGCATGATTACCGGGATATAAATCCAATATGACGGTACGGTTATCACCGATGTCGGGGTCGGGGTGGCCGTCGCAGTCGGCGTATTGGTCGGGGTGGCCGTCGCAGTCGGCGTGTTGGTCGGGGTGCTGGTCGCGGTCGGCGTGTTGGTCGGGGTGGCCGTCGCAGTCGGCGTGTTGGTCGGGGTGGCCGTCGGTGCAATCGGTGCAAAGTTTGCCGTGAGCGTGCGGTTTCCTGTCGCCACAAAACTGTAGCTGGCCGTAGTCGCCACGATCGTTGCCCCTTCCGTCCAGTTAACGAAGGTGTAGCCGCTGGCCGGCGTCGCATTGACCGTCACCACTGCGCCGTGCGGGTAGGCGCCGCCGCCGCTAGCTGTGCCGCCGCTGGCCGGTTCGGCGCTGACCATGATCTGGTAGTTTGGCCGTGCGTTAATGTGGATGGCGAAGGCGTCACGTGCGGCCAGTGTGTAGTTGACGATCTGCCCACTCCCGTTCACTTCAATCAACGCGCTGGCCGGGGCTTGCGTGGTTGTACCCGGCAGCACGCAGATTCCTCCTACGAAGTCATATTTGGTGATGTCACAGTAGAAGCCGGCGGGTAAGCTGGTTTGGTAGGTGGTGGTGGCTGCCGTTGTAGTGTTGTTGATTGCGACAAAGCCTTTGTTCCCACGTCCAAACGCGATGTGGTTGCTCGGTGTGCCGCCGATGTTTTGCCAGTTGGAAATCGGCTCACCTGCGGTTGTCTGACGGAATTGCACCATGTTGGCAATCGCCGGGTGGCGATGCTCGCAGACCCACGTGCCGAGGTCGGCGCTTGTTACCGGGTTGGGGTAGTTACCTGAACAGTTGGCTGGGTATGCGCCTGCCACCTGTCCCGGTCCGTAGACCGGGCGAGTGTCGGCTCCGAGTCCCGGCCCCCACGTGATACCGCCGTCGTTACTACTCGGCGGGCCAAGGCTGTCGCCGGCGTTACTATTGGGGTTGGTTGTCCAGTAGTAGCTCGACATCACCGATGGGTGACCGTAGGGTTGGGCCAAGGTGAAGATGTTGGCCAGCAGGTGAGTGCGGCCATCACGGTGATCAACGACGCATGCGCCGCCGGGGCCGTGACCACGTTGGTTGTCGTGGTTATCAACGAAGATTTGGGCAAAGCGCGATGGCAAGAGGCCACTCGTAAAAGATTGGAGACTGCTGAGTGAGCCGCCGCAGTTGAAGTTGTTACCAATAACGCTGATGCTGTAGGCGAATTCGGTTACGTCGCCGTAAGGGGTGTATTCCCAGTCGCGGATGCGTTCCGCCGGATCCATGTCGATCACTTCGCTGAAGATGTAGGGTTGCCCACCGCCGGGTAGGGTGAGGCCGTTGAGGATCGCGCCGACGTCGTGGGCGGCCATGTGCTTGGCAGCATCGATACGGAAGCCGCGCACGCCGGCGTTGAGCAAGGCCTGCAGGTAGTTACGCAGCTTGGTCTGAACTGCCGCTTTGCCGGTGTCAAGATCGGGTAGCCCGGCCAGTTGGCAGCGTTGTACCTGATAGCGGTCTTGATAGTTGGTAATCAGACAATCAGGATGGAAGTCGTCAGGTGTGTATTGGGTGCCGTAGAATCGGTTGGCTGCCGGTTGTGATTTGTATTGAGTGCCTGCCGTGCCGGTTGGTGGGCTATCCACTTCGATGTCGGCCATGTGATTGATCACCGCGTCAACGATCACAGCGACGCCGGCGCTGTTACAGGTGTTCACCATCTGTTGGAACTCGGCCCACGTACCGCTGCGGCTGGTGAAGCGGGTAGTGTCGTGGGTAACCGGCTGGTAGCGTGCCCACCATGGGAAATCGTTGGCCGGGTTACCACCAAGATCGGCGGTGGGCACAATGTGTTCGTTCGGTGGTGAGACCTGTACACCAGTGTAGCCCTTCTGACCGAGGAAAGTGCATTCTTTAGCAACATCAGCCCAGCGCCATTCAAACAAGTGAACGAAGACGCCGCCATTTGGTTCGAGAGCTGGATCGGTAGTTGGGATGATCGTGAGCAGGCCGTCGCCTTGATCGTCATCGGCTGGATTGCCGTTAATGTCGTAGCTGTCGGCTTTCCATTTGCGTCCGGTTTCGACTGTCTTCTTACAATACGCGGTAAAGCCATATGAGCCGGGGGTGAGACTCTCGATCACCGTTTTCGGAATCGTCGCCTTATACTCATCATTATTACCGATGTCAGTATTGTAGGTCATCGGAAGGTCGGTCCACGGTTGCCCGTAACGACCCCAATGCAAGAAACACTCGATTCCGGCACCTTGCCCGGCCCCTGGCGTCACTCCCGCTTCGTAGACTTGCACGAAGACATCAAAGCCGGCGGGTGCAAAGCTGCCCTGGTCAATGGCGTGTGCTACACCGCCGCGCGGGAACATCAGCCCCACCCAGTCAATCGTGCTTGGCGGTTCGAGGGCTTGGGTCGAGACGAAGACCACCGTGGTGCGCGGCGGGATGCTGAAAGTGTCGGTGGCGTCGTTGAAACTGGCCGTCGCGATCACCGGGTCGTCATCCACGCCGTTAGTGTGCAATGGGTGCAGGGTGAAGCCGTTGGCGTTGGGGATAGTGATTGTCTGGGTGATCGTGTTGGCGTTGAAGAAGACGAGAATATTCTCCCAATTCGGGTCGAGATCGGGATCGATCTCGTCCGATAACCGCATGACAATCAGCGCATCGCGGCTGTTGTCGGTGTTGTAGTGGCTAACGCGGGCATTGATCGCCGCTTCGGTAGTGAGACGGAAGAGCGGTGAACTCATGCGCAGGCGTAGCGTCTCACGCATATGAGCTGCGGCGAAGTTCATATCGGCAGGAGCGGGGTCAAGCGCGGTGTTGTTCAGCAACGGCGTCATAATCCCCCAGCGTGAGTTGTTGTCCCACGTTGGCGGCAGGCCGCGGCCAAAGTTGTTGGCGCTGCGATCCCAATAGACCCGGTTGAACCAGTCGCCCGAGTCGTAGCTGTTGCGGTCAAGCGATTTCGAGCGCAAGATATCTTGGCCCATATGGAAGAAGGGAATACCCTGCGCCAGCCCGATCAAGCTCACCCCCATATTTTGGCTGCGTACCCGGTCAGCCATGGTCGTGGTAGCGATGCTGCTGCCGCCGATCCAGCCCGGATTACCGCTGCCGTTACCGTTGGGCAGCTTGAAGACGTTCTGGTCAAAGAGGGTTTCGTTGTCGTGTTTCTCAACGTAATTGATCGACTCTTGCGGGTCATCGGTGAACGGATTACCTTGCCCATTCCAGTCGGTGCCGCTGCCGCGTAACGCCGAGCGCAGCGTGTCCATTACTATGTGTAAATCACTTTGGAAGCGGTTGGGATAGGCATAGCCGTTCCAGTCGTAGCTGAGGCCATTGATGAAACCTTGCCGCCGGATACCAACCGTGTCGGTGCTATAGCCACCGTGGGCCGCGTCACGGATAATATCGTTGAAGACGCCAATCCCACTACCGGTCATATTGTATTTGTGCGCATAGCAGTGCGGACAGACGGTGAGTCCTTTATCTTTGGCCGAGCCGAAATCCCAACCTTCACCGTACAGATAAATCTTGCTACCGTCGACGCCATGAGTTGCTGGGGTGAGCGCCTGCAGCGCCGCCTGCACATTGAGCATATTCTGGCGGGTGTGCAGGTTCATCAGGTCAAAGCGGAAGCCATCGATCTTATACGCCGTCGCGAAGCGCACGACCGTATCGATCATGAGCTTCTCCATCATCGCGTACTCGGTGGCGGTGTCGGCGCAGCACGAGGATTGGTAAAGAGTGCCGGCGGCGTCGTAGCGGTAGTAATAGCCGGGCACAATCCGATCCAGCACCGATTTGTCATCTTGGCCGCTGGCTGCGGTGTGATTGTAGACCACATCCATCACTACGCGCAACCCATTCTGGTTGAGTGCCTGCACCATCTCGCGGAATTCAAGAATGCGGGTAACGCCATCGGGGTTGGTGCTGTACGAGCCTTCCGGCGCGCCGTAGTGGTAGGGATCATATCCCCAGTTGAAGCTGTCGGTCTGGCGAGCCGCGCCGACTGCCGCTTGCGGGCCAATGGCGGCGCGGTCGGTGGCGGGGTTGAACGAGATGGTCGGTTCGGTGCGGTCGGTCGGCTTTTCGATCACGGAAGCTATATCAAACGCGGGCAAGAGGTGGATATGGGTGAGACCAGCTTGCCGCAATTGCAGCAGGTGGTTCATTCCATCAGAAAGTATTGTGTTAGGATGTGGGCCGCTTCCATCGTAAGTAAAGGCGCGGTAGGTGCCGCGATCCGCTGCCGCAACCGTGCTATCGTTGGCACTGAAGTCGCGGATATGCACCTCGTAGATGACGATGTCTTCTGGATTAACCAGCGCCGGCTTGCTCAGCGTATCCCACCCTGCCGGCTTCAGATCGGCATCGTCCAGATTGACGAACTGGCTGCGCACATCACCGGCGGCGGCGCCGTCTTGCGACAGGCTTACCGCATAAGGGTCGGTGACAAGGTTAGTGACGACTGCATCGAGCGCCGGCACATACACCTCAACCGCAAACAAATAAAATTGGCGATCCCACGATGCATCACCGGTGACGCTCCAAACGCCGCTTGCCGGGTCGAGCGTCATCGGGTGGTCGGTGTAGGAAGTAGCGGTAGAGGTGGCGAAGCGGCGGAGGGTCACCGTTTTCGCCGTCGGCGCCCACAACCGTACCGTCGGTACGCCACCACTGTAGCTGACACCGAGGGTTTGCGTGGTCGCATTCGCCGCATACAGATTATCAAGCACGCCCTGAATCTGGACGCGAGTAGTATCGATGCGGTTGCCGTTACCATCATACGCCGCAACGACCACTTGGCCGCGTAGTAGGTGACCAGCGTTAGCTGCACTCAAACCGGTGAGCAGTCGGGTGAGGCCGGTCGCGTTCGGATTCTTGACAAAGCCGCTTACCGTACCGCTGATCGTCAACGGCACATAACACGGCGCTGCTGGGCTGGGAAAGTTACAAACCGTCGCCTCGGCAGCGGTGGTCATACCGCCGTCGGGATCGTAGAGCAGGCGGAAGCTCGCCGCCGGGCCGCCATTCCATGCGATGGTGCTCAGATCAAGCCACAGCGCACGGGCTTGGGCAGGTGTAATCGCACTCGTACCACTGCTGACGGTATAGCTATAGTTACTGCCACCATTCGTATCCGCGTTGATCGTCATCAGATCGGCATCGTTGCCGTCAATCGAACCCACATTTCCTGAACTAAAGACGTAGTAACTGACGATCGTGCCGGCGGTTTGGGCCGGTATGGTTGCACTAAACGACGTGCCACTGCCGGTCATCTTCACCACCGTGGAGGCTGCCCAATTCCCGTTGACGGCATAACGTAGCCAGAGTGCCTGTGCTGCTGGTGGGGTAACGTTCGTGGTAGCAGTGACCGTCACTGCTTGCCCGGCGGACGGCGCAGCCGGGCTACGATTCACACCGCTAATCGTTGCCGGGGCCGAACTGAATTGGAATACCACACCTCTTGCGGCGCCATCCCACTTAAAAGCGTAGTAGCTGCCGCTGATATGGTTAAAGGACAGGTTCGGTTCACTGCCGTAGGAGCTTAAGCCGGTAAAGATTTGACCAAAGGTGATGGTAGTAGCCGGATTCCTACCAAACCATTGATTCGTCTCTTTGTAGAACTTGAACTCACTTGTCGGGTCGTCTGTTGCGTTAATCTGGCCACTCACGTACACAAATGTACCGCCGAGACTCGCCGACATATTCCACGGCGAACTTGCCCAATTGGTCAATTCGCCACGCACCTGTTCACCGGCAGCAGCTACCGGTCGCGGTACTGCGAGCATGATGAAACCAAAGACCGTCGCAAGGGTGAGGAGTAAGCGTAAGCTACGGTGATGCACAGCACGACCTCGTTTCTCGTGATAGAGCTTTCTACCTTATGTTTACCGAATTATGGGGATGATGGTAGTAGTATACCACAATACTGTTCTTTATGCAACTGTATTGTTAACAACAAAGATACCGCCGTCTTGGTCTTTTAGCCGACTTTGTTTTGGTATAATTATTGCAAAGCATCAAACAAGTTTATAGAGCGCAATATCTATGTTTCATCCCCAAACACCTGATTGGGAACTGCGCGTGCGGCCAGTTTTGCCCGGCAAGGTTTGATGCATGCCCTGAACGCTGCCATTGAGCACATCCGTCCTGGTGAGTTGTCCATCACCATTCCGTTCAATCCGGCCTACGGACAGCAACATGGCTATGTACACGGCGGTGTCATTGCCAGTCTACTCGATAGTGCCTGTGGGTATGCAGCGCTCACATTGATGCCTGCCGATCGCGAAGTTTTGACCGTTGAGTTCAAGGTTAACTTCGTTAGTCCGGCGCAGGGGAGCCGTTTTGTGGCGACGGGACGAGTTATACGTTCTGGACGCACATTTAGCGTCTGTACCGGTGAGGCGGTCGCAATTAATGGTGACCGACGCACAACAATTGCGATTATGCAGGCGACAATGTTTGCCATGCACGTGTCGCAGATGTAGATAGGCCTCCAGTAGCACCGCACTGCCGTGCAGCACTCGGCGTGTACCGCACCGCAGTACGGTTCATACCTCTACGAATTGTTGGTGGTAGGTAACCCAGAGCACGCCGTGGTGTACTCGCTATGGAATGAATAGGGTTGGAGGCGATGTTTCGATGCAACGAGCGGTTTGAGCAAAGGACTGCGGTAGCGACAACGGGCGATAACGTAATCGGTTGTGGCAAAGGTTCGCTTGTACTGCATCACTCCCTCGATGCACTCGTGTTGAGGTCATAGTAGCGGAAGCCACGTGCTGCGGCGTCACGTGCAATCTCGACATCTAGCACGACCATCGCCCGCCGCTTGAGCGCCTCACGAGTTACCGTGCCACGCGGTCACATGCTGGTTCCAATTCCAATAAAACGCGACCGTTCCACCTACCACCACACCGTCGAGTTCTACGACCCAGAGTGCTATCTCGTGTGGGTATTGGCGTTCCAATGCAAACAACCTGCTTAACAACTCCCACGAATAGCCATACGTATGGTCGTACCCCACCGTTGCACGGCATCACGATAGGCAAGATAATAGGCTTCGTAATCGACAGGTGATGTCGCGCGGCGGATACGTACCCCTTCGCGTATATTGCGTCGGTAGTTGGTACGAGCGCTTTTATCAAAGTGGATAAAGATCGTATCAAAATCACCGTCCAAATGGAAAACGTGGGCTATTTCGTCACCAAACCGGTAGGTGGTGTCGATGGTCTCTGGCGGGGCAATCGGATTGGCAAGATAGTAAAAATTGCTAATGTTCCAGCGGTAAACCTGCCGATACAGACGGTCGGCGTCACGTGTATCAACCGGACCATCGGCGATGATACCGCCGTAACAACCTTCAAAGATTGACATCAGGGCAGCAAAAGGGCCATAGCACCGAATTTCGAGTAACGGCAATACTGCGCGCGTACCGTTGGCAAAGATGGCAGCGATGGTACGATCACGTACCGTTTGATTAAGTCGGCAAGCAATCTCTGCCCAGCGTGGGGTATGAAAGAAGGTTGCTTACGGACAAGCGCGGGCTATTTCCCACCAGAGTTGTTGATCGACCGGTTGGATGATTCGCACTTTGTGTTCCCTCTAAAGCAGGTAGTCTCTCTGTTTCGTATTGGTTGTAACATGCGATGCTTTCTCATGCGCAGGGCAATATTTCCTTGTGCTGATGAAAGTGTTGTTATGGTGCGAAAATATCAAACTGCTCTTCCACAATCTGAGGAAGAGCCGTTGAGTAATGATGGCTCAGACAGGTGATTGCTAAATTGTATCGTTTACATACCCCTGTAATTGTGGATAGAGCGACGGATCACGCAGTTTACGCAACGCCTCGCACTCCAACTGGCGCACTCGCTCACGGGTAAGGTGTAATCGCTGACCGATCTGTTCCAGCGTATGTGTTGGCTCACCGTCAAGCCCATACCGCAAACGCAAGATGTTGCGTTCACGCGGCGAGAGCTGGCTGAGGGCGGCTTGTACATCGGCCTGTAACATACTCTCACTGACCTCATCGAACGGCGTTGGTTGCAAAGGATCGGTGAGTATCTCGGACAGCGCGCCGCCACCGTCTTCAGTATGCGCTTCGTCGAGCGAGGTCGGTGCTAGTCCGGCTTGTTCGGCACGCTCAACTTGCTCGACGCTCAGACCGGCGGCGTTCGCTAGCTCTTCCAGCGTCGGTTCGCGGTCGAGTTGTTGGGTCAGCTCTTGGCGTAGGCGCGCAAGACGACTGAGTCGTTCGCCTAAATGTACCGGCAAACGCACGGTACGGCTATGGTCGGCAATCGCTCGTCCAATACTCTGCCGGATCCAATAGGTCGCGTAGGTCGAAAATTTCAGGCCGCGGCTAGCATCAAATTTATCAACCGCTCGCATTAAGCCAACGCTGCCCTCTTGGATCAGATCAAGCAGGGCGAGACCGTGGCCTTGATAGCGACGAGCAATACTTACTACCAAGCGTAAGTTTGAGTTGATCAGTTGCGCGCGCGCTTGATCACCGGCAGCAACTTGTGCGGCGAGCCGCTTTTTTTCGGCGCTGGGCAACGACGGCTCATTGGTCAAGCGTTCGGCGGCACGTCGCCCTTGGGCAATCGTCTGGGCCAACTGCTGCTCTTGCTCGAAGGTTAGTAACGGCTCTGCCCCGATTTCATTCAGATAGAGCACAATCGTATCAGATGCGCTACGACCAATTGTGGTGGGGTTACTCATTGTACCTCCTTGAGTACCGGTGAATGCTCCGGTACCTGTAATGTGAACCGCCGAGGTTATCGATGAGACGCTCGTTCTGACCCCTGCGGTTCCCGACGGCAGTAGGATTCAGCCGCGGAGGATGTGGTTTGTGAGTAGCGGAATCATAGGAGCAAATCCACTACCCGCCGAAACATAGTATCGGCGGGTAGCTTAAAGAGAAGGTTAAAGAAAAATGAGAAGAAGATAAGGATTTTAGCGCTCGCTCATCGCGAGTTCGCGACGCTTCTTCTCACGGCGTCGGTCGTCGGCACTGAGCAACTTCTTCCGAATACGCCAGCCTTTGGGTGTCACCTCAACCAGCTCGTCGTCGCCGATGTACTCAATCGCATCATCGAGCGAGAGCTGGCGCGGTGCGTCGAGCCGTATCGTTTCGGCGCCGCGATTATTGCGCATATTCGTAAGGTGTTTCTCTTTACAGACGTTCACTTCGAGGTCGTTATCGCGGATGTGCTGACCAACCACCATTCCTTCGTAGACCGCTTGGCCGGGAGTGATAAAGAAGACGCCGCGGTCTTGCAAGGCGTGGATGGCGTAGGTTGTCGCAACTCCGCTTTCGGCGGCGATCAGGCTGCCGTTGGTTCGTACCTCGATTTCGCCGACAAACGGCTCGTATCCGAAGAAGATGCTATTCATAATCCCGGTGCCGCGGGTGGCGGTGAGGAAGAGCTGGCGGAAGCCGAGCAGGCCGCGCGTCGGTACGAGATAGACGTAATGCACTGAGCCATCTTCGCTGATGCGCATATCGCGCATCTGACCCTGCCGCTTACCCATCAACTCGACCACAACGCCCTGATACTCGCTCGCCACCTCGATCTCGACCAGCTCCATCGGTTCGAGCCGGGTACCATCGGCTGCTTCCCGGAAAATGACTTCCGGTTTCGAGACCTGAAACTCGTATCCCTCGCGGCGCATCGTCTCAATCAAGATACCGAGATGTAGCTCGCCTCTTCCGGCGACGACAAATACGTCAGGGCTTTCGGTCTCTTCTACCCGCAGCGCTACATCGCGTTCCATCTCTTGGAATAGGCGTTCACGCAGCTTGCGCGAGGTGACGTAGGTGCCTTCGCCTCCAGCAAAGGGGCTGGTATTGACACCGAAGGTCATACGGACCGTTGGCTCTTCGACCTTGATCGGTGGGAGCGCTTCGGGGGCCTGGGCATCGGCAATAGTGTCGCCGATGGCGGCGTCAGGAATGCCGGCAATGGCGATGATGTCACCGGCTTGGGCCTGTTCAACCTCTTGCTGTTCAAGCCCGTTATAGATGAAGATTTGACTTACTTTGGCCGGTGTGATGGTACCATCGCGGGCGATGCGCACCAACGGTTGACCTTTGCGGATGGTGCCCCGCACCAAGCGCCCGGTCAGAATCTTGCCCTTGTACTCGTCGTAGGTACTGGTGGTGACGAGAAACTGTACCGGCCCCTCAACATCAACCGT
This sequence comes from Chloroflexus sp., assembly GCF_049970315.1. Lineage (GTDB taxonomy): Bacteria > Chloroflexota > Chloroflexia > Chloroflexales > Chloroflexaceae > Chloroflexus. The sequence goes on from NZ_JBMFNE010000007.1 coordinate 58,125, forward strand.
CGGTGGTGGAATACGGTCGAGAATGCACTCGAAGAGCGGTTCGAGCGAATCGTGTAACTTAAGCGGTGAGCGCCCGGCGTGACCGAGGAGTGCGTTGGTATAGATGGTTGCGAACTCGGCCTGTTCATCGGTAGCACCCAAATCAACAAACAGGTCAAACGTTTCGTTGACGACATGGTTGGGGCGAGCCTGTGGTCGGTCGATCTTGTTGACAACCACGATTGCCTGATGGCCGGCTTGCAATGCTTTACGCAAAACGAATTTAGTTTGTGGCATCGGGCCATCGACGGCATCGACGAGCAACAAGACGCCATCTACCATGTTCATCACCCGTTCGACCTCACCACCGAAGTCGGCGTGACCGGGTGTATCTACGATATTAATCTTGACACCGCGATACGTGACGGCGGTATTTTTGGCGAGAATGGTAATACCTCGCTCACGTTCGAGTGCATTACTGTCGAGCACGCGCTCTTCCACTTGCTGATTTTGGCGGAAGATGCGGCTCTGCTTGAGCATGGCATCAACGAGTGTCGTCTTTCCGTGATCAACGTGAGCGATAATTGCAATATTTCGCAGATCGGTGCGCTGTATCATACCTTGTTCCGTGATGTGGGCCGCCGAGCGGCGTGAAAAACGCTCAGGTTGAACCTGAGCGCAATAGGATTATCTCTATTATAGCACGTTAGGGTGAGGTATGCCTCGCTCTATCACATCAAATACTTGGTATAATACCATCACCATTGCTCTTTCAACCCCAAAGGAGACGAGACCGTGACTACCGGCCGTCGTGCTGTGTTATTTGCAACCTGTATTGTCGATCAACTATACCCGACTGTAGGCCTGGCTGCCGCCGAGTTGCTCGAGCAACACGGGGTCACCGTTGAGGTACCGTCCAATTTGCTGTGTTGTGGTCAAATGGCGTTTAATGCCGGCTTTCGTGATGACGCTTACACCGTGGCCGGTCGCACGCTTGAGGTGCTGCGCGGTAAAGGTGATGTGGTGCTGCCATCAGGTTCATGTGCAGCGATGATTCGTCATCTCTACCACGAGCTGTTTGCGCACACTCCATTTGCCGGAATGGCCGCAGACTTGGCCCATCGCACCTACGAACTCAGTGAGTACCTGGTTGATGTGTTGGGGGTCACCGATACCGGTGCGCGCTTCAACGGTCGCATTACCTACCACGATGCGTGCCATGGGTTGCGCTTCCTCGGTCTTGGTGCGCAGGCACGCACGTTACTCGGTCATGTCCAAGGGGCTGAAGTGGTTCCTCTCCCCGGCTGTGACCAATGTTGTGGGTTTGGCGGTCTGTTTGCCGTTAAGCAGCATAGTATCTCGGCGGCAATGCTCGACCACAAGATCAAGGCGATTGCTGCTACCGAAGCCGATCTGGTCGTGACCGGTGATGTATCGTGTATGACCCAAATTGCCGGTGGTTTATCGCGTCGCAACAGTCCAATCCGCGCTCGTCATTTGGCCGAAGTGTTGGCGAACATGGTAGATGCTCGGTAACCTCGGCGAATTCGTGCCCTCATCGCGAAATGGCCACTCGTTAGTTATTCTGGAATATCGTATCGTCTAGAAGATACCGCTATGCCGCAAACGATAGCCTTTTACGACCGCGTTGATCACGCCCTGCACGATGATTCGTTGCAGACGGCGCTACACCGCGCAACGACACGCTTTATCGGCAACCGAGCCGGCGCGATCGGCGCACTCTGTGATCCTGATCGGTTACGTGATCAGGCGCGCGCTATCCGAGCCTACGCGCTGGCCCATCTCGATGAGTTGTTGCCGCAGTTGGCCGCCAATGTTGAAGCGCGCGGTGGTCATGTGTGTTGGGCGAGTGATGGCGAAGAGGCCCGGCGCTACATCGTTGAACTGGCCCGCGCTCGTGGGGTACGCAGCATTGTGAAATCAAAATCGATGGCCTCCGAAGAGATTCATCTTAACGAGGCCCTCGAACATGCCGGTTTCGAGGTAGTCGAGACCGATCTTGGCGAGTACATTATTCAGCTTGCCGGCGAAACACCATCGCACATCATTGCGCCCGCCATTCACAAAACCCGCGAGCAGGTGAGTGAGCTGTTTCAGCAGCATCTCGGTATGTTGCCGACCAATGAGGTGCCGCCGATGATTCGCACGGCCCGGCAGGCGCTGCGTCAGCGCTTTTTGCAGGCTGATATGGGGATCAGTGGTGTGAATTTTGGCGTAGCCGACAGCGGTGCCATTGTGATAGTTGAAAATGAGGGGAATGCACGCCTCTCAACTACGGTACCACGTATTCATGTAGCGATTATGGGTATCGAGCGGATCGTCGCTCGGCTCGCCGATCTTGGGGTGATGTTGCAAGTGTTGGCTCGCTCGGCTACCGGCCAAAAGCTGAGTGTCTATACCAGCTTGATCAGTGGCCCGGCGCGCCCCGGTGAGGAGGATGGTCCCGAAGAGTTTCATCTTGTCTTACTCGACAATGGTCGGTCGCGGATTTTGGGTGGGCAGTACGCCGAGTCGCTGCTCTGCATTCGCTGTGGGGCTTGTCTGAACGCTTGTCCGGTGTATCAGGCGATTGGTGGTCATGCGTATGGCGGTGTCTATTCCGGCCCGATTGGTGCGATTCTGACTCCATTGTTGCAACCCGATTTACCTGATGCCTATCTGTTGCCGCAGGCTAGCTCGCTGTGCGGGGCGTGTCAGGAAGTCTGTCCGGTGCGGATTGCCATTCCCGATATGTTACTCCGTCATCGTGCTGATGCTGTTAAAGCCGGTAAGTTCAATCCGGTTGAGAAGGCAGCGATTACCGGTTATACCATGACGATGACCCATCCGGCGATCTATGACACTGCCGGTAAGGCGGGTCGCTTCTTTAGCCGTATCCTGGCCCGTAAGGGACGTTTCCGTCGTTTGCCGCCGCCGCTCCATTTGTGGACGAAAGAGCGCGATTTTCCGGCGCTACCGCCTAAGTCGTTCCGTGAGTTGTGGGCCGAGCGGAAGAAACGAGCACGCAACGGATAACGCAAAGGCGCAGAGGGGGTAACGCAAAGGCGCAGAGGGAGTAACGCAAAGGCGCAGAGGGGGTAACGCAAAGGCGCAGAGGGAGTAACGCAAAGGCGCAGAGGGGTAACGCAAAGGCGCAGAGGGGTAACGCAAAGGCGCAGAGGGGTAACGCAAAGGCGCAGAGGGGGTAACGCAAAGGCGCAGAGGAATGACTATGAGCCGCGAACAGATTCTAGCAAACCTGCGCACCAGTCTCAACGTCAGCCGGCCTTGGCTGTTGGCTGAAGCTGAACGAATGCCGCACGAACCACCACCTTTTGTGTTGCCGGCACAAGATGATCTTGTTGGTCAGTTTATCGATGAACTAACCAAGCTTGAGGGCAAGGCATACCGGGTAGGGAGTGCTGATGCAGCGTTAGCGATTGTTGACCGCTTGATCGAAGAGACGCAGGCGACGAGTGTGATCGGCTGGGATCTCGACCAGATAGGTCTTCCCGGCTTGCTTGAATTGTTGACCGCACGTGGTGTGAAGCCGGCTGTGGCTGATGTGCGTGGTGAAGGGCGCAAGGACCGTTTCCAAGAGCTAGAACCGATCCCAGTCTGTTTGTCGGGAGCGGAGTTAGTGATTGCCGAGAGCGGTACACTGCTCTTGCGTCACGGTCCCGGTAGACCACGTATTGCTTCGTTGTTGGCGCCATGCCATATTGCCGTTGTGTTTCGACACCAAGTGGTGCGCGGTCTTGGTGAGGCGCTAGCCCTGTTGGCGCAACGCTATGGCAGTGATATCTTTGGACCAACGAGTAATCTGACCTTCATCACCGGACCCTCACGCACCGCTGATATCGAGATGACACTCTCGCTCGGTATTCATGGCCCGCCACAGATTCATGTGATTGTGGTGGAGAATTAATGTCACATAGGCAGCGGTAAGCGCTCGTGAAGCGCGATGTGCATGTGGTTATCTTGTATTTGACAATTCAAGACAATGAAGATAAAACCGCCTATCTTTGTCACTCGTCAGTTACCCGATCCGGCGATGGCAATCCTCGCCGAACACTGCACTGTCTCGTGGTGGGACCAAGTTGAGACGCCCATCCCGCGTGACGAGTTGTTGCATAGGGTTGCTGCTGCTGAAGGGCTACTCTGCCTGATCACCGACCGTATCGACGCCGAAGTTATCGCTGCGGCGCCGCGTTTGCGCGCCGTGTCGATCATGGCGGTTGGCTATGACAACATTGACCGCGCAGCGCTGGCGGCGCGTGGGATTACACTTACTCATACGCCTGATGTACTGACCGAAACTACCGCCGATCTGGCGTGGGCGTTGTTGTTAGCTGCGGCCCGTCGCGTCGTGGAGGGCCACAAACTGATCGAGCGCGGTGAGTGGGGTCCTTGGTACCCGCTGCAAATGGTCGGGCAAGATGTCTATGGTCGTACACTCGGTGTGGTCGGTGCGGGCCGTATCGGGCAGGCCGTGCTGCGACGCGGACGTGGCTTTGGTATGCGGTTGATCTACTACAATCGTCGGTCTAACCCTACCCTTGCCGCCGAGTTGGGGGCTGAATATCGTCCACTGAATGATCTCCTAGCCGAGAGTGATGTGGTGGTGGTCACGGCGCCGCTCACCGATGAGACGCGCGGTATGTTTGGGGCCGCTCAGTTTGCGCTGATGAAACCGACCAGCATTTTTGTGAATGTCGCCCGTGGACCGCTTGTGCGCGAAGATGAGCTGGTCGCTGCGCTGCGCGCCGGTCGTCCGTGGGCCGCCGGTCTCGATGTCTTTGAGCGCGAGCCAATCGGACCGGATCACCCGCTGCTTGTCTTGCCGAACGTGGTACTCACTCCCCACATCGGTAGTGCGAGTATCGCGACCCGCGTGCGTATGGCCACCCTCGCCGCCGAGAATCTGGTGACGGTATTGAGTGGGCGTGCTACGCCGCACGTCGTCAGATAGGGAGCGGTAAGTACTCTGGCGATACCTGCTCCCCTGTTAGATCGCGAACGATTTGCTCGTTGGGGCAAGCTGCACGTGCTACTCTTTGTCGGTGTGTAACATTTTGCGCGCTGTTCCATCATCTCCCCAAAGGTGTGTGTGCTGGAGCGGGCTGGTCGGCGCAGTACCGATGCTCATCAGCAGTACATGATGCGTCTCCATATTTCCGGTAAGATAAAAATAACGCAGCAAGTGACACAAATGCAGATCGAACGCTATGCCGCAACTTGATGGCATCCTCGAACGGATCACCTTTCAGAGTGAGAGCGACGGTTACACCGTTGCGCGATTACGCCCAACCGGTAAACGTTGTACTGTCACTATTGTCGGTAAACTGCTTGGTGTTCGACCCGGCGAGCACCTGATCCTCGAAGGTGAGTGGCGTAATCACCCAACCCATGGACGTCAGTTTAGTGTGCAGACCTACCGGAGCCGTCTCCCTGCTACGATTGACGGTATTCGCCGGTATTTGGGGAGTGGGTTGATCAAAGGGGTGGGTCCGGCGATGGCGAAACGCATCACCGAAACATTTGGTAAGTACACACTCGATGTGCTCGACCGCGAACCAGAACGGCTAAGCGAAGTACCGGGTTTGGGGCGTAAGAAGGCAGCATTGATCGCCGAGGCATGGCGAGTGCAACAGCGGATCAAAGACCTGATGCTCCTCTTGCAAGACTTTGGTTTGCCGACCGGGGTCGCGGTACGTATCTACAAGCATTACGGTGATGATGCACTGAGTATTGTCCAACACGAGCCGTATCGGTTGGCAGATGAAGTCGATGGAGTGGGGTTTCGTACCGTCGACACCATCGCCGCCGGTCTCGGCATTGCCCGCGACGACCCACGCCGGATTGCGGCTGGGTTGCGCTATGCTTTGGGTCAAGCTTCCAATGCAGGGCACTGTTATCTGCCCCGGCTAGAATTAATCGAGCGTGCCGCTGCACTCCTGACGGTGTCGCAGGCGCAGGTGGTGACGATGCTTGACACATTGTTGGCGAACAACCTGTTGTGGCGCGATACGGTCGTCACCGCTACCGATCCGGATCTCCAGCCGATTTACCTCCCACCGTTAGCATTTGCCGAAATCGGTGTCGCGAACGCGATCCGTCGTTTCCTGGTACAGCGCACAGCACTGGCTGAACGCTACGCCTCTAGTCGATGGGAAAAAGTCTTTGCCCATCTCGCCGAACGGCGGGGCTTGCAGCTCAGTCCTCTGCAACAGCAAGCGGTGCGCACCGCGTTAACGACACCGGTAATGCTCCTCACCGGCGGACCGGGCACCGGCAAAACCACCAGCTTGCGCGCGCTCGTGATCTTACTTCTCGCCCATGGCTACCGCTCGTTACTGGCCGCACCAACCGGACGGGCTGCCCGTCGGTTGAGTGAAGCCACCGGGATCGAAGCGCGCACCATCCACCGGCTGTTGGAATATGGCGCTGACGGTTCATTTCGTCGGAATGCCGAATACCCGCTCGAATGCGATCTGCTGGTCATTGACGAAGCGAGTATGCTCGACGTAGTACTGGCCAATCAACTACTAAAAGCGGTACAACCCGACACACACCTTCTCATCGTCGGTGACGCCGACCAACTGCCGAGTGTCGGGCCAGGTCGTGTCCTTGGCGATCTGATTGACAGTGGCATAGTGCCGCGGATCCATCTCGACGCCATCTTCCGCCAAGCTGACGGTAGCGGCATTGCGACCAATGCGCGACGTATCAACGAAGGTCTATTACCGGACTGGAAAGCATACGATGACTTCTATTTCTTCGCTGCCGAGACCCCCGAGCGTTGCGCCAAGCTCACCGTTGAGCTGGTCGTGGAACGCATCCCACGCCGGTTCGGGTATGACCCGCGACGCGACATTCAAGTACTCAGTCCAACCCATAAAGGGGTTGCCGGTGTAGCCGCACTCAATGCCGCGCTGCAAGCCGCGCTCAATCCATCGCGTCCCGGCGTCGCCGAATATCACCGTGGTGATACCGTCTTTCGGGTCGGTGACCGCGTCATTCAACAGCGCAACGACTACGAGCGCGATGTTTACAACGGCGACACCGGCGAAGTGATTGCCATTCATCCTCAAGAACAGATCATCGTCGTGCGGTTTGAAGATGGGCGTATCATCCGCTACAGTGGCATCGATCTCGACGATCTTGCGCTCGCTTACGCGCTCAGCGTTCACAAAAGCCAGGGCAGTGAATATCCGGTGGTGGTAGTACCGTTTTTACTCCAACACCGGCCTCTCCTCCGCCGAAACCTGCTGTATACCGCTGTCACTCGGGCACGACAGTTAGTGGTTATCGTGGGTGAGCAACGTGCCGTCGCAGCCGCCATCGCAGCCGCTGAAGTCGAACGTCGTTACACCGGGTTGAGTGTGCGTTTGCGGATGGGGCCGTAGCGCTCTCAACCTCCGGTCCCTGCTCTCGCACGGCGGGCGCGCTGCACCTTTGCGTTCTTCGCGCCTTTGCGTTTTTTGCGCCTTTGCGTTTTTTGCGCCTTTGCGTTCTTCGCGCCTTTGCGTTTTTTGCGCCTTTGCGTTTTTTGCGCCTTTGCGTGAGCGTTTGTTGCGTTACCTCACCGCTAACAATCCTTCACCGAAGCATGCAATTTATTGATTGACCGATCAATCAACAAGTGCTATACTGCCGACAATCTATTGTAGCCACCGGTCAACGCAAAGACGCCAAGGGGGTAAATAGGCAGTAGCGATGGACGGTTGTCCGTCTGCCGTGACGCCAAGGGAGCAAAGACGCAAAGATAGTACACGCAAAGACGCTAAGGGTGCGAAGGGTCGCAGAGAATATTGGAAATCCCCTGTGCCATCGGCCCTAACCAACATCAACGATATAAACACACAAAACCTATGAACCAACCACTGATCTTGCTCTCATCCGTCACCAAAGCCTATGCCACCGCCGCTGGCGACTATCTGGCCCTGCGCGGGATCGATCTGCGCATCGAGCCGGGTGAGTTTGTCGCGATTGTGGGCAAATCGGGCAGCGGCAAATCAACCTTGCTCAACGTTATCACCGGGATTGACCGGGCCAGCAGCGGCGAGGTGTTGGTGGCCGGGGCCGATTTGATGCGTATGCCCGCCGCGCAGATGGCGGCGTGGCGCGGACGCACGGTCGGAATCGTCTTCCAGTTTTTTCAGCTCTTGCCGACCCTCACCGCGTTGGAAAATGTGATGTTGCCGATGGATTTTGCCCATCTCGGCACACCGCGCGAACGGCGTGCGCGGGCATTAGCATTGCTCGAGCGGGTGGGGCTGGCCGATCAAGCCGAGAAGTTGCCGCAAGCCTTGTCAGGCGGGCAGCAGCAGCGTGTGGCGATTGCGCGCGCATTAGCTAATAACCCGCCGCTGCTGGTGGCCGACGAGCCGACCGGCAATCTCGATTCGCAGACTGCTGAAGCGGTGTTTGAGTTGTTCGTTGAGGTGGCCGGTCTCGGCACGACGATTGTGATGGTGACGCACGATAGCGAGTTGGCCCGGCGGGCTGGGCGGACGGTGCTGGTGGCCGATGGTCAGATTGTGGGTTGAAAGGCGAGCTGATATGCGCAAGCTCATTATTCCTTTGATTGCCGTCATCTTAATCGCGGGTGGTGCCTATGCGATCTTTGGACCCAACGGGCCGGGAGCGCAGTCTGCTCCACCCCCTATTCCCACCGGCGACACTGTCGTACCGCCGGTCAGTGTTGAAGGGCGTGTTGTACCGCTGCAATACGCATGGTTGCGTTTTGAGCGTAGTGGGATGGTCAGTGCAATTTTTGTTGTTGGTTACGGTTGGCGCGGTTTTGGAACAGTTGCGTTTTGAGCGTAGTGGGATGGTCAGTGCAATCTTGGTAGCCGAAGGCGAGCAGGTGAACGCCGGACAGGTATTGGTCCAGCTCGATGATCGGGCGCAACGGTTGGCCGTGCAGCAAGCCGAAGCCAATCTCGCCCGCGCGCAGGCCCGCTATGCCCAACTTCTGGCCGGTGCTGCGCCGGAAACACGGGCAGTCGCTGAAGCTACCGTACAAGTCGCTGCCGCTCAAGCGACGCAGGTGGCGCTGTCAGTTGCTGCGCCTGATGAGAAGGCCGTGTTAGCCCAATTGGCCGAAGCCAAGGCCGCTCGCGCCGAACTGCTGGCCGGCGCCGATCCGGAAGTAGTCGCTCAGGCCCAAGCAGCGCGTGATCAGGCAGCCGCCAATCTCGCCGCTCAACGCAGCGCGCTAGCCGCAGCGAAAGTCAATGCTCAATTAGCGGTGGAACAAGCGGCCAACGTATTGCGCGATCGTCAAGCTGATTACAGTCGCATCCATTGGGAAAACGAAGAGCTGAAGCAACGTTTAGGTGAAGATGAGCTATCACAGGCACGCATTGACGCCGAAGCTGCTGCGCTGCACGCAATGCAGAACGCTGAGGTCGCGTTGGCGCAAGCCCGGATCAATGCCGAGCAGGCAGCACAAGCCGAGATCGAGGGCATAGCTGCTGCCGAAGCGCGCTTACGTGAAGCCGAAGCGCGGTTGGCTGCGTTACTATCACCACCGGCCGCCGATAAACTGACTGCGATTGATACCCGCATTGCCGCCGCTGAAGCGACGCTAGCCCGTTTGCGCGGCGATCCGCGCCAAGCACAACTGGCCGTCGCCGCTGCACAACTTGCTTTGGCGCAAGCCCAAGCGACGCAGGTCAATGCTGCCCCACGGGAAGAAGAGGTAGCTTTAGCTCAAGCCGAAGTAGCCGCTGCTGAAGCGGCACTTGCCCAAGCTCGCCTCGAACTCGACAAACTGACCTTGCGCGCACCATTTGCCGGCACCGTTGCTCGTCTCGAACTGCGTCTTGGCGAACTAGCGACACCTACTGCGCTGGCACTGCTGCTCGGCGATCTCAGTGCATGGCGCATTGAAACCATCGATCTCAACGAAATCGATGCGATGCGCATAGCACCGGGCACAATGGTAAAGATAACATTCGATGCCTTGCCCGGCGTCACATTGCCGGGCCGTGTGCTCGCCATCGAACCCTACGGCGCCGAACGGCTGGGTGAGGTAGTATATGCAGCAACAATAGAATTGACACAGACCGATCCACGCCTGCACTGGAACATGACTGCGGTGATAACCTTCAATGGACCATAATTTGTACAGCCGCACGGCAGCACGGCCGTGCGGGGCTACGGGGATGCCGTGCGGGGCTACGAGGGGAATCAATATGCCACGTGATGAAACCGAACAACGCCGCCAACAAATCATCGATGGCGCACTCGATGCCTTTGCCCGTCTTGGCTTCGATCGCGCCACCAACCGCGATATTGCTCGCGCCGCCGGTATCGCTTCTCCTGGCCTGATCTATCACTACTTTAAAGATAAGACCGACCTACTCTATCAGGTGATTCGAGAGCGGATGCCGCTAGTCCCGATTGTTGATGCGGTTGAGCAGTTGGGTGATGAACCGCCCGATGTAGTGCTACCGCGACTGGGGGAACGGTTGGCGCAGGCGATTGATCAGCCGCTAACAGTAGCTATCGGCAAGATTGTGATCGGTGAGGTGTTACGCCACCCGCAATTAGCACGGGTTATCAATGAGATTGGACCAGGGCGGGCAATGAATGCGTTGGCTACCTATCTTGCACGTCAGATGGAATTAGGACGGTTGCGCCGTACCGACCCGCAGATTGCCGCTCGTCTCTTAATCGGACCGATGATGGCCTATTTTTTCTCGCGTGAGGTGCTCGATCAACCAGAAGCGCACGCTATCGCTGCGCGCGCAATGGTGGCTGAAGCGATTGCTCATTTCTTACGCAGTATGGTGCCCAATGGCTAGTAGAGACGAACATCCGTCCGTCTCCCCAACCCCATAACGCCCCAATATGTGTAGAGACGGACATCCGTCCGTCTCCCTATCAAAAACCCTCTCCGTCCTCTGTGTTCTTCGCGCCTCGGCGTTTAACCCTGTCGCGTTTTCGGTGTTCTTCGCGCCTCGGCGTTTAACCCTTTCGCGTTTTCGGTGTTCTTCGCGCCTCAGCGTTTAACCCTGTCGCGTCCTCTGTGTTCTTCGCGCCTCGGCGTTTAACCCTGTCGCGTTTTCGGTGTTCTTCGCGCCTCAGCGTTTAACCCTGTCGCGTCCTCTGTGTTCTTCGCGCCTCAGCGTTTAACCCTTTCGCGTCCTCTGTGTTCTTCGCGCCTCAGCGTTTAACCCTTTCGCGTCCTCGGTGTTCTTCGCGCCTCAGCGTTTAACCCTTTCGCGTCCTCTGTATTCTTCGCGCCTCAGCGTTTAACCCTTTCGCGTCCTCTGTGTTCTTCGCGCCTCAGCGTTTAACCCTTTCGCGTTTTCGGTGTTCTTCGCACCTCAGCGTTTAACCCTTTCGCGTTTTCTGTGTTCTTCGCACCTCAGCGTTTAACCCTTTCGCGTCCTCTGTGTTCTTCGCGCCTCAGCGTTTAACCCTTTCGCGGCTTTGCATTTCACGATTTGCCCGGCACGAACTCATTAGTATAGGCCTTCTCCACCTCCACTGACCCAGCCAGCAAACCTGCCTCGCGCATAAACTGCTCGGTGCGCACCCACAGTTGGCCGTCGGTGTAACCCAACCCGTGTTGCGCCGTCAGCTCATTCTGCCAGAAGGGCAAGCTCTCTTCCAACACTTTCCGCTGCAAGTCGAGATTGCCGAGCTGCGCTTCGGGGATGAATTGCAGGCTCAGATCGAACGCCTCAGCCGGATTAGCCAGCGTATCGGCCAACCCGCGCAAACTGGCCCGCACAAACTTCCGCACCAGTTCCGGCTCTTGCGCAATCAGCACCTCGCTGACGGCGATTCCATTAGCAGCGAGATTAAAGACGTCGGCGGCCAGCAACACATTCACCTCCACCCCTTGCTCGCGCAATTGCACTGGCTCGTTCATCGCGTAGCCAATCGCCACCGGCACCTTGTCCTCCATCACCGCCGCCGCCTGCGTAAACCCGATCTCTTGCACCGTCACATCAGCTTCGGTCATACCGCCGGCATAGAGCGCCGCCAACAGCGCATAGAAACTCTCGCCGAAGCGACCGGGGATGCCGATGGTTTGCCCACGCAGGTCGTTGACGCTCGCCAGCGGCACGTTTGCCTTAGCAAAAAACGCGATTGGGAAGCGCTGGTAGAGCGTCATCACTGTCTTGACCGGCAACCCCTGCTGGCGAGCGAGCAATACCGAAGTACCGCTGGTCGTAGCAAAAGCAACACCACTGGTCGGCCACGTCGCTGCTCGCTGGAGCACGTCATTCTCGAAGTTGTAGTCGAAATTGACCTCAATCCCTTCCGCGGCGTAATAGCCCTTCGCCGCCGCGACATAGTAAGGCGCAAACTGAATGTTCGGAATGTACGACATCGCCAGCGTCACTGTGCGCAACGCCGGTTGTGGGTTGGCCGACGGCGCACTCGTCGGGGCCGCCGTCGGCGCCGGAGTCGGTGCGCTACACGCCGTGATGATGAAGATCAGGGTAATGAATAGCATGAAACGCAGCTTCATATTCGTTCCCTCGTTAGGATAGTATCTTCTGTTCGGGTGCCAGATATACGAGAGTAATGCAACTTAGGAAAGTTGTATCTAATCCTCCCACCACACTAGTAGCCGTTCGAGCAGGCCGGCTAGCACGTAGAGGGTCAGCGTAATGAGCGCGAGTGTCGTCAGTGCTACGAAGATCAGCGGTGTATCGAAGAGACCACGTGCAATGTTAATCAACGCCCCCAAACCGGTGCGTCCGGCCACAAACTCACCGACCACAGCACCGGTGGTAGCCAGTGCCAAGCCGGTGCGCACGCCGCCAAACAGCACCGGCAGCGCCAGCGGCGCTTCGACGTAGCGCAGCAGTTGCCAACGGTTCGCTCCGCTAATATGTGCCATCTCGATTAGCTCACGTGGGATGCTGCGAATAGCGACAATGGTGTTGATCAAGATCGGTAAGAAAGTAATTAAAGCAGCGACCATTATCTTCGAGGTCAGGCCAGCGCCAAACCAGAGAATGATCAGTGGTGCGACGGCAACGACCGGGATCGCTTGACTGGCCGCCAACACCGGCGCCAACGCCTGTTCGAGCCAGCGGATTTGAGCCAGGATATACCCTAGCACAAGCGCGACCAGTAACGCCAACGCGAACCCGCCCAGGGCTGCACTCAGAGTGGCTGCCGTGTGCTGCCAGAGCAGCCCGCTGCTCAACGCCTGCCCAAACCGGCTGGCAACCAGCGCCGGCGAGGGCAGAATGAAAGCTGGATAGCCGCTGACGTTCACCACCGTCTGCCAGAGTGCCAGCAATGCCAGCAACGTCACCGGCAAGCCGAGCGCCGGCCATTCAAAGCGCCGCCACGGTTTGGCTCGCGGCGCGGGAGTGGGCATTGGCAAAGTTTGCTGCATCGTCACCATCTCCTTTCTGGCGGGGAATCAAAAACCCCCGCCGAGCGAACGCTCTTCGGGGGACAGATACGGCAACAGCGCAGGTGATGAACCCACCTGTAACAGCAACAGAGCAAAGGCGCGCACTTCGCACGTCGCCTGCGATTGCCCATATCTGGATCTTCTTTACATCCGGACTATAACCGTCGGCCCCGGAGTTTCACCGGATCCTGCGTGCCTCTCAACACGCTCGTGGGCTATACCACCGATCGGGAATTTCACCCTGCCCCGAAGATCGTTTGTCACTGGTGATAATAGCATCAATAGCGCGTTAGTGTCAAGGTAAGAAATCTGAACCCTGACCAGCGTCATTCCGCGCGAGCAACTGGGGTGAGGGCTAACGTCAAGGCGCCGTCGAGCCGGACGGCTGTTCGGCTCCGCAAAGGGCGCAGAGGTTTTAACGCAAAGGCGCAAAGAACGCAAAGGGGTTTTGGATGCTCTCATCTTCAACTACCGCAGTATCCCGCGTGGTCATTTTATCCAGGCGCAAAGGGCGCAAAGGGGTTTTGGGTGCTCTCATCCCTAGCCTCGCACCCGCTGGGGGATAAAGCCCCCTTAGCCCCTCTCCGGTTGGGGATATACGGTCTCCCCTCAGCCCGGTTAGAGGGCGTGGGCCGCCGGTGCGCAGTCTCCAGCGCTTTCAGCCTGACATAGCGGGCCGCTCCTTGCCTCGTGTATGAATCATAGCAAAGACGTGCAGCACTACCCTACCAGCGAGTGTAACCTCAGATGACTGTCCGCTGGGTTTGATTGCTACTAAAACGGCATGTACAATAGAGCTTACGAGGTTTACCAACCCATCCCCCCAAGGAGAGCGCATGCGCAAGCGATTCTTCACTCACTGGATCAGCCTGTTTGTGCTGGGCTGCCTCACTATCGCGCCGGTTCTGGCGTTCGATCCTACCACCCAAACTCCAAGTCTGCTCCTCGATGAAGCACACGCCGTCTACTACGGGAACGTAGCCCGACTGAGACAAGCCGGTCAACCACCGTTGCGTTGGAATCGCCAGTTAACCCATGCTGCCCGTTGGTTTGCGTGGGATTCAGTTGAGAACCGGCCAACACCCTACTGTGGTCATCAAGATACCAATGGTGAGTGGCCTGATGCACGAGCATTGCGTTTTGGATATCGTGGCTCAAGTGGAGCCGAAAATGCGTATTGTGGCTATATGCAGCCGCAAGCCGCGATTAATGGCTGGCTTAACAGCCCTGGTCATCGGGCTAATCTACTCAGTCCCGGCCATCGCGAGATTGGTTTGGGCTATTACCGCCGCACCAGCGACGGGCGCGGCTACATTGCCCAGATGTTTGGCAACGATGCTGCATATGCGCCGGTGATCGTCGAGTACGAAGCAGTCGCAACTCTCAACCCTGATGTGTCGCTTTACATATACCAAGTGGCTGAAACTGGTGGTTTTATCGGTCGTCGTCCCGCCACTGCAATGATGATCGCCGATAACCCCTGTTTTGTGAACGCCAACTGGCAACCGTTCACCAACGAAACTCGCTTCCGTTTGGCCGATGGCGAGGGCTGGCGTACCGTCTACGTAAAAACTCGTGATGCCTACGGTGCAACTGCTGTTGTGAGCGATACGATCTATCTTGGTGCGAATGTGCCGGTGAATGAACTTGCAGCGACAATGAGTGATCGCCAAGAGACAGTCACTCTGACCGGGCTCTACCATCCTACGTTACCGCAAATGCAGTTTAGCTTCGGTTGGTTGGTAGACGAGAACTATTCGACGTTTCAGTTGTTATGGGGTGCAGGGGAACGAGTCACTGATCCTGCAGCTTGGGATGGCGGTGCGTTTCGTTTGCAGTCGGCAAGTTTGGAATCTTCGGCTTGGGTATACGATTATGATCCGGTCGTATTTAAAGATATTCCACTCGTCGCGTATGTGCGTCTGAAAGTTGCCAGTAATAGCTCACCGAATGAAGTAGCCCGCTTTAGCATTAACGGCGGTGGTGTGGTGTATGGTCCCTTGCAGCTACGTGGGGTTGATTTTGCCGCCGCAAACCAATATCAGGAGTTTGCACTGCCGTTTACCTATCACGGCAATGAGCCTTTCTTGATCTTTCAGTTTTGGCGTAGTGGCTCTACCGATGTCTTTATTGATGCCGTGACCATCTTTACCGCACCACAGCCGATTGTCAATCCGGTAACGTTGGCGGTTCCCGGTGGTAACTATCGCGGACAGGGCGTGTGGGTACGCTATACTGATGGAACTATCTTTACGCCATTTCGGGAAGTGATGAACATACCGGTACAGCCTGCCAGTATCGTTGCATTGGCACAAGTGGCTGCTATGCCACCGATGCCGTTGATAGTCACTTCGCCTTGTGTTCGTGCTAATTGGCAGGTCTTGCAGACTGAGCCGTGGCTGGGCGGTGTTGCCGACGATGGTATAATGAGATTGAGTATCAATCATAATGGCCTTACCGCCAGCACCTACAACGGTGCAATCACGTTTGTCACCCCAAATGAGATGCAGGTGACAATCCCGGTAACACTCCATGTAGTGGAGCAGTTATTTGTCACGTATACGCCGTTGGTTCTGCGGTAGCAGGTCTCTGCTCTCACAGACAGTTAACGCAAAGGCGCGAAGGGTGGAACAGGACAAGGTTACTGTTTCCGCCCGTTGTGGCACGGCGGGCCGCGCCCGGCCGATATGCGGTTCGTCTTGGTAGTCTTGGTAGGGGACGCGGTGGGCCGCGCCTGGCCGACTAGAAGGTTTGACAAAGCCATGCACCGTTTCATACTACTCCTACTTGTGCTGCTCGGCGCCTGTGCCGTTACCGGCCAATCATCAACAACAACTCCAACCAAAATCGATCCACCCATAGTGCTGAGTGACTTTACCTTGCCGGCCAGCACCGGTGGCGAGCTGAGCCTAAGTGATCTGCGTGGGCAGCCGGTGCTCCTCTACTTTGGCTACACCCGCTGTCCTGACTACTGCCCGATCACACTGGGCGAATTCCGCCGTATCCGTGACGAACTCGGCCCTGATGGTATGCGTGTGCATTTCGTTTTAATCAGCGTCGATCCCGCAAACGATACGCCTGATGTACTGGCTGCCTACCTGCGCGGTTTCGGCGAAGGCTTCATCGGCCTGCAAGGCGACGATGCTACCCTGCGCCGAATTAGTAAGGAATACGGACTGACATATCGTCACGGTGGTGGTCATCACGGCAATAGTGGCGTTGACCATAGCACAGCGAGTTATCTGATCGATCAGAAAGGGCAGTTGCGGGTCGTTTATCAATATGGAACCGCAGCCAGCGTGTATGTGCAAGACATTCGCGCTCTTCTGGACGAAACACCATGACAACTCGCTTCACTCGTCGATCGGTGCTGCTTCTTGGCTTAACTGCACTGAGTAGCTCGTTAGTACGAGCACAAGAACCTTCTACTCAGAATCTCTATCTGCCGTTTGTTGCACGCTCGTTGCCACTTGGTGCCTTGCTCGGCCCACCAACCGGTACCGTCGAAGTGGCCATTGCGTGGTTGTCGCCACGTAGCACAGCCTACACCCCCTACGATGTCAGTGTGATCGTCAATGGCTACGCTGAGATCGGTGCCGCCGCCGAACTTGATTGGTTCCTTGCTATTGCTCAGTGTGCTCACGAGACCGGCAACCTGACCTCATGGTGGTGCCAGCGTCCACGTCGGAATCCGGCGGGGATCGGTGTTACCGGTGCAATGGTAGAAGCGCCGCCCGATCAGTCCCCCGGCCCCGATTGGGCATGGGACGAACGTATTCAGCGATGGCGGGCCGGGTTGAGTTTTGCATCGTGGCTCGATGAGTCCATCCCTGCTCATCTTGGTCGGTTGCTTGCCTATGCCTTGCCGGTTGGTGCCGGTACACCGTACCAGCAACAACTGATTACCTATGCACTTTTTCGTCGGCCCTTGCCTGACCATTTGCGTGGTGTGGCGTTAACCATTACCGATCTCAATGGGCGCTGGGCGTATCCCGGTACCGAGTACGGCCAACGCATTCTCGACCTCGCCGAGCGTATGCGCAATGCCGGTTAGCGAATGCTAACAATTATCGATCACCGTAGAGAGTCGTTATATCGCGTCAGGATGCGTATAAACGGGAAGATGGATTGCGTATTTCATGCTTGACGGGAGATGATGGCGGGCCGTATAATAAGACCGTGTTAAGAGCGGTGCAACTCCCGTTAAGGAGGCCCGGCGATGAAAACATGTGTCACAATGTGGTTGAGGGTTGGATAGGGCGGTACAGACCGATGTCTGTAGCCGCCCTTGATGTTTTCCGGGCAGAGACGAAGGAGGTCTCCCTATGCACTCGGATATGATCGGTAAGATCGAGAAAGCCCGGCGCTATGCCGCCGAACCAGAGCGGATTAAGTTCAGTGATCTACGGGCAACATTTCATGGCGGTAATAGTGATCACGTCATTTCGCTTCATGATGGGCATTGGTCATGTGATTGCTCCTTCTTCAAGATGTGGTCTACCTGCGCGCATGTGATGGCAATGCAGCGTATCTTGCATCCGATGTTGACTGAAGAGGCTCGGTATGCCGATATGGCTGTACCGCAGCCTGATCTTAGCTCGTAGCAGAGGACGATACATGTTTTCGAGTTGACGCAGTCGTATGGCGCGGTGATACTAGTAGCGGAGCGAACGGTGCTCCGCTACTAGTGTTTTAGCGTGAGGAGAAGATGGCGCCTCTGATCATTGCTCATCGTGGTGCATCAGCCGATGCACCCGAAAATACGCTCGTAGCCTTTGAGTTGGCGCGTCACCAACGGGCTGACATGATCGAACTTGATCTGCAACCAACCGTTGATGGTGAGATTGTGGTCTTTCACGATGACGATACGGCACGCTGGAATGGACGTGCTGATGTGGTCGCCCGTATGACGCTGGTTGAGATGCGCCGACTCGATGTTGGTGGCGAACAGGTGCCAACACTGGCCGAGACACTCGATTGGGCACGGAGTGTAGGCATGCCGCTCAATCTCGAATTGAAAAAACCCGGAATGGCCGTGCGCTGTGTCCAGTTGTTGCGTGAATTTAGAATGGCTGATCAGGTGATCGTTTCGTCATTCTTCCCACAGGCCTTGCACGAACTGCGCACGGTCGATCCGGCGATTCCTCGTGGCTATCTGATGGGTATTCGCACCTACCGGCCCGATGTGCGTCTGCGTGAGTTTTGGCCCTTTGGTGCGCTGCGTCGGATTGGAGCCACCGCGTGGCACCCCTATCATGGCTTGCCCGGTCTCGATTGGGTGCTGCCCAAAGTGCGGCGGGCCGGGTACCAGGTCAATGTGTGGACGGTTGACGATCCGGTACGTATCCGATCGTTGGCTACGCTGGGGGCGAGCGGGATTATTACTAATACCCCCGCAGCAGCGCGGGCTGCGCTGGCGTTGGAAACGCAAGAGCGATAAACGCTAAGACGCGATAAGCGCTGCAATAAAGGAATACCTTGTGAAGCGGCGAATCTGGCTGGTAGTGCGCGGGTGGGTACCACTGCTAGTAGTACTGGCGGCGCTGATCGGCGGGCCGGCATTACTAGCATGGCTGATTCTCGGCGGTTCCTTTGGTTGGCTGCATGTGCTGATCGGGGTTGGTGTGGCTGCCGGCCTTCTCCTCATAGGCGGGTTGATCCTGGGGTGGGCTTTGGGTAAGCGTCTCAAAGGGGATTAGGCCCGTCAAGGTTGCGTTCAAACGCGATCAGGTGCGGCACCACCGTCCGGCGCAGCTCGACGTATTGGTTGGAAAGCCATTGCCCCGCCCCGCGCACATGTGGCACTGGCGCTTTGCGCAGCCAGCGCAAGACAAGGCGAGCGATTAGGTGCAACCGGCGCAGTAGCCGGTCGCGCCGCCCCAAGAAGATGATAGCCATTAACAAACCAGGCCAACCGGGAATAATCGGAAACAATGAACCAATGATACCGATGATAAGAAAGGTGAGACCAAGGATACGACGTACCGAAGGATTGCTGCGTAAGAATCGGATGACAGCCAGCATAGTGTGCTCTACTGCGAAAGATTATGTAGAATGATCCGCTAATATGTATTGTAGCTGAGATTAAGCATCGGAATGTAGCAAAAAAGTAACAATCGCCTGAATCTTTGCTGATATACTGTCATCTTGGCTAGAGAAAAAATCCACCTGTGACGGAGGTGAATGATCATGAGTGGGCAATCGTGGTGGCAACGGTTCACTGCCTTGATCGAACGCGAGTATGAGCGACGCATCCGACGAGCAAGTCTCTTGGGCGAGTTTAAGCCGGCCGACGATGACCATCACCACGGTCATCCTACCGAGCCGGCTCATACCGAACAGACTGCGGAAGACGAGGCGATCATCGTTAACGTACCGCGTGGGACGCGGATCAACCGATCATAGCCGAGCACCATCGGGACATCGTGCCACGATGTCCCGATGGTGGTTGGGGTAGCTCTTACAAGTTTCCGCGTTTGGCTTGTTCACGCTCAATCGCCTCAAATAATGCCTTGAAATTACCTTTGCCGAAACCGCGGCTCCCTTTACGCTGGATGATCTCAATAAAGAGGGTTGGCCGATCTTGCAACGGCTGGCTAAAGATTTGTAACAGGTATCCCTCTTCATCACGATCCACCAAAATGCCCCGCTCTTGCAGTGCCTGTCGACTCTCGTCGATCTTGCCGACCCGTTGCTCAAGATCATCGTAGTATGTGTCGGGTACGTGGATAAACGGAATCCCGGCAGCACGTAAGGCATCAACCGTCGCACAGATGTCACCGGTGGCGAGCGCAATGTGCTGTACACCCGGACCACCGTAGTACTCCAAAAACTCCTCGATTTGGCTCTTGCGCCGCCCTTCTGCCGGCTCATTGATCGGGAACTTGATCCGACCACTGCCGTTCTGCATCACCTTTGACATCAAGGCACTATATTCGGTGCTGATGTCGTGATCGTCGAAGTGAACCAACTGGCTGAAGCCGAGTACGTCGCGGTAGTACTTCACCCACCGATTCATTGCCCCCAGCTCAACATTGCCGACAATATGATCAATCGCTGCAATGCCGGTTTCTGGAACGGGAACGTGCTCGTTTATCGGCTGGAAGCCGGGCATAAACACACCTCGGTACTCTTCCCGTTCGATGAAGGAGTGTACTGTATCACCATACGTGGCAATGGTGGCCTTCACTACTCGGCCATGCTCATCAACGTAATCGGTTGGTGGTTGCACCGGAATACCGCCACGAGCCACGGCGGTCTCGTAAGCGGCTGCGGCGTCGCGTACCCGCAACGCAATGTCTTTGACCCCGTCACCGTGGTGGGCGATATGACGAGCAATCGGGTGGTCGGGGAGCAACGGTGCCGTTAATACGAACCGTACCTTGCGCCGTTCGAGCACATAACTGGCTCGATCCCGCACACCCGTTTCTAACCCGGCATACGCTACCGGACGTAGCCCAAGCGTCGTGCGGTAAAAATGGGCTGCTTGTCGAGCATTGCTGACATAAAATTCTACATAATCAATGCCAAGCAGATCAAGGGGGTCGTCCAAACTCATAACTCACCTCCACGAGCCGGGTGATGCGTCCACCCGGTAGTTGGGCTACGTAAACGCTTCGCCAGACACGGACGCATCGCGTCGGGCTGTTGTGAGCTTAGTCGAGCACCAACGTCTCGGCATCAGCCCATAATTGCTCAAATGCCCCTTGCAAGAAGGCGCCGAAGTTGGGATGAGTGACACAAAGGGCCGTTAAACTGAGCGCACCGGTAATCGGATCTTGCAGCGAGAGGAGGGCCACGCGCCGGTCGTATAGATTGACTTTAAGCGGTAGGTTGGTGACAATGCGCGCCTGCTGACCCCACGTGACAAATTGCGTGATCCATGCCCGTAATTCAGGATCGGTCAGCGCTGAGCGTTCGTAGATAGTGCGATAGCGCACACCGCGTCGCAGTGGTTCGGCGACCTCGGCAAAGTTCGCTGCTCGATCGCCAAGCAATGGCAGTTTGAAGCAGACACAAATCTCTCGTTCGGTCTGTTGGGCAAGGGTGATGGCCCGTTCCACCACCAATCTCCGGTCAAGTAACACATCTACGTAGTCAAGCGGATCGATCTGATCGTGGCCGGCAGCAAAGATGGGTGATAGCGTGGCGAGTAACGATTGCATACTCTGGGCGAGAGCTGCCTGCTCTTGTTCGAAGGTGCGTTGACGTTCGGAAAGGAGTGCCGGTAAAGCCACGGCCGGATCGATAGCAAAGTAGCGGCGTTGACCATCGCTGTGCCGCTCGATGGCTAATCCGCGCGCGCAAAGTGTAGCCAGGATGTCGTAGATGCGCTGGCGTGGAACGCTCGCCCGTACCGCTGCTTGGGCTGGGGTGAAACCTCGATGTTCGAGCAATGCCAAATAGGTGGCCGCTTCGTAACGGTTGAGGCCGAGCGCCATAAGTTGCTCTTGGAGACGATCGTTCATTGATCTGGTTCTTATCATTACCACTTATCAGTGGTGGCTATTATACTCGGTTTCATCGTGGTCATCAAGTCATGTTATGCTAAGTCAATGACTGTTGCCGTTTTTTATGGCGTAAGATAGCTCATCACACCGGCTATGTGGTATTTCACCCCCTACATCCTTTTACCGCTGACCGCCGCAGGTTTGACGATTGTGGTGATTTGGCAAGCGTGGTCTTACCGGCAGTTGCCGGTTACTCGTATTTTTATTGGTCTGATGCTGGCTACGCTCTGGTGGTCATTGTGCAATGCGCTTGAATTGGCTCATGCTACGGTCAGTGGTAAGGTGCTGTTAACCAGTATCCAGTACGTTAGTGTCGTGAGCGTACCGGTGTTATGGTTACTGTTTGCACTGTTCTATACCAACCGCGAATCACGAGTGCGTCGATGGGTCTTGGTCGCTCTTTTCATTGTGCAAGGTGGGGTCTTACTAGGCGCATGGACAAACCATTGGCACCGGTTGATGTGGCCTGCGGTTGAACTTGTATATACCGCTCAAGGTTTGTGGGTACTGACCGGTCCCAATGGACCGTTGTGGTACGTTGGTGTGGTGAACGGGTATGGGATGATACTCGTTGGTACTGTGCTGATGCTTAATCAAGCGCGTCGTAGTCGTGCGTTGTATCGCGCCCAAGCATTAAGTCTGCTCGTTGGTGCGCTCTTGCCATGGGTCACCAGTATCTTGTTTGTGACCGGTCGTAGTCCGATTCCCTATATTGACACAACCCCGGTCGCTTTTGCACTTAGTGGTCTGGCATTTAATGTCGCAATGTGGCGTTTCCGTGCGCTTGATCTGCTTCCCGCAGCACGCGAGGCGATTGTTGATCAGATTTCCGATGCGATTATCGTGGTCGATCGGCACAATCGGGTGCTTGATTTCAATCCGGCGGCACAGGTCTTTTTCGCCGATCAGTCTGTGGTGATCGGTCAACCTCTTGTCGTTGTCGCTCCGACATGGCTGTACGAACAGGTACGTGATCGCTACGAGGGTCAATTTGAACTGAACCAACCTACCCCTGAGGGGATGCTGACCTACGATTTGCGTTGTACAACTCTGCGTGATCGACGCGGTGTGTCAATGGGTCGGATCTTTGTATTGCGCGACATTACCCTCTTGAAACAAGCTGCACTGGCGTTGCAAGAGGCAAAAGAGGCGGCTGAAGCGGCAAACCAAGCGAAGAGTACGTTTTTAGCGACGATGAGCCACGAGTTACGGACACCGCTCACGGCCATCTTGGGTTATAGCGAGGTTATTCGTGATGATTTGCAGATTCGTGGGCAAAACGACTTGATTGCCGATCTTGATCGGGTAGTGCTGGCCGGACGTCACCTGCTTAACCTGATCAACGATGTTCTCGAGTTGGCCCGACTTGAGGCCAATTCGTTACACGTTGATCCTGAACCGCTCCAATTGTCGGAGATTGTCAATGAAGTTGTGAATACCTCTCAGGGGTTAGCCCAACGGAATCAAAATATGCTGATGGTAACGATAGCGCCAGATCTTCCGCCGGTTAAGGCCGATGCAACCCGCTTACGACAAGTGTTGCTCAACCTGGTCGGGAATGCATGTAAGTTTACCGAACAAGGCCAGATTTACATCCGCTGCTACAGTCCGCAACCCGGTATCGTCCAGATCGATGTCAGTGATACCGGGATCGGAATTCCTCCCGAAAAACTGGCGTTGTTGTTTCAACCGTTTACCCAGGTTGATAGTGGTATAACCCGGCGCTACGGTGGTGCGGGGTTGGGGTTGGCGATTAGTCAACGCTTGTGTCAAGCAATGGGTGGGGAGATCGTTGTGGAGAGTGAACCGCAACGTGGCTCGACATTTAGTGTTCGCTTACCGGTTGCCGATACCGTTATGGCGCCCTCGTATTCGGACAACTAGGGATTATGGTACAATGAAGTTGTTGTAAGGAGTGTGCGTAGGTCAATTGTATGGGGCCTACGCCTTATCTATTCGCAGGAGCGTGTGTGGAATATCAGCCTGACGTTAAGCGGATTACCGGTGAAGGCGGTGTGATCGCGCATGTCGCCGACCAGAGTATCGCTGCGCAGATCGGCTTGCGGCCCGGTGATACGTTGGTTGCGATCGATGGTCAGCAGTTGCGTGATGTGATCGATTATCGGTTTGCGATGGCTGAAACGCGGGTAACGCTCCTCGTGCGGACGGCTGATGGTCGCGAACGCACGGTGACCATCGACAAAGACCCTGATGAAGACCTCGGCATTGAGTTTACCGAGCCGCTGTTCGAACGACTGCGAACGTGCAATAATAAATGCCCGTTCTGTTTCCTGACCCAGATGCCGAAGGGCTTTCGCAAGACCCTCTACCTGAAAGATGACGATTACCGGCTGTCGTTTCTCTACGCCAATTTCGTCACTTTTACCAATCTGACTGAAGCCGATTGGGTGAGGATCGAGCAGCAGCGCTTGTCGCCGTTGTACATCAGTGTCCATGCCTCCGATCCCTTCTGGCGGGCAATTATGCTTGGGAAGCGTGATGTTCCCGATGTGCGAGAACAGATTAAGCGGCTGGGTCGCGCCGGAATCCGCGTTCATACCCAAATTGTCGCTTGCCCACAGGTGAATGATGGCGAAGTGCTGCGTCAGAGTATCGAAGATTTGATCGCACTACATCCGACTGTTGAGTCGATTTCGGTCGTGCCGGTTGGCTTGACCAAGTTTCGGTTTGAGGGTAAAGCTCCAAAGACGATCCGGGCCGCAATACAGGTGCATGAAACGCCAGAGTGGATCGATACAAACTGGGAACGACAACCGTTGTGGGAAGACCCGACCACGATCCCGTTGTCGAACGATAATCGGTCACTGCACGATCCAGCGTTGGGCTTTTGTTCACGTCTTGGCACGGTGAGCGATGTGCCGCTACGTTGTTATACATCGGCCGAAGCAGCCGCTGTGATCGATCTGATCGAACTGTTCCAAGCCCGCTGTTACGCACAATTCGGCTTGCATCTCGTCTACGCTTCCGACGAGTTCTATCTGCTGGCCGGTCGTCCCATCCCACCGGCAGAACGCTACGACGATATGCCGCAGTACAGCAATGGCGTGGGTATGGTGCGTGATTTTCTTGATAATTGGGCGCGCGTCCGTCGCCGCCTACCATCCCGGCTTTCGCGGCCAACTACACTGGCGATTGTGTGTGGTACGCTCGTCGCACCGATCATGCATCAAGTGGCAGCACGCCTCAATCGGATCGAGAATCTGTCGGTATCGGTTGTGGCTGTGGTTAATCAGTTTTTTGGTGAAACGGTCACGGTCAGCGGTTTATTAACAGCGCAAGATGTCATTCCGGCGTTACGCGCGGCTGGCTGTGAACGGGCGTTACTGCCCCGCGTTATGTTCGACTATACCGGTGAGCGTACTATTGATGATTATTCACCGACTCGGATTGGGGCTGAAGCCGGGATACCGGTGGCAGTAGCCGGCGAACCAGACGAGATTGTTCGCTATGTGCAGGCGCTGTCGCAACGTGAGTAGGAGGTATACCATGACCGGCCAAGACTCGCGGTTCCATCGGTATTTGGCAATTGTGCAGCGGGCAAATCAGATTGCTATAAGTACAGAACTTGACGAACTGCTCGACCGTTTGCTCGACTTGATTATCGAGATTACCGCATCGGAAGCCGGAACGTTATACCTCTACGATGCGACAACCCACGAACTCATTTTTAAAGTGGTCAAAGGTAGTCCGGCCGGTCAGGCCTTGATCGGTCGTCGGCTACCGGTAGATACCGGTATCGTCGGTTATACGTTGCAGCAACGTCAGCCGCTCTTCGTACATGATGTTGCGAACGATCCGCGTTGGAATCGGTCGTTTGGCGAAATGGGTGCGTTGACGTTGCGTACCATGTTCTGTGTTCCCCTGCTGCTGCGCGGCGAACCGGTTGGGGTGGTACAGGTCTTTAATTTACCGCCTGAGGCAGTGGATGACGACGAAGAGATGGCCTTGATTGAGCTATTGACTTCACGGTTAGTGACCGAGGTCGAAAAAGCGCGTCTGTTGGAAGATTCGTGGCGACGTGAGCGCCGACAGCAAGCGTTAGTCGAGATTGTATCGCAGTTGACGGCTACCCTCGATCGCGATGAGCTGTTGCGCCGGATTATGAACTATGCGTGCGATTTACTTGACGTTGAAGCGGCATCGATCTGGCTGATCGACCGTGAACGCAACGATCTGGTCTTACATGTTGCCGGCGGTAGACATAGTGAGCGGGTGGAATCGTTACGGGTTCCGCAGGGGCAAGGGATTATTGGCCACGTCATCGAAACCGGCGTGACGGTTGTGGTGAACGATGTACGTCACGATCACCGGTTTTATCAAGGGCTGGATCAGCGTAGTGGGTTTCAAACTCGTGCAATTCTCTGTGTTCCCCTCCGTTCACCCCGGATTGTGCTCGGTGGCGAGCGTGGTGAAATAGAGGGAATGATTATCGGTGGCGCTCAAGCCCTCAATCCACGTGATAACCGGCCCTTCGTTGCTGAAGATATTACACTGTTTCAGATGTTGGCGTCGCAAGCAGCAACGGTGATCCGACTGGCCGAACTCTACCGTGAAACCGATAACCTGTTTACCCGGATTATTGATGCGATTACCGGTGCTATCGATCTGAAAGATCCGTATACCCGTGGCCATAGCCAGCGGGTGAGCGATTTTTCGGTGGCGATTGCTCAAGAGTTGGGTCTGCCACACGATCAGATTTATCAATTGCGTGTGGCGAGTAAACTCCACGATGTCGGTAAGATTCGGGTGCCCGATCATATTCTCAAAAAACCGGGTCGTCTCGAAGAAGCAGAATTTGCCGAGATGCGCCGGCATCCGCTGTATGGAATGGAGTTCTTGCGTGATAATGGCCTACTCGAACTGGAACTACTGCGCAATTCTTGGTCGGCACTCGCTCATCACCACGAGCGTCTCGATGGGCGCGGGTATCCACAGGGGTTGAGCGGTGAAGCGATCGGGTTGTTTGGCCGAATCGTGGCCGTCGCCGATGTGTTTGATGCGCTGACCAGCCATCGCCCGTACCGTCCACCGATGGCGGTTGATGAGGTTTTAGCGCTGTTGCGCCGTGGGGCCGGGAGTGAGTTTGATCCTGCATGCGTCGAGGCGTTGATCCGGGCTCGTGAAAAAGGGCTTATTTTGACGCAGGATGAACGCGATCGAGCTGGGGCATCGGCAAAGGAGCATTCCTATGAACGTTTTGTTAATCGATAACTACGATTCGTTTACCTATAACCTCTATCAGTATCTGTGTGAATTGGGTGCGACGGTTGATGTCGTTCGGAATGATCAAATCACAGTTGCCGAGGTGGCGGCGCGTCAGCCTGACCGGATCGTGATTAGTCCCGGACCATGTACGCCTGCTGAGGCAGGGATCAGCGTTGATGTGATCCGCGAATTGGGTAGCTCCATTCCGATCTTAGGTGTTTGTCTGGGCCATCAAGCGATTGGTGCTGCGTATGGTGGTGTAGTCGTGCGCGCGCCATTCGTGATGCACGGGAAGCTGTCGCCCATTTATCATAACGGGCAAGGTGTCTTTGCCGGCTTGCCGTCGCCGTTTATGGCGACCCGCTATCACTCACTGATTGTCCGTCGTGAGGATCTTCCCGCTGAACTGGAAATTACGGCCTGGACGGAGGATGGGCTGATTATGGGTATGCGCCATCGTTCGTTTCCGGTTGAGGGTGTGCAGTTCCATCCTGAATCGATTATGACCGAGGGTGGTAAACAGATGCTGGCCAATTTCTTGTCCAGTGTGCCGGTGAGTGCAGGGAGTGGTGAGGATTAGGACACGGATTCACACGGATGTAACGGATCTGCACGGTTTTCGCGATCCGTAGTCATCTGTCAAACTCGTGTTTATCCGTGTTCTAATTCTTTTGGGCAGGTTACGCCATCGGCGGGTGGGCCGGCTAGCGCAATGCGATCAAGCTCAGCGTACCCGGCCAACGCCTCGGCCCGCGATAGGCCGGCGGCGGCGAGCTCGGCATCGCTGCGGGCCAGCAGCCGTTGATAGAATGATTGTGCCGTTGCCAGCCAGTGCAGCGGCTCACGCGTCAACAATTCATGCACAAGGTCTTCACTGCGCGCGAGATCACCTTGCCGCTCGCACAAAGTGAGGAGTGCAGCTAGCGTGGGAGCGGGCACGACGTAATCGCGCAGCAATCCCAATAGGTCGGTATAGGTTGGAGCGTATTCCGGCAATGGCTCCGGCGCTGCCAGCGCGCATTCAATCACCACTTGCAACGCCAGCAAGGCGCGCGTGGCGGCGGCGTCTTCCTCCCCATCATCGCTGAGCAGGCGTGCTTCGATGGTGAGCAGCGCAGCGAGGTATGCACCCTCGCTCCACCAATCCTCATTCTGGTTGTGAAACCGCAGTAATGCCAGCAATTGCCGATCGCTTAACGAGGCTACGTGATCGCTCCCAATACCTAATCGATCACGGTAGGCGTTGTCAATCGCAATCCGCACGAGCGGCGATTTGCCGTCGCGGTAGAGGCCGAGAATGTGGCGGATAATCGCGCCGAATTGGGCGATCATGCGCAAGATGTAATCGTCGCGGTACATAGGGGTAATGTACCTAAACAATGGTCG
Organism: Chloroflexus sp.; assembly: GCF_049970315.1. Taxonomy (GTDB): domain Bacteria; phylum Chloroflexota; class Chloroflexia; order Chloroflexales; family Chloroflexaceae; genus Chloroflexus. The sequence continues at coordinate 86,628 of NZ_JBMFNE010000007.1, forward strand.
GTTGTCAAACGTACTTGGCTGCGAGTGAGGTTGAGAGTTCGCAATGGGTTTGATCTGGTCGCACCGCATAACCGCGCGGTCGTAGCTTATGGTATGATACATCTCGCAGAGATTGGCTAGAGGAGGATACGATGGAGTTACCCTTCATTGGGAAAGTCGCGTTGGTGACAGGCGCGGCAAGTGGGATTGGGCGCGCTTCGGCGTTGGCCTTTGCGCGCGAGGGGGCAAAGGTGGTTGTGGCCGATGTGAATGTCGCCGGCGGTGAAGAGACGGTTGCGCTATGCCGCGCTGCAAATACCGATGCCATCTTTGTACGCTGCGATGTCTCACAGAGTAATGAGGTTGAGCAGTTGATTGCGCAAGCGGTTGATACCTTTGGGCGGATCGATTTCGCTCACAATAATGCCGGTATCGAAGGTGTACAGGCTATGTTGGTCGATTATCCCGAAGAGGTGTGGGATCGTGTGATCGATATTAACCTCAAGGGTGTCTGGCTCTGTATGAAATACGAGATCCGACAGATGCTGCAACAGGGTGGTGGAGCAATCGTGAATACATCATCGGTTGCCGGCTTGTCCGGTTCACGCGGTGTATCCGCTTACGTTGCCAGTAAACACGGGATCGTCGGGATTACCAAAGCTGCGGCGCTTGAGTATGCCCGCAGTGGCATTCGGGTCAACGCGATTTGTCCTGGTACCATCCATACCGCGATGATCGACCGCTTTACCCAAGGTGATCCTGAAGTGTTGGCCCAATTCGCCGAAGGTGAGCCGATTGGCCGGCTTGGTTCACCGGAAGAGGTCGCGAACGCGGTAGTCTGGCTCTGCTCTGAGCAGGCGTCATTTATTACCGGCGCGACGCTGCCGGTTGACGGTGGCCGTTTAGCGTAAGTGTCGTGGTGGGTAGCCTTTGGTACCCACCATCATCTTCGATCATGACCGATCCGGAATCATCTTACGCTGCGATTTATGCTGTGGTACAGCGCATTCCACCGGGGCGCGTTTGCACTTATGGCCGGGTTGCCGCACTGGCCGGTTTGCCCGGTCAGGCGCGTCTGGTTGGCTATGCCCTGCATGCCCTGCTTCGACAGAGTGTCGTGCCGTGGTGGCGTGTGATTAATCGCAGCGGACGGATTAGCAATGTGTACGCTGCTGATGAGCAGCGGGCGCGTCTGCTTGCCGAGGGTGTTGATGTCGATGAATCGTATCTTGTTGATCTCGACCGGTTTTTGTGGACGGGCGACGATGTGGAGTAGCAGGCGATGACCATCGCAACCGCTGCGGCTACTCGCCGTTGGCTAATCCCGTTGTACATCGCCGGTGTGATCGTCTTCTCCGACATGTACCTGACGCAGCCTATCTTGCCCCAATTGTCGGCTGAATACGGTATTGCACCGGCCACCGCCGGCCTCAGTGTATCGGTGGTGGTGGTGATGATTGCACTTGGGTCGTTGGCCGTCGGTCCGCTGAGTGATCGCTGGGGACGCTGGCCGGTGATGGTTGGGAGTGTGCTCGTGCTTAGCCTCCCGACATTGCTCTGTGCATTAGCACCATCGTTTGGGATGTTGCTGGTGGGGCGTGCCCTCCAAGGTGTATGCATTCCTGGTTTGACGGCAGTAGCAGTGGCCTACCTTGGTGATCGCTTACCTGCCGCTGAGTTAGGTCGTGCGGTTGGGAGTTGGATTGCGGCGAATGTGGCCGGCGGATTGAGTGGTCGGGTTGTGGGCGGTCTGATCAGCGATAGTTGGGGGTGGCGGGCCAGTTTTATCGTCTTTGCCGGGCTAACGTTGGCGGGTGGGTTCAGTCTCTGGCTAAGTTTACCGCGTGATCGCCCTGTGGCCGGTGGTGGTTGCGGGCAAGCCTATCGGGCAGTGGTGACGCATCTCGCCGATCGTCATCTGCGCAGTGCGTATCTGATCGCCGGATCACTATTTTTTGGCTTTCTCGGCATCTTCACCTATCTGCCGTACTACCTCAGCGCACCACCCTTTACCCTCCCACCGGCTATTGTTGCGCTGGCCTACGTAAGTTATTTGGCCGGAGTGATCGTCTCACCATGGGCGGGGGGACTCTCGGCGCGTTATGCCCGCTCGCGTCTAATCACCATCGGGTTGCTCATCGCTATGGGTGGCATTGGATTAACCCTTTTCCCTCACCTGCCGTTAATTGCGATTGGCTTATGGACGTTGTGTAGCGGGATGTTTATTGCCCAAGGTGTGGCTCCGGCCCTGGTGAATCAATTAGCCCAACACGCGAAAGGCGCGGCGAGTGCGCTGTACTTGGTTGCCTATTATCTTGGTGGAACCCTCGGTGGCGTAATTCCCGGTCTTGGCTGGCAGATCGCCGGTTGGCCGGGAGTCACAATTATCTGCCTGAGCACCTTGGCACTCGCTTTGGTGGCGACACGCCGGTTGGCGATGTTTGAATTGCACCGACATCATCGTTCAGCGGCATAATCGCCTTGTTGCCGACGAACTCACTTCTCCTGGAGAAACGCTAGCACCAACTGATGGAAATGATCGATAGCTTCAATCATTGGGAAATGACCACAGTTGGGAATTATCTCGAGCCGTGCATGCGGCAAGACACGCTTTGCTTCATACGCACACTTAACCGGGAAGAGGCGATCTTCCTTGCCCCAAATGATGAGCGTCGGTTGACGAATCTCGGCAAGACGCGGCCATAACCCACTTCCATGCAGATCGTTCGCATCGTAGAAGCGACTCAACGAGACCATCGTATTGCGAATGGCCGGGTCACTCAACGTTTTGTGCCCACGCGCCACCAACTCAGGAGTAATATAGCGGTCGGGTTGGGCAAAAGCAGCACGCAACTGCATGTTAACCACGAATGGGACGGAAGAAAGCGCTGCTATCGCTTCACCAAGGAACGGCAACGAACCGCCTTTACGCATAAAGAGTGGTAATCGCATAAAGCCTTCACTATCGACAATCACCAGTCGCTCGACCCGGTGTGGGTGGAGGATCGTTGTCGCCAGTGCGTGTTTGCCACCCATTGAGTGTCCAATCACGGCTGTGTGTTCAACGCCAAAGGCTGTCAGCACGCCAGCATTCAGGTCGGCGTAGCGACGTAGCGTATAGACTGCTCCCCCTGGTTTATCCGATGCACCGAAGCCGAGCGCATCGGGTGCGATAGCGCAATATCCGGCAGTTGCCAATGTCTGTATCGTTGGAATCCAATCGTCGGCGCTGACAACAAAGCCGTGCAATAACAAAACCACCGGTCCCTGGCCGGCGGTCAAGACTCGTAAGCGAAAACCATCAACCGTGACGAACCGCTCATCGATTGCCGCCGTTGCCGTTGTTTGCATATGTTCACTCCTTAATGTCCATAGGAATGCGATGTGGGCTGCATCGTATGTACTCTTGCCACTTTAGCAAAGATATGCCAATGTGTCACGGTGAAACCCGGCAACAATTGGTGAAGATATTGTGGTACAATGCAGCCGCGCGGTAGATGACTACCGGCAACAATACCATACGACAGTTGATCGCATGATTTCACGCCCGTTTGCATTCGGCGCCATCATCTTCTCGTTCATTATTGGTGCAGTTGGTGTCTTCCTCTTCATCAGTCAGCGGCTCGACCGTTGTACTGCACTACCATTGTTCGATCCCAATCTGTTACCAAATGCGCAGTTTGCCGTTCCCGGCGAGGTAAGTGGCCTCCCTGCCGGCTGGAGTCGTGGCGCCGGCGGGGTTGAAGTGCATGGCCCGGCGGTTGATGGACAGGGCTTTGATCTTGATGGCGATGGGCGTGGTCTGCAATTGATCGGTATTGCCAACTACGCGCAAACACCGCCGATAACGGTAGAACCGGGTGTAACCTACTGTTTCACCGTCGCTGCGCTCACCGATTCGATGTTGCGTTCGGCTACACGTGCGCGGCTCGTATTTGAGTGGTATGACCAGCGCGGGGAGCTGTTCCGGCAGGCAGTGACTGCGTGGCAACCCGTTGTTCTGTGGACACCCGACCGACCACCGGCGAGTTGGTCGACGATCGGGGGGGCTGTCCGGGCGCCGGAACCGGCCCGTGTCCTGCGAGTGCGGATCGAGCCGTCGTCCGACGATCGCATCTACCTCGATATGCCACGTCTACAACGTGGTGGGGCATCATTGCCAATCGCCGAATCGTCCGAACCGACATCACTGCTCCAGATTGCGCTCTGGCCGGAAGGGTATCAGGCTGCCGTGGCCTTCACCTTCGATTGGGAGACGGCAATGGGTGGGCTGGTCCATTCGCGGTCGGTTGATGATCCGCGCGCCGATGAAGACCCGGTGATGCGGGGGATGCGCATGCGTACCGGCGTAGAAACCAGCATGGCTATCTTTGCCCGTCATAACGTGCGCGCGACGTACTATGCAACCGGGTACAATTTTCTGATGGGGAACCGGGAACAACGTCGGTTTATGGGCGATCCGGTGTTTCCATGGGCATCGGTGGCTAACGGTTGGCGGAGCGACCGCTGGGTGACGCATCGGTGGTTTGGCGATGACCCTTACGGCACCGTTGCTACCGACCCGGCGTGGTATTTTGGCGATCAGATTGAGCCGTTGTTGGCTGCCGGGCACGAAATTCAGAGTCATACCTTCAGCCACTTATACGGTGGTTATGCTGATGCCGCCACGTGGCGGGCCGATCTCGAAGCGTGGAATACGGTTGCTGCCGAACGCGGTGTTGGCAATGCGCGCTCGTTGGCCTTCCCGTGGAGTAGTAGTGCTGGGATGAGTGATGCAAATTGGGATGTCATCGAGCAACTCGGGATTCGCTCGGTAACCCGCCTCAGCGACTATGGTCCTTACAACCTCTTTCCTACCGATGAACAGGGTCTGGTTCGTAATCCACAGTGCCGCTGGTTGCCGGGACGTGAAGGCCGCATTCTTGCATGTCCTGACTTTTATCTCACGCCGGATCGGGCTGAGATGGCGATTGTCCAGATTGAGCGGGCAGTTGCTGTCGGCGGTATGATCGATATCTGGGCACATACCGAGGAAGTGACGAGCGTCGCTCAACAAACCGCGTGGGAAGATGTGGTATCCTATACCGTCAGGCGTGGCGATGTCTGGGTCGCACCGCTGAGTGAGATCGCTCATTGGCAGATCGCGCGAATGTCGCTGTCGATTACTCCGGTAACCACTACGTCTGCAGATAGCTTCGGGTATGGCAATGGTGAGCCGGCGCAGCGGTATCACCTATCGAATCTATCCCCCTACGATCTGGTAGGACTGATGATCAATCTGCCTTCAGATACTGCTGCGGTAGCCATCGATCACAACATCATATCGCGTACACAGTGGGAAGCGCGAGGTTGGTTACGGATCGATCTGGCAGCCGGTCAGACCATAGAGGTGACAATGTGGCCAACACGATCAAACAGCCGCTAAAGCAGGCCACGGGCTGGAGTGCCGTCGGTGCGGCATTAACGGCGCGGCGTGGTGCATTGGCGTTATATCAGTGGTTATGGCTCATCCTTTGCATCGCCGGTGCGTTAAGTATGGCCGTTCCGCCGATTTTAGCCCGCCCGATTCTCTATTATGCCGATGCCACTGTACAGTTCGATCTAGCGCGCTATGGCCCCATCTACCAGCCGGTTGCCCCAAATCTGACAGGGATTGATATTGCGATTACCGATGCTACCGAAGCGCTACGCCTCGATGCGTTGGCCCGCGCTGATGTACGTCTTGGCCGACCTGATTTTCGGGTAGAGTATCTACCCCAAACTCCCGGTGAGGTGATAGTGCGCGGTATCGCCGGTAATGCCGTTGAAGCAAAGGCACTGGCCGATGCCGGTGCGGCCGAGCTGGTGCGTCAGATTAGGGCTGCCGGTGGCCGCGAAATCTTGCGCAATATGTTGGGCTGGCAATTGTGGCAAGCGCTTAACGGCCAAATACCGGCCCCCAATGATCGCTTTGCATGGTTGTTGCGCGATATTTTGCGTCTCGAAGCTTTGCCACTCTCTCGCCCGATTGAACCGTTCAGTACACCGCGCACTTTGGCCGAACTCTCCGGTGAAGAAATGAGTGATGTGACGCGGGCTCTTGAGTCGCGTTACGATCTCTGGCGGTTTGCGATTAATACCCGCAACGCAACGCTCGATGCGCTCTGCGCGAGTACGGGGTTGACCGATACAGCGACTCGTGAAGCAGCATTACAGACATGCGCCGCTGATAATCCGGCGGCCGCTGCTGAACTTGCCGCGCGTGATCGGACGATTGCTCAACTCCGCACGATTGAGGCGGCCATTCAATTCCTGATTCGTGATGCCGGCGCCCGCTTTGATGCCGATCAGGTGAGTGCGGCCTTCCGCGTGCCGGCAGCTTTGCCAACTGCGCCCGAACCGCGCTATGAGTGGCCACTGATCGCACTGGCAGCGCTTGTCGGTACGATGTTGGGTGTTGGTGGGATTGCCTTTGACCGGAGCGCCGGGGTGTTGCCGAAGTTGCAAGAGCTGTGGCAATACCGCGAATTGATCCGCAATCTGGTGCTTCGTGACCTACGCGCTCGTTACAAAGGTAGTACTCTCGGTTATCTGTGGACGCAGCTTGCGCCGTTGGGCATGATGATGGTGTACGTCATCGTCTTTAGTTTTCTGCTGCCTAACGGCATTGCGATGTTTCCGGTGTTTGTGATTGTTGGCTTGCTGCCGTGGAACTATACTGCTGAAGCAGTTCTTAGCGGTACACGCAGCATCATCGACAATGCGGCACTGGTCAAGAAGGTCTACTTTCCGCGCGAAGTGCTACCACTCGTGGCAGTCGGTTCAAGTTTGCTGAACTTCATCCTCTCGCTCCCGATGATGTTTCTGGTGATCTTGGTTGTTCAGCTCACCACGCTTGGCCGGCTCAACCTGAGTTGGAGCATTGTCTATCTGCCGGTCATCATGGCATTGCAGACGATTTTTCTCGCCGGATTAGCCCTTCTGCTCGGCGCCGGTGCCGTCTTCTTTCGCGATGTGGTACATCTCATCGGTATTGTGATCAACATCTGGTTCTTCCTTACCCCGATCATTTATCCGCTCAGTACGATTAGCGAAGGGGTTGCGGCGCGGGTGATTCGCTGGCTCAACCCATTAGCCTCGATTATCGAGTTCTACCGCGAAATCATTTACGGTAATACCGTGCCGGTCGGTCTGATCCCGACGCCGGGAGTGCCGGCGCTCGGTGCTCTGCTGCGCGTTGGCGTCACTGCGCTGATTGTGTTGGCAGTGGGGTACTGGGTTTTCCAGCGCACCAGTCGCCATTTTGGTGAAGAGTTATGAGTATCGTGATCGAGTTTGATAGGGTCTCGCGTCAGTTTGTACGGCGCCAACAGGCTTCAACCATTCAAGAGCGGTTCGTGGGACTGATCCGTGGTCTTCCGCCGGCAGAGGTGTTTTGGGCAGTGCGTGACGTGAGCTTTGCCGTCGAAGAAGGCCAAAGTGTTGGTTTGGTTGGTCACAATGGCGCCGGCAAAAGCACGATCCTCAAATTGATGACCCGTGTGCTTGAACCGACGAGTGGCCGAGTGACAACCAGTGGACGAATCGCAGCATTGCTTGAGCTTGGGAGCGGTTTTCACCCCGAACTGAGTGGGCGGGAAAACGTCTTTCTCTACGGCTCCCTGATGGGCTTCAGCCGTAAGGAAATGATGCGCAAGCTCCCGGAAATTATCGAGTTCTCGGAAATCGGCCCCTTTCTCGATACGGAAGTCAAACACTACTCATCGGGTATGTATACCCGGCTCGCGTTTGCTGTGGCGACGGCGGTTGATCCCGACATCCTGATCACCGATGAAGTATTGGCCGTTGGTGATGAGGCATTCCAGCGCAAGTGTATCGACCGCATTTACGGTTTTCGGCGCGCCGGGAAGACGATTGTCTTCGTGTCACATGCGCTCGATGTGGTACGCTCGCTCTGCGATGTCGCTGTTTGGCTCGATCACGGCGAGATGAAAGCCTTTGGTCCGGCGCACGAAGTGGTTGATGCCTACCTTGCCGATGTGAATGAGCGGGAGCGAGCTGAGTTTGAGCAGCAAGAACGCGAACTCCCCGATGATGTACGTGAACGGATGCGGCGTGGCACACGCGAAGTAGAGATTACGCGCGTGCAGTTACTCGACCGGAATGGTCAAGAGCGGATTACGTTTCGTACTCACGAACCGCTGACGATACGTATTCACTACGTTGCCCACGAACGGATTGAGTATCCGGTATTTGGAGTCGGGATTAATCACGAGAGTGGCCCGTGGTTAACCGGACCCAACACCGGTTTCGACCGATACCACATACCTTTCATTGATGGACCTGGTCAGATCGATTACCATATTCCACGTTTACCATTGTTGGGCGGTAGATATTTAGTGAGTGCTTCGGCCACCGACTGCACGCAGTTACACGAGTTTGATGTTCACGACCGTATGTACCCGCTCGTTGTACACAGTGATGGGGTTAGCCAGCGTTACGGCATGCTCTTCATCGATGGAAGTTGGAGCTGGCATGGATGAGCACACTGTTGATCATCGCTCATGATGTGATCGGTCGGCGGATGGCCGGGCCGGGGATTCGGATGTGGGAACTGGCGCGAGTCCTGGCGCATACGCTACCGGTGACCTTGATCGCACCACATCCGATTGACTTACCACCAACCGCGGGTGTAACATATGGTCATTATCGGTGGGGAGAAGCCGCGAGTCTTGTCCCCTACCTCGCGACCGCTTCCATCGCACTTATCAATGGTTTTGTCGCTGCCGCTCACCCGGAAGTATTGACGTATGCGGGACAGCTAATCATCGATCTCTATGATCCGGTAGCGTTCGAGAATCTGGAATTGTTTCGCCGCCATCCGATGGCTGAGCGTCGGTACATAGCCGAACGCGATGTCGCACTCTTGCGTGACTTATTACGGCGCGGCGATCATTTTCTCTGTGCTACCGAGCGTCAGCGAGATTTGTATATCGGTGGCTTGTTGGCATTGGGCCGCTTGACGCCGGAGCTTGTTGATACCGATCCCCTGCTGCGCCGTCTGATCGACGTTGTGCCCTTCGGCGTGAGTGATGATCCACCGCAGGCGAGTGGTCAACCGGCGTTGCGTGGTGTACTCGACGATCTTGGCCCCGACCACGAGATTATTCTGTGGAGCAGTGGGTTGTGGGACTGGCTCGATCCGCAGACGGTGGTGCGGGCAATGCTACAAGTGTTGGCAACAGTCCCTAACGCACGACTGGTGTTTCTTGCCGGGCAGCACCCCGGTTTGGGCTATGAGATGCATACTCCTCAACAGACACGTCAGCTCGCCGCTGAACTCGGTTTGCTGGGCAAAGGCGTCCACTTCTACGAGGAATGGATCCCTTACGAGCGACGGGCGGATTTTCTGCTCGAAGCGACGGTTATGGTATCATTACACCGCGAGCATCTGGAGACACGCTACGCTGCCGTGCGGTCGCGGGTGCTCGATCATTTATGGGTCGGTCGTCCGAGTATTCTGAGTGCCGGAGATGCCGCAGCCGAGTTGATCGCCGAGCATCATGCCGGAGAAGTTGTTCCGGTCGGTGATAGTGATGCGGTAGCCGCTGCGCTCATTTGTTTGTTAACCGATCCGCAGCGTCGGATGGTGCAGGGCACTAATGCGGCTACATTGGGTCAACAATTGCGTTGGTCAAAGGTTGCACTGCCGGTGTTGCGGATCGTGCGACATGCAGTTGAGCAAGCCGGTCTCCAGCAATCGATGCCGTCAGTGGTAGCAGTAAGTAGGGTCGAGCCGCTTCAGAAAAATCAGCAACACTACGGGCAAGCAATGGAAGACAATCTTAACCGCATTCTTCATGAGCGAAACGAGCTCATCAAGGCGTTGGAGTCGCTGTGGAGCGTCAATCTGCCGATGGCTACACCAACGCCGTTGGCAACTATCCGGCAACAAATACAGCGTCGATTAGATGGTTCGCTTGAGCAGCGAATTGCGACACTGGCAGCGCAGCAGCGTGATTTCAACGGAACAGTCGTGAATGTGTTGTATCGGTTTGCCAGTGCATTAGATGTGTACATGAGTCGTGCAAATGAGCAGTATGCTGCATTAATGAACCAGCAGCAGATTCACAATCAGAATGTTGCAACTCATTTAGCATCGTTAACGCAGCAGCTTGTTGAATTGAGACCGCTCGTCCAAGCGATGCAACAAGCCTTGCAAACCCTGCAGTTCAATCTACAAATCCTCCATGAGGACAGTGAACGATTACGGGATACATTGCCGCCGTTGCATCAACACGTCATCGATCTTGAACAGCGTATACTTGATCTTGACGAGATGCAGTCGCAGATAATCGAGCAAATAAGCCGTATACTCGATATTGTATGAATACCAAGATTGTTATTCCGTTATTTCAAGGTGCTGCGTATATTCACAATTGTTTGCAATCTCTGCAAGAACAGATCAATCTCACTAATGTGATCGTTGTGAATAACGGTAGTACTGACGCCGGCCCGACAATTGTACGAGAGACCTTCCCGAAAGTAACGTTGATCGACGTTCCAAAACAGCTTGGCTTTGCCGGAGCTGTCAATACCGGTATCCGTGCGGCATTAGCCGAGGAACAGCGACCGGAAGTGGTGATTGCCTTAAATCAAGACACGATGGCCGATCCCCACTGGCTAGAGGGGATGTTGGTACCCTTTGACGATCCGACGATTGGTTTGGTCGGTAGCCTTGCTCGTTTTCCCGACGGTCACATTCAACATGCCGGTGGTACCTTGATCGAACCGTTGTGGTATGGGCGCAATCGCCAAGCACTCACTGAAGATACGCCACTCGATTATCTGGCTGGTTTGGCTTTGGGCATGCGAGTAGCGATGCTCGAACAGATCGGGTTGTTCGATGAAGCATTCTTTCCGGCTTATTTTGAGGATGTCGATCTGTGTTTACGGGCCAAGACTGCCGGATGGCGTATCGAATTGGCTGACTCGGCGACATTGGTTCATCACGAGGGAGCCTTGACACAACAAGGTCGACGACACACACATATTATCGAAAGGCAACGTTGGCGTCTATTGTTGAAACATCGTTCACCTGATGAACTTCATCAGCTAGTTTTTCCGGCCGAGCAAGTGCAGCTCCATGAACGAGCTTCGTTAGGAATGAGTGATGTTCTACGCTCGGCATATGCTCATGCATTGCTGATGTTGCCGATGATTGCTCGCCAAAGGGGGTGGAGTACGACCGATACCGAATTGATTCGGACGAAGTTGGTCGCATTGCGCACCGATGCAATAACGATTGAGCGCAAGACACGTATTGCCGGTTTGCAGGCTGCGCTGCAAACGCATCTGGTTCCGGTAAGGGATTTATCTTCGGCTGCGGAACAGGTCAGTTCATCGGCTACCGTTGATAACAGCCATCATCTCGGTACCGATATGCAACTCAATTCCCATCCAGCAACGCAAGCCGAGCCGCCGACTACTCAAGAAGTATCCGTTCCTCAGGGCAAATCGTTTACTCCCGGCAAACGTCCGCCAGTTGCGATTGTTGTGTTAACGTGGAATGGTTTGGCGGTTACCCAGCGCTGTTTTGCGAGTTTACGGGCCAAGACGCGCCACGTTCCCTATCGTCTGATTGTGGTTGATAACGGTAGTACCGATGGGACGGTTGAGTGGCTGCGTGACCAACCGGATGTGACGCTGATCGCTAATTCCGAAAATCGAGGGTTTGCTGCCGGCGTGAATCAAGGGATAGCAGCAGCGCCGCCCGATCATGATGTGCTCCTATTGAACAACGATACTGAGATTATCGAGGAGACATGGCTCGACCATCTCCGCACTGTTGCTAATGATCATCCTGACTACGGTATTGTAGGCTGTTTACTCCTCTTCCCAAATGGATTGTTGCAGCATGCCGGTACATATATGCCCCAACATAATTTCTGGGGGTATCAAATTGGGGGTGGCGAACCTTTTATCGGCCAGTATCCGGGGATACGTGAGGTTGAGGGGGTAACCGGTGCTTGCATGTACATCCGTCGTGATGTGATCGAGACGATCGGTGGGCTGGATGAGACCTATTTTTCATACTACGAAGACACCGATTACTGTCTACGAGCGATGCAAGCCGGTTTCAAGGTTGTCTGTACTGGTGGTGCAAAGGTTATTCACCACGAGAACTCGAGCACGCGGCTTAACAATGCTGATTGGTGGCGCATGTTTAGCCACGGTCAGCGAGTGTTTTTGAATAAATGGCGTAACTATTTTCAACGCCAGCGTTATCAGCGTGGTTTGCTCTGGCATTCCCTGATTGCCCACGCTACCGGGTATGCGACCTCATCACGGGAATTTGTACGCGAACTTGACCGGCGCGGGGTTGATGTGCGTTTAGCCTGTATTTTCGGTACCGATTACACCGAACCGCCAACCCGTGATCCACGGCTCGATCAGTTGCGGAATCGTCCAAAAGATACTTCGTTGCCGCAGGTAGTCTATAGCCAAGGTGATGCATTTATTAAAAACAGTGGACGTTATCGGATTGGATTTACAATGCTTGAGTCTGACACCCTACCGGCGGATTGGGTCTATCAGGCTAACCAAATGGATGAAGTGTGGGTACCGAGTCATTTTACGCGCGATGTGTTTATGGCTTCGGGTGTGCGCCGGCCAATCCACGTGATCCCACTGGGGTTTAACCCAAATTATTTTCATCCTCATATCCAAGAGAACAAGCCGGCAAACGTGTTTGTGTTTCTATCGATCTTTGAATGGATTGAGCGTAAAGCTCCCGAACTCTTGTTACAAGCCTACGTGAGTGAATTTACGCGCAGTGATGATGTTGTCCTCGTACTCAAGGTGTTTAATCACGATCCACACTTTAATGTGCAGCAGCGGATCCATGAATTGACGAATCGTTCTCATGCACCTCGTATCGTCGTTCTCTTGAATCAAGAGATTGCCGAGCATCAAATGGGCGGTCTCTATCGGAGTGCTGATTGCTTTGTGTTGCCGACACGTGGTGAAGGGTGGGGGATGCCTATCTTGGAAGCAATGGCGTGTGGGTTGCCGGTTATTGCGACTGATTGGGGAGCACAGCGCGAATTTTTTAATGACCAATTAGGGTATCCGTTGCGTGTTCGCCAGTTAATTCCGGCCGTTGCCCGTTCCCCCTACTATGCCGGTTCGCGCTGGGCCGATCCCGATATCGATCATCTTCGGTATCTGATGCGCTACATCTATGAGCATCCGGCAGAGGCGCAAGCAATCGGGTTACGTGCAGCATCAGTCGTTCATCAGCAGTGGACGTGGGGACATGCCGTTGATCGCATTATGGAACGCTTGGAAACGATTGATCCATAAAGGAGGTGGGTCTAATGAGTGTCTATTGGGTTCGCTTCCAAGGTGATAGCGTGGCAGGTGCGATGAAAGCAATCGCTGATGCTCTGCAACAAGATAATCGCGAGACCGCCCCTGAAGCAGATGCGGCTGCGAGTTCGGTCTCTGCACCACCGTCTATCGATGGCGATGAATATCTCCAGACGAATCTGCACATGATGCAACAGTTGTGGTCGGTCGATCCGTTACGTGTTGAACTCCCGTCTGATCAACGGTTGTTGACCCGGCTACGGGTACATCTTCAGCATTTCATTCGACGTGTAACGCGCTGGTATGTGATATTTCCGTGGTTACAAGCAAATGAGTTCCACGGTGCAACGACCCGCGTGGTGGAATCGTTGCTGGTTCGCCAACAGACGTTACAGCAAGAACTCAATGAATATCGTTATCGTCTACAAGCGATTGAACAACAGGTTCATCTTTTACGCAATGAACTGGCAATGTCACGGCAACACCTGATGGAAGTTCGACAGCAGTTGGCCGTATACCAATCTAAATCGGAATAACAGAGCAAGCATTCATGAATCTGCGCGTTATTTGGCAGTCACGTTGGGGATTGCCAATTGGCTATTCTGTAAGTTCTGAAGAGATTGCGCTTCAACTCGATCGGTTAGGAGTCGAGTTGTTCCATCGTCCGACTCCGTGGCATATGCCGTCCGAAATTACTCATCCGCGATTGCAGGCGATTGCGAGCCGTCCGTTGCCGACACATATTCCACAAGTGAGTTACGATCAGGCCGATCTATTCTATACCGAGCATCGCGGCTACCGGATCGGTTATACCATGCTCGAGGTAAATGGCTTACCGTCCGATTGGGTAGCGGCATGTAATCGAATGGATGAAGTGTGGACACCGAGTCACTGGGGTGCCGAGGTGTTTGCCGCTGCCGGTGTGTTTCGTCCGATCTACGTAATGCCGCTCGGCTACGATCCCGATCATTTTAATCCTCACATTCCTAGATATCCGATTGATAACCGCTTCACCTTTCTCTCTATCTTTGAATGGGGTGAGCGCAAGGCGCCAGAACTGTTGCTACGCGCCTATTGTAGTGCCTTTACGTGTCATGATGATGTTCTGCTCGTTTTGCGGATCAATAACTTTGACTCTTCGGTGAGTGTTGCAAAACAGATCACCGAATTACAATTGCCGCCCAATGGGCCGCCGATTGCGATTTTGTATAATCAGTATTTGTCGCGATCACAATTGGGTGCGCTTTACCGTAGTGCCGACTGTTTTGTCCTTACGAGTCGGGGCGAAGGATGGGGATTGCCGATCCTTGAAGCGATGGCGTGTGGTTTACCGGTGATTGCTACTAATTGGAGCGCTCAAACGGAATTCTTGCATGCGGGGGTCGGGTATCCGTTACAGGTGCGCTCGTTGATCCCGGCCGAAGCTAAATGCCCATACTACATTGGTTGGTCTTGGGCCGAGCCAGATTTTGATCACCTCGTTTATCTCATGCGGTACGTCTACGAACATCGCGTTGAAGCCCAGGCAGTAGGTGCAGTAGCAGCGGCTGAGGTTGCCCAGCGGTGGACGTGGCGGCACGCTGCGGAGCGGATCGTGCAGCGTTTGCGGGTGCTGGCCCGGTGATCCTGTTGTCGTGCTTGGGGATGGTAAGGCGTTCATAGTTATCATTCGACAGCTTTCCTAAGTTGGGATAGGACTTATGTAATATAGTAGGCGGCCCAAAGACATGCTTTCATGAAGATCAGAAACTTTTAAGGTTTGTCAATGGGAGGGTATATGATACGGCGCCGCCTTCGCATTATTTTGATCAGCCTATTAGTGTTAAGTGTAGTCCCCGCCGTTACTTTGGCTTATTATCAAAATGCGGTTAATTCGCAACCTGGTTTTACTCATCCTACCAAGCTGCAAGATGATGATACTCTTGCCGGTAAGCCACTTGACGGTGTTCGGATCATTCGTAGCTCACCGGTGGTTGGTAATCTCGATGGTAATCTGAGCAACGGCTTGGAAATTGTGATCGGTGATCGGAGTGGGAAGTTATTTGCCCTTGACAAGAACGGTCAAGTTAAGTGGACGGTACAGGTTGCTACGTGTGCTAATCTCGGAACCGATGACAGTCTCTTGAACGGAGCGCCGACATTGTTTGATATTGATCCGACTCGTCCAGGATTAGAGGTAATCGTTGGGTATGGTACAATTAATCCGCTAAATTGTCCTGGCGGAGTTCGGGCTTACTCCGCGACAGGTCAGGAATTGTGGAATTATCCTATTAACCGGAGCTCCATTAGCAATCATAACGCTGTTATCAATACGCCCTCTGTCACCGATGTTAATGGCAACGGTGATATTATCATTGTTGCTGGTGCTGCCGATTTGTATTTGCACGTGCTGAACAAAGACGGGACGTTGCGCTGGAAATACTTTGCGATGGATACGATTTGGTCATCGCCAGCTTTTGCCGATGTGAACAACGATGGCCGTAAAGAGATTATCGTCGGCACCGACTTCACGCCGGGTCAAGTCTGTAATCCGCACAGCATTACTCCCTTCCCTGAGACAAACTCGTACTACGAAAGCGCACGCGGCTTTCTGTACGCATTTCCGTCCGATCCAACCTTTGTGGCTGACCCAATCTATTGTGCGAAGGATGGTGGAAAAGTGATTGGGTTTGGTAAAGGATTCTTATGGGCAGTGCGCTTCGATCAGCTCATCCTTTCATCACCGGCGATCACTGATTTTGAAAATGACGGTATGTTCGAAGTGGTTGTAGGTAGTGGTTGTTTTTATGGCGGTAATCCCAAACCGGGCAAATGGGTGAAGATCTTTAACGCTGCAAACGGTGTTGAAAAAATGACGCTCAATGCACCGGAATGCGTGGCTTCCTCGCCGGCAATCGGTGATATTGACGGTGATGGGCGGTTGGAGATTGTCGCGTCAGTGGCTTCTGGTGGGTCGAATAACCCACCTGTGCCTACACCACCAACCGGTGGCCGATTGGTTGCGTGGCGGTATGACAATCCGAACCCGATTTGGAATATTGAGGTGCGTGGTGCGACGCAAGAAGGGGCGGATATGTCTGAGCCCTTTAACAATCCACTTATTGCCGACATTGATGGGAATGGCTCGCATGAGGTGCTTATCGTCGTACAAAATTCGGTGATGATTTACAATGGCGCCGGTCAAGAATTGACGGCAAGTTGTCCGACCGGTGGGCAGATAGCGCAAGACTGCAAACTCAGCGGCAAGAAATCGATGTTTATGTGGATGCCGATCCGTAATACACCGGCAATTGCCGATATTGATAATGACGGTAAGCTCGAGATAGTGGTGGGTGGCTCGCATACGAGCTCTGCTGTGTTGAGTATGCAGAATAAAGCCTTCGTGTACGTCTGGCGTGATCTCGAGCAGGTAATCTCGAGTAGCCCCGGCCCGTATCAGCCGTATAGCGCACCTTGGCCCCAATTCCAACGAGATCCGGCCCATAATGGTCTCTTCCGCGCTCGTGGTCTACGGCTTGGGGTTACTTCCCTGAACCTCCTGACCGATGGGTCACAGCCGTCTACCTATACGCTCAGTGTCGGTTCAAACGACGGGACCCCGATCAATGTGACCATTGCCGAGAATGATCCACACAATATCCTTCAGCTGAGCCACACGAACGTTTCGTTGAGCGACGCAACGGCTGGTGTGCCCCTGCACATTACGGTCAATGTGGCCGGGAAGCCTGTTGGTACGTACACTGCCCACATCACGTTCAGTGGTAGTGGCTTCCCCTCAGTAACATTACCAGTAACTGTGCGGGTAGTTAATGAAGTATTTACCACATTTATCCCGATCACTACACGCTAGGTCTGTTTGAGTGGTGTGAGCGGTTGTTCGGTTTTGTTGCCGGACAACCGCTCGTATTGTTATAATGAAGTGGTGACGTTCGCTAGAGACAACCTATGATACCGCGCTCTCTTCATCTCATCACCGGCGGCGCCGGGTTTATCGGTTGTAATCTGGCCGATTATTTGCTGCGCCAAGGCGAAACTGTGACGATTGTTGATAACCTCAGTCGTCCACGCACGCCGCTCAATCTGGCCTGGCTGCAAGAGCGGTATAGCGACCGGCTACGCTTTGTGCATGCCGATATTCGTGATGCGTCGACAATGCAGGCGGTCGTTCCCGGTCACCGAGTGGTATACCATCTTGCCGGCCAAGTCGCAGTGACGACATCAGTGCAAGATCCGCGTAGCGATTTCGAGATCAATGCGCTCGGTACACTGAATATTCTCGAAGCGGCCCGCCTTGCCCCTGAACCGCCGATTGTCTTCTTTGCCTCGACGAACAAAGTTTACGGAGGAATGGAGACGGTTGACGTGGTTGAAGAGGCGACGCGGTATCGCTATCGTGATTTGCCTAACGGCGTACCTGAGTATCAGTTGCTCGATTTCCATTCGCCGTATGGCTGTAGCAAAGGCGCTGCCGATCAGTATGTGCGCGATTACGCCCGCATCTACGGCCTCAAAACGGTGGTCTTCCGCCAGTCATGCATTTATGGTCCGCGCCAGTTTGGGGTTGAGGATCAAGGCTGGGCGGCGCACTTTGCGATCGCGGCCCTGCTCGAACGTCCAATTACGATCTATGGTGACGGCAAGCAGGTGCGCGATATGCTTTACGTTGATGATCTGATCGCGGCGTATATGGCGGCTCTCGAACGGATCGATCGTGTGAGTGGGCGGATTTACAATATTGGTGGCGGACCGCAGAATGCTTTGTCGATTTGGGCTGAATTTGGCCCGCTCCTGAGCCGGTTGGTTGGGCGTGCGATTGAGGTGCGCTACGGCGATTGGCGGCCCGGTGATCAACCGGTCTATATCAGTGATATTACACTTGCTGAGCAAGAATTGGGCTGGAGGCCACAGGTCTCGGTCTACGAAGGGGTCGAGCGGATGGTGAGTTGGATTCGCGATCATCTGCACTTGTTCCGCTGATGCGCGCGTGGTATACATGGAGCATACGGCACTCGAACTGTTGCATGCCGGAGATTATATGACCGCTCAAGGCCCACACCTTGTTCATCCGCATGATGAGGAACCGCTTGCGGCAGCGATTGCGCGCGCCTTGCATAGCTCTGCGGTTGATTATCGTCAGTTTACCGACCTGAGTGAGTTGTTGGCGCGTGACACCTATCTTGCCGAACAGGTACAGGAATTACGGCAGGCATGGGCGATTACGCCACCACCGGCAATATCGGTGATGGCTCGCTTTCGCCGCCGATTGGCGTGGTGGTTGTTTGGCCCGGAACTTGCTCAGATCAATGCGACTCACGCGACTCTCACCCGGATTATCGAGAGCTTGATTGCCCATCTCGATGCCGAACGGACGCTTCGGCAGACCCTGAGCGAACGCGTGGCCGCTCTCGAACAGGGTCACGCTTCGTCTCAACACCACCCATGACACACCTCGTCTGGCATTCGACCTTCGCTTCTCCAACCGGTTATAGCAGCTCGTCACGAGCGATTGTGGCGGCACTCAACGAGATTGGCTTGGCGGTACGCCCGTTGTATCTGTTCGATGCAGATTATGCCGAGCAGGTGTACGGCTCGATCCCGCCGTTGATCCGCTCGCTGCAACAATTACCTATCCGGCTCGACGTGCCACAAGTGGTGTATGGTCGCGGTGAATTGTTTTGTAAAAATAGCGGTGTTTACCGGATCGGCTTCACGATGCTTGAGACTGATCGGTTGCCGGCTCATTGGGTTGAGCAGGCTAACCTAATGGACGAAGTCTGGACACCAACCGCCTGGGGGCGCGAGGTGTTTATCGCTAGCGGCATCACACGACCGGTCTACGTTGTACCATTGGGTGTAGATTCGGCAGTCTTTGCACCCGGCCCGCCACGTCGCGATTTAGGTGATCGGACGGTTTTTCTTTCGGTCTTTGAGTGGGGTAAACGCAAAGGCTGGGATGTGCTGCTGGCGGCCTATCGGGCTGCATTCAGGCCAAGCGATCCGGTTGTGTTGGTGTTGAAGATCGATCATCGTGCTCCTGGTAATCCGCTGCGTGAGCTGGCAGCGGTGCTTGGCGATCACGCACCACCGGTGACCGTCTTCTACAACCAGACCTTCGGTCCGGCACGGATGGCCGAACTTTACCGCAGTGCGGATTGTTTTGTCTTGCCGAGCCGTGGCGAAGGGTGGGGGATGCCGGTGCTTGAGGCGATGGCGTGCGGGGTACCGGTGATTACGACTGCGTGGAGTGGTCCGACCGAATTCCTTGATGAAACATGTGGTTACCCCTTGCCGATCCGTGGCTTAGTCCCAACCGGTGCAGCGAGTGGTCCTTATGTTGGTGCACGGTGGGCTGAGCCAGACGTTGATGCGCTGATAGAGTTGTTGCGCCGCGTGTATCATTATCGCGACGAAGCCCGTATGCGTGGCGCGCAAGCGGTGATCCGTGCGCGTGAGTGGCCGTGGCAGCGGAGTGCACAGACCATCCTCGACCGGTTGCACGCCATCGGATAGAAGAAAAGGCGCAGAGGAAGCAAAGGCGCAAGGGACGATAAACGCAAAGGTGCGAAGAACGCAAAGGACGCTAAGGTTTTTTGGAAAATGGCAAAAGCGGGCTAGCGGCTATCACAACAACATCTTAGCGTCCTTTGCGTCTTTGCGTTATATCCACTGCGTCTTTGCCCCTTTACGCCTGTCACTTGGTAAAGGCGCAAGGGACGATAAACGCAAAGGTGCGAAGAACGCAAAGGACGCTAAGGTTTTTTGGAAAATGGCAAAAGCGG
>NZ_JBMFNE010000007.1:106832-159245 GCF_049970315.1 Chloroflexus sp.
ACAACAACATCTTAGCGTCCTTTGCGTCTTTGCGTTATATCCACTGCGTCTTTGCCCCTTTACGCCTGTCACTTGGTAGCGGCGTCGAGCGCCTCTCCTACCCGTAGCACTTCGTCGAGGGTATTGTAGAAGTGGGGCGCAATGCGCACGCCAGCGCCGCGCGGCGTCACCACAATCCCCGCCTCGTTGAGCCGGTGGGAGACAGTGTTAGGGTTCTCGACCAGCGCCACCACGATCCCACTACGATGCTCCGGTGCGGTATCCGCAGCGAGCCGATAGCCACGCTCTTGCAGATCGTCGATCAGTGCCGCCACCAACGTGCTAACCTGGCGCTCGATGTACTCGATCCCTACCTCTTGCAACATCGTCACTGCGGCCAACAGCGCCAGATTATTCGCAACATTCGGCGTTCCTAAGGTGAATCGTTCCGCAGTTTCAGGCAGAGTGAGATTGTAGTCAAGATAATTCTGCCCGCTCACACTACTGGCCGCGCCAACGTAAGCTCCCGGCACAAGATCGCAGATCAACTCGCGTCGCACGTAAAGAAACCCACTGCCCGGCGTTGACAGGAGCCACTTCTGCGAACCGCAGGCCAACATATCGACGTGCCATGCCTGCACATCAACCGGAAATGCGCCGAGGGTTTGGATCGCATCAACGACGAAGTAGATCCCGCGCTCGCGGCAGATTTGACCAACAGCCACCAAATCGTTACGGAAGCCGGTAGCAAACATCGCCGTACTGAGGGCGATCACGCGGGTACGGTGATCGATCCGGCGCATGAGTAATTCAAGATTGAGCCCACCATTGTGTTGCGGCACGACTTTGGTCAGTACGCCGCGATACGCCAACTGCTGCCACGGATAGACGTTGGCCGGATAATCACCATCGAGCACCAGTACATTGTCACCGGGGCGTAATGGTAAACTAACTGCCGCAGTATTAATACCGGCAGCAGTGTTCGGCATAAGCACAATCTCATCCGGCGAGGCAGCATTGATCAGGCGCGCAAGCCGCTGCTTTAATTCGGCGAATTGTGCGATTACCTTAGGGAAGACGGCGGTAAACGGTTCGTGGGTGGCTTGGTCGAGGTACGCTTGAATGGCAGCCTGTACTCGGCGACTGAGCGGAGAAACGGCCGCGTGGCTTAGAAAAATGTAGCGTTCGGTGATCGGAAACTCGGCTCGATAAGCGGAAAAGTCGGTTGTCATGCGGTTGTTTCCTCGAGAAAACTAGACAAAATCGCGTGATACGCTTGTGGTCGTTCCAGCATTGGTAAATGGCCGCACTGCTCAATCCAGACCAACCGGCAGTGGGGGATACGGGCGGCAGCGACCGGAGCGCCCGATGGGGGCATGATCTGGTCGTGGCGGCAAGCAATAATTAAGCTCGGCGCCCGGACGGCAGCCATTGCTGCCGTGATCGTCGGGCTACCGGCGCCGCGCGCAGTCTCTAAGGCAGTACGTTGCTCCATCGCGAGAAAATCGGCGAATGTCTCACGGAGGATGGCATGATCGGCGGGCAGCCGGTAGAAGAAACGCTTCCCGACCAGCCGCATAATCGGTTGTACATCAAGCATCCATGGGCGGCGCAGCGCCAGCCACAGTGCCATCAGATGATGGATTGAGGCGACAATACGCCGTTCGCGTTCATCACGGAAGGTACTAAAGCTGGTCAGCACAAGCCGTGTTATCCGTTCGGGGTAGCGTGCGGCTACATGGATGGCGACAGCGGCGCAGAGCGAATGACCGTTAATCGCAAAGCGTTCAATGCCGAGCGCATCGGCAAACGCTATCACCCAATCGGCCAGCCGTTCGAGTGAAAGCCGGCCACCAAGCGGTGGTGACGAACCAAAGCCGGGGAGATCGGGTGCGATCAAGGTATACCGGTCGGCCAGATCACGCAGCGTATAGTGCCAGAGCCGCGACGATCCACCCCACCCGTGGAGGAGGAGGAGAGGTGAGCCATGACCGGCACGGCGAAAGGTTGTGCGCAGACCGGTAACGGCAGTTTCGGTAGCAGATACGGCGAGCGTAGCCATACAATTGCCTCGTTTCGGGGATGGTGTCTTGACAGTGATGGTGCTCTTGTGCAATGTTGGCCCATGCGGTAGGGCGGTTTGTGGTACGAAGTAGTCATAAGGCCATCTACCGCATCTCGGTCACACGAAACCGGATGTCGGTTGGATGAACTGTAAAGAGCACTACCCAGTATCGCCTGGCTTGATATCAATTATCATACCAGATTTGGTGCTGAATGTAGCAATGATAGTTATCTATATTATCGTCAACTTGTAAAATATTTTTAGTTATCAGAGAAACGCTTGACCAATCCTAATCGCTATGCTACACTAGTGAAGCGTGCGAGAACACCAAGATATGCACCTTATAACCTGTCGTACACACTAGATGTAGTACCACTCTCTAGTGTTAACTTCTTTGCGTTCTACTCAGTTGTGAAAAACTATTTACACTTTTTGTTGTGCAATCACGGGTTCTCAGCGTATCAGCGGTCTGTCTAGCAGAGGAGCATGCTACCAATGATGAAGCACGATCTTGCACCCGCCCAGTTAACCGATATTGCCCGCACGGTGTTGAAAAAACGCTACCTTCTGAAGAACGAGCATGGCGATGTGATCGAGACCCCGGAGACGATGTTTTGGCGGGTGGCCGAGACGATTGCCGCCGTCGATGCACGGTATGGTGCGTCGTCAGAACAGGTTGAAGAGCGGGCTGAGCGCTTTTACCACCTGATGACACAGGGGTATTTCGAGCCAAACAGCCCAACCCTGATGAACGCAGGTCGCCCGCTTGGTCAGTTGAGTGCCTGTTTCGTCTTGCCGATTGACGATAATCTGACCAGCATTTACGAGACACTCAAGCATCAGGCGCTCATCCATCAGAGTGGCGGCGGGACCGGCTTTAGCTTCTCGCGCTTACGTCCACGCAACGACGTGGTGCGCAGCACCATGGGCGTGGCGAGTGGGCCGGTCAGCTTTATGGATGTCTATAACCATTCGACCGAAGCAATCAAGCAGGGTGGGACTCGGCGTGGCGCGAATATGGGTATTCTGCGCTGCGATCACCCCGATATTTTGGAGTTTATTACCTGCAAGCTCGATACGACCAAGATCACGAACTTTAACATTTCGGTCGCGGTCACCGATGCCTTCATGCGCGCCGTTGAGCGTGACGAAGAGTATGATCTGATTAACCCACGCACCGGCCAAGTCCATATCGCCTCACGCGATGGGCTGAAGCATCCGCTGACCGGTGATGTACTGGTGCCGCCCGGACAACCGATGCGCTTACGGGCGCGCATGATCTTTGATCTGATCGTGCAGTGTGCCCACGCGACCGGTGAACCTGGCCTGTTCTTCATCGACCGTGCGAATGAGTACAATCCGGTACCCCATCTCGGTGCGTATGAAGCGACCAATCCGTGCGGTGAGCAGCCGTTGCTGGCCTACGATGTGTGTAACCTCGGCTCGATCAACGTGGGGAAATTTGTCACTGCCGATAAGACCATCGATTGGGGCTATTTGCGTGAGGTCGTCCACGAGAGTACCCGCTTCCTCGATAATGTGATCGACGCCAATCATTATCCACTCGAGCAAATCACACACCTGAGCCAGCGTATCCGCCGCATCGGTCTCGGGGTGATGGGATGGGCCGATATGCTTGTGCGGCTCGGTATTCCCTACAATTCACACGATGCGATTGAGCTGGCCCGTAAGGTGATGCATTTTATCGATGAAGAGAGCAAAGTGGCCTCCGAGCAGTTGGCCCGTGAGCGCGGCCCCTTCCCCGAATGGGAGTACAGCATTTGGGGACCAGACGCTACCTGCGCTCGTCGGCCTGATGGGTCGCGGATCCGTCCGCAGCGATTGCTCCGTAACTGTAATGTGACGACGGTTGCTCCGACCGGTACGATCAGTATTATCGCCGGTTGCTCGTCGGGTATCGAACCACTGTTTGCGATTGCGTTTTGGCGGTATCAGGCCGATTCGCGTATGCTCGATATTAACCAAGATTTTGTAGCTCAGGCGAAACGTGAGGGGTGGTATAGCCCTGAGCTGATGGAGCGTATTGCCGATACCGGTCATATTCATCACCCCGAAGTGCCTGCTGAGGTGCAGCGTGTGTGGGTGACGGCCCACGACATCGCGCCTGAGTGGCATGTGCGAATGCAAGCGGCGTTTCAGGAATACACGGATAGCGCTATCTCCAAGACGATCAATTTCCCCCACGAAGCTACACCTGATCAGGTCCGTGAGGCTTATGAGTTGGCCTTCCGGCTTGGGTGTAAGGGGATTACTGTCTATCGTGATGGATCGCGCGCGAATCAGGTGTTGTCGACCGGTTCGACCGGTAAGAGTGAGAGTAAGCCGGCAGCGCAATCGGTGACTGCCACACCGGTTGAACTTACGCCGCGCCCGGTGCCGGCAGAGGGTCTACCCAGCCATTCCTTCCCGGTGGTTACCCCGCTTGGTAAGTTGCGTTTGTTCGTCACTGAGCTTGATGGTAAGCCGTTTGAGGTCTTTGCCATTATCGGGCGAGCGGGAAGTGATGTCACTGCGTTCACCGAAGCGATTGGCAGGCTGATCTCGCTGGCTCTCCGCTGTGGTGTACCGGTGAAACTGATCGCCGAACAATTGCGTGGGATCGGCGGTTCGCGCTCGGCCGGCTTTGGGCCGGATCGGGTGCGCTCGGTACCTGATGCGATTGGCAAGGTGCTGCTCGAACATTACGTGAAAGGGAATGGCAACGGTAACGGCAATGGTAACGGTGCCTATGTCGTTGGCGGTGAATACAACAATGGTGTCGCCGAGCCCCCTGCACCGAAGCCAGAGCCGATCACACACCTGCATGTTACACCAAGCCACGGTGCGATCGAGGCGGGTGAAATCTGCCCCGAATGCCAGAACGCTACTCTCCTGAACGAAGAGGGATGCCGTAAATGCCACGCGTGTGGCTATAGCGAGTGTTGATGTCGACCCCACAGGGCCGCCCCACTTGCGGCCCTGCCCATTGACCGCAACGTACCGTCTCGTTACAATACAAGCGGTGTTGTAGGGTTGCCCGGCAGTGCAACTCCTCCGATGCATCGCCCGGCGTTGTGGGCAGACGCATAGCCGTGCGTCTGTACGGGGATTTTTTGGGGAGAGAGTAATGAATATTCGCGAAGCCATTGCCGCGGTGGTGGCGCGGCGTGATCTCACGCAGGCCGAAGCGGCAAGCGTGATGGAAGAGATTATGAGCGGGACGGCAACTCCCGCTCAGATCGCGGCTTTTCTTACGGCGTTGCATATCAAGGGTGAGACCGACGCTGAAATCGCCGGTATGGCGGCGGTGATGCGTGAGAAGGCGACTCATGTCTATTTCGACGGGCCGGTTATTGATACCTGCGGTACCGGTGGTGATGGCGCACATACGTTTAACATCAGCACTACCGCCGCATTTGTCGCTGCTGGTGCCGGTTTGACGGTAGCAAAGCACGGGAATCGGGCGATGTCGAGTGTGTGTGGGAGTGCTGATGTCTTGGAAGGTCTAGGCGTTCAGATCGAGCTTGACGCTGAAGGCGTTGCCCGTTGTTTACGTGATGCCGGTATCGGCTTTATGTTTGCGCCGAAATTCCATCCGGCGATGCGCTTTGCCGGACCGGTGCGTCGCGAGATTGGCATTCGTACCGTGTTTAACATTCTCGGCCCGCTGACCAACCCGGCACGAGCACGGTATCAGGTGTTGGGAGTGGCGAGTGCGGCCCTCGCCGAGAAGTTAGCCAATGCTCTCGCACGGCTCGATACCGTGCATGCGCTTGTCGTCCACGGCGATGGTGGGGTTGATGAATTGACCCTCTCTGGTTCAAACCTGATCTTCGAAGTGCGGGCCGGGCATGTGCCACGTCAAATGATGGTTGCTCCTGAAGATGTTGGCCTGGAACGAGCGCCACGTGAAGCATTGCGGGGTGGTGATGTTGCCTACAATGTGGCATTGGTACGTGCCATCCTTAGTGGTGAAGATTGTGGGCCACGGCGCGATGTCGTTTTGTTGAATGCGGCTGCCGCTCTTGTTGCCGGTGATGTGGCGCCGGATTTGGCGACCGGCGTCAAGATGGCGCGTGCGAGTATTGATAGCGGACGTGCACTCGAACGGCTGCATCGAATGATCGCGGT
Source organism: Chloroflexus sp. (assembly GCF_049970315.1). Classification (GTDB taxonomy): domain Bacteria; phylum Chloroflexota; class Chloroflexia; order Chloroflexales; family Chloroflexaceae; genus Chloroflexus. The sequence goes on from NZ_JBMFNE010000007.1 coordinate 113,008, forward strand.
GAGTCGGGGTGAGGCGTAATCACCTGATTTCTGAACATTGCTATGGCTCAAGACATACGTCTTACCCGACTGAAACGTCGGCGTTTCGCATTTTGGCGCTTAATCATAGCTAATATCATCGATGATGTACGCATTGTGCGCGAAGCGTGGTTCCCGGTGAGCGCATTAGTGCTGGTGCTTGGTAGTTGTACGCTCTACCTGCGCTGGTTTTATTTACCTGACTACTGTGATTGTCAGCCGGATACTGCGGTTGCCCTGTTTGAAACGCTCAAGTTGTTGTTGTTTCAGACCGATCTCTCACTGCCGGATGAGATTATTGGACGGACACTCTTCTTTCTGACTCCGCTGCTTGGTCTCTTCTTCCTATTGCAAAGTGCAGTTGATGTAGGCCGACTGCTGGTCGATAAGCGGACCCGGCCAGAGCATTGGCAAGCAGCGCTGGCTGCTACGTATCGCGGACACATGATCGTCTGTGGTTTAGGACGGGTTGGCTACCGTGCCGTGTTGCAACTGCTCGATTGTCGGCGCGAGGTGGTGGCGATTGAGGCCAATCCGGCCTGCGAGTTTATTCCGACACTGATCAGCTTGGGTGTGCCGGTGATCTACGGTGATGCCCGCGATCCGGCAGTGTTGATCCGGGCCGGGTTGCGGCGGGCACAGGGACTGATTGCTACAATTGACGATGACCTCAAGAATGTGGAAATTGCTTTATCCGCTCGTCGGATCCGCCCTGAATTGCCAACAGTCCAACGGATCTTCAGCCGTGCCCTCGATGCTCGGATCGAGCGCACGTTTGGCCGCAATTCGGCCTTCAGCCCGGCGGCGCTGGCTGCACCAACCTTCGCTGCCGCGCTGATGAGCACGACGGTGCGTTACGTGCTTGATCTGCCGGCCGGGTTGCTTGGGGTGGCGTACCTTACCGTGAGCAATGATAGCCCTCTGCTTGGGCCGGTGGCCGAAATGGAGCAACGGTTTGGAGTACGGCGCTTACCCGGTCCTAGTTCGCAGTTCGACATTTTGCCCAGCGAAGAGTTGGTATTAGTGGGTTCGTTGCCGGCACTCGAAGCCGTGCAATTGGCTAATCGTCCGCAGCGAGTGCGGCGTAATGGTGGCTTGATTGTATGTGGGTTGGGTAAAGTGGGGACGCAAGTGGTCCGATTGTTGATCCGAGGCGATCCATGTCCATCGCTCACCGTCATTTGCACAGTCGAGACACCCCAACGCTATATCGAAGTCTTGACCGCGCAGGGTGTGCGTGTCTTGCGCGGTGATGCTCGTGACTCAGAATTGTTGCGGGAAGCCGGTATCGAGCATGCATCGGCGCTGGCCGCTCTCTATAGCGATGACCTGCTGAACCTACAGATTGGGTTGGCCGTGCGGAGTATGTACCCCGATGTACACCTTGTCTTGCGCGTCTTTAGCGATGTGTTGGCCGACCGCTTAGCCGATCTGTTTGGGATTCACACGGCCTTCAGTACGTCGGCACTGGCTGCACCGAGCCTCGTTGCCGCAGCGCTGTTGCCGGATGTCGAAGCAGCTTTTGATGTCGGTGATCAACTGTTGGTGGTGCGTCGCCAGATCATTATCGATCGGCGGGTTGGTCAGACGGTCGCCGAATTGCGAGCCGCCGGTCAATTGCCGCTGAGTGTCCGCCGCAATGGTGATTTCCAATGGCTGCCACCCGATCAGTTTGTGATCGAGTGTGGTGATGAGTTAGAGGTGCTTACATATTTGACGTAAGATTAGCGTGTAAAGACCACCTTACCCCCGACCATCGTCAGCATCACCCGCGCTGTTGCTATTTGATCGGGCGGACCGACCGTGATGTCACGGTCGAGCAAGATCACGTCCGCCAAGTAACCGGCATCGAGTCGACCCAATTCGTGCTCGCGGAAGCCGGCGTAGGTAGCCCATGTGGTGTAGCCGGCCAACGCCTCGGTCATCGTCAACCGCTGATCGGGAAAATCCCTCTCAGGCGAGCTAACATCGAGCTTCCCGCGTGTGCAAGCCACCTGCATCCCCCGTAGTGGATTGGGATCGGCTACCGGCCAGTCGCTACCCAAAGCCATTCGTGCTCCGGCCCGCAACAGGTCTCGCCATGGGAAGCCATACCGCAAGCGTTGCCTTCCTACCAACCGCCACCACGGGTTTGCTTGATCCATCCCGAAATCGACATGCACCGGCTGGACCGAAGCGATAACGCCGAGGGCAGCAAAGCGCAGGAGATCGGCCGGATCGACGATCTCGGCGTGTTCGACCCGGTGGCGGGCATCGCGCCGGCCATTGGCCTGTTGTGCCGCGGCAAAGGCGTCGAGCGTTTGGCGCACGCCGCCATCACCGATGGCGTGAACACAGACTTGCAGTCCGGCAGCGTCGGCGCGGGTGATCAGATCGACAAACTCAACCGGATCGTAATTTGCTGTGCCACACTCACCGCTGCCATCGGCGTAAGGCGCCAACATCAACGCCGTCTTCGCTTCAACCACGCCGTCAACAAATAGTTTCACCGCATCGGTTTGTAGAAAGGGGTGGGGATGCTGGTGGGCATCAGCAGCCCACATCGTAATCCGGTGCGGGTCGGTACCGGGTGATACCGAGAGCGGTAAACGGATACGGAGGGTTAATTCGCCCGCAGCCGCCAATTCACGGTAGCGGGTGCGCTGTGCTTCGTCGCCGTCCATGTTGTGGACGCAGGTCAGACCCAAACCGGCTAGTTCGTGCAAGGCGCGACGGAGCAAATGGCGAAGCTCGGTTTCGTTTGGTTCAGGTATCCAGCGCCGCACGAGATCCATGGCTGGTGCTTCGCGTAGCTCACCGGTTGCCAGGCCATCATGCCCCATGACGATGGTACTCAAGGGGTTGCCTGTCTCAGCTCCGTGCAGGATACCCGCAATCTGCAATGCCGCCGTATTAACCCACGCCGTATGACCATCGAACGCAGTCAGCAACACTGGCCGGTTGGGAACGACGGCATCGAGGAGACGCCGATTGGGCAGTTGATCGGCGCTAAACAGACGATAACGCCAACCCCGTCCGACCAGCCATGGTAGGTTTGGATTGGCGGCAGCATAAGCAGCCAGACGAGCTTGCAGATCAGCGACGCTCTGGGCATCTTCAAGGCGCAGCATGCCAAGTGCACGTGCCCCGTTGTGCAGATGAAAATGGCAGTCGGTCAAGCCGGGCAGCGCCAACATCCCACCACCGTCGATCACATGAGTGGTAGCCGATTGCCACTGCGATGCGTTCCCATCAGGGCCAGACCAAACAATGCGATCACCATTGATGGCGATTGCATACCGACCGGGTTGGCCGGGCAACACAATATTGCGAAGGATAAGATCGATTGATGACATACGGCATTTCTTTCTAGTTAGTTGATTAGGTTAGGGCAATGTATGCAGGGATGCAAAGTAGAATGGTGGACGGGATTAGACACGATAGGCTAGGGTGCGATGCAGTAGGGGTGCAACAGTCAGGATGGGGTGGTTAGGTAGAGGTACAGCGCGTTGTCCCCTCCCTCCAACTTCACCCCCATCGCCCCCCTTTTACCCGTCCGCCCAATAGCTAGTCACCAGTGTGTACCCGTCTGTACCGTGTTGACCGACCCGGTGCGTGCCGTCACGCGTCGGTCTGAGAGTCGTCTGCCCGGTGGTAGGTACCGGGGAGGTATATTGGCGTACTCGTCATCCGCTGCTTCTTCGGTTTGTTACCGAACGAAACTCAACAACACACTCAACGTGATCAAACTGGCAAACGATGACACCACGACCGTACTGACAACCAACTGCGGATTGGTATCAAACTCAATTGCGAGAATTATCGTATTGACTGCTGTCGGCATTCCGGCCATCATCACACCAACACCAAGCGCGATCCCGTCAAGACCTATCAGGTGGGCAAGGCCAAAGGCAAGGAGCGGGGAGATGATCAGGCGGATGACGGTTGCAAAAGCGACCATTGTCGGCTGCACAATTGGTGCGCCAGCACCGAGTTGCACTCCCAGAATGAGCAGCATGACCGGTAGTGCTGCTTCACTGAGCAAAGTTACTCCCTCGAAGAGACTATGCGTGATCCCGGTTGCGGTAGCCGGGTTAAACCCCACCGCTCGTAACATCAATGCACCGGCTACGGCGTAGATTTGCGGCATATGGATCAGCCGTCGAAACACTTGTTGCCAAGTACGGCGATTTGCACCGACTGCACCGGAGGCTGCGACCACGACGCCTAATGTCTGTGCCATAATTGATTGCATGATAAAGTAGAACACACCAAGCGTAAAACCCGTTTCACCGAACGCAAACCGCGATGCCGGTAAGCCGTAGTTCCCCGAATTCATGAACATACTGGTAAGGAACAGTGCTGTCACTTCTTTTCCGGTCAGACCCAGCAGCAGAGTACTTAGCCAGACGGTTAGCGCCATTACTGCCAGTACTGCTACCGCAAAGATGAGCATCTTGCCCGCCATCGGTCCACTGAGGTCGGCGCGTACCAGAGCCACAAAGATCAATGTTGGGCTAAGACCGTAAATCATCAGGCGGTTAAGTGTTAGCAGATCGAGCGGCAAAGCGCGCCGAAGCGCAAATCCTGCTGCTGCCACGACGGCAATCGGCAAAAGCACCTCAATTAGTACTGCCAGCATAACATTTCTCACCAAGCAATCGTTTACAAGTCAAATATCATAGCATAGGTTATTGCAACCGGATGCGCGTACTGTTGGTAACGGAGGATGTACACTTGGTACCGGCTAACGATCTAGGAAATAGGAGGGATTTATTTTGGTAACAGAAGCATGGTAGACTCAAAGTACTGGCCGTAATGTTACATAAAAGTTCACCAAACGGGGATAATCTATGCAGCAACGTAGGCGATGGTGGTCAGTGCTGATGCTATTCATTCTTACGACCGTATTTCCTGTATTGCCTGCCCAAGCCACTGATAGATCAGCTCCTGCTACGTCTGCAATAGCAGAGCAGCAGCCCCTTATGCTGACCGATCCAGCAGAGGAGCCGAATCCGATAACCCTTACTCAGAGTGGGGTAAGTGTCTCGATTATACCTTCACCCAATCGATTGCGATCTGGTCAAGATTTGATCTACACCGTGTCGTATGTGAATAACAGTGGTGGGCCACTGAATAATGTGCGTATTAAGGTGACGTGGAACTTTTGGAGTGTTGCCCGCCCAACCACGCTCAATGCCGATCAGTTTCAACAACACTGCCGAGATACCGGGGTAAATGCGTGTGCACCACTGAATATCTCTGGGTCAAGTGTCGCACGGAGTAGTAGCCCAGATTACAACTCAACTACCAAGGTTGGCAGCTTTACGTACACCATTAATGACGGTAATCCGCTCGCCAACGGTGCTAGTGGTAGTTTCCAGATCGCGTTGCGGGTGCCGGAGTTTGTCTTTCCTGTTTTTGGTAAAGATCCCCGGCGGCCTTCCGCTTCAGCCGAGTTCTATGTTGGTAATGAAAGTACTGCCCGCGCCATTGCCAACGGTTCGGCATTGGTTGAAGGACCTCTCTTCAAGCTTGAGAAAGAGCGCACGGCCAGCGGCCTGACTGCGCGTATCTTTCCTACGCAAACCGGTGAGTATCGATTGCGTTTGACGAATGTTGATCGTGAAGATGCGATAACGGCTACTAATGTGCAATTAACTGACATCGTGCCGTTTGGGGCAGAGTTTGTAAGCAGTGTGCGCGGGCCTGATCGAACCAACTTCCCCCCGACTCAGATAACTATCGGTGGCCGTCCGGCATTAGTATGGACGATACCCCAGCTTCAGCTTGGCCAATCGATTGATATCTTTGTGACCTTTCGTAAGCTTGATCTTAGCCCATGCGACCGCATGACCAATCGCAAGACCGATTACTATGTCACCAGCGATGAGATGCCGTTCAAGCTGAACACGACCGAGCGCTATACAAGTGCGCCACAAACCGGTGATGTAACGTATAACGTGCGGCCGCCGGTTGAGGTGGTGTTTGGTTCAACTCAAACGGTAATTTTTGGCGAACGCGGCAGTTTTACCTTTAAGGTTCGCAACTACTGGCCGCAACCCCTCAATAACTTGCAGGTCAAGATCGAGTTGCAGCCAAATGTTCGTTACGTACCGGGTAGTGCCAGTAATGTTGGTTCATTCACCGTGCAGCCGCCGAGTGCGGGTAATGGCGGTATCCTCCTGTGGACGTTCAATATACCGGCAGGAAACATCAATACGCCAGTGGAGCAAAGCTTCTCGTTCGAAGTGACAGCGCGTTATTCGACAGCGGGCAACGGTACTGGTTCCGGTACGACCATTGGTAGTGTGGTGGTCCCGTCCGGTGTGCCGTCGAATTGTAACGTGGGGGATATAGGCGGATTCAAAGTCATGCCGCGGCTCGTGGTTGCCAAGTATTCGGAGGCTGAAAGGAGTGGTACGACCTACATCGCACGTAATAATCAGCCGTTCGAGTATGTCATCTCGCTTACCAATAACGGTTCGAGCCCGATGACCAATATCGAGGTGCATGATTTGTTACCGGCCGGTAATGGGGCTGACTTTAGTTACGTTCTGAATAGTGCAACCATTGATGATGGAGATCGGACAACTGCTAGTCCCTTTGAACCGGCGCAAGGTACAACAGTTGTCGGTTCCACCGAGCATCAAACGTTAAGTTGGAGCGGAATCGTGCTTAACCCTGGCGAAATACGCTACATCCGCTACAGTGTGATCACGCGTGGTCAGATCCAGACCCGCACCTATTGTAACGATCTCGATCAACAGCGCATGATGAACGCGTTGATCAATCCGGATACCAATCAGCCTCCTGAAGAAATCACCTTTGCGAGTGCGCGGGCCTGTGTGCGGATCATTCCAAACATTCAGGTGAGCAAGTTCTTCAGCGACGCCAACGGTGCTAATCTGGGCACGACTAAAATTATCACCGGGCCGGTGCCGGTAGGTGGGCAAGAGCTGTATTTCACACTTACCATTACCAATGCCGAAACAACGGCTACCTATACAGCCGGTCTTGTGGATTTTGCGCCACCTGAATTGGCATTTCGGTCAGTTGTCGCAACGAATTTGCCTGCCGACAAACGACAACCGGACATTGTCGGCAATAACCCGTGGGCGTGGCCCACGCTTAGTATTCCCCCTGGTCAGACCTACACGGTACGCATCCAGACGCTTTTTAATCCGGCTTGTGTCACCGCCCAATACAAGAATCAAGTCGGTTATGACTTCTTCGATTCAACAGCCGGTAGCAATGTCAGGATTTCCCCTCGACCTCCGGTTGAAGTCGTGATCGACTATCGTTGTGGTACGAACCGGCTTGATTACGAAATCAAGGTCGACCGGACAACGTTAGGTCTCCGTGATCGTGGTATCTTTACGTTAACGGTGCGCAATCTGAACACGAATGCTCCATTAAACGGGGTTCGTGCCTTTGCAATCTTGCCGCCACGCTACGTCTATAGTGAAACCAACAACAGTAACCAGTATATGTTTACCGGTCAGCGCGCGTTGTCCGATGGCCGCACCGAGTTGAGTTGGAACATAGCGCCTATTCCAGCCAGCGGTGTTGTCAATATTATCTTCTGGGCAGCGGCGGCTGATATTATTACTACGTCGGATGTGTATGCCTACGCGACTGCCGACAATTTGCTCTCGGCTACGTGTAGATCATCGAATCGTTGCACGACCTACACATATGATGGTCAGCAACATACAGTGGCATGGGAACGTGTGACGACGCAGCCGCTCCATACGTATACACCGCGTATCAGTGGGCTAACCGAGTGTGCTGTCTCCGGTGAAGAACGACTGTATTCGTTAACAATGCTTAACACCAATGTTGTGCCGTATCGGAATACTACCGTGACACTCACCTTACCAATCGGGTTGACCTATCTACGTCCCGATACCGGGATGCCGGCGCCAAGTCGTGTCATTCCGATTACCGAAGGTTCACAGGCCGGCAGTACTCAGCTTATCTGGGAAGGTTTGACCGTCCCGGCCAAACCGACGTCTGGAAACGTGAGTGAGCTGCCCTTGGCTGTCTGGCTGCGTGTCAGTCAGGTGTGGAGCGATCAGGCAACAAGGGCTGAAGTGTCTAGCCCTGATGGGGTCATTCCGATTACCGATGGTGAAGTTGATCCAACCGTGCGGATCTGCATTAATGGGCCGGCCATCGCGAAGACGGCTAGTGTGGCAACAGTACCGCTCACCGGTAGTGGGAGTGAGGAACCTACCTTCTTGTACCAAATTGAGGTCGTCAACCCGACCACGACGAGTATGACCGTCACGCTACGTGATGTATTGCCGGTTGGTGTGACGTATCGGGCGATGCTCACCGGACCGGCACCGGCAATTAGTAATAGTAACGGTCGAACTGTTCTGACGTGGACAAACCGCACGGTACCGGCTCAGAGTGGAGATATGCCCGGTCGGTTGACCGTACTCTTCCGGGTCACGGTGAACCCAGCGCAGGTGAGTGGTAATGTGGTGAATACGGTCGAGATTGTCAGTAGTTCGGTAGCGATTACCAACCAGTTCCTTGAGGCGCCGGTTGAGCTGGTGACGACTCGCTCGGTGTTTGTACCGGTGGTGATGCGTTAGGCAACGGGTGAGAGGGGCGTGTAACACGCCCCTCTTTCGCTTGGAGGATGTTGATGAATTGCTGGCATTGTAACCGGCCGGCCCACGGCGTCTGTATCTTCTGCGGTCGGGCAGTTTGTCGTGATCACGCGCAAGAGATGCCTCATATCGTAGCCCTGTTTGCCGATCGGAAAGGGAAGCACAAAGCGATTGTGACGGCCCGCGCCTTGTTTTGCGGTGTATGCGAACCGCGTGAAGACCCGATCGAATTGCCCGAATTGCGGTGATCGCCGGTGTACCATCTGGGCAAGCGAGTGGTTGTTCACCGCCGCAGCCTAAAGGTGACTCAATTTTTGCGTAACGTTATCGTGAAGATAAGTAAACCGTTATCCTATTGCCCAAATCGCCATGGTATAATGCGGTTGGGCCACGTCTGCCCCTACTTTTCCCCTGATGTTGACGAGGTGAGCGTATGCCGATGTACGAATATAGCTGTTTGGACTGTGCGCGCCAGTTCGAGCGGCTGTTGCCCATGTCTGCTACCGATCAGCTTGTTGTCTGTCCTTTTTGCCAAAGCACACACGTTCAACGCCGGTTGTCGTTGTTTGCTGCCCATAGTCGTGGAGGAACAACGGTAGAAACTGCACCGACCGCCGCCACCGGTGGCGGATGCAGTTGTAGCGGGTGTCATTGTGGGTCAGGGAGTTGATTATGCGTGTCATGATCCTTACCGCTGGCCTTGGCACCCGTCTGCGTCCCCATACCTTTGTTCGCCCCAAGCCACTGGTCAGTGTGGCCGGGAAGACGGTGTTGGCCCATATTATCGATTATCTGGCCCCGTTGCAGATCGATGAGCTGATCTGTGTGGTTGGCTATCTTGGCAATCAAATCGAAGAGTTTATGCGGGCCAACTATTCGTACCCAATGCGCTTTCTTGAGCAGAAGGTGATGCGTGGTCAGGCTGATGCAATTGCGTTGGCCCGCGAATTGACCGGCCCCTTGCTCGTGGTCTTCGGCGATGGGTTGTTGGAGTTTGATATTGAACGGCTTAACCAGCAGCCTGATTACGGCATCATTTACTGCAAAGAAGTTGAAGACCCGCGTCGGTTTGGGGTGGTTGTGGTCGAACACGGACGGATCGTGCGTCTAGTTGAGAAGCCGAGCGAGCCGATCTCGAATCTGGCCGTGGCTGGAATCTATTATGTGCCAGAAGCAAGCCGGTTGATGTCGGCGATCGACTATATCATGGAGAACAATATCCAGACCAAGGGGGAATTCTATTTGGCCGATGCATTACAGGTGATGATCGACCGCGGCGAAGAATTGCGGGCCGAGACGGTGCGCGTATGGTACGATTGTGGCACCATTGAGGCATTGCTCGATACCAACCGGTATTTGCTCGAAAATGGCCATAATCGGGCCGCTGAATATTCTAACGCGGTGATCATTCCACCCGTGAATATCGCACCCACGGCAGTTATTGAGGAAGCGGTGATTGGTCCGTATGTGTCGATTGCCGATGGGGCGGTGGTTCGGCAAGCTATTGTGCGCGACTCGATTATCAATGCCGGTGCGCAGATCCAATCGGTCATTATTACCCGCAGCTTAATCGGTGATCGAGCCCATGTGAGCGGTGTCAGCCAAGAGTTGAATGTCGGCGATATGTCGGATATTCGTTTCGGGTGAACCACTATGATTGCTTACAACTTCCATGCCGCAAGCAATGGCGCTCGCGGCGAGGCCAAGGGTGGCCGCTGGGAGTTGGCCTTGCCCGCGAGCGGGCAGGCGCCAGCATTGGTCGGGGTAGGACAGGATACTATGCTGAGTGCGGAGCGTGAGACGATCCGGCGATTGCATAGTGATGCTGATCCAACCGAAGCTCGTTTACTGACGGCAGTGTATGTTTCGCTCAAGACTCATCCGTGCGTAGTCCTGAGTGGCCGGGCCGGAGCCGGCAAAGCGGCGCTAGTGCAACATCTGATTACAGCGCTGGTTGGCTCTGACTCCGGTCAGTTTATTCGGATCGGTTCGGCCAAGTGGACAGCACAGAGTGGACAGCAGGAGTATTACCGCGATCTTCATACTCGCTTTGGCGATAGCCAGTTGAGTGAGGTGTTGGGCGAGGCCCAATCGCCCCAAGGCGCCGGTAAGCTCTACTTCGTCTTGTTTGATGGTTTAGCACCCGATGAGTTGTTCCACTACTTGCACGAACACTTGTATCTGTTACCGGTTGCTGCTAGGCCAGTAGCCGCGCCGTCGAATGTGTTGTTCATTGCCACGTTTCACCAACCGAACCAGTTGTCGGTGCGCGATGCGCAACTATTGGCCCATGCCCATCAGGTTAATGTCACCGCTTATCGGCAGCAGCCGCCCCAATTGCCACCGCCGCCGGTTGGTTTGCAACGAGCCATGATCCGCGACGCTGTCCGCGATGTGGTCGAAGCCCGCGATCGGTTGCGCCTGGTGTTCGGTGGGCCGCAGTTGCCGCAACTGAGCCCCTCGGCGCAAATTGCCGGCTTCCTGCGCTGGTATGGCCTCTCGCCCGATACCACGCTCGATAGTGATATGTGGCTGTTCTTGGCTAATAGCTTTGATCGTTACGGTAATGGTCTGTTCATTGCCGACCCGGTTCGTAATCTTCAGGTAGCCTACGACATACGAATGGTGCAGCGAGTGATGGCCCGGCTTGATCCGGCCAATGCTGCGCTTAGGCCCGAGTTGGCGCGGGCCGTTGGTTGTTGATACCTAATCCTCCTGTCGTTTCTGGCGCCGCTCTCTCAGCGCAGAGAGCGGCGTTGTTTGTTTCCGCATCTCGCCAGCGTCGATAATGTTATGCAGTGATCATTCTTGCTTAATCTTTGTTTCATATGTACATCAATTCTTGTTTATAAACATTCCATATAATCACGAATGCTCAGAACGTTTCCATCCCACGATACATTGGCGGTTCGCACCTAAGGGTAATTCTAAGGAGGTGATCATACTATGGGTGGTCGTGACGAAAAAGATAAATGGATTGTCCGTTCGCAGGCTGGGATTGGTCAGACGCTGGAAGAGGTGTTGGCACTGCGGATTTCGCGCCGTGGTATGCTCAAGACGTTGGCAATCGGTGGTTCGCTCGTCTTGATCGGTTCGAGTCTGTCGGCTGTCGAGGAAGCGTTGGCTGCGAATCCTGGCTTGAAGTTCAAAGCGGTGAAGCCTACCGACCCGGATTTTGATGACGTGGTTGTACCGGAGGGATATTATGCGCGCACCCTCATTCGCTGGGGGGAGCCGTTGAGTGCCGATGCACCCGATTTCGATGTCTGGTTGCAGACGCCGGAAGCGCAGGTGAAGCAGTTTGGCTATAACTGCGACTTTGTTGGTTTCTTGCCATTGCCCTATGGTTCCAATACCTCGAACCGCGGTCTGCTCGTGGTTAATCACGAGTACACCAATGAAGAGTTGATGTTCCCGAAGTACGATTTTGAGAACCCGACACGTAATCAGGTCGATGTTGGAATTGCAGCCCATGGAATATCGGTGGTTGAAGTGGTGCGCGCGCCTAATGGTACGTGGAGCTATGTACGAAATTCACGTTACAACCGGCGGGTAAGCGGGTTTAGTGCGACCCGCCTGAGTGGCCCTGCCGCCGATCATCCGTGGATGCGGACTAGCGCTGATCCCGGTGCCGATGCGATTCTTGGCACGCTTAACAACTGTGCCGGTGGCAAGACCCCGTGGGGTACGGTGGTGAGCGGCGAAGAGAACTTCCACCAGTATTTCGCCAATCTCAATGGCCTTGACCGCAACGACTCACGCTATGCGGTGCATCGCCGCTATGGTATGCCGACGGCTGAATCGGAGCGCAAGTGGGAACGCTTCCACAGTCGATTTGATATTTCAAAAGAGCCGAATGAGGGTTTCCGTTTCGGCTGGTGCGTGGAAATCGATCCGTATGATCCATTGCGACCGGTGGTGAAGCGCACAGCGCTGGGACGCTTCCGCCATGAAGGAGCTACCTTTGTGGTTGCGCGCGATGGTCGGGTGGTTGGATATCAGGGTGATGATGCGCAGTTTGAGTATGTCTACAAGTTTGTTACCAACGGTAAATTCAACCCGCGCAATCGCGAAGCAAATATGAATTTGCTCGATGATGGTGTCTTGTACGTGGCAAAGTTTAATCCTGATGGAACCGGTGAGTGGTTGCCGCTGGTGTTCGGGCAAGGCCCGCTGACGCCGGAAAATGGCTTCCGCTCGCAGGGTGATGTGCTGATCAACACCCGTTTGGCTGCCGATCTTGTGGGGGCAACCAAGATGGATCGACCAGAGGACGTAGAAGTCAATCCGGTCAACCAGAAGGTGTACATCGCGCTAACCAACAACACCCGTCGCGGCGCGAGCGGCCAACCCGGCGTGGACGCAGCTAACCCGCGTCCCAACAATGCGTGGGGCCACATCATCGAGCTAACCGAACGCAATGACGATCACGCTGCTACCACGTTCCGTTGGGAGATTTTCATCTTGGCAGGGCTACCCTCGCAGCCTGACACCTATTTCGCCGGCTTCGACAAGAGCAAGGTCTCGCCGATTGGCGCTCCCGACAATGTGGCCTTCGACAGTCAGGGCAACCTATGGATTGCCACCGACGGCGCGCCGCGCGCAATCAAATTCAACGATGGTCTGTTCGCTGTGCCGGTGAGCGGTTCGCAGCGGGGCAACCTGCAACAGTTCTTCTCGTCGGTGGCCGGCAGTGAGGTGTGCGGGCCAGAGTTTACCCCCGACAACCGCACGCTCTTCCTAGCCATCCAACACCCCGGTGAGGGCAGTACCTTCGAGAACCCGAGCAGCACGTGGCCCGACCGGCAAGGCTTGCCGCGGCCCAGCGTGATCACGGTACAACGCTTCGATAGTGGTGTGATCGGATCGTAGTAGCGGTATGTAGTGCAATGCCGTGCGGTGATAGTGTTGCCACCGCACGGTATTGTGCTAAGACCCAACTGGTGGTATACGGGAGGTCCACGATGGTGCAAGTACCGGCGTGGATAACACAGTTGCTAGCCGGCGTTATGCTCATCGGTGTGATGGCCGGTTGTACGTCGCAGCGACCGGTCGCACCATCACCGACGCCGGTATTAGGTGAGCGGCGCCGATCTATTCTTTGGACGTGCACCGTTGGCCGGTGGTGTGCTATGCGTGACGTGTCATACGCTCAACGCGGGCGAGCGGGTTAGCATTGGTCCTAATCTGGCCGGGATTGGTCTGCGGGCAGGTGATCGTGTACCCGGATTGAGTGCACAAGCGTATCTTGAGCGTTCGATCCAGGTGCATGATGAGTTTGTTGTTCCCGGTTACCAAGCAGGGATTGTGCGCGCAGTGGTCGGTGATGATTACGGTAATCTCTTGCCGAACGAGCAGATTGCAGCGTTGGTCGATTTTCTGTTGCACCAGCAAGCAGAAGAGGTTGCCGATGGTGGAGTTGTGGCATTTTAGGCAACGCCAACGCTTGCCTCGCCAACTCCGTTGGCAACAGCGACATGGGCTTCTTAACCCACGCCAACGCTCGTCTCGCCAGTAACACCAAGCCCTTCACCGCCTAGTGCAACGTTCACCCCTCTACCGACATTGACGCTCACTGTTTTGGCGATGGTTACCCCTGCACCAATCTTCATCCCACCTACAACGACACCACTACCGGCGTCAACATTCATCCCATTGCCGCCCACACCAACGGCCGTGGTCGAGCCGACATCAATACCGCCGGTAGTCAGTGAGGCCGGTTTAGAACAGTACCTCGGTTGCGTTAACTGCCACAATTTACATCCACAACAGGTACAGATGCCTCACTCACTCAACCCGACCTGCAACGATTGCCACCGCGGTTCATCGAGTCGGGTTGGCTGCCCAACCTGTCACAGTATGCATCAGGTTGATAATCGGCATGAGCCAATCCCCGATCTGGCATGTCAGATGTGTCATCAGTGAGGTGAGAACAGTGCGGAGGAGCAAGGCACAAGGCAGCTCCTCCGACTAATCTTTACCACGCCCGCAGATACTGCGGTGGTGGTGCGAGATCGTGACCAAGGGTTCGCGCGGCACGCAGCGGCCAATGTGGGTCGCGGAGCAGTTCGCGGCCCAGCAGTACCAGATCGGCGTCGCCATTGCGAATAATCGCGTCGGCATGCTCGGCGCGGGTGATCAGACCGACCGCAGCGGTGGCGATGTTGGCCTCGCGACGGATCTGCGCTGCAAATGGTACTTGATACCCCTCTCTGACCGGGATAGTAATGCCGAGGGCAATCCCACCGGAACTGCAATCGATCAGATCAACTCCCTGTTCGCGTAGCATGCGCGCTACCTCTACCGTATCGGCGATGGTTAAACCTTCCGGTGTCCAGTCACTACACGAGAGGCGAACAGCAAGCGGGAGATCAGACGGCCATTCTGCGCGCACTGCGGCGGTTACTTCACAGAGCAGACGTGCTCGCCCACGGAGATCACCGCCGTACTCGTCGTTGCGGTCATTGCCAAGCGGCGAGAGGAAATTGTGGAGGAGGTAGCCATGGGCAGCGTGGATTTCGACCCAGCGGAAGCCGGCGGCTCGTGCGCGCTTGGTGGCGGTGGCAAAATCGGCCACAACCTTGGCAATACCGGCTGCATCGAGCGGGATCGGGGTGGGATAGCCGGGAGCAAACGGTTCAGCCGTCGGGCCGACCACCGGCCAGCCGCCGTTTGCCAGCGCAATCGGCTTGCCGCCTTCCCACGGGCGACCCACACTTGCTTTACGTCCGGCATGCGCTAATTGAATGCCGGCCACTGCACCGAGACTCTCGATCAGCTTAACAATACGGGAGAGGGCAGCGATGTGTTCATCGCGCCAGATGCCCAAATCGAACGGAGAAATCCGTCCCTCGGGCGAAACGGCCGTGGCCTCGAGAATGATAAGTCCAACCCCGCCGGCTGCCCGTGCTCCTAGATGCATCAGATGCCAATCGGTTGGGAAGCCGTCGACGGCACTGTATTGACACATCGGCGACATGCCGATCCGGTTGCGTAGGGTGACACTGCCGATGGTCAGTGGTGTAAATAAATGTGGTTGCATGGCGCTCTCTCAGTAGTTGAATGACTACACACTGTTGTCAGTATACCTGTCCTTGGTATATACAGGCAAACGAGCAGCATGGTACAGCTCGGCTAAGGTGTGGGATTGTGCTGAGGAGACGGTGCGTGCCAGATGAAGAGCGTTGCATTGACTATCACTGCGATCGTGTAGCATAGTGCTGCGATGAGCAGGATCGGGGTAAAGCCGGCAATACTTTGGAGCTCGGCACTGATGGTGGGTCCGGCAATGTAGCCGACCGAGGCCGCCGCTCGGATAAGACCGATAACGGTAGGGTGATGTTCTGGTGGGGTTTGGCTCAGGGCGTGGGCCTCGAAGAGGGGCGTTGCCATATTCATAAGTGCGCTACGTAGCATTGCGATCAACGCTGCTATCGGGAGGACGGGGGCAAATGCTAGCGCGATCAGGCAGGGAATAGCGAGCGCCTGCGTTAGTACCACGCCTTGCATGCGGCCAATCCGCGCCGCGATTCGTGGCCCGGCGAGCGTCGCCAAACCAGTGGCGAGGCTGATGAGCGCGAACAACAGCCCGATAGCGGCGTCGGTGGCGGTGAAGCGTTGGCGAAAGAAGAGTCCGAGGTAGGGGATGAACAGCGCCGCGCCGAGTGAGATGAGCAGCGGCCCCGGGGCGAAGATGATCGCTTTGATGAGCGTGCGCCAAAGGTCACTGATCTCGCGGCGAATCGACGTCGCCGGTGTTGGTAATGGCTGTGCCGTGAGACGTAATCCCACCAACGGTAACCCAGCGAGAGCGACGATCGCTGCGCTGAGAGCGGCATTGAGCCGGTACGGCGCGATGGCATCACTCTCGAACAGCGCCACTCGCCACGCCGTCGCTAAACTGCCGGCGACCAGATTAGCGATACCGCCGATGATCAAGCTCAAGGCGGCGCTGCGGGCAAAAAGTCGATCGGGGCTGGACGTGCCGCTTAATTGCATCATGAGAGGTGGACCGGCCAGATTAAACAACACGCTGGCCGGCCCACTGAGGGCAATCCCACCGACCACCGTCCATGCTGTCAGCGGCGTGAGGTCTTCGCTGTGAGGTGACAACGCCAGGGTCAGCAGGGCTGAACCGTGTGCCAGGCATCCGAGGATCAATGTTGGACGTGCTCCCCACCGTCGCACGGCTTGCCATGCCACCGGCCCGCTGATACCACCGGCCAATACCGACACGCTGTTGAGGAGACCGATCAGCGGCAAATTACCGAATAGTGGTACTCTTAGCCGGTAAGTGCCATACCCGAGTTCGGCATAGGCAATAGTCGCAAACAACCAGCCCACCGTCAGACCGGTGGTCAACAGGCCAATGGCCAATAAATAACGATGATCGTTGCGCATATTATCGTATCAACACTGCCAACACCGGTTGTGTATTTTCAGCATGCCAAATCCTACCCTGAGACAAGCTGTGCTTCACAACCCATTCCGCGCGATGATGTCGCGATAGACATGGGCACTACGCTTCCAGACACGGCGTTGGGTAGCGTAATCGGTATAGATCAGTCCGAAGCGCTTGCTGAACCCTTTCGCCCACTCAAAATTATCGAGCAGTGTCCAGACAAAATAACCACGCAGATCGATCCCGGCGGTCAGTGCGCGATGGCAAGCTGCAATGTGAGAGCGGAGGTAAGCAACACGATCTGGGTCTTCAACGATCTGATCGTTGGGGCCGGGTGGAGGATCGTCGAACGCTGCGCCGTTTTCGGTGATGTATAGCGGAAGCGAGGTATACTCACGAGCCTTTTGTAACGCCTCAACGATACAATCGGGGTATATCTCCCAGCCCATCGCCGTCTTGGGGAGCGGCCCCGGCACCTGCTTCGTCATTAAAAACGGTTCGCGCCAGTCCAACGCATTGAAGAGCCGCGTGTAGGTGTTAATACCAAGAAAATCGATTGGCTGGCCGATAATCTCCATATCGCCGGGCTTAATCGGCGGCACGATCAGCCGGCGAGCAAAGTGAGCGACCAAATCGGCCGGGTAATGTCGGTGGAAGAGTGGTTCAAGAAAGAGCCGGTTCATTGCTCCGTCGATGCGCTGAGCAGCTTTACGGTCGGCAGGATGATCAGAGGCCGGATACTGCGGCCAGATCATGAGGACAATCCCGATCTGGGGCGGTGGTAGATCGGTGCATATCGGTTGCGGCTTGGTGGCGCGAAAAGCGCTCACTGCCAGCCCGTGTGACAGTAAAAGATGGTGTACAACGTGCAATACCCGCCACGGCACTCGCTTACCGGGCGCGTTTTCACCGTTGCCATAGCCGTAGAAGGCCTGAATAAACGGCTCGTTGTGGGTAGCCCAGAGCGCAACATCGCTACCGATCTGGCGAAAGAGATAATCAGCGTATTCGGCAAAATAAAAAGCCGTATCCCGGCTGATCCAGCCGCCGCGATCTTCAACCGCTTGCGGCAGATCCCAATGGTAGAGGGTTGCAACCGGGAGAATGTTGCGCCGGTGTAAGCCGTCGATGAGCCGGCGATAAAAATCAAGCCCGCGCTGATTGGGTTGACCGGTGCCATTGGGGAAGATGCGCGGCCATGCGATGCTGAAACGGTACGCTTTCAGCCCCATTGCCGCCATGTGGTCAAGATCTTCTTCGTAGCGGTGATAGTGGTCACAGGCGACATCACCGGTACTACCATCGGCAATGACACCGGGTCGGCGGACAAAGCGATCCCAAATGCTCTCGCCTTTTCCATCTTCGTTCCAGGCACCTTCAATCTGATAGGCAGCAGTGGCTGCGCCCCAGATAAAGTTCGTCGGAAAGCGGATTTCGTGGTTCATATCGATAACGCAAAGACGCAGAGTACGCAAAGTATAGAAACGCAAAGACGCAGAGTACGCAAAGTACGCAAAGTATAGTGTAGGATAGAATTATGAATCTTTGCGCTCTTTGCGCTCTTTGCGCTCTTTGCGTTAACTATTACGCGGCCACAATGCCCACAGGATCGCTGCGGCGGCTGCCCACCACGCCCGATTTGCTTCGCGTTCAAGTCCCCGAGTGCGCAGTTGTACCCCACCGAGGAACAGGCCGGTCGCAAGCATACCACCTATCAACCGTTCAGTTGCTCGCTCGACACGTTTCATACTGCGTTCGAGCCGGCTCAAATCCGAGCGAGTTTGCAATTCGCCGCGGTTGGCTGCACGGTAATAGGCATCCATCTCGCGGGGGAGCGCCAGCAAAATGCGGCCTAATTCACTTAGCTCTTGTTGCAACTTCTCCATCCAATTTCCGTTACGTTGTTCTTGGGCGAGCATCGCTCGTGCGAACGGACGCAGTTCTTGGAAGAGGTTAATATCGGGGTAAATTTCGGTTGCTAATCCGGCCACCATACTCAAAGCGCGCCCCAGATACAACAAGTCTTGCGGAATCTGAAATGGCAGATCGTAGATCAAGTCTTTTGTTTCGGCCATAATGGCCTCAACATCAAGATTGGTCAACTCACGCACCGTGCGGTTAAACGAGTAGCGCAACATCGTCTCGATAGCCGCCTTAATCTGACGACGGTCGGCGCCGGGTAAAATCATGTTCAGTTGTTCGAGACAATTGAGAATACGGTCGGCGTCATTGGTTGCTAACCCAAGCACCCCTTGCCGCATTATCTCCATCGTCTCCGGTGTAAGTCGTCCGACCATGCCGAAATCGACAAAGATCAATGTGAACGGTGTGCCCGCGGGTGTCTCATCCGGCGCATGGTCAATCGGCAACTGCTGTTCGAGCACAGCATTAGTCAGATGGCCGTTGTTGCCGACCGGTGAGGGAGGTGCGGTAGGCCAGCTCGGCGTAAGCGAGGTATTCGTTTCTACCCGCACAAACAGATTGCCGGGATGCGGATCGGCGTGGAAGAAGCCGTCGATAAAAAATTGTTTGAGGTAGCAGTTATTGAGACGAGACGCCAGTTCAATCCGACTAACCCCTAACTGATCAAGAGTATGTAAGTCGGTAATCTTAATCCCGCTAATCCGCTCCATGACCAACACGCGGCGGGTGGTCAGCTCGAAGATTGGTTCAGGAATATAAATGCCAGGATGATGGGCGAAGTTCTGGCGAAAGATCGCTGCTGAGCGCGCTTCTTGGATATAATCAAGCTCTTGCACCAAGACTCGCGCAAACTCGGCTAACAGCGCTTCAAGATCGGCACGGCGGCGAATGGGTGGGTAGTTCTTGATCAAACGAACTACCCACGTCACTGCGCTCAGATCCACCTCGATAATTTTGTCAATCCACGGTCGCTGTACCTTGACCGCCACTTCACGCCCATCGTGGAGCACCGCGTAATGAACCTGGCCCAGCGAGGCCGCAGCAACACATGCTGTTTCAAAGCTGCGAAAAATCTCGCTAGGCGGGGCACCGAGTTCTTCCAGAATCACTTCCAGCACGTGGCCAGTAGGGGCCGGTGGTACCTCATCTTGCAGACCAGTCAATTCGCGGCGCACCACATCAGGAATAATGTCGGCACGTGATGAGAGAAATTGTCCGAGCTTGATTTGCATCCCGCCGAGTTCAACAGCCAGCATCCGAAAACGACGGGCGATATTCACCCAGCGGCGCAGCATCGTGCGCTGCACATACCAACGGAAGATGGCAAAGCGGGCGAGAAAGACATCCCATATATAGATATGGATAACAACGCCAAGAAAGAACGACGATACCCGCAAGAAGCGCTCACGCGGGCGAAAACGGGGTGGTTCGGTTGGACGGGGGACAGCGCCGGTATTGGCGGTTTCGGTTGCTTGGAGAGAGATTGGTTCACGCATAGGTTCCTACCAGTATTTCTATTTCGATTATACCAGAGGCGAAACTCAATCTCGCGACCGATCCGCACTGAATTCATAACCTTCTACTATACAGAGGGTACGTGCTATCACTTGATGTGCTACCGACGGGGTAGTCGCCAAGCTTTGTGATAGACGACATATGGGAATGGGTGCATAGTTTTGGTATCACCGGTATTATGACCATTGACAGTGTGCGACTGTTGACCGATAGCGCTGCAATTCTGTGGCGTCGGCTTAGCCAGTTTGGTTCGCCCGATCTGCTCGCCCGACGGGTTTCGTGTGATGAATGGCTTGCGACTATGCAACCCGGCCTCTCGATGGCTGATGAACAAGCCATTCGACGCGATTATCGACGACTGACGCGGCTTCTCGCTGAACTTGAAATGCTGACCCGCTCACACGAACAGGCAATCGCGTTGATTATGGATGCAATCCGCCAATCGGATGATACTCGTGGCGAACAAGCCTCGTTGTCATCGTAGGGACATCGTGTCGTGATGTCCCTACGGTGATGGTGTTACTTGAATTGGCCGAAAGGTCGGTGTAGGGGTTGGTGGCGGAGGTGTTTCGCACGTATACGTTGCGACAATCGTCTCATGCTCTCGTTCACGTACCACAATTTTGTGTGTGCCGACATGCTCTTCCCCGATCCGCAATTCGAGACGGAATGCACCACTGCGATCACTAAACCCACCGCCTACTGGACGATCATCAAACAACACGAGTAATGCAATTTGTGGACGAGTTGTACCACTGAGTTCGAGCCGATCATTAGGAGCACAGCGGAGTAACGATGATACCGTTGGAGTTGGGAAAGCGGTGGGTAGCGTAGTTTGGGTAAACGTTGGGCGTGGGACTGCTGTTGGTTGTGGAGTGCGCATAAGAGTCACGGTTGGGCTAGGTGTGATGTTGGGGGTTGGAGTTGCGGTACTGGCATTTGGTGTTATGGTTGCGGTAGCAGTGGGTGTTGCCGTTGGTGAAGCTGGCTGTAATCCACCGGCTTGAGCAGTTTGGGTATATATTGCGGCCACCGTCGCGGTACGTCGTGCGATCACAGCCGTTTGCGTCACTTGGCAGACACTGTCAGGATACGGGCCACAGTTGATTGGAATCTCAATACATCCCGGATACGTCGGCTGCACGTCACAGCTCACTTGAGCCCATGATGGACTGGGACTACTTGCCAGTGATAGCCACCCGAACAAAATGAGCCCAACAGCAATAATACTCAACGGCCAAACATAATGTGAACAAGCCATAGTATCGCTCAGGTAAATTAACGTGCATCTGTGTTGACGGATGCCAAAGGCTCAGCCTATCATCCTACAGTAATTTTAAGTGCTCTGCGAGCGATTTTATCCCGCATCATTCATACCCGCTTTGCAACGACTACGTGGATTAGACCTGGTGGGATGTAGGTGTTCTCAGGTTCAGATCATCACACCGCGATCCCCGGCAGTGTGTGTCTGTGATTAGTGAGGGCTTCAGGGAGCTATTTCTTGCACCTGCTGCACCTCCTGCACTCTTTACCGCTGTGCCGCCCGCTCAATGACTTGAGATAGTGCTTCAAAGCGCGGTATACCCACCAACGTCTCATTACCGATCCGAAACACTGGTCGGGCAAACACACCTTCAGCCGTTGCGGCGGCGTAATCAGCCTCAACTTGGGCACGGTACGTGTGTGCATCAAGACATGCACTAAAAGCATCAGCCGGGATACCTAACCCCTGGGCAAGATCGATCGTCGTCTCACGCGTATTGAAGTAAAGTTGATTATACCGCGCATACAACTCGTGGCGCATCTCCCAGAATTTACCATGATCGGCGGCGCATTCGCTGGCTTCGGCGAGCAATTGCGAGCGCTCCCCCAATTGGAGAAGATGTCGATAGACGAGACGAGCTTTACCGGTGGCGACAAAGGCCTCGATAACCTGTGGCTCAAGATCGATAGTGTAGATCGCGCAGGTCGTACAGAGAAAGTCAGAATAGACCATAATCGTGACCGGCGCGTCAGGATTTCCGAGGTAGTGGTAGCCTTCGGGAGTCCGACCACGCGGTAGGTCGGGGTAATATGCGGTAATTATCGGCTCACTCTGTGCAGTCACCGGTGTCGATGTTGGGGCACGGGTCGGTGGCAAGGTAGGAGTAACTGGTGTGGTAGTCATTTGCTCGGTACAGGCGGTGAGAATGAGTAATGAGAGTAATAAGAAACGGTACATATGGGTTGTCCAAGATCGTTACGGTTATAGTGATGACAGTACCGTAGATATGGTCACTGTCGCCTTCAATCTACCATAGGTTGCCGCTGATCGGCAAGGTTGGCATATAACCCTGCATCGCGGATTAGACGGTATTATATCCCTCAATCACCGTTCCTACAGCTTGTACGGGCGATGCGGTGCGTGGCCGCTGCCTCGATCCGTTCCTACAGCTTGTACGGGCGATGCGGTGCGTGGCCCCTACCCCGATCCGTTCCATCCGTGGGCCACCCCCAAACCTTCCGTTCCACCGCACCCTATCCCCTAAAATCATGTATCATATCCCTCAATCACCGTTCCTACAGTTTCAGATCAACCTATGCTCACCGAAAACCTCATCACCTATACCGTTGCCGTCACGGTTCTCACGCTTATCCCTGGCGCCGATACGATGCTGGTGCTGCGTAATGCCCTAACCCGCGGTCGCTTGGCCGGCGTTGCAACCGCTTTTGGTATTGGCTGTGGCCTGTTTGTCCAGGCTATCCTCTCTGGATTGGGGTTGGCCGCAATTGTCGTGCGGTCGGCTGAACTGTACCATACCGTGAAATTGGCCGGCGCTCTGTATCTGATCGGGTTGGGGGGATGGACAATCATAACGACGTGGCGGCAACATGCTGTGCCTGAGTTCCATCTGCCCACCGGTCAAGAGCGCCATGCGTTTGTTGAGGGCGTGTTGAGTAATGTCCTCAATCCAAAAGTAGCAGTGTTTTATTTGGCGTTTTTACCGCAGTTTATTGATCCTCGTGATCCGATCCTCACCACTGCCTTGGCCCTGACGACCATCCATTTCGGGTTGAGTGTGCTTTGGTTTTCGACTCTCACTGTTGTTGTGGTCGGCGTAAGTGGGTGGTTGCGGCAAGCAGCCGTGCGCCGACGGCTCAATTACGCAACCGGTGCAGTGTTGGCAGTGTTGGGGATGCGTATGGCAGTTGAAAGTTAGGTGTTGCGAGTGATTTCGTACATGAGAATACCCGCTGCAACTGCTAGATTGAGTGAGTCGCTACGTCCACGCATCGGAATGCGTACCACAGTATCGCATGCGGCGAGTTGATCGTCGCTGAGACCTTGCCGTTCGCTCCCAAGCACCAAAATGAGTGGTCTTGGGTAAGTAGCAGTACGATAGTCGACGGCACCACGGTCTGAGCTGCCAATCACAGGTAGACTGCGTGCTTGCCGCCACGCAAGCAGTTCATCCCAACCGGCACGGGCGATCTGCTGGCTGAAGAGGGCACCCATACTGGCCCGAACTGCCGCCGGATCAAATGGGTCAACCGTTGATCCGATTAAAATGACCCCGCTAAACCCTGCACCATCGGCAGTTCGCAAAATGGTGCCCAGATTCCCCGGATCGGCGACGTCAACCAGCGCAACCCAGCCGTTGACTCCCGCCACCAGATCGGCAAGCGGAGTATAGCGAGCGCGACCCACACCAATGATTCCTTGGGGATGCTCTTTACTGGCCAGACTACCGAGCACTTCGGCGCTGACGGTCAAGACACGACCACCGCCGGCAGTGTAGTGCTCGACAAGTTCGTGGGCAAACGAGCTGGTTAGCAAATCGGGAGCGACGATGATCATCTCGAGTGGTGCGCCGCACTGAATTGCTTCGCCAACCAGACGAATACCTTCGATCAAGTAGCGACCTTGCTCATCGCGGGCTTTGCGCTGGCGTAACGCACGCAACATTTTGATAGTTGGGTTGGTAAGACTGGTGACAAGCATGGTAATCGAGTCGTGACCTACGGCAAAACCTTACCGGGATTGAGCCGCCCTTCTGGGTCGAAATGGGATTTAATCGCGCGCTGGATGGCAATTTGCGTTTCTCCCAACGCTTGTCGCATAAAAGGCCGTTTAAGGGTGCCAATCCCGTGTTCGCCCGATAGGGTACCTCCCATCTCCAGGGCTACGGCAAAGATCGCTTCGGCGCACGGCCAGAGCCGGGCCAGCTCGCTGGGGTTGCGTGTGTCAAAGAGGATGTTGGGGTGTAGGTTGCCATCACCCGCGTGCCCAAAAACAACAATCGGTAGCTCATAAGCGGCACTGACCTGCTTGATCCGGCTAACGCATGCCGCGATCTGCGGTACCGGAACGCTGATGTCTTCGCCGAGCCGGTTGGGCCGAATGCGTGCTAGCGCCGGCGCGATAACCCGCCGTGCTTGCCAGAGATTTGCCTCGTCACCGGCGGTGCGGGCGACGACCACCCGCTCGGCGCCACTCGTGCGTGCTAGTTCGGCAAGGGTCGCCGTTTCTTGATCAACTGCTTCCGGTTCACCGTCGGCCAACATCAGCAGCAATGCGCCGGCATCGCGCGGCAGGCCGATCTGGAGATACGCCTCAACGGCAGCAATTGTGGTGTCGTCCATTAGTTCAAGACTGGCCGGAATAAGGCCGGAGGCCATAATTCGCTCTACCGTTGCACAGGCCTCGTAGAGGGTGCGAAAAATTGCCATCGTTGTCCGCCGAGCGCGTGGTAAAGGGATCAGGCGGAGGGTCGCTTCGGTGATGACTGCCAGCGTTCCTTCGGAACCGACCAGCAACTGTGCAAGCCCGTTACTCTCACCTTGGCCGCTAAGGCCGTCACCATAATGCACGATCGTGCCATCGGCCAGGACTGCGGTGACGCCGAGAACATAATCGGCCGTAACGCCGTACTTGAGACAGCGCGGCCCACCGGCGTTGCATGCAATATTGCCGCCAATGGTTGAAGCAGTCTGACTACTCGGATCGGGTGGGTAAAAGAGACCGACCCGCTCGGCAGCGCGCTGGAGTTCGGCGGTAATGACCCCGGCGCCAACGTGGGCTACCTGCTGCTCGCGATCGATCACCAGTTGCTCCATCCGGTTCAGTCCGATCATGAGGCTGCCCGCCGTGGGTACCGACCCGCCGGCTAGCCCACTGCCGGCGCCGCGGGCGACTACCGATAACCCATGAGCCGCAGCGATCCGCATTAACGCTGCGACCTCATCGGTATTGGCCGGTAGAGCCACGGCGTGCGGTAGGCCGTTGGGTTGCGCAATTGAAGCATCTTGCCCGTACACGGCCAGTTGATCGGGGTGGTGAATGAGGAAGCGTTTCCCGACAACCTGTTGCATCGCGCGCACCGTATCGGCTTCCGTCACGCCAGTTGCCGGTACCAGAGAGGGGAACGTCGGTTCAGGTGGTGGCCCGAATTCGGTACAGGGTTGTCCGCCGAGCGCAGACGCTTGTGCTTTCAGGGTTGCATAAAGGGCACGATCTCGTAGAGGGCCGATATGCACACTGCCAACCCCGGCGTCGCCCCAGATTGCTACGCCTGTCAGCGAGCTGCATGTAGCGATTAAGGCCGGCAATGCACGGCGCGGGAGAGTAAAATCGAGCCGTTGGTCGGGCAGGAGCGTAGCATGTTGCTCGGCTAGTTGCTCCCAATGGTACCAGCCCATTGCTGGATCGGGCATAAGGGTCACTTGTGCCTGAGCTACAGCCGCGGCCAAGATACTGGCTTGGCGCTCTATCACGGTGGGTAAACCGGCCAGCTCGATCAGCAATATGCCGGTTGCATCGAACGCCAATCCTCGGATACTCAATCCCTCGCTGATAAGGTAGGCGGAGAGCGTCAAGAGACGATCTATCGGTCCATGTACTGCGTACAGCGCCGTTGCTACCGGTAACGGGCGTAGGTTGAACGTCAGTTCGCGAATCATTCCCAACCGTACACCCTGCCCGGCCAAGGCCCGGTGCAGGTTATAACCGGTCGCTCGCTTAAGCGTTGGACCGCCAATCGTCAGCAATTTGCCACCTTGCTCCAGCGTTGCTGCTCGCACATAACGTCCGATAGGCCCGCTATGCAATCGATAGCGTCCGCCACTGTTACAAGCCACCAACTCGGCGAGGGTCACCTCGGCGCGTAACGATACAATCGGCAGACACAAGCCATACGCAGCGAGCGCCTGATTGAGTGCTGTGGCTGTGGCACTCGCCGGCGTGCTCGCCAATAACGCTCCGGCGTGAATGGTAAAGGATGATGGTGTGGTTGTCATACCTATGATAGTGTTGACGGATTATAATCCACGATGATCGCCAAAGCGGCCACAATCTCGTCCATGGTCGTTGCCGATACACGCCCAATTTTTCGTTGTAGCTGGCTCGTTGCAATACTGCGGAGGAGGAGCAAATCGGCCGCGTGTGGTGTGCCGAGTTGCTGTGGCCACCCTCCATCCAGCCGGTGGATCCAAATACTGTGGGTGAAGCGATCATCCCAAGGCTGCAACGGTACGACTAAACGGATCGGCAGGTTGCCTAACGCATCAGTGCTCAGAATTAAGACCGGCAGCGAGCCATCGGTACCGAGATCGGCCTGCCAAATCTCGCCACGCTGGTACTTACCGGGAATGCTCACGTGTTTCGACCTCGTTGGCTACATTGGGAGACGTTTGATAGAGATCGACCATTTGCGCCGCTTGGGCAGCGAGAACCGCATGGCGCTCGGCCAGCGGTTGACGGAGCAAACGGTGACACAGACTGTCTTGCCGGCTCGATTCGGTCAAGAGATCGATTTCCTCGCCGAGCAGAGTTTGCGCCTCTACCGGATCGAGCAATTCCTCGGCTACTGCTCGCAGCACCATTCGACGCAACCAGAGCGGCTCTTCCATCGGCAAGGGTTCTGGCTCGTTGGTTCGCCAACCCTGCTCACCGATCTTGACCATCCACGACCGGTAGAGGCGCTGATTGATAATACCCAACGTCTGCATCCGGTAAAGCAGTGCTTGGATACTCATGCCGAAATGGCGCTTGAGCAACAGGAGTTCACCGAGATGAAGGTGATGGCGATGTTCTCCTACATGAGCACGGAGCGTTGTTGCCGGAGCGAGAAATGCTGATGCAAAGCGAAATGCCGCTTTTTCCTCATCAAGTTGACTTGTTGGCTGCAAGACTAAGTGACCTAACTCGTGGGCTAGGTTCATTCGCCAGCGTGCCCCATCGAGGCTGCGCCGACCGATCACCGCAGCGGCCAATGACTCACCGCGTTCATCGCGGGCGATGGCCGCAACGCCGTCGAAGCCGTTGTCTGCATCGAGGGCGATGACATGCAAGCCGTGATCTTCCAAGATGTCGGTGAGATTGGCCAGTGGCGTTTTGCCCAAATCCCACCGCATCCGCAGATCATCAGCAGCAGCTTCGGCAGCTTCGATTTGATCGATTGGGTAGCCATAGATGGGAACATCCAACCGAATCGGTTCACCAATGAGGCGCTGGAGCCGCAGTCGTGCGCGCAACTGTTCGGTCGCCAGTGCTGTAATGTGATCGTGATAGCGTTTGCTCAGGGTGGCCCGTTTGCGGTAGGCAATCAACTCGATCTGGGGGTTAGTACTGTCGAGGAGATCGGTCGGTCGTACACCAAGGGCTTGGGCGAGTCGTTGTAAGACGATAGGTGATGGTTGCGCCTGACCGTGTTCGTATTTCGAGATGGCTTGCCGAGTGACGATACGGTTGGTTGCCTGTGCCAGATCGTCGAGCGTCATTCCACGTGCCAGTCGGAGCTGGCGTAAACGTTGGTTGATCATGACCAAACGTCTCCTTTCAGTTGAAAATTATCGTTGATGGTAAGCGATTTGTCAACCGACGACGGGCTTGCTTGTCGCTGTGCGGCCTTACAGTTCATTCCTCCTAATTCGGCCCATCCGCAGTGCGGTCAGTTTTGGCAACGATTGCGCCGTGATCAGAGGTTGGGCCGTGTCAAGACCATCGCCTGAGACGACGAGGCGATTGAACAGAGGGCGTGTCGCAGGCTAAGGTAGACTTGTGCGTTCTCTTGATAGGCTTGAACGGTATGCTCGCCTATGCGCTTCGTTTTCCGTTTCCGGCAACTCGCAGAATGACCATAAGCTACGTAACCCTGACGGTCGTGTTGCTGCAAATAGTGATTGAGCAGCTCGGCTGCTTTATCTATCTAGTAACCGCTGCACAGCAAGCAATATCGCGCACGTTGATTCTGGTCATATCCCTTTCACAGCAACCTCTTTGTGCTCTGCCCTACTTCTCATGCTGCAACAACTCTTCCACCAAGCGCCAGCGCAGCAGTTTACCGATGAAACTACGCGGCAGTGCTTCGCGAAACTCGATTTTCTCCGGCATCACCGGCAGATTCAGCCGACTGCGCAAGAACGCAAAGACCTCTTCTTCACTCACCTGCTCACCGGGCCGCGTGACGACAAACGCCCGCACCTCTGTCCGGCCGTCGGGGATCGGGACACCGACCACCGCTGCGTCAATAACGGTTGGGTGTTCGTACAGGGCCTCTTCGAGATCGCGTGGGTAGATGTTGTAGTCGCCGGCGATAATCATCTCTTTCTTGCGCTCGATGATCTGGAAATAGCCATCAGGCAACATGCGAGCCACATCGCCGGTACGCAGCCAACCATCGGGTGTGATGGCATCGGCAGTGGCCTGTGGGTTACGCCAATATCCGGCCATGAGTTGTGGGCCGCGCACCAGTAGCTCGCCAATGGCACCGGCCGGTACGTCGTCGCCACTGTGCATATCGACAATGCGGGCTTCGGTGTCGGGGAGCGGCAGCCCGATGCTACCCACCCGCCGCTGCCCACGCAACGGGTTCGCGTGCGTCACCGGTCCGGCTTCGCTCAAGCCATAGCCCTCGACCAGCCGACTACGGGTGATGCGCTCGAACCCTTCTTGCACCTCAATGGGCAGTGGTGCAGCACCACTTAGACAACTTTTCAGCGACGATAGACCGTATTTGCGCACGTCGCGTACTTCGTTCAACGCCGCGTACATCGGTGGCACACCGGGAAAGAAGGTGGGACGTTCACGGCGGATGGCGTGGAGGACATTGTGCGTCTCGAAGGTCGGGAGCAAGATCAGGGTCGCGCCGAGGACAATGCCAACATTCATGCAGGCGGTCATGCCGTAGGCGTGCGAGAAGGGAATTGCGCACAAGACCCGCTCGTTTCCCTCGTCGGCATCGGCGTACCATGCTCGTGTTTGGTAGGTGTTGGCGTAGAGGCTGGCGTGGCGGTGCAAGACACCTTTGGCCTTGCCGGTGGTGCCGCTGGTGTAGAGAATAACCGCCGGATCATCGGCGCGTACTGTTGGCAGATCATCGTTGGTGTTGGCAGCCAACACATGCTGAAACCAATGAGCGTGCGCTGCTTGTTCAGCGGGTACACGGTGGCCTTCGCGTTCTTGCCGGAGTAAGGTGAAGATGATGCGTTGGCTCGACGGCAGATACTCTTTGAGGTTGGTGTAGATGAGGCGGGGGAAGGGGAGTTCGGCACGGACCTGCTCGACCAGTCGGTAAAACATGCTCAACGCGATCACGGTCGTTGCTTCGGAGTCGCGCACTTCATGCGCGAATCCTTCGGCGTCGAAGATGGGGTTGGCCAGCACCACAATGCCGCCCGCCAGTAAAACACCATAATAGGCAATGACCGCCTGTGGGATGTTCGGTAACAAGATCACGGCCCGCTCACCGGGTTGGAAGCCGATTGCCAACAGGCCGCGGGCGAAGCGCTGGGCTTCTTCCCAAAGATGTGCATAACGTAGGTTCCGGCCATAAAAGGCAATAGCGGTCGTTTCGGCAAACCGTTCTGCGGCGCGTTGCAATAATGCCGGTAATGGTTCGGGGGTCAGCTTGAGGGTGTGCGGTACACCGGGGTCGTAGTGACGCAACCACGGGCGAGTCGCCAAGAGTTCAAGGGTCATGCGATAGTTCCTCTACGGTTTCACAACAGTGTGCCGTCTGATGTATTAGATTGTGGAACAGGTTGTGTATTCTGATTATCAGCCGTATCACCCGTCACGTCAATATGGCGGGATACCATGATCCCCTATCGATGCGGTTACTCACGCCAGACTCTTGGCCCTTCCAGAAACCGGTCGATCAGACGATTAACCGCATCAGGTCGTTCCAGATGGGGCAAATGGCGAGTGTAACGCACAATTTCGAGCCGGGCATTGGGCATAAGCTGTTGACTCTCACGGGCCTGTGCCACCGGCGCAATAAAATCCCACTGGCCGGCAATAATCAGGGTTGGGGTTGATACGTGTGGCAATATGGCTCGTCCGTTCCAGCGAAAGAGGGTACCGGCCAGTATTTTCTGAATAACCTTGACCGGCGCGTAGGTCTTGGGCATCAAGATGGGGCGTAGCCGTTCGAGCATCGCGAGAGAGATCGGCAGCTTCACAATCCGCTCGTGCAAGGGGTGCAAATGCATCTCCGGCCCGGTGGCAATCAGGATGAGGCGGCTCACCCGCTGTGGTTGACTGGCGGCAAACGTGATCGCAATCGGCCCGCCAAACGAATGTGCCATCAAGATGAATGGCTCGGTAACTTGCAAGCGGGTCAGTATTTGCGTGAGGTCCCAGAGAAACTCTTCCAGCGAATAGGCCGAATTGACCACCTCAGAGCGGCCGTGGCCGCGCAGGTCAGGAGCGATTACGCGGTAGTGGGGGGCAAAATGTGCGATTTGCGGTGCCCACTGCTCAAGGTTCCCGGCGCAGCCGTGAATACAGACAATCGTCGCTTTGCCGGTTCCTTGCAATGGTCCGACATCAACCACGCTTAGCCGAACCGGTGCAGTGCCGGTTAGGTGGATCTCTTTGCGGTACGGTTCGAGGTTCATAACCTTATCTCTGGGGTAGTGCTGCCGGATCGCCACTCCCCACTATACACGCCGGTTGGTACGTGGTGAGACGTTGCAGTGCGACGAATCTGTTCTATTCTATAGAAGTGTGATCTAGAAACCGTCGTAACGCACGGGTAAAGGCGCGCGGACGTTCGTCCATAGGGTTATGCAGACTGGCCGGGATCATCACGTACTGCGCGCCGGGAATACATGCCGCCAGCCGACGGGCGTGGGTAGGTGGGGCGAGACTATCGAGCTGGCCGGTCATCACGAGAGTTGGCACCTGAATCTGTCGTAGCCTATCGTCGGCGCGAGTTGCAAAGAGTGAACGCAAAATGCGGTACAATCCTTCTGGATCGAAGGTGGCAAGGTATGATGCCCGCCGCAGCCATGGGCGTATCCAGCCACCACCATGCTCGTGTGGGATGCGCTGGCCAAGCGGACGAAACGTGCGCCCGATAGTTTGGGTCAAGCGGAAGACGGCCCAACCCACATTGGGCAAAAGATAGGTGCGGGTATAAGCCGGCATGCGGTAAGCATCAACTGCCGCGTCGATGAGGGCCAGCCGGGCAACCAATTCGGGATAGCGCAGGGTTACTTCGACCGCTACGCTTCCGCCCATAGAATGACCGACGAGAATAATCTGGGAGAGACCGTGATCGTGGCAAAACTCGGCGACAAGTGCGGCGATAGCTTCGATCCGGTCGGCTCGCCCGATCCGGCTTTCACCGTGACCGGGCATATCAAGGGCAAAACAGCGGTAATCACGGCCAAGATCGCGCAAGGCGCTCCACCACAATTCTTTGAAGGCACCCCAGCCGTGGAGAAAGACGATGGCTGGCCCATTCGTTCCCGCTGTGAGAAAACTAATCCCAAGTCGGTCGTGAAAATGGCGTTCGATTACGACGTCAGCTTTGAGTGAAGTTGGTTGGCGCATACGTCAAACTTGAACTGAGAAAGAGACCGTTACCGAGTATAATACCATTATGGCAAACGTTCTGGTTGCAATGAGTGGTGGCGTTGATAGTTCACTGGCAGCCGCTTTATTACAGGAAGCCGGTCATCAGGTAACCGGCGTAACCATGCATTTGTGGGATGATGATGAGCAGGGATTGCGCGAGAGCCTGTGCTGTGCGGCCGAGGCGGCCACGAGCGCGCGACGGGTGTGTGCCCTGCTTGGCATCCCTTTTTACGTGTTTAACTATCAGCGCGAGTTTCGCCGTCACGTTATCGAGTATTTTATCCGTGCATATACCCACGGTCTGACGCCCAATCCGTGCGTCGAGTGTAACCGTATGATTAAATTCCGTGCCCTGCTCGACCGGGCACGGGTGTTGGGCTTTGATGCAGTGGCTACCGGTCACTATGCGCGCATTGTGCGCGACGATCGTGGCCGGTATCAGCTTTGGCGGGCAGTCGATACCGAGAAAGATCAGTCGTATATGCTGCACATGCTGGGGCAGGCCGATCTCGCACGTTTACTCTTCCCTATTGGTGAATATACAAAGCAACAAGTGCGGGAAATGGCCGCAGCGCGCTGCTTACCTAGTGCCAATCGTGAAGAGAGTCAAGACATCTGTTTTGTGCCTGATGGCGACTATCGTAACTTGTTGCGGATCGAAGCCCCAGAGAGCTTAATCCCCGGCCCAATCGTCGATCTCGAAGGACGCGAGATCGGGCGTCATCGTGGTCTCCCACTCTACACCGTCGGCCAGCGGCGCGGTTTGGGGTTAGGTGGAGGCGAGCCGCGCTACGTGGTCGCGATTGATCCGGCCCGCAACGCGCTAATCGTCGGGCCGGTCGAGGCACTCAACCGCGAGCGATTCATCGTGACCGATGCCAAGTGGGTAGATGATGCACCACCGGCAGAGACGTTTCACTGTCAGGTACAGGTGCGTGCCCATGCCGAACCGCTGCCTGCCCGTGTTTCTGCACAGCCGGATGGACGCTGGCTGGTCGAACTCGAACGACCGCAGCGTGCCGTTAGCCCCGGCCAAGCTGCCGTCTTTTACGACGGGGCGCGGTTGTTGGGTGGTGGTTGGATTGCCCGCCCGGAGGTAGGATGAGTGTACTTTCGCCGGCAGCTCTCCTCTTGCTGTTATTGACAACGACCCATGCCACGTTGGCCCATGCACTGCTAGGGCGAACGTGGCGGCAATTACCGATCTTTTGGGTGGCCGCAGCAGCCGGTTGCCTCATTGCTACTGTCCTCAGTTGGCGGTTTCCACTGAACCTACCGACGCCGGCAGGTGTGCCAATGCTGGAAGCCTCACTGTTGGCGTGGGTAGTATTAATAGTTGTTTCACGCTTACGCCTATGATATAATTTGGCGCATTAGAGTGCCCTCTCAGCTGCATCATGTGCGGCCCGGTATGGAGGTGGCCCCGTGTTACGTTGGATTGGGATTGGTATCGGTCTGCTAACCGCAGTATTATTCGGGTTCATTATTGCTGCCATCTTCCTCGGTGAAGGGTTTCGTGCAGCATGGCGCGATGTATTCATCGTGATTCTCGCGGCGTTGCAATTGATTAGTGCTGTTTTGTCGATTGCGATTCTCATTGCCATCCTGTACGCAGTGGAACAGATCAACCGGTTAGCGCGCAATAACGTGATTCCCAAGCTTGATGAGGCGCTATCGAAAGCGAATGAGGCTTTAGATACGACGCGCGCGATTGCCAATAATGTGCGCGAATCGGCGCAAACGGCGACGACGGCAACGACCTATGTCGCCGAACGGGTCGTCTCACCAATTATCCGTATTTCAAGCCTGGTCACCGGTGTACGCGCAGCCGCAGTAACATTGGCCCGGCGCGGAAAGCCCGAAGAACCGGCCTCATAATCCCCCTATTCGATACATTACCGTGCCTACCGGTATGGTAAGATAGAAACTAGTACGAGCCTGTGCATAGCAGGTCGTTCGGCGAATGGTAGAACGAAGATGAGCAAGGCGCAGTTTAAATACGGTGGGCAAGCAGTACTCGAAGGAGTGATGATGCGCGGTCGTCGGCAGGCAACGGTTGTCGTGCGTCGGCCTGATGGCAGCTTTGCTCGGCTCGATCTGCCAATACCAGCACGTCACGCTCGCTGGCAACGGTGGCCATTGTTGCGCGGATTTGCCGCTTTGGCCGAAGCATTGACGATTGGGCGTAAAGCGTTGGATTTCTCGGCTACGGTCGTTGCTGCTGAGGAAGAAGATCGGTTGTCGCCATGGATGCAGACGCTGATCTTTGCTGTGACGATGGTCATCGCAATCGGTGTATTTGTCGTTCTGCCGTCGTTGGTTGCCAACGCTATCGGCCAACTGGGCGCGCCGGTGTTGCTGCGTGAAGTGATCGAGGCGCTGATTAATCTGGCCCTCGTTATTGCCTATATTGCTGCGATTAGCCGTATTCCCGATATTGGCCGGGTGTTCGGTTATCATGGCGCTGAACATAAAGTTATCAATGCGTATGAAGCCGGTTTGCCGCTAACGGTTGAGTCAGTGCGGCAGTGTAGTCGTATCCATCCGCGCTGTGGAACTAGCTTTTTGCTGGCGGTGGCGCTGATCGGGTTTCTTATCTTCTTATCGGTGGCCGTTTTGCCGGTATGGCAGCGGATTGTCGCTCGGATCGTGTTGATTCCATTGGTGGCAGCAGTAGCTTTTGAAGTTCAACAACTCGCCGCAAACTATTATCATTTGCCATGGGTGCGTTGGTTGTTGACGCCAACGTTGGCTGCCCAATACCTGACAACTCGTGAGCCAGATGATGATATGATTGCAACGGCCATCGCTGCGTTGGAGCCCGTGCTTGCCGCCGATCAGGTTGTGGGCGCTCAACCGGCGGTCACGGTTGATGTTGTTTCTGGTTTGGCCGATACGCAGCCAACCATGTAACAATCGTTGTAACAATCGTCCGTCACGCATGACCCGCGATTGCGGAGGAACGTATGGCGCTAGTAGGGAACATCCGCGATTTTAGCTTATCAGATTTTCTTTCACTCGTTGATCGCGGGTATAAAACGGGCGCCCTGCATCTGTCATACCAGGATCAAACGGCACGCCTCTACTTTGATAAGGGAAAATTGCTACTGGCTGCTCGGCGTCCAGAGGACGAGAAACCGGAGTTGTTGGTGCGGTTGGGGGTGCTGAATGCCGATCAGGTGGCACAGGCTTGTCGGGCGTTGGCCGCGTACGGGAATGGTGCCACGCTCAGCGAGGTTGTCATTGAGGCTGGAATGACAAGTGCCGAGCGGTTACAACAGGCGTTGATGAACCATACCGAGCAATCGGTCTACGGTTTGTTTGCGTGGCCAGAAGGGGATTTTCTCTTCGAGCATAATCAGCGTCCGGCGCCTGATGCGCCGTTAGTGCCGGTGCCGATCTCGATCGATCATCTCATTATGGAAGGAGTGCGCCGGATCGATGAATGGGAACGGATCCGTGACCGAATTCCTTCGACCGATCTGGTGCCGCGCTTTTTGGCCCCACCGGGTGAAAAGCTCAAGGGTATGCGCCTCGCCCCGGATGAGTGGAAGGTGTTTGCCCGTATTAATGGCCGTGATACGTTGGCCGAAATTGCCCAAAAGACCGGGTTGAGTGATTTTGATGTGTGCCGTGCGGTCTACGGTTTCTTGACCGCCGGTATGCTGGAGTTGGTGAAACGTCAGCGTGTTTTGGCAACCGGTATGCCGCCGGTTGAACAGCCGCGTTTGAAGAAGAGCCTCGTTAACCGGATCATCAATCGGATCCGCAGCATGTAGCTGGGGCCGGAGCATCGGAGCGGAGGGCTGTGTGCAGACGGTAAAGATGGTGATCAGCGGTGCCGTGAACGCCGGCAAGACCGAGTTTATCAAGACGATCTCTGAGATCGAGGTCGTCTCGACGGAGCGCCGGGCGACCGACGATACTCGGCTGATCAAGAAGGAAACAACTGTCGCGATGGATTTCGGGCGCATCGCGATCTCTGATGATCTCGTGCTCCATCTCTTTGGGACGCCGGGACAAAAGCGATTCGACTTTATGTGGGAGATCCTTGCTGAAGGTATGCTGGGTCTGGTGATCCTCGTCGATAGCACGCGCCCGGAGACGTTCCGTGAGACGAACCGGATCATCGATTTCTTCGTGTCGTATCGCGATACGCCATACGTGATTGCTGCCAATAAGCAGGATCGTCCGAATGCATGGTCGCCGGAAGAGTTGCGGTTGGCTCTGCGTCAGCCGCCGCATATCAAGGTGTTGCCCTGTACGGCGACCGATCGCGAGAGTGTAAAGAATGTCTTGCTCGAGTTGCTCTATGTGATTCAAGAGCGGAGCGAAGATTGATGCGCCATGCTTTGGGGGGCCGGTGTTCGCATGGCCGCATGGCTCCTTCGATCGGTAGCGGCTAGCTCGTAGCAACGTTTGTATCTCCTGAGATGTGGCGTGTATTCCATCAGAGGGCACGGTTGACCGTGCCCCTTTTGGTCTGACGATGTGCCGAGCGGTTGGGGTCGCTCCGCTGGTTTTGTCGCTTGTTCGTGCGACGCTGTTCATTGACAGCTTACTCGTCTTGCGTTAATATGGCTTTGCAATGCGTTCTAAGAAATTATGCGCATTGCAAAGCCATAAACTGTAACTGGAAAGTCTAAATGGCCGTTTATCGCGTCAGTAACGCGTACAGGTCTTGACAGATACGGTATACTGCGTTGTGAAGAGCTACGAAAGGTGTGGAGTATAGAGGGAGGAGTTCATGCAGAAGACGGACTTCATCAAGGCTGTGGCCGAACGAGCAAAGGTTTCGCAGAAGGAGACGAAGCAAATCATCGATGCTGCGCTCGAGGTGATCACTGAAGCGTTGGCGCGCGGTGAGAAAGTAACGTTGACCGGCTTTGGTACGTTTGAGGTGCGCTCACGGCAGGCGCGTGAGGGTGTGAACCCGCAGACCCGCGAGAAGATTCACATCCCCGCTACCAAGACCCCCGGTTTTAGCGCGAGCAGCACGCTCAAAGAGGCGGTGAAGGGTTAGTATTGTGGCGTAGGGACACAGTGTATTGTGTCCCTACGATTGTGTCCTCGTCGGTATGTTGTCGCGTTTCCCCCTATTCTGACCCTACCTCACGGTATCGTTACCGGTTCCGCCGTGATGACCCAGTTGTGAAACATTGCATCTAAGCTACAGGCGCAGGCCTCTTCAGCAGCACGGAGGAGATCAGGGCCGGCGATTTCGCGATAGCGAGCAGCCGCAACGTACCCTTTCAAGAAGTCATTGAATGCTGCTTCGCCGATCTGTTGGCGGAGGGCGTGAAAGAAGAGTGCCCCTTTGGCGTAGACAACCGGCACGTAGCGGCCGTTGACTAACTCCGATGGCGGTGTCGCTAATGGGGCATCACCGCTACGTTCGCGCAGTCGCCGATAGGCGGCACGGAAGGCGTCTAGTTCGGTTTGAGCTTGGGTGAGATTATCGGTCATCTCATAATACAGGATTTGACTGTAACTGGCCAAACCCTCATCGAGCCAGGCTTCACCTTGTGCATCGTTGCCTACAAGACCATACCACCATTGATGACTGATCTCATGGGCAATGGTCGTTTCGAGCAAATGGTCGTTGCGCCGGTATAGGCGCTGTTCGATCAGCACAACACCCGGATATTCCATTCCATAAAATTGGGTCAGCGCCGCTTGGATGATCTCGAACTCGGCATACGGATACGCACCAAATCGTTGGTTGAAGATGCGCAAAGCTGTGGTTGCGATTGCCAGACTACGGGTACCGGCGTCAGGATCGTTGGCCTGGACGTAGCTAATGACTCGTGTTCCGTCAACGTCGGCGCTGGTTGCTACCAGCCCCTGTAGGGCTGCGAGGTAGAACTCACGCTGTGGTCCGCTGACAAAGCGTACCCGTTGGCGACCGTCGGCGAGTATGTGTTGTTCGAGTTGGCTGCCGCTCGTCACCAATTGCCAATCTACCGGTGCTTCAACCGTGACATCGTACAGCGCAATCGCACTCACCGTAAAATCACCGCGTGACACAATTGGACGGGTGTCCCAACCGATGCCTTCGATGTAGCGGGCCAGCATTGGATAAAACGAAGCGATTGACCATACCCCCGCTTCAAAATTGTAGGCGCCGAAACTCTTCCGGCTGGCGTTACGCGGGGTACGGGCGGTGAAGGTCATGGCCACGGTAGTACTCTGGCCGGGAGCAATGGGGTGTGGGATCTGTAACCCGATCAGTGTGTCGTTATGGAGGGTACGTGAAGGGACGGGAATGTCATCAATCCGAGCCGACGTCACATCGAGCCTGCCGCCAAAATCGGGGTGATTGGGGTAGAGATGAAACCAGATCGTATCGAAATCGACCGTTGTGCGATTGGTAAGCCGCACAGTTAGATTGCCACTGAGTTGTAATGCCGCCGGATCGAGCTGAATCTGCATCGTGTAGCGATCCCAGTCTTGATAGGTGAGATCGGTAATATAATCCGGCTGCATGGCAATGGTTTGCGCTGTAATGAACGGATCGACGACCGCGGTAGCCATGGCTGGTTCGTCGCGAAAGACGGCCGGTTGTATCCACGAGCCGGAACCGATCAGGGTGATGACAATAAGCAGTATGAAGCGTATCATGCTCTTAATCATAGCATGCCTTGCCCGGCACCGAATATCTGATGGCGCGACACTCTATCTGTGTTCCAACCGGTATCGGTTGTGCTACCATGCAGGACAGCAACGAGCGTATGGGGATCACCGATGTTAAACCGTCTTTTTGGTCGCGGTAACCGTCAGCAGACCGATACCCGTCTATCGGTCGTTCGTGGCGATCGGCCCGGTGTACCGATACGGTTGAAGGTAGCGATGATCGTTCACGATCCGCCAGTTCCCGAACGAGGTGGGGCAGTGCTGAGCCGGGTGATGGGCTGGTACGATGCCGATATGTTGGCCGAGCAGTATATTGCCGATCTCCGTGCGTGTTCGGGGGGGATTGCCGATTACCAGATTGTGATGCGGCGATATTATACCGACTTTCCGGTCAAAATTGATGGTTTTCGGTACAATAGTGCGATGTATTTGGCGGCTTGGGAACGGCGTATCCCGTTTCATCAACCCGATGAAGCCGATTATGAGCGATTACTCGACCAAATCGGGTTGGCTAATGAGATTGCACGTGGTGAGATTGATGAGCTTTGGCTGTTTGGTTTTCCCTATGCCGGCTACTACGAAAGCCGGATGATCGGCGCCGATGCCTTTTGGTGTAATGCCCCGCCTTTACGTTTACCCGATGTGCAACGCCGCTATATTGTCATGGGGTTTAACGTCGAACGTGATGTAGGATGTATGCTCGAAAATTTTGGCCATCGCGTCGAGTCGATTATGGCCCACGTCTATCGCCACCATCCCCCAGAGCGTAATCTGTGGGTACGTTTCACCCAACTCGATGAGTGTGGTAACGTTCATTTTGCTCCCTCAAGTGAGCGTGACTACGATTGGGGTAATCCACGACCGGTGTGGTCACGGGCCGATGCGTGGTATCAGTTTCCCGACCTGAATGCACCGGCCCGACTAATGCACTGTACCGAGTGGGGTGGCGGTGATATGCGTTTGCATCATCTCTGGTGGCTCGATCACCTGCCGCGGGTTGCTGGTGAGACCGATGGCGTGCTCAATAATTGGTGGCAGTACGTATTGCAGCCATGGATAGTAGTATGAAGCCGGTTGCGCAATTGGTGCAACGCTGGCAGCAGATGATACACTATTTCGGTAGTGGGCAGCGCACGCTATAGAGTCGGATTAGGCGTATGTTATGATCGTCACACACCGGCAGTAACACGTATGCTAGCGCGGGCAGGTGCCCAGATTGTGGCAATGCCGGCTGATGATGATCTCATGGGCGATCCACGGTTTCCACGCACGCATGCTGCTGATACGGTTTTGCGCGCGGTTGAGAATCGGGTTGCTATAGTTGTCGGGAACACCATCGGGATGGCGTTGGCCGTTGATCCGGTCGGCCGCATTGTGTTTGCGATCATGATCAACCAGCCCGTAGCAGAAGCCGGACAGGTATTCACCGTTCCTGAACGGCCCCTCTACACGGCTGCTGGCGATTGGTTTGGTTGGTTCAGCATCGTTGCCGTTGGCAGTTGGTTACTGGTCAGTACCACACGGCAAACGAGCGGTGCTACACTGAAGCACCCCGGTCGTAGGCGCTAGAAGATAATCTGGTCGGCATTAACCTGGTCGAGGCTGCTCCATGGCGAGCGCACTTGTTCGGCGCGTAATTGGCCGCGCCAACTCAAGATCAACAGTATTGCGCCGGCCACCGCGATCAGCGTCAGTGCGCTGAGGTAGACGGCGATATAACCATTTGCAACGACCCCGCTCATACGTCCGATCACATCGCGGGCCAAGCCAGCACTAATCGTGCCTATCCCTTGGGCTAAGGCCTGGGTAATGCCCCAGAGCGCGATAAAGAGACCAGCATGAGCGCGGTCGCACAATCCCATCACCAGCGAAAGACCACCGACGATTAACATCCCGCGTCCCATACCGATGAGAGCAATCCCGCCCAGGAACTGACCGATATGATCGGGGGTCGTTGATAGACTAATCGTCGCGAAACCAAGAATGCCCAACAACGTCGAACTACCGAGTAGGCGCAGTGCCGAATGACCACGCCAGAGCAGCCAACCGGTCAGCACGATGGCGGTAAGCATACCGCCGCCCCACACTGCGGTCAAGCGGGTCGTTTCGGCGACGGTCATACCCAATACCTGCCCGCCATACGGTTCGAGCAAGACATCATGAACGGCGAAGCCGGTTGTAGCGAGGGCCAGCACGATAAACAGATTACGTAGTGGACGTTGAGCGGCCAGCATCCGCAGCGATTCACCGAGCGTTTCGCGTACCCGCACCGGTGTAAAGTCGACCAACTCACCGTTTGGCTTCAGCCGCTCTTGATCGAGCATTGACATAAATGTGAGGAAGACAAAGGCAAGCGCCGAGCCTTGCATGACTTGTATCAGGCGAGTATGACTGTAGTCAAGCAACAGCTCGCCGATCAACAGCGATCCGACAATCGTGCCCAAGACTAGCGCCACCCACAACACACTCAACACCCGCCCACGCTCTTCCGGTGGCGTCACGTCACTGACAATCGCGAGATAGATCGTCTCGGCAATATTGACCCCTAACCCGTAAGCAAAAAAGATGGCAAAACAAACGATGACTGCGAGGGGAAAAGGTAAAAACCCTTCACCACTGAGCAAAATCAGCGAGAAAGGTGCGGTCGCTAAACCGCCGTAGGTAAGCATTGCACCTAACACAAGATACGGTGTACGCCAACGCCCGGCAGCGCGATGGATGTCAGAACGATAGCCAAAAATGGCACGGGCTGGCGAAATAAAATAGTGCAGCGCCAACAAGGAACCAACCAGAAAAGCGGCGATGCCTAACTCATTGATCAGAACGCGGTTGAGCGTACCGGTGAGTGGCGCTAGTGAAAGCCCCATCCCAAATTGGAACAGACTCAGGCGAAACACACGTAGCCACATTCGCACCCGGGGATGGGCTTCCAACCAGTGTTGCACCTGACGCACCGGACGCAGCAAGGTATCTGCCATCGCCATAGCAAGGCTCCTCGTGCTAAAAGCAAGGTTGTAGTGTCATATTATAGCACGCACGGACATGCAATATAAAATATGGTATGCATCAATAGGAGCGAAACAGCTCTGCGGGATAGTGCTTCTGTGGTATGATGATAAGCACAACTTGTTTTTCGCTACCACATCGTATGATTCTATGAATCGCATTACCGAAACCTTTGCTCGCCTACGATCATCTGGGCGAATCGCCCTGATGCCATACCTGACGGTTGGTTTTCCCGAACGGGAAAGCACGCTTGAGTTGGTGCCGGCGTTGGAAGCGGTGGGAGCCAGTCTGTTTGAACTGGGCATCCCTTTCTCGGATCCATTAGCCGATGGTGCAACCATCCAGCGCG
Organism: Chloroflexus sp.; assembly: GCF_049970315.1. Taxonomy (GTDB): domain Bacteria; phylum Chloroflexota; class Chloroflexia; order Chloroflexales; family Chloroflexaceae; genus Chloroflexus. Next base: position 155,298 of record NZ_JBMFNE010000007.1, read on the forward strand.
CGACGCAGCGTGCGTTGGAGAACGGAGTGACGATTGCCGATTGTATTACTACGGTGGCCCAACTACGTGCTCGGAATGTCAAGGCTCCGTTGCTCTTAATGGGCTACTACAATCCGTTGTTACGTTATGGCCTCGAACGGGCTTGCGCCGACTTAGCCGCTGCCGGTGGTGATGGTTGGATCATTCCCGATCTGCCGCTTGAAGAGGCGGCCGAGTTGCGCCCAATCGCGGCTGCCCACCATCTTAATCTCATTATGTTCATTGCGCCAACCACACCGCCGACCCGGGTCACGCAGATTGTGACTCACGCGAGTGGCTTTCTCTATATCGTGTCGTTGACCGGTGTTACCGGCGCCCGGCAGACGTTAGCTGCTAACCTTGCCGATCTGATCACCACAGTACGTCAACAAACCGATCTGCCGCTCGTGGTCGGTTTTGGTATCAGCCAGCCATCCCATGTCGCGGAGGTGGCTCGGTTGGCCGACGGGGCAATTGTGGGGAGTGCGTTGATCGACCGGCTTGAACGGTTGGCCCCATCGGAGCGGGTATCCGGTGCTATGGCCTACATCCGTGAATTGGTGAGCGCGACCGAACGTGTACATTAGCACGGCGCGTATGAGGTGGTGTCGAGCTAAAGGGGTGTTCTCAAGCCGTTTGAGGAGAGGAGGAGATCATGGAAGCGCGAGCATACGTGTTGATCGAGGCCGAGTCCGGAAAGATCGGCGAGGTGCTGACTGCATTGCGCGCGATTGATGGTCTGATCGCGGTTGATGCTGTGACCGGCCCGTATGACATCGTTGCTACCGTCCAAACCCCTGATCCGCGTCAGATCGGTCGGCTGGTTATGAACGATATTCACGCGATTAGTGGGGTGAAGCGAACCATCACGTGTATGGTTATCGGGTGAGATCGCGTGGGTGAGAGGAGCTGTGTGATGGCCGAGTATGTGTTGGAGAGGGGCAAGGTTCACCACAAATGGGACAATAGTCTACCACCGGCAATCGAGATTGAGTCAGGTGACGTTGTCCATTGTGAGACGGCGGAAGTGACAAATAATCAGGTGACACCCGGGTGTGACGCAAGCGTATTGATGAATCTCGATTTTTCCCAACTTTACCCGTTGGCCGGCCCGATCTTTGTCAAGGATGCGCAGCCCGGTGATATTCTTGCAGTTGAGATTCTCCGTCTCCAACCGCTTGATTGGGGGTGGACGGGTATCATTCCTGGTTTGGGGTTACTCGCCCAAGATTTTACAGAACCTTATATCCGCCACTTTGATCTCAGTAACGGTCAAACGGCGCCGTTACGCGATGATATTCATATTCCACTCCAACCCTTCTGCGGTACGATGGGGGTTGCGCTCGATGAACCCGGTGCATTTGATGTCTTGCCAACCGGAAAAGGCGGTGGCAATATCGACACGCGCCACCTCAATGTCGGTGCAACATTGTATCTGCCGGTGTTTGTACCCGGAGCACTCTTTTCGGCGGGTGATTGCCACGCAGCGCAAGGTGATGGCGAAGTGTGTGTAACCGGGATCGAGTGTCCGATGCAATTTTCGCTGCGTTTTCACGTGATCAAGGGACGCTCACTCAAGCCGTGGCGTTATCATTTTCATACGCCGCCTGGCCCGATTCAACCGGCTTACGATGCTCGTGGCTATTACGTGACGACGGCAATTGGGCCTGATTTGATGGAGAATGCCCGCAATGCGGTGCGTGATATGATCGAGTGGTTGACCGACAATTATCAGCTTAGTCGGGAAGATGCATATGTGTTGTGTAGTTTGGCCGGCGATCTACGGATTAGCCAGATCGTTGATGCGCCCAACTGGTGTGTATCATTCTACATGGCACTGAGTGTGTTTCGGTCATAACATGTCTGGCGGAGAAACTGTATTGGTTCGCACGTTGTGCGAAAGGTTAAGCTAAGATACTGCGGATGGTATGGTAGCGATACGAACAGGGTTGGGTGTGAACACTAACCGTCTGGTGGTTGTGTTTAGGCTGAGTTGACGGTCCGCGCTTTCTCGCTACCATACCGGGTAGTCTGTATATCTGTGGGTACGGATGTGATGGCACACGATCCTTCACCTGCGCGCCGATTACGATGGGCTGTACGTGGTGCGTTGATACTGGCGTTCGTGGCAATGGTGTTGGGTGGGCTGTTTACAGCCGTGATCGGTCTATTTACCGGACAACTCTCCCCGGACGCCGGTTGGGAACAGTGGCTGTCTGTGCTACTCCCTTCAATTCTGATATGGGGCATTGGCGCACTCCCGTTTGGTGCTGCATTAGGCTTTTTTGCCTCACATATCTGGCGTGAAGGTTGACTCTTCGCCTTAACCGGGGTATAATCAAGGCGCGTTCGGGGCGTAGCGCAGACCGGTAGCGCACCTGAATGGGGTTCAGGAGGTCGCTGGTTCAAATCCAGTCGCCCCGACCATACGGTGAACGCTGGCAAGTGTTGCTTGCCAGCGTTTACGTATTTTTGTGCATTTTCTTCGTTCCGTAAACGGTCTTTTCGGCGGCGATACCGTAAAAATGAGTGATTGTTCTTGACACCTCCCATTATTCAGCGCTATACTGCAAGCATGTGGCGAACACCATTCGCGCTGCTATTGCGTTCCCTCAACGCATAACTTCTCTTTTTCAGGCGGCGCCAACACATCATGTGGGAGGAACCGGGATGGCGACTATTAGCCTGCAAGATGCCTATACACAAGCCAGAACATTCCTCGAGGCAAACCAGATTGAGCAGGCAATTGGCCTGACCCAGCATATTCTCACCTACCATCCCGATAATTTGGAAGCGCAGCGGATTCTCGGCGAAGCGTATTTAGCACAACGCGATTTGTCGGCTGCGATTGCTACGTTTGAGCAAGTGTTGCAGGCCGATCCAGAAAATATCCCGGCCCACGTTGGTCTTGGCATGGCGTATGAGTGGCAAGGCCGTCTTGATAAGGCAATTGCTGAATTCGAGCAAGCGCTAGAAATTCGGCCTGACATGCCCGAATTACGCGCTCAGTTGGTGCGCCTCTACACCGAGGCTTGGGGTAGCGAGCACGCCGCGTTGCGCCTCAGCCGCTCTGGTTTGGCACGCCTGTATGCGCGTGGTTATATGCTGCCACAGGCGATCAATGAATTTAAGCACTTTATCGCTGAACATCCTGAACGCCTTGATGCCTGGGTTGGTTTGATCGAGGCCCTGTGGCGTCATAGTCAACTCGATGAAGCTGCCGAAACGTGTCGCAAAGCGTTGCAGCTTAGTCCTCATTTGCTGAAAGCCCATCTTGTCCTCGGTACAATCTTGCTTCAGAAGGGCGACCAAAGTGGGATCGAACATTGGCGAGCTGCGCAACGACTCGATCCCTATCAGACGGTCGCTAGTGTGTTGTTTGAGAAGTTGCCGGTCGGTGTGCCGATTCCCGATGTGTCACTACCGGCATGGGACGAAGCAGAGTGGCGGGCGAAGCGGGCTGCCGCTGCTTCGCCGGCAGCAACCGCACCGGTTGATGATTTCTTTGCTGACGAGAGTTGGCTGACACCGGCGGTACAGCCGGCTCCGGTTGCTGCCGGTGTTTCAGATGATGATTTATTGGCGATGCTACTCTTCTCACCTCCGACCACCCAGGTTGTGGAGTCGCGACCCGCGGTCGTGGGGGGAGATGAATTTGATGCTTTTAATTTGTCCGGTGCAAAGGTGACCCCTACCGGCTTGACTCTCGATGAGATTGGTGTGCAAGTTTCAGAGCCATCTGCCGAGCCAGAACTTCAGCCGTTCTCGCTGGCGGATTTGGGGTTGTCGGCGGAGGAGATCGCGCAGTTCGAGGGGACGGCGGCGCCAAGCGCGTCCGCTGAGCCGGAACTAAAGCCGTTCTCGCTGGCGGATTTGGGGTTGTCGGCGGAGGAGATCGCGCAGTTCGAGGGGACGGCGGCGCCAAGCGCG
>NZ_JBMFNE010000008.1:0-32910 GCF_049970315.1 Chloroflexus sp.
TGGTGCGCCCTTGAATAGGGAGTGGGTGAGCGCAGTATCATCTGTCATTGCGAGCGCAGCGAGCAATCTGCCGCACGGTAAGATTTCTCGGGCGCTGGTGCGCCCTTGAATAGGGAGTGGGTGAGCGCAGTATCATCTGTCATTGCGAGCGCAGCGAGCAATCTGCCGCACGCCACATCGTGGGTCTGGAACGCGGTAAGTCCCTGTGCCCGCTACAGCGAGTCTGACATGCGACAGGCCACCGTCGCACAGCTTAGGAACACGGTAATTCACCACCGCACGCACAGCACTATGTCCCGACTACAGACAGCAAGCATGGGCCTCACTCCCCCGACCTCCACTATCAGTGCGTCACCCAAGCGTGGCGTACGGCTGCATCTCCTCACGCGACGATTGGTCGGTATGCCGATGGTGTTGCTCTCCCCCCGCTTGAGGTAGGCACAATCCGTAGGGAATGATGGCACACGGTAAGTCACTGCCGCTCGCCACAGCAGGTATGGAATAGGCTGTCACCCACTATTCCACGAGTAGCTAGCGAGTGTGTCGCCGTTCCCTCAAATCCACTACTCTGATTTGATCGTCGGTCGCATTGCTACGATGCTCCCACCGCTTGCGTTCGCAATGGCCAGTAACGTCGTATCAAATACGCTCGCGCCACCCGAGCTGCATACGCGACGGCTCGTTCTGTAGCGGGACTAAGCGTTAGACTCAAAGAAGTGTCATAAGCTGGAATCGTTACCAGTATCGCTCGTGGTGCGTGACCGTAGATCAGACGAGCCAGCGCAAGCAATGCGGCGGGATCACTCTGATGACTAGAGGTGAGTTGCCTTGCTGGTTCGATGCAACGTACCTCGACGTGAGTGCGATCAATGGCGGCATCGAGGAAGATTACCCGCCGTGAGCGAGCGATGAGAGGAGCTAATTCTGGCGTGAGTTGGGTCTTGGTCACGACCTGCAACCCAGCGACTCGCCATTGCCGGATCCGTTCGGCGGCTGCCTGTCCGGCATAGTCGTCGCCACGTACCGGATTCCCGTAGCCAATGACGAGACCATACGGTGCGATCGCAGGACATCGGCGCCGGCTGCTGTGTCCCATAGCTAACCCTTTCACGAGATTACCGTTATTTGTTGACAATTATACCGCAGACAATGATTTGGTCTAGGTCTTCACCTTTTTTAACGACTGAGGCGACCTACCAGTGTGCCGTGCGCATCGTATAACTCAACCTCCATCGCCATCTGTCCGATAGCGTGCGTCGAACAACTTAAGCATGGATCATACGCACGTACACCTGCTTCGATCCGGTTGAGAATGCCTTCATCAAACTGACCGTTGCAGATGTAGTTTTGGGCGATCTGACCCACTGTGCGGTTTATCGCCAGATTATTTTGACCGGTGGCAATAATGAGATTAACGTCAGTAATTAACCCCTTCTCATCAACCCGATAGTGATGGAAGAGCGTACCGCGAGGTGCTTCGCTTACTCCAACCGCCTCGTAACGATTGACCCCAGCGTCGGCGCGAAGGTTAGGTGAAAGGAGATCATCATCTTCGATCAGCATTTCGATGTGTTCAAGGGCAGCGATGATCTCGATAAGCCGGGCATGATGGTAGTAGAAACTCCCTTCGATCACCGGTCCGACCTGTTCGCGAAGTTCATGTAATTCAGCATCGGCTCGCGGTGTACCTATTGACGCACATACGTTAAGCCGCGCGAGCGGCCCAACTCGGTACATACCCTGTGGATAACCGAATGCACGAATGTAGGGAAACTTCAGATAGCTCCATGGCTCAACCGCTTCTCCAATCACGTCGCGGTAGTCAATCGGATCGAGATCGTCGATCAACATTTTGCCGGTATGGTCAATAATTCGCAGTTTACCACCATAATGCATCCAGCGGCCACCAGGCCCGACCATGCCGAGGTATAAGCTGGGGAAGACACCGAAGGTTGTAACTTCACGTTGGTATTGCTCGGTGAGCCGTTTGAGGCGTGCTATCGCATCGAGGGCAATTGTCAGCATTTCAGGTACAGCAGACCGAATTCGGTCGCGACTACTCTCGGTCAGACCACTACGGACTCCGCCCGGTACTGCCCACGCCGGGTGAATTTTACGTCCACCAAGCAGTTCAATTACCTCTTGACCAAATTGACGTAAGCGGATCCCATTCCGGGCAACGTCTGGCTCGGCAGCGATCAAGCCAAATATGTTGCGCTGTGCCGGATCGCTGTCAAAGCCGAGCATGAGATCAGGCCCACTCAGGTGAAAGAAACTGAGGGCATGCGATTGCATAATCTGACCGAGATTCATCAGGCGGCGGAGTTTCTCTGCAGCCGAAGGGATCTGAACTGCCAGTAAAGCATCACCGGCACGAGCTGAGGCAAGTAAATGGCTGACTGGGCAGATACCGCAGATCCGAGCAGTAATACCGGGCATTTCCCAAAAGGGCCGTCCAATGCAGAATCGTTCAAAACCGCGAAACTCGGTGACGTGAAAGCGCGTCTCGGCAACATTACCGTTGTCATCGAGATAAATGCTGATCTTAGCATGCCCTTCGATCCGCGTAACCGGATCGATCACAATCCGTTGGCCCATCGCGCACTCCTTCTGTCATGGTTCGCGCAAAACATTACGGTGCGCTCACATATTCCATCTCAATCATCACGTCTTACCTATCCAAATCGAATATCAACTTCCGGTTTGCGGCCTGCGAGCAATGCCTCGAGTAAGGCACGAATCCGGGGTGCCGATGGTGGGCAGCCGCTCAGATAATAGTCCACAGGGATGACCTGATGAACCGGCATCACCTTATCGAGGAGCACCGGCACAATACCCGGCTCGTGAGGTATTGTCCCGCGTGGGTCGCCATGTTCGATGTAGACCTGTTGTAGAAGCTGTTCTGGGGAACCCAGCGGATTGCGCAGCGCAGTAACATTCCCGCTCACAGCGCAATCACCGAAAGAGACGATAATCTTACTGTTACGCCGGGCAATATGCGCCAGTTCGAGGTGTTCGTTATTGGCGATGGCTCCCTCGATCAACGTCACATCAACATGAGATGGAAATTGTTTGACATCGGCGATCGGACTGTACACAAGATCGGCCTGTGCTGCTAGCTCAATCAGCCATTCATCGAGATCGAGCAATGACATATGACAGCCCGAACAGCCGCCTAACCAGATGGTCGCAATACGTGTTCGGCTCATGCGCCTCTCCTTGCGCGTTACCAGCGCTGCTTGCGTGCTTCAACTATCAACGCGATTCGTTCGCTGGCGTGAGGACGTTCACCAACAGCGACACCACGCGGGAAAATAGCCCCGGTTGGGCAGGCCAACTGGCACTTGCCGCAACTCGTGCATGTCGTAGATGTTCCCCACGGCTGATTCAGATCGGTGATAACTCGCGAATCGGTGCCACGCCCTGCTACATCCCACGTATGGACGCCTTCGATCTCGTCGCAGGCGCGTACACAGCGTGTACAGAGTACGCAGCGGTTATGATCGATGCCAAAGCGCGGGTGTGAGATGTCAACCGGACAGTTGGGTGAGAGGTAATCGTAGCGCACATGATCCATACCGACCATGGCGGCCAATCGTTGCAATTCGCAATTGCCGCTGGCAACACACACTGCACAGACGTGATTGCGTTCGGCAAAGAGGAGTTCGATGATCTGGCGTCGATACATTTGCAGGCGGGGAGTGTTGGTATGGACGACCATCCCTTCGCTGACCATCGTCATGCAGGCCGGTTGCAACCGACGCTGACCTTCGATCTCAACTAGGCAGAGTCGGCAGGCGCCGACGTCTGACAATCCATCGAGGTGGCAGAGGGTCGGGATGGTGATCCCTGCCTCACGGATAGCTGCAAGCAGGGTTTCACCAGGGCGCGCCGATACTAGATGGCCATCAATCGTGAGCGTCTTAGCTGCCATAATCGCCCTCCGCACCGATCAACTGTTCGTATTCGTGTCGGAAGTAGTGTAAGGTACTGAGCACCGGGTTGGGTGCCGATTGCCCCAGGCCACAGAGGCTGGTTTCGCGCATTAGTTCACATAACTCTTCGATCTTGACCAGATCACTCCCTTTTGCCTGACCGTTACGGACCTTAGTCAACATATTGAAGAGTTGAACCGTCCCTACGCGGCAGGGAATACATTTACCGCACGATTCCTCTTTACAAAACTCCATGTAGAAGCGGGCAACATCGACCATATTGGTGTGTTCGTCCATAACCACCATACCGCCCGATCCCATGATGGAGCCAATGGCGGCGAGTGATTCGTAATCAACCGGCGTATCGAACAGACTGGCCGGGATACACCCACCAGACGGCCCACCGGTCTGTACCGCCTTTACCGGGGAGCCATCTGGTGTGCCGCCGCCTATCTCTTCCACGATTTCACGCAGCGTGATGCCCATCGGTACTTCAATAAGGCCAGTGTTGCGGATCTTGCCGGTGAGGGCAAAAATCTTCGTCCCTTTGCTCTTCTCAGTACCAATGTTGGCAAACCATTCAGGTCCGTTCTCGATGATAGCGGTGATGTTAGCAAACGTCTCGACGTTGTTAATAAGAGTTGGCATGCCCCATAGGCCACTTTCAGCGGGGTAGGGTGGACGCGGTCGTGGTTGACCACGGCGACCTTCAATCGATGCAATCAACGCCGTTTCTTCGCCACAGACAAACGCACCGGCTCCAACGCGAATGTCAATGCGAAAATTAAAACCGCTCTCAAAAATCTGAGTGCCGAGCAGACCGAGCCGGCGTGCTTGCACAATCGCCTTTTGCAAGCGGTCGATTGCCAATGGGTACTCACCGCGCACGTAGATAAAACCTTGTTCGGCGCCAACCGCATAGGCTGCAATCGCCATTCCTTCTAACACCAAGTGTGGATCGCTCTCAAGAACGCTGCGATCCATAAACGCACCTGGGTCGCCCTCGTCGGCATTGCAGATCACAAATTTGCGTTCGCCGGGGCTTTTCGCCACGGTCGCCCACTTGAGACCGGTCGGATAACCGGCGCCACCACGTCCACGGAGGCCGCTACGGGTGATAACGTTGATTACCTCAGCCGGTGTCATTTCGTGGATTACGTGGTAGAGCGTGCGATAACCTCCCACGGCGATGTAGTCTTCGATCCGTTCGGGATTGATCTGGCCGCAGTGACGGAGTACGATCGGTAGTTGGCGGGTAAAAAAGGGGATGTTTCGATCACAGCGTGGTACTGCGCAAGGACCACCATCAAGGGCCGCAACCAAATCTTCAGCATCGGCTGGGGTGACGTGTTCGAAGGTTTCGCCGGTAGGTTCGATACGTAGTAACGGACCGTGACCACACAACCCCATGCAGCCAACCGGGATGACATCAACTTCGGCCAGCTTGCCGGCTGCGGTCAATACGGTTTCAAGACGGCGTTTGATTTCGAGTGATCCTGAGGCCTGACAGCCGGCAGCAGCACAACAAAGAATACGCTGTCGGGTGTGATGGCTTTGCTCTCGTTCGGCGATGGTTTCCAGTTCGTGGAGATCCATACCCTACTCCTCACGGCCAAGCAACGACCGAATCCGCGCTGTTAGATCTGAGCGGTCGGCGTGTCCGATAACTTCACCATCGAGGACAACGGCCGGTGCAATGCCACATGCGCCGAGACAGCGTGCAGTGAGTAAGGATAACTGCCCATCAGGACTGGTGTGACCGGCCTTGATCCCGCTTAATGTTTCGAGTTCGCGCAGCAAGATGGCAGCGCCGCGCACGTAGCAGGCAGTGCCAAGACAGACGGTGCAGCTATGTCGACCTTGAGGGGCCAATGAAAAGAAATGATAGAAGGTTGCGACGCCGTATACTCGACTTGGCGGCAAATGGAGGCGTTGGGCTACCTCGCTGAGTAATTCTGGTGACAGAAAACCGTAGAGTTCCTGGGCTTTGTGCAGAACTTCGATCAATGCGTTTCCCTGATACTGGAAACGCTTCATCGTCGCCTCAAGGATCTTGCGGCGGCTATCGCCGGCAGGGCGCATTTCACGGTCAACATCGGCCTTCGGCGCAGGTGTCGTCATTGAACCTCTCCCTTACTGATGAGCGGATACTATATTGATACTAATTGGTTGGCAACTGTTTCGGCGAGAAGAGTTGATTACCCGGCGTTAACGTCGGAGGGGAGATGTAGCTACTTCGTACAGAGCTGATTGGGGAACCAAGGAATACGATTGGCGTCGTTAGGACACTATAACCGAGGGTAACAGCCGTAGGGGAAGATGGCAAAGTGTAAAGGTAGGGATACAGTGTCGCTGTATCCCTACCCACTTACAACTCGATGCTCCGGTTACAAGATTAGTTAAAACTTACTAACTAATCGGCTGATGCCGGTGCTTGAGCGATCTCTTTAAGCGTCTCGCTTTCACGCTTGCTCTGCCAGATTGCCCAGATCAGCGCAGCGACACAGAGAATCATCGCGACAATCACACCTGGATTGCCGGGTTTGATCGTCACCACAATCGGTGCAATAATCAGCGCCACCAGATTGATCACCTTGATCATCGGGTTCAAGGCAGGGCCGGCAGTATCCTTAAGCGGATCACCAACGGTATCGCCAACCACGGCCGCCTTATGTGGTTCGCTGTGTTTGCCGCCGAAATTACCTTCCTCGATGTACTTCTTGGCGTTATCCCAGGCGCCACCGGCATTTGCTTGGAACACTGCCATCAATTGGCCGGTGAGGATAATCCCAGCGAGAAAACCACCCAACGCCTCGACACCGAGCGTAAAGCCGACAATAATCGGCACCAACACGGCAATCAGGCCAAGGCTGATCAGCTCTTTCTGGGCTGCCGTCGTAGAAATCTGAACAGCACGCGCGTAATCGGGCTGTACCTTGCCCTCCATCAAACCGGGGATACGGAACTGCCGTCGCACTTCGTTGACGATCTGCGCTGCGGCCCGCGATACGGCGCGGATGGTCAGCGAGGAGAAGAGGAAAGGTACCGCACCACCAATGAGGAGACCGATGAACACGGTAGGTGCAGCGACGTTAATCGACGAGAGCAGCTCGATACTCTGCTCGCCCTTGGCGATCATCTGTTGTAACACCTTATTGACATCGGTGAAATAGGAGCCATAGAGCGCCACTGCCGCGATAACAGCCGAGCCAATTGCAATCCCCTTCGTGACCGCCTTTGTTGTATTGCCAACCGCGTCGAGGTCATCCATCACGTTGCGCGCATTCTTATCAAGTCCGGCCATTTCGCCGATCCCGTTAGCGTTGTCGGAGATGGGGCCGAAGCTGTCCATCGAAATCGTATTACCGGTTAACAGCAACATACCGATACCGGTCAACGAAACCCCGTAGAGAATCGCAGTAAACTGAGTAGCCGCCGGTTCACCGGAGTAGATCAACACCGACGTAAAGATCGAGGCCGAGATGACCAGAATTGCCCAGACGCTGCTCTCCATACCGAGCGCTAAGCCCGACAAAATATTCGTCGCCGATCCAGTTTGGGAAGCCTTTGAGGTTTCTTTCACCGGGCTGAAGTGGGTGCTGGTAAAGTATTCGGTCAGCTTATCGAGAACGACTGCCAAGACCACACCGGAGAGGGTGGCAAAGAACGGTCGCCAGTCGACGACACCGGTTGCTTCGTCAACCATAAAGATGGGAGTTGCCGCAGCGCTGGCCGCAATAGCCAAACCGGCAGCAATGTAGAAGCCACGGTTCATCGCTGCCATTGCATTGCGCTTACGTTCATCGGTGGTGACGAACAGATTGCCGATGAACGAGGCAACTACACCAATCGCGCGGAGCACCAGCGGGAAGATGATGAAGCGCAGATCATACGCTCCGTCACCGATAGTGCCCACAACCGCATCACCCAGCACCAAGCCGAGGATCAATGCCGATACCAGCGTCACTTCAAAGCTCTCAAAAACGTCAGCCGCCATACCGGCGCAGTCACCGACGTTATCACCGACCAGATCGGCGATTACGGCTGCATTGCGCGGGTCGTCTTCGGGGATGCCAGCCTCAACTTTGCCGACAAGGTCGGCGCCGACGTCAGCCGCTTTGGTGTAGATACCGCCACCGACGCGCATGAAGAGTGCGATGAGCGAACCACCGAAGCCAAAGCCGAGCAGGGCGTCGGGTGCAGCAATCCCGAAGACCATAAAGATTAGGGTACCACCGAGTAGGCCGAGGCCCACGGTAAGCATCCCGGTCACCGAGCCGGATTTGTACGCGACCTGAAGGGCCGGATTATACCCTTTTCGCGAGGCCGCGGCAACGCGCACATTCCCTTCAACGGCCACATTCATCCCGACGTAGCCGACGGCATAGCTGAACAGCGACCCCATGAGAAAGGCCACTGCTCGTCCGATCGCTACCCAAAGGGTAGCTGCCTCTTCACTGCCGAACCGCTCAACCGCTTCGGTTGTGGGGGGGATGATGAACACACTCGCTGCCAGGACAAAGGTGAGAATGACGATGAGGATGGAGATGGTACGGAATTGCTGGCTCAGATAAGCGTTCGCGCCGGTCTTGATAAATCCCCAGACTTCGCGCATTTTCGGCGTACCGGTGTCCTGCGCAAGGATTTGGCTGCGAATGAAGAAGGCGTACCCGATACCGAGCAGCGAGACGATGAGGACGGCCCAGACTGCAAGACTTTGGACGGCGTTCAGATCCTGCATGACCCCAACTCCTTCGTTGCACGAATGCACGACCCGATGAAACTGCCGGCGCGGCGCGCAGGGCACGGGGCTTGCGCGGGGCGCTGGTGTTTGGGAAAATCTCCTACCGTAGACGTGGATTATTCTAGCATAGCCGAGTTACGATTGCAACGTTCGGCACAAATGCGATGTTGGGCATAAATGGTGCGAAAGTAGTGCAATTACGCGAAGTGCTCTGCGTTGTCGGTAATGGTTATCATACTGCTGATAAGTGCGTTGTCAGGTGATTGGGAGAGATGCCGTAACATCGGGTGAGCCAGATGTGAGGTGATCGGCGGATCGCATCGGCTCGTGTAGCTTGCTCATCGAACGCTTGGTTTGGTTGTCATCACCGGCTTAATCACCCGTCCTAGTTGCTTGAACGCCAGTTCGATGCCGTTTTGCAGATGAGCACCGATAAGAATACCGTGTAAATCGACACCGAGCTGGACAATCGTTTGGGCAATTTCCGGGCCAATCCCGACCAAAATGACCTGGGCGCCGATCAATTGGGCAGCGCGTGTTGTTTGTAAGAGGTAATTGGCGACGGCGGTATCGATCACGGGTACGCCGGTAATATCGATGATGACGATATCCGATTGGCGTTCGGCGATGGCGGTTAGTAAGCGTTCCATGATCTGACCGGCGCGGAAGCTATCGATAACGCCGACCAGCGGTACGACCAAAATGCCTTCGTACAGCGGTAAAATAGGCGTACTCAGCTCGCGGATGGTCTGTTGTTGCGATGTGATCTGCTCGTGTTGATCGCGAAGCTGATGGTGCAGTCCTCGGTACGTCACGTCAAAGCTGTTCACCATCGCACGCTGGAAGTGCGCTAACAGATCCGCCACCAGGCGCACCGTAGCAGGGGTGCAATCGGGTCGTTGAGCAGCGAAAGCTTCCAGCGCTTCCCACGTTAATGCGCGAAAATTGTTTATTGCCACTAGCACATCATTCAGGGAGAGACCGCCGAGGGCACGCATCTCACCTACGGCCTCGGCGTGGGATAAGAATGAGGCGAGATCTTGGGTGCCGATGGCTTTAGCCAACTCCTCGATGGTTGTGCTCATCGTGCTCAGCATATCCTCTTGTTCGAGGTTAGCGTATCCCTCACTCTGTTCCTGTACACGCCGCGCCAATTCAGCAAGTATCTCTGTGCGGCGATTGAGTAGAAAGTCTTGTAGATCGGTAAAAATACTGGTCATGCGACCTCCTCGTCGCTGCTGTCTTCGTTGGCCCCATTACCTTAGCGTAGATGCCCTTCCATCGATGGCCTAATTGCCCGTCCAATGCGGCTTAGCGCTAATTCAAGACCATTTTGTAAACTTGCTCCGATGATAATCCTACTTAAATCGACGCCGAGCTGGACAATCGTTTGGGCAATTTCCGGGCCGATCCCGACCAAAATGACCTGTACGCCGATCAATTGGGCAGCGCGTGTTGTTTGTAAGAGGTAATTGGCGACGGCGGTATCGATCACGGGTACGCCGGTAATATCGATGATAACGATATCCGATTGGCGTTCGGCGATGGCGGTTAGTAAGCGTTCCATGATCTGGCCGGCGCGGAAGCTATCGATAACGCCGACCAGCGGTACGACCAAAATGCCTTCGTACAGCGGTAAAATAGGCGTACTCAGCTCGCGGATGGTCTGTTGTTGCACTGCAATCTGTGTGGCTTGATCGTAGATTTGTGCTTGCATTTCACGGTAGACCCGGCTAAAACTGGTGAGCAAGGTCTGACCAAAGGCTTGCAATACATCTTCTATCTGCCGAATGTGCGAGACGGTAACAACCTTGTGATCGCGGTCATACGCTTCTACCATATCCCAAGCAACATGCCGCAGTTCATTCAGGGCGGTAAACAAATCACCGGCAATAAAACCACTGGCTGCTCGCGCTTCTCCTACTGCACGAGCGTGGGAAAGCAAGGGCTGTATATCGCCGGTGGCGATGGCATACCATAGGGTCTGCAATGATGTTGTCACCGCCTGCAACAGGGTCACCCGATCCATAGCAGCATAGTTTGCCTGTTGAGCGCGCAGATAGTCGGTGAACACTTCGGCGGTAGTAGTGAGCTGTGCTTCACAGAAGTCAGCAATGTCGGCAAGAACGGTTGGCATGGTAGTGTTGTCGGCGTGTCGAGTCAGCGAATCGCATATCCTAATTGCTGTAACGCCAACTCGATCCCGGCTTGCAAGTTAGCACCAATCCGAATCCCACGCAGGTCGACGCCGAGCTGGACAATCGTTTGGGCAATTTCCGGGCCGATCCCGACCAAAATGACCTGTACGCCGATCAATTGGGCAGCGCGTGTTGTTTGTAAGAGATAATTGGCGACGGCGGTATCGATCACGGGTACGCCGGTAATATCGATGATAACGATATCCGATTGGCGTTCGGCGATGGCGGTTAGTAAGCGTTCCATGATCTGGCCAGCGCGAAAGCTATCGATAGCGCCGACCAGCGGTAAGACCAGAATACCTTCGTACAGCGGCAAGATAGGCGTACTCAGCTCGCGGATCGTCTGTTGTTGGGCTTCAATCTGCTCTGCCTGATCGCGCAACTCCTGCTGAAGCGACAACATCGCCTGACTATAACCGAGCAGTAAAAGGCGATTGAACTCGTGAATAGCATCCTCGAACCGGCGCACCTCACCAATCGCCAATTGATCGCTGCCGAAAGCTTCAAGTTCCTGCCAGCAAAACTCACGGATGCGGTTCACAACGATCATCATGTCGTCGAGTGAGAGTCCCATCCGGGCACGACGTTCGCCAATCTGCGGTGCCCATTCGTTGACCGGCACACTATCATTCTCACCGAAAAGCGCGCAGATCGTCTCAACCGAGCGTTGCAGGGCCGGGCTTAATTCGTGAGCAGGAATAGCAGCATAGCCGCTGCTATCGGCTTGGACAGCTTGGCGCAAGCGCTCTCGTGTTTGCGGTAAGCGCTCGCGAATGAACGTAGCGAGGTCGGTTAGAGTGGTGCTCATAGCATTCTGTTTGATCGGCTAATACGCGCGGGCGAAGATCACTTGGCGGTCGGTTTCACGACCGGTATAGACACAGCGGCCCACCGTCCCCGGTTGTTCGAGCGGAATACAGCGGATGGTCGCTCGCGTCTCCTCTTGAATGCGCTTTTCGTCGGCGGTACTGCCGGCCCAATAGGCACGGGCGAAGCCACGTTCGATCTGTTCTTTAAGCTCGTCGTAGGTTGCGACATCGGCGGTACGGGCCTCGCGGAAGGCAAGGGCGCGCTGGAAGAGACCGGTCTGCATTTCGCTCAGCAGGGCCTCGATCCGTTCGGTTAGTCCGGCTTGAGGCACAAAACTCTTGCCGACTTTGCCTGGCATATCGCGGCGAGCGAGGGCGACCGTCTCTTTGGCGACATCTTTCGGCCCGATCTCGATCCGCACCGGCACCCCCTTCAGTTCCCACTCGTTAAACTTGTAGCCGGGGCTATAGTTGTCGCGGTCATCAACCTTAAACCGCAGCCGGCCCTTCCACGCGGCGGTCATACGGTTGACGGCTTCCATCACTGCGCTGCGCTCTTCATCATTCTTGTAAATCGGCACCACGACCACCTGAATAGGTGCAAGACGCGGTGGTAGCACCAAGCCTTCATCATCCGAGTGAGTCATGATTAGCGCACCGATCAGGCGCGTGCTTACGCCCCAGCTCGTTGTCCACGCATACTGGATGGTGTTATTTTGATCGGTAAAGGTGATGTCAAATGCGCGGGCGAAATTCTGACCGAGGTTATGCGAGGTACCGGCTTGGAGGGCGCGACCATCTTGCATCATTGCTTCGATGCAATAGGAACGGAGTGCACCGGGAAACTTCTCTTTCTCAGTCTTGAGACCGCGGATGACCGGTACCGCCATCTCTTTTTCTACGAAATCGGCATAGACCTCGTGGAGAATCCGCAGCGTCTCTTCTTCGGCCTCGGCCTCGGTAGCGTGAGCGGTATGGCCCTCTTGCCACCAGAACTCGGCGGTACGGAGGAATGGGCGGGTACGCATTTCCCAGCGCATGACATTGGCCCACTGATTGTAGAGGAGGGGTAGATCGCGGTACGAGCGGATCCACTTGCTATAGAAATAACCAATGATCGTTTCGCTGGTCGGGCGAATCACATACGGTTCGGCCAATTCTTCGCCGCCAGCGCGGGTGACTTCGGCCACTTCGGGAGCGAAGCCCTCAACGTGCTCGGCCTCTTTCATAATGAAGCTCTTGGGAATAAGCAGCGGGAACTGGACGTTAGAGTGGCCGGTGGCTTTGATTCGGTCATCGAGGGCGCGCTGCATCAATTCCCAGATGGCCCAACCATGGGCCTTGACCACAATACACCCACGCACGACTTCGGCGACTTCGGCCAGATCGGCTTCGCGCACAATATCGAGATACCACTGGTTGTAATCAACGCTGCGTTGGGTAATAACCTCTTTTGGCATGCCGCTTCCTCAGGTTGATGATCAATCCTTACATATGTATTAACGCTTCGCCTATTATATCCCACATGAACGTTTGGTTGTGCGCCTACAACACAGAAAAAGCGGGGTGAATACTGACCCCGCTTGCAACCTGCGTTGGTGCGGTGGAAATCGCAAACCGACTGACTACATCCTACTTTTTCAGCTCTTGTTGGATCGTGGCCATTATCCGATCAACATCCAGACCGGCCTCTTTGGCGAGGCGGATCTGTTCGAGTAGGCGAGCTTGTGCCTCAGCGAGCCGGCGTTGCTGATCAACCTTCTCTTGTTCGCGATCGGCTTTGGTTTGCTCTTCCGCCCATTTCCACGCTTGTTCCCAGAAGAAGCCGATCTCGCGGAACATCATGCTGAAAATGCCGTCGCTCTCTTTGACAGCCATTGATCGCTCCTTCCCGCCGCTAGCTTGGCTGCGGCGCTATTCTCATGCTCCTGGAGAACATTCTATTACGCAAAAAGCAAAACGTCAATCGGCCTGCTACTTGCACAATGCGGATAGAGATGCTATACTAGCCGTGATTGATGTCATATATGAAATATGCGCACGCTTTCGCGGGTTGCGCCGAGGAGCGTCTATGCCGGCGCCCTACACATCCTCTGTCGC
Source organism: Chloroflexus sp. (assembly GCF_049970315.1). Taxonomy (GTDB): domain Bacteria; phylum Chloroflexota; class Chloroflexia; order Chloroflexales; family Chloroflexaceae; genus Chloroflexus. The sequence goes on from NZ_JBMFNE010000008.1 coordinate 13,787, forward strand.
CAGTGACGATCATCGTCGAGCCGTCGATCTCAGTGGTGCGGCAGTTCACCTCTTCCGCTTTAACGGTCCACTGGAGCTGGCCTACGAGTATTTCTGTGATATTCCGGCAGTATTTAGCCTCCTGCCCGATGTGATCGAGATTCTTGCTTACGGCCCTAACCGCTATCGCTTGATCGTTGGAGCCACCGACGGCCACGGCCACGCTATGGCCGGGTATTTCGATATTGCCGCTGTATTTGAACCATTCCGCGCGATTCGGATTACTCCTGTCGATGATGGCCCACTGATTGATTTGACCGGCTTTGTCTTCCCCGGTCAACTCTTCGCCGAAGCGATCTTTTACCCTCACGCCCACGGTACCGATGTTGAGTACAATGTTGAGCTGGCGATGACTATTCCGGTACCGAAGGTCTTGTGGTTTATGCCTGGGCATGTGTTGCAAGCAATCGGTGAACGGGCAATGGAACATAAGATGAACCATATGATCGGCGGGTTCTCACGGGCCATTGATACCGATTTTCACGCTTGGCTCAGTACAGTGCGTGAATAGCCCGCCTCGCTCCGAGCGAGTGCTTGCTGAGTCAGTTTGGTGTTATTGCCCCAAAGGGGCTTTTTTTATCTGGATGGATCAACCAATTGCCGGGTCGCAGACCGTGCAGCGCGTATCGTGACGATGTCGGTTGCGTGATTTCGGCATTTCCTGCTATACTACGCGCAAATAGTTTCGTTGCTAACTATCGAAGGTGAAGGCTATGCGGCTGGCTTGGCAACAGCGGGCGCTGACAGCGCTTTCGTTCTGGTTGGTGTTGGTGTGGTTGGTGATCGTGCTGCCGGTTGCGGCCCAAACGCCCCCCAATCCAAAGACGGTTACGATTCCCGGTACCATCCAAAGTGTGCTCGGCTGCCCCGGTGATTGGCAGCCGTCGTGCAGCATTACCTATCTCACGTATGACCCGGCGGTGGATGTGTGGAGCGCGCGATTTGACTTGCCGGCGGGCTATTACGAGTACAAGGTTGCGCTGAATGATAGCTGGGCCGAGAATTATGGTCTCAATGCCCGCCGTGATGGGCCAAACATTCCATTGCAGGTGCCGGCGTCAACGTCGGTTCGGTTTGTCTACGACCACAAGACCCACTGGGTGACGGATAGCATCAATACGCCGTTGATCGTTGCGGTGGGCGATTTCCAACCCGCCCTTGGCTGCGCCGCCGCCGATGATCCTACTTGTCTCGGTTCGTGGCTGCAAGATCCTGATGGTGACGGGTTGTATACCTTCACCACCAATCGCATCCCCGCCGGCGAGTACCGCTTGCGGTTGGCGATTGGCGAGACGCTGGAGGGTGCGATTGGCGAGGGCGGCCCGAATGGTCCGCCGTTTGTGATAAAGGTTGATGAAGGTGGTGAGGTATATATCGGCTATAACGTGGGGAGTGGTGAAGTGACCATCTCGACTGCTGGTGCGCCGAAAGGCGATATTTCGCGGGCGCGTGCTTACTGGGTTGATGCCGAGACGATTGTTTGGAATGTCATTGGGACGCCACGGTATCGATATGCACTCTTTAGTGATCCGAACGGTACGATCAAACTTACTCCTCAAGGGGTGAGTGGTGGGCAGCGGATTGATCTGACCTTTACGCCTGCCGGTCCCGGTGCGGCGTTGGCTAAGTTTCCTCATCTGGCCGGGTTTAGTGCCTTTAAATTACCACCGCTCGACCGAGCGCGTCTGATCGGTCTGACCCGTGGTCAGTTGGTGGTGGCAATGTATGATGAGAATGGTCAGCCGCTCGATGCGACGCGAGTCCAGATTCCCGGCGCCCTCGATGCGCTCTTTCCCTACGATGGCCCGCTCGGTGTGGCAATCGAGAATGGGGTGCCGATGATCCGGGTCTGGGCGCCGACGGCGCGCCAAGTGCGGTTGCACCGTTTTGCCGATGCTAACCCCGATACGCGCGCGGTGGTCTTGCCGATGACGCTCGATGCTGCAACCGGCGTCTGGAGTATTCGCGGCGAGGCGAGCTGGATCGGTCAGTACTATCTGTTCGAGGTTGATGTCTATGTGCCGAGTGAGGGTCGGGTGGTGACAAACCTCGTGACCGATCCCTACTCAGTTGCGTTGAGCGCCAATAGTACCCGTAGTCAGATCATCGATCTGAACGATCCAGCGTTACAACCGCCCGGTTGGGCGATGCTGCAAAAGCCACCACTAGCGGCGCCCGAAGACGTGGTGCTCTACGAGCTGCACGTGCGCGACTTTAGCATTCTCGATGAGACGGTGCCTGCCGATCTGCGGGGGACGTTTCGCGCCTTCACTGTGCGTGAGAGTGTGGGTATGCGTCATCTGGCCGAGCTGGCCAAAGCCGGCGTGACGCACGTCCATCTCTTGCCGGTGTTCGACATTGCGACCATTGAGGAGATTCGTGAGCGACAAGTGCCGTTACCCTACGAGCAATTGCGTGCGCTGCCACCCGATTCACCGGAACAGCAAGCCTTGATCGAACCGATCCGCGACCTCGATGGCTTCAATTGGGGGTACGATCCGTACCATTACTCGGTACCAGAAGGGAGTTATAGCACCAATCCTGATGGCCCACAGCGCATACTTGAGTTCCGCGAGATGGTGCAGTCGCTCAACCAAATCGGTTTACGGGTGGTGATGGATGTCGTGTACAACCATACCAACGCGAGCGGTCAAAACCCGCGTTCGGTGCTCGACCGGATTGTGCCCGGTTATTATCACCGCCTTGATGGCGATGGGAATGTGACGACGTCGACTTGCTGCGCCAATACTGCGACCGAGCATCGTATGATGGAGAAGTTGATGATCGATTCGGTGGTGTTGTGGGCGAAGTACTACAAGGTCGATGGCTTTCGGTTCGATCTGATGGGCCATCATATGAAAGACAATATGCTGGCGGTACGGGCAGCCCTCGATGCACTGACCCTCGAACACGACGGTGTGGATGGCAAATCGATTATCATCTATGGTGAAGGATGGAATTTTGGTGAGGTAGCCAATAACGCGCGCGGTATCAATGCCACTCAATTCAATATGGCCGGCACCGGTATCGGCACCTTCTCTGATCGGCTGCGCGATGCAGCGCGTGGTGGCGGCCCCTTCGACGATCCGCGCTTGCAAGGCTTCATTTCCGGCCTCGCCACTGATCCGAGCGACTTCCCGCAGGGTACCCCCGATGCGCAGCGGGTCAAATTGCTGGCCGAGACTGATCTGATCAAGCTGGGGTTGGCCGGTAATCTCAAGACGTACCGCATGGTTAACTACGAAGGCCGCACCGTGCCCGGCGAACAGATCAAGTACCGCGGCGCCGCCGGCGGCTATACGCTTGACCCGCAAGAGCAGATCGTGTATGTATCGGCGCACGATAACGAGACCCTGTTTGATGCCATCCAACTGAAAGCAGCGGCCAATACGCCCATAGTCGAGCGCGCACGTATGGCTCAGCTCGGCCTATCGTTGACCGCGTTGGCGCAAGGTATTCCCTTCTTCCATGCCGGCGATGAACTGTTGCGCTCGAAGTCGCTCGACCGCAACAGCTACAATTCGTCGGATTGGTTCAACCGGATCGATTGGCGTGGTCAAGAGAATACGTTCGGATCGGGCTTGCCGCCGGCATGGGATAACCAGAGTAACTGGCCGATCATGGCTCCGCTGCTGGCAAACCCTGATCTCAAGCCGGATGAGGCGTTGATGCGCGCCACTTACGACCACTTCCGCGAGATGTTGCGTATTCGCCGCAGTACACCGCTCTTCCGGTTGCGCACTGCCGAAGAGGTCGAGCGGATGGTGTCGTTCTTCAATAACGGTCCTGATCAGATTCCCGGACTGATCGTCATGAGCATTAGCGATAACGGCGTGACGCGGGTTGATCCGAATATCGGGCAGGTTGTGGTGCTGTTTAATGCCCGACCCGATACGGTTACCATCACTATCCCCGAATTGGCGAACGGTGATCTGCGCTTGCACGATGTGCAGGTCGCATCGAGTGACGAGCGAGTGACGCAATCGCGCTACCAGGTTGATGGTACGTTTAGCGTACCGGCCCGCACGACAGCGGTCTTCGTCGGCCCACGCCCCCTGGTGGCAGCGCCGGCACCCACGCCAACGGCCACCACTGCACCGATACCGACGACGGCAATACCTACTGCTACCCCCGAACCGGCGCCGACTGCCGGGAACGGTGGTGTACCGTGGTGGGTGTGGATTGGGTTCGCAGTGGTTGTGTTGGGCGGCGTGGGCTTGGTTGTTGCCTGGCGCAGAAGGTAAAGGCGCAGAGGGGGCAAAGGCACAGAGACTCTCAACGCAAAGACGCAAAGACGCAAAGGGCGCAAAGATTGCCAAGGTTTTTGTTGTAGGGGTTAGCGTATAGCTGTACTAAAGCCCCCCCCTTTCACCTACCTTGGCGACCTTTGCGTTCTCAGCGCCGGCCTTCACGCCACGAAGATGCATCCTGCACTGCCGTAACGTTCACCTACCTTGGCGACCTTTGCGTTCTCAGCGCCTTTGCGTTTTCGCGGCTACCGCTCGGCGTTGGCAGCGAGTTCAAGCAGCCGCAAGATGCGCGGCACCATTACCGCTGGATCGCGGTGCAAGCCCTCGATCAGCAGCGCGTTGTCGTAGAGCTGCTCGGCGGCTAGCGGGATCAGCGGATCGTTGGGATCGGCGGCGGCACGACGGGCCAGCGCGGCGATCAATGGGTGCGCCGGGTTCAGTTCCATAATTCGCGGACCACTCTGGACTTCTTGACCAAGAATCTGCTGGATCCGCTGCATTTCACGACCAAAAGCTGCTTCATCAGCGACCAAACGTGCCGGGCTATCGCGCAGCACCTTCGAGGCGCGTACCTCCTTCAGCCGTTCGCCCAATGTGGCTGCGATTCGCTCGGCCAGCGCGGTAAATTGCGCGTCATCAATGACCGGTGTCGGTTGGGTGACCTCACCGGGCAATTCCAGATTGCCCTCATCGATATTGCGTAGGCGCAACCCTTCGTACTCTCGCAAACCCGACAGCATGAAGCCGTCCATCAAGTCGGTGAAGAGGATGACCTCAATATCGCGCGCACGTAACGGATCGAGATGTGGGCTATTGAGTGCCGCCTCGCGGCTGGCCGCCATCAGGTAATAAATCTCCTTCTGACCGGGAACCATGCGCTCTTTATAGGTTGCGAGCGTAATCCACTCTTCGCCACTCTTAGTCGTCTGCACGCGGAGCAGCTTCAGCAATTCATTGCGATGCTCGTAATCGGTAGCAATACCCTCTTTGATAAAGGGGCCAAACTCCTTCCAGAACGTGCGATATTTCTCCGGATCGCGTTCGGCCAGGTCGTTCAACTCTTTATGCAGACGACCGGTAAGCGTCTTGCGCAGACGCTGCATCACCGGTGAACCGCCGGCGGTACCGCTCTGCACGCTTTCGCGCGATACGTTGAGTGGTAGGTCTTCGCTATCGACCACGCCCTCGATAAAGCGGAAGTGGGCCGGCAATAGGTCTTTGGCCTCTTCGAGGATCAGTACCTTACGCGAATAGAGCTTGATCTGGCCTTCGATCCGGCGTTCGAGAATGCCACGCTCGCGGCGGGATGGGATGTAGAGAATCGCATGCAGATCAACCGGCGCGTCGGTTGAGATATGGATATAGCTGAGCGGAGGCTGGCTATCGAGGGTCAGTTGACGATAGTAGTCGTTATACTCGTCGGCGGTAACGTCACGTGGTACTTTGCGCCAAATCGCAGTGCGCGCATTGATCTGACGGCCATCGAGCATAATCGGGAAAGCCACGTAGTTGGAGTGGCGCCGCACAATCTGCTCGATCCGCCAAGGATCGGCGAACTCGGTCGCATCTTCTTTCAAATGGAGGGTAATTGTGGTCCCGCGTCGTTCACGCTCGGCAGGGCCAACGACAAAGCTATCGCCACCGCTCGATTCCCACATAGCGGCTGGTGCGTCAGGCCGATACGACTGCGAGACGACCGTTACCTTATCTGCGACCATGAACACGGAATAAAAACCAACACCGAATTGACCAATGATCTCGCTAGCAGTTTGCTTGGCATTTTCACCCGCCTGCTTGACAAATGCACGAGCTGCCGACTGTGCAATCGTACCGAGATGTTCAACCATCTCGTCGGCGGTCATTCCGATACCGGTATCACTGATCGTGAGGGTACGAGCCTCTTTATTCACTTCAATCGTAATCTGCGGTTCGAGATCGGGGTCACGGACATCGCGATTGGTCAGCATCTCGAACTGCACCCGATTGATTGCATCGGAGGCGTTCGAGATCAATTCGCGCAGAAAGATTTCACGGTCGGTATAGAGTGAATGGGCCAAAATATACAGAACTTGTTGTACTTCTGCTTTAAAGGTGTGCGACTGTCGGCCGGTTTCGGTCAACGGTTCGGTTGTCATATGCCTCCCTCGTTCACGTGATTGCTCTGCCGAACGGCCATTCGAGTGGCCGTAAAGCAAATCGTCAGTCTACCACACGACGACGCAGACAACACTGCACAACGCGGTGTGTAGCTACGGGTATGGCAGACACTCCGCTACCATGCATGGTAATCATTCGGACGGTATTTGATCATTAGAGAGATGTTGGAAAATTAGCCACCCAATTCAGACATACCACGCAAGGTTGGTTTTATCCCTTCGGGGAGGCCGTGGCCCCATGGCTTGATATAAACGGCGTGGCGAATAATTTGCTCAATCTCGTCAACAGTGGCCCCGCTACGGACTGCCGCGCGCAGATCGACCTCATCGTCGCGGAGGAGGCACAGGTGCAACCGACCATCGGCAGTTAGGCGCATGCGGTTACAGGTTGCGCAGAAGGGATCGCTCACACTGGAAATAAAGCCGATCACTCCCTTAGCGCCGGGCAAACGGTACGTGCGGGCCGGATCACTTGGTGCATGGCCTATCTCCTCAAGTGGACCGTAACACTGTTCGAGGCGAGCAAGCAGCTCAGCGCTAGTCACAATCCCCTCTTCAGCTAAACCCGCCACACCGGTAAGGGGCATCACCTCGATAAAGCGAAACTCCCATGGTCGGTCGAGGGTCAGGCCGGCGAGCCGTACCACCTCTTCATCATTCATCCCGCGCACCACCACGGCGTTCAGCTTGATTGGGTGGAGACCGGCAGCATCGGCCGCCTCGATCCCGGCCCAAACCTCATCAAGATTACCGCCGCAGGTCATTATGCGAAACTTCACCGGGTCGAGCGTATCAATACTGATATTCACTCGGTCGAGACCGGCCGCGCGGAGTGGTTGCGCCAGTTTGCGTAGACGAAGCGCATTTGTCGTCATTGCGATATGCTCAATCCCGGGAATGCGCTTCAGTTCGCGCACCAGGTTCACCAGATCGTGGCGTAGGGTCGGTTCACCACCGGTAAGGCGCAGCTTACGGAAGCCGGCACGGGCAGCAGCGCGGATCACGAGCAACAACTCATCGTTGGTCAGCAACTCTGAGCGGGGAGCGAACTGCACACCAACTGCCGGCATACAGTAGACACAGCGCATATTACAGCGGTCGGTAAGCGAGACGCGCAGGTAATCAATCCGGCGGCCATACTGATCAAGCGCCGGCGTATCGGTTGGATAACGTGGATGACGGGCAGGCTCGTAAAATATGATCGGGGTCGTACCGGAGAGCGGGTTGGCGGCCATGCATACACCTCATTGTGAAAATCGTAAAGGCGGCAAACCGTATTGCCATGCACCTTTGTGAACAAACGACAACTACACTGTTGTGTACTGCAACACCGAAATCCGGGCAGCGACTTGACGGGCCAGTTCACGAAAGATATTGGCGTAAGCATCGGGAGCGTCGCTAATCACAGCCGGTTGGCCGGTATCACCGCCCTCACGCACACTCATCCCAAGCGGTATCTGACCAAGTAACGGTACTCCCAACCGGCGGGCTAGCCGTTCGGCGCCACCACTACCGAAGATATCGTAGCGTTTGCCGGTATCGGGGGCAACAAAATAGGCCATATTTTCAACGATACCGAGCAATGGTACATTCACCTTGCGGAACATCTCCATCGCCTTCACGACATCGATGGTTGCCACTTGCTGCGGCGTGGTCACGATCAGGGCGCCGGTCAATGGCAAACTCTGCGCGAGTGTGAGGGCCACATCACCGGTACCGGGTGGCATATCGATAATCAGATAATCGAGCGGCGCCCACGCCACCTGATAGAGGAATTGACGGAGCAACTGGCTAACCATCGGCCCGCGCCAAATCACCGGTTGCGACTCATCAATCAAAAAGCCGACCGACATCACCTTAATGCCGTGGTTGGTCAGTGGAAGCATCATCGGTTGGCCATTGGCATCACTGACGGCAGCCGGTTGACCGTGTATCCCCAACATCAGTGGTAAGCTCGGCCCGAAGACATCGGCGTCGAGCAACCCAACCTGTGCCCCCATCTGGGCGAGTGCCACGGCCAGGTTAGCTGCCACCGTGCTCTTGCCGACCCCACCCTTGCCGGCGGCCACTGCGAGCACATTCGCAACACCGGGAATAGCTGCTTGTTCAGGAATACCGGCCGGACGGCGGACATTGGCGGTGAAATCAACATTCACCTCTTTCACGCCGGGAACGGCACTGACCGCTGTGACAATATCGTTGCGAATCTGATCTTTCAGCGGACAAGCCGGTGTCGTCAGTTCGATAGTACAGCGCACAATACCGTCGCAAATCGCGATATGCTTCACCATCTGGCGTGAGACCAGATCACCGCCCAACTCCGGCTCTTGCACCTGCCGCAATGCGGCCAAAATCTGCTCTTCGGTCACCTGTACCGGTTGGTTACTTGAAAAGAGACCCATTGCTCTGCTCCGTTTGGTTGACTCCGCGTCTCTGAGCATTATACCAGAGAATTACAAAAAGTTGATGTTACTAAAATCACAGACAGCAATTATCTTGCTTGACAGGGTGTAGCGCGATTGATATACTCACCATAAGATTATTCGATAGAATCATATTCGTAAAGTGGTGACATCGACCATGCACAAGGTTGAGCGCAGAGAACAGGGAGCGACACGGCGCAGCATCTTGCAGCTCCTGCGCCGGCATGGGCAGATGAGTGCGGTAGAACTGAGCGCTGCACTTGACATCGGTGCGGTTGGGATCCGCCAACACCTTGCCGCACTCGAGCGTGAGGGTCTCGTCTACATTTGTGGTCTGCGCCGAAACGTAGGCCGTCCGGCGCATCTCTATGCGCTCACCGAGCGCGCCGAACATTTTTTTCCTAAACACTACGAACGTTTAGTCTGTGAGCTGTTCGAGAGTGTAGCCGCGATGGGCGGCGAGGTTGCGGTGCAAGAGGTGCTGGAACAACGACGAAACGCCTTACACGCCACTCTTGCCCCACAACTTGCCGGTAAGGTGCGGGCGACGCAGGTTGCCATACTGGCCGAGCGGCTGGCCGAACAGGGGTATATGTGCGAATGTGAGCAGCTTGAGAACGGTGATCTTTTGATGACTCAGTACAACTGCCCCTTTGATTGTGTTGCTCGTCGTTTCCCACAGATTTGTGATCAAGAACTACGCCTCTACGAAGACCTGCTTGCCACACCGATCGAGCGTGATATGACGATAGCTGAAGGTGGGCATTGTTGTCGGTATCGTATTCCGCAGTAGCATTACATCCATAATTCGCGGTACAATAGAAGTGCTTAAGTTAAGACGGCCAAGGGTGGCCGTCGTTGTTTGAAAGTGCCACGGAGGTTTCTCATGGCGTTTGAAGTTCCACCGCTCCCCTACGACTACAACGCACTAGAGCCGTACATTGACGAAGCGACGATGCATTACCATCACGATAACCATCACCAGACCTACGTAACCAACCTGAACAATGCGTTAGCCAATTACCCCGACCTACAGAGCAAGTCGATTGAAGAGCTTCTGAGCAACCTTGAGGCGATTCCGGAGGCGATCCGAACCGCGGTGCGCAACAACGGCGGTGGGCACTGGAACCATACGTTCTTCTGGGAGATTATGGCGCCGAATGCCGGTGGTGCGCCGGAAGGTGATCTGGCGGCTGCAATCGATGCCACCTTTGGCAGCTTCGACGCCTTCAAAGAGAAGTTCAAGGCAGCAGCGCTTGGTCGGTTTGGTTCAGGCTGGGCTTGGCTGATCACCGATAAAGACGGTAACCTGAGCATTATGAGTACGCCCAACCAAGACAACCCGTTGATGGAGGGGAAGACGGCTATTCTCGGTATTGATGTTTGGGAGCATGCCTACTATCTGAAGTACCAGTATAAGCGGGCCGCCTACGTCGATGCCTGGTGGAACGTGGTGAACTGGAAGAAGGTCGCCGAGCATTATACAGCAGCGAAAGGGTAAATAATGTGCAGGGGCGGAGCAACCCTCCGCCCCTGTTGCTGAAGTGTGATATATTCCGATTAGTTTAGACGGTCTGTTGGCAGGTTGAAGGTGTTAGATCAGTTTTCGATTGCGTGAATGTGATTATGTAGGGGGTGAGGGTTAAGTGAGGAAGATTTCTTGGACGTCAGTTATGCAGAACTGTTTTGTATATCGTGAAGAGCAAGGTCTGAATCAGGATTTCGGTGATTGCCTTGCAAGGCGTTTATTTGTATGCCATCATACTACCGAACTTCAAACCGATTGTGTGAAAGATAGCAATTGTTCCAAGACAAATTGCTCAGGATAGATTTGACCAGGCCATGCGAATTCTGATTATTCACAACGATTACCGAGAACCAGGTGGAGAAACTGCTGTATACCGTGCTGAAGTGGCTCTACTGCAACAGTATGGTCATGAGGTGTTTACATGGCAGCGTGATAATTCTGAGATCTTCACTTACGATCTGCGCCGAAAATCTGTTTTTCTGATAAATACCATATATAATCGGCAAACATACCACGACCTGCAGTCTTTCATCCTTGACAAACGTCCTGATATAGCGCATGTTCACAATGTCTTTCCCTTGATTTCACCCTCTGTGTACCGAGCATTACGAAAAGCCGGTATTCCGATTGTACAAACCGTCCATAACTATCGATTTCTGTGTCCAAATGCTCTCTTCTATACCCACGGACAGATTTGTGAGCGCTGTAAGGATGGCAATACCCTCCATGCCGTTCGCTGGCGATGTTACCGTAGAAGTTATACGCTCAGTGCGTTGTATGCCTTGACCATTTATTTGCATCGGCGTTGGGGGACATTTAAAATGATTGATCGTTTTATTGTTCTAACTCAATTCGTCGGTCAAAAACTGATAGAAAGTGGTTTAACCTCTGTAGATAAAATTAATGTTCTGGGGAACTTTTTATCTGATCCACTCCCTGTACCGGGATCGTTTGAGTACCGTGAACCTTACGTTGCTTATCTTGGACGGTTATCACCAGAAAAAGGAGTGGATGTCTTGTTAGATGCACTCGCGGGTTTACCTAAGATAAGATTAAAGATTATCGGTGATGGGCCTCAAAAAACAACTCTGCAAATGAAAGCTCAGAAACAAGGTGTTCAAGCAGATTTCCTTGGGTATGTAACTGGAGAAAAAAAGTTTGAACTACTGCGCCAGGCTATGGTAGTGATCGTTCCTTCGGTATGGTATGAGACTTTCTCGATAGCTACCATAGAAAGTATGGCATCTGGAACTCCGGTTTTGGCTTCAAATATAGGCTCCCTACCATTCGTAGTGGAAGATGGCAAGAGTGGAGTGCTATTTCGGCCAGGTGATAGTCAGGACCTGCGACAAAAATTAGAGTGGCTACTCGCTCGTCCCCAACAGGCATTAGCAATGGGTCTTTACGCTCGGAGCGTTGTTGAGCGACGCTATACTGCTTTAGCACACTATAACACTCTTATGGAGATTTATAATTCGGTGATAAAGGGCTAAAGATGTAATTCGATATTCAAAAATCGAACAGTGACTATGTAGAAATTATTATGTGTCGTTATTTCCTATTGATATTGCTGTGCTTTCAATCTGTTTTGTTGTACTAAAGTGACCGAGATCAAGTGGTTTGGCTTGAGGAGTAGCTATTGTGGAAAAAGGTAAGATTCCTCCCTATTCTTGATGTGCCCGGTGTTTGTCCGGTGAATGCGATCAGTTATTGGTTCCTAAAAGATCATCCTTTAGCAATCGACTGGTCTAGTCGATCACGCATCAAAGGCGTTAATCTATCTTTACACCTCTTGGCATTGGGTAATACGATCTAGCGTGTCTCTGCTTCGTTAACTAGTGGCAACTGTTTCTTGTCGCATACGACTCCATCAAAAAACGGGGGGCGGGTAAAAAACCCGTCCCCCTTCATTGTCACCTGACCAGGCTATAACAGAGTGTAGATGACTACATTCTAATCCTACGGCACCGGTACATTCGGGTCAAGACGATAGGTGTTGATAATCTCATCCGTTTTGCTCTTGAGCTTATCGAACTGTTCTTCAGGCACCAGGGTGGTTAACACTGAAACCTTATCGCCACGCTGTTCGATGAAGCTATTCCCCAGCATTGAGGCTTGGACATTGTTGGAAGCGGTTGAGGTGTAGCCCCAGACGATCAGAATACTGCCGTCGTTTTGTGGGCGCGGGTCATTGTAGAAGAAGTCGGGCTGGTCGCCGAACGAGTTTTTGAGAAAGGCGACGAGCTTCTCGATTAACTGATCATCACTGTATACTGTGCTATCTTCGAGTACATCGACGACAATCGCGGCATTATTCGTCGGATCGGTCCAGACCAGAATCAGCTCGCCGGGCCGGCTATTGTCGGTGAGAGTCCAATTGACTGGACGATCGATGCGGAAGACGCCTGATGGGTGCGTATAGGTGCGCAACTCACCAATTTCAACCGGCGCCAAACTACCAGTACTCGTGGTGTTGCCGCTCCCAGGCGCCGTTCCGCCGCTCAGTGCGACGCTTTCGTTGATCCGATAGGTGTTGATAATCCGATCGGTATAGGTAGACAGTACTTCAAACTGCTCCTGGGGAATCATTGTCGTTAGGATCGAGATTTTGTTGCCGCGTTGTTCGACAAAACTGTTGCCAAGCAGTGTTGCACGCACGTTATTGTCAGCAGTTGCGGTATACGACCAGACTATTAGTTGGCTGCCGTCCCTTTGTGGTTGGGGATCCTCAGTACTGAAATCGGGTTGACTCCCGAAGCGGTCGTTCAGATAGCTGGTAAGGAGATCGGCTAATTCCGTATCGCTGAGTGTTCGGCTGCTCTCGGCCAGAACAACGATGATTGCACCGTTACCGGTAGGGTCAACCCAGACCAACTGTAATTCGGTATCAGAGCTATTGTCTTGCAGCGTCCAGTTGTTGGGAACATCGATTTGGAAGACACCACTTGGGTGGCGATAGGTCTCGAGTGGACCAATATCGACCAAGGATATTTGGCTATCCAAAACAGTGGTTGCAGTGGGTTCGGGGAGCGGGGTTGCCGTTGGACGTGGAGCAAGGGTTGGGCGAGGGGTACGGGTGGGTTGTTCTGCGATAGGCGATGGAGCAGCGGTAGGCTCTGGTGTAGCATTACCGCCACCACAAGCAGCGAGCACGAGCGTCAGAAGACCGATGAAGGAGACGAGCCAGAACCGATGATACGAGTGCATAAGAACTCCTGCAACAGGTGTAGTCGGCATGAGAGATGTGGGTTAGTAGCCCACCAGACCACGAGTTCGAGCGAGGTATGATGGTTACATACATATACGTGCGATTGGCAAAGAGGTTTCATCATCTGAAGGTAGGTTGTTGCACTCAAGACCTTCGCTGCTGTGTGTATTACCAGTGAAGCAAACGGACTGCGTTATTACCTGACAAGATGTTCAAGTGCAGTGGTTTTTTAACATATTTTCCATCTCGGTTGCACCAATGTATACCTATAATGATAAGTATCACTGTCGTCACTGCGAGGGAAGAAATGATGTACCGTTATCTTATCATCTTATTAATGGTTTGGTTATCATGTTCGGTACCGATAGCGGCGGCACAGTCTTTACCAACTTTTATCCTCGACTTTGAAGGTTTTGCCGATAATCTCGCTATTAGTACGTATGGGAGTTTGGCGTTTGGTGACGGCTGGCGCTTCGGTGATGTACGCAGCGGACGCTACAATGCACCGTATCCCGGTGCGTGCCCTGATTTTGGTGGAATGTGCGCGTTTACGCTGAACGGCAATGGTTTTGCGCGGGTGAGTGGCAGCGGTAGCGGACGGATCATCTTACCATCCGGTGTTGTTTCGTTTGGGGTTGCAGTCTCTACTTCTGATCTCGTCGCAGTGACGGCGTTAGCTGCCGACGGTACGGTGATCGCTACGGCCAGTGTCGGTGCTAATACCTTCACCGGTCGACTCGACCGGGTAAATCTCACTGCACCGACGAATCGCGCGATAAAAACGATTGAAATCAGTGGTTTGCGCGATACTTGGCTGATTGACGATGTGGAGTATGTCGTAATGCCGACCGCAGTGCGCCCGGCACGGGTGACGTTGGCACAACGGATAGTTGATGTGGCGCGGTCTGGTGAGTTGTTGACGCTCGATCTGGTGTTAGAAAATTATGGCCGCGGGCCGATGATGGCGGCGACGATCGAATTACCTTTTGATGAGACCACCTTGGCCTTGCTCGATGTGCAGACGAGTCGGGCTGATGTGTGGGTCAGTGATGTGATGTCGGGTTTGATCACGATCCGCACCGGTCCGTTAGCTGCTGAGCGTGATCTGGTAACGATGACGATCCGATTCCAGGTGCGCGCAGAGGCACCGGTTGGGCGGGCAATTGGCCGTGAGGCTCAGTTGTGGTACCGTGATGGGGTGACCGAGTTTGGGCGTGGACGGAGTAATCTACCGCGTACCGTGATCGGTCTCGGCCCAGAGTTGACCTACCGGCGCACACCTGAGATCACGATAGCTGGACAAACGTTAACCTATGCCGCCGAAGGGTTTGCCCCCGGTGAGCCGGTGGGGATTTGGTATAACCCACCGAATGGTGCGCCACCGGTCACAGTGACAACGGTGCGCGCCGATGGTGATGGACGGGTGAGCGGTGTATTGGTCTTGAGCGGTTTGCCGGTGGGTGCGCATACATTGGTGTTGTACAGCCATCACTCGCAGCAGACGTTTGTCGGTGAATTTGCAATTCCCTAACGGCGGGGCACCCACGGGCATGGGGCAATGTACCCGTGTCATACCGGGAGAACCCGCTCTGGGCCGAGGAGTTGCTGTAATTCGGCGACCAATTGATCGGACAATTCAACCGTGTGTTGTGATTGCAAGACGACCATCCCTACCCCATTGGGTAGGTACAGTGTCACGTGATCATTCCCTTGGCTGGCGCTGAGCACACGGTGAATATTCTGCATCAAGGCGACATCGGCGTCGAAGTTATTAGTACGCGGCAGGTAGATCCGCAAATTACGTGCCGGTGGCCCGTCGGTACGGGTTGGTTCGCCGCTCTTGCTGTGTCCATTGCCGTTTCCCTGACCATTCCCGTTGGCAAGTTTGACCGGCTGGCGCGGGCGCACAGTTGGTGGTTTGGCCGCTGCTGGGGTGGTGGTCGCTGATGGAGCTGGGGGTGATGACACCGTGGTAACCGATGTTGGTTGAGATGATGGTTCTGGGAGGGAGATGGGTATATCGGTCACTAATGCTCCGCTCAGCTCATCACTCATCCCTTCGAGATCCATCTCAACCGGTTGAGAGCTGGTCGTTTGGTCGATGGGAGATGGCGCTTCAACGCTCTCTACGACGAGTTGCGGAGTATCGCGCCGGTTATCAACTTTCGCCGTCACCCGTACTACTGCATCATTCTGGAGCAGATCGGCGGCTTTTGCCAACACCTTCGGAAACACCACGATCTCGATACTCCCGGTCATATCTTCGAGGGTTGCCACCAACATCGAATCGCCCTTCTTGGTGGCAATCCGGCGCACACCGCTCAGGACACCGACGAAGGTCAGCGTCTCGCCGATATGCTCCTCTTCAAGTGATCCCAGTTCGGTAACGCCGGTGAAGTCGATCCCTTCAAGCGCCTTCGCAATAGGGTCATCCGAGAGGTTCAGACCGAGTAGTTCTTTCTCCCACAGGAGCATCTCTTTCTGCTCGGCAGGTGTCTCGGTGATGAGTGGCATAGGGATACGAGCGACATTCGGGCTGCCGGTACTACTTTCACCGAAGATATCGAACAGACTGCTCTGGCCGATTTCGCGCGCTTTTTGTGCTTCGGAACCGACCTGTACTGCCTGATCGAGAATGGCAAGCTTTTGGCGACGGCTACCGGGCAGTGAATCGAGCGCACCGGCCTTAATCAGACTCTCAAGTGTTCGCTTGTTGAGTGCGTGGCGATCGACGCGGGCGCAGAGGTCTTCCAGTGACTGGAACGGGCCACCGGACTCACGGGCAGCGATAATCGCCTCGACCGGCCCTTCGCCAACATTCTTAATCGCCATCAGGCCGAAGCGAATCCCGCGGTCGTACTTCACTCCTTGGGGGAGTGGTGGCGATAACTGCTCAATGGTAAAGCCCTTGTTCGAGCGGTTGACATCAGGTGGTAAGACTGCTACGCCCAGCCGGCGCGCCTCAAGGGCAGCCTTGGTCACGTCTTCAATTACCCCACCGGCACCGGTGAGCACTGCGGTCATATACTCAACCGGATAATTCACCTTGAGCCACGCCGTCTGATAGCTAAGCAAGCCGTAGAGAGTGGCGTGGGGCCGGTTGAACGAATAGCCGGCGAAAGGTAAGATCAGCTCCCACAGTTGATCGGCAATCTCTTTACTGATTCCCTTCCGCTGGCAGCCCTGCTTAAAGATCGCTTCGTTCTCGGCCATCAGTTCCTTGTTCTTCTTGCTAATGGCCTTAATCACGATATAGGCTTGACCGAGCGTATAATCGGCGACCGTCTGGAGCAATTGCATAATCTGCTCTTGGTAGACGATTACGCCGTAGGTATCGGCCAAGATCGGCTCCAGCACCGGATGCAGATAGCGAATCTGAGACGGATTGTTCTTGTTTTGAATATACACCGGAATCTGTTCGAGGGGACCGGGTCGATAGAGTGCCACCATCGCGTAGAGGTCTTCGACGCGGGTTGGTTTCAACTGCATCAGGTAGCGAGTCATCCCCGCCGATTCAAGCTGGAACACATTCTTGGTCTCGCCGCGGCCCAATGCCTCAAACACCTTCGGATCATCGAGCGGAATCTCATCGAGCCACATTTTTTGCCCGGTGGTCTGCTCGATATACTTCAGCGCCTCGGCCACCACCGACAAATTGGTGAGACCGAGAATATCCATCTTGAGCAGACCCATCTTGGCCAGCGTCGGCCCCTCAAACGCCGCCATCAGCGCATGCTCGTCTTTGGTGGTGCGTTGCAGCGGCACAATTTCTTCGAGCGGGGTACGGCTGACCACAACGCCACACGCGTGGGTACCGACCGAACGCATCCGCCCCTCGACCTTACGGGCTTCGTCGATCAATGTGCGCAGATGAGGCTGAGTCTCGTAGAGTTGTTTGAGTTCGGGCACCCGTTCAAGGGCTTGGGCAATCGTTGTGCCGACCGGGAGCGCAGGGATCAGCTTGGCGACGCGATCCACTTCACCGGGGTCGAGGCCGAGGACGCGGCCCATATCGCGGATGGCGGCCTTTGCACCGAGGGTACCGTAGGTGATGATTTGGGCTACATTCTCGCGCCCGTATTTATTAGCAATGTAATCGAGAATCTCTTGGCGACGTGAGTCGGCAAAGTCGGTGTCGATGTCGGGCATCTCCAGTCGTTCGGGGGAGAGGAAGCGCTCGAAGAGCAGTTTATTCTTGACCGGATCGACATCGGTAATGCCGAGGGCGTAGAGGACGAGCGATGCACCGGCTGAACCGCGCGGTAGGCAGGGAATACCGCGCGAGCGGGCGAATTTCACGTAGTCCCAGACGATCAACATATAGTCGGGGAAGCCGGTCTTATTGATCACATCGAGCTCATACTCCAATCGGCGCATATATTCTTCGGGCGGCTGACCGTTGAAGCGGCGCATCAGGCCTTCTTCGCAGACGAGGCGTAGGTATGACGCGGCATCATGACCTTCAGGCAGCTCGAATACCGGCAATTGCACCCGTCCAAACTCGAGCTTGAGCCGACACATATCGGAAATCCGGCGGGTATGTTCGAGCGGCTCGGTGCCATAGCGTTTAAACCGCGCCCACATCTCTTCGCCTGACATAATGTGATAGCTTTCATCCATCGCATATTCGCGGGCACAGAACTCGGCGTAGGTCATGTTCATGCCCATTGCCATCACCTTATGCTGGGTTTCTTTATCCTCAGGGCGAATGAAGTGGGCATCACTGGTAGCGACGAGGGGAATGCCGAGTTCACGGGCGATGCGCACCAATTCATCGTTGAGTGGCTCGAGTTCGGGGGTATTGTCGTGGAGTTGTAACTCGATGTAGTAGCGGTCGGGACCGAGCAGATCGCGGTAATAGGCTGCTGTCTCGACAGCGGTGCGGCGATCGCCGCTCTTGAGATAGTGCAACACCTCGCCGGCCAGACAGGCCGAGGTGACGATCAGGCCCTCGTGGTGCGCTTCAAGCAGATTGCGGTCGATGCGGGGGCGGGCAAACACCCCTTTCCCCATACCATCGAGATGGGCGCGGGTAGTGAGTTTGACCAGATTGCGGTAGCCGGTCTCGTTTTGCGCCAACAGGAGGAGGTGAAAGTAATTCTTCGCCCCTTTCGTCATCGGGTCGGACAATGAGCCAGGTGCCATGTACGCTTCGACGCCGATGATCGGGCGGATACCGGCTTTTTTGGCTGCCTCGTAAAACTCCATTGCGCCGTAGAGAACACCGTGATCGGTAAGGGCGATACTGTCCATGCCCAAATCGGCAGCGCGTTGGGCAATGCCTTTGGTCGTGGCGTAGCCGTCGAGGAGGCTGTATTCGGAGTGGACATGCAGGTGAACAAAGTCGTGCATGGTAGGCTCGCGATAGAAATTATTTACACTGAACGAGTGTTGTCAAGGGCGAAAAGACGATCTAAATCTGAAACATTTGTCCGAGAGAGTATCTGAAGTGTTGTTTTTTATTGTTATATAGACATAAATCGCATCAAGCAGGGCCGTGGTTTGGTTTGATTATAGCAT
>NZ_JBMFNE010000008.1:32918-88836 GCF_049970315.1 Chloroflexus sp.
GGATGAGTGTCTTTGGTGGGTTGATCTGAAGTGTTGTTTTTTATTGTTATATAGACATAAATCGCATCAAGCAGGGCCGTGGTTTGGTTTGATTATAGCATACTGCTTGATCGGTGCGAAGCAGGGAGTGTTGGGTTGTAAGGTGTTTTTTAACGCAAAGGCGCAGAGGCCGGAGAGGACGCAAAGAGCGTACAGCGTAGGGACGCACAACGGTGCGCCCCCGTGTGAGGGAATACGCCTTGGGTTTGGTGTGGCTATGATACAATCGCGACTCTATCATGCATCGTGGGGGGATGAGTGTCTTTGGTGGGTTGATCTGAAGTGTTGTTTTTTATTGTTATATAGACATAAATCGCATCAAGCAGGGCCGTGGTTTGGTTTGATTATAGCATACTGCTTGATCGGTGCGAAGCAGGGAGTGTTGGGTTGTAAGGTGTTTTTTAACGCAAAGGCGCAGAGGCCGGAGAGGACGCAAAGAGCGTACAGCGTAGGGACGCACAACGGTGCGCCCCCGTGTGAGGGAATACGCTTTGGGTTTGGTGTGGCTATGATACAATCGCGAATGTAACACACTCTATCATCATGCATCGTGGGGATGATGAGTGTCTTTGGTGGGTTGATCTGAAGTGTTGTTTTTTATTGTTATATAGACATAAATCGCATCAAGCAGGGCCGTGGTTTGGTTTGATTATAGCATACTGCTTGATCGGTGCGAAGCAGGGAGTGTTGGGTTGTAAGGTGTTTTTTAACGCAAAGGCGCAGAGGCCGGAGAGGACGCAAAGAGCGTACAGCGTAGGGACGCACAACGGTGCGCCCCCGTGTGAGGGAATACGCTTTGGGTTTGGTGTGGCTATGATACAATCGCGAATGTAACACACTCTATCATCATGCATCGTGGGGATGATGAGAGTCTTTGGTGGGTTGAAAGGAGCGAAATACATGACAGAGCGCTACCGCATTGAACGTGATTCGTTGGGCGAGATGCAGGTGCCGGCTGAGGCTCTGTATGGCGCGCAGACGCAACGGGCTGTGTTGAACTTCCCGGTGAGTGGGATGCGGCCCTATCCCGCCTTTGTTTGGGCGCAAACGATGATCAAACGGGCTGCTGCCGAGGTTAACCGCGATCTTGGTTTACTCGATCCGCAGATCGCGAACGCCATTATCCAAGCTGCCGAAGAGGTGTTGGCTGGTCAGCACGCCGATCAGTTTGTGGTTGATCCGTTTCAGGCCGGCGCTGGTACCTCACACAACATGAACGTCAATGAGGTGTTGGCCAACCGGGCTAACCAGATTTTGGGTTATAGTCTCGACGATCCGAAGAAGCCGGTTAGCCCGAACGACCATGTGAATATGGCGCAATCGACCAACGATACTATTCCGACGGCGATCCGGCTTGGTTGTTTGTGGCGGCTGAACGAATTGCTGACTGCCATCGATAATCTGGCTACTGCGCTTGAACAGAAGGCAGTTGAGTTCGATGATGTGGTGAAATCGGGACGGACCCACTTGCAAGATGCAGTACCGGTGCGGCTTGGTCAAGAGTTTGGTGCGTATGCGAAGGCAGTGCGCAACGATATGGAGCGGATCGCGACGGCAGCCGACCGGTTGCGTCGGATTGGTATCGGTGGGACGGCGACCGGTACTGGGCTGAATGCTCACCCGGAATACCATGCGCGGATGGTGGCAAAACTGAGTGAGCTGACCGGTCAAGAGTTGCGGTCGTCAGGGAATTTGTTTGAGTCGATGCAGAGTATGGCTGATCCGGCCGATTTCTCGGCGAGCCTGCGTACACTTTGTATTACCCTGGGTCGGATTGCTAATGATATCCGCCTGCTCTCCTCTGGCCCGGCCACCGGCCTCGATGAGATCCGCTTGCCCGCTGTGCAGCCGGGTTCGTCGATTATGCCGGGGAAGGTTAACCCGGTGTTGGCCGAGATGCTGAATATGGCTTGCTACCACGTGCAAGGTTGTGATTTGACGGTGGCGTTGGCTGCGCAAGCCGGTCAGCTTGAGCTGAATGTGATGATGCCGATTATTGCCCACAATCTGTTTGAAATGATGCATGTGCTTATCGGTGCGATCAATGCCTTTACGACTAAGTGTGTGGTCGGTATCACCGCCAACCGTGAGAAGGCGGCGGGCTGGTTGGCCAAGAATGCGATCCTGGTGACGGCACTCAATCCGGTGATCGGCTACCTGAACGGCGCGGCGGTGGCGAAAGAGGCGATGGCTACCGGTAAGACGATTAAAGAGGTAGTCGTTGAGAAGGGGTTGCTCACCGCCGAACAGGTTGATCAACTGCTCGATGTGCATAAGATGACCGAAGGCGGGATTCAGGGCATTGCTGCCGCCGGATAATGCAGACAGCGGAGTAACTTTGTCTCCAGCCCTTCTCCTGCACGCAGGAGAAGGGCATGGGGAGGTTAACCTGTTTTGCCGAGGCCGGCCAAGGCTTGGGCTACTGTTAGCCAGCCGTAGCCGGGAAAGAGCTTGGCAACCTGTGATGAGAAGATCAGGCTGTTGCCGAGCAATTCGGTAGCCGGCCCTTCGACTACTACCTCACCTTCACCGAGCAAGATAACCCGGTCGGCGCAGGCGGCAGCCATCTCAACATCGTGAGTTGCTATCACGACGGTGCGACCCTCGCTACATAACCGGCGCAATAGGGTTATGAGGGTGGTTTTGGCTTGATAATCCAAACCGCGGGTCGGTTCATCGAGCAAGATCAAACGTGGTTCCCCGACTAGCGCCGTCGCTAAGGCGGCACGCTGCGCTTCGCCACCGCTGAGATTGCGCGGATAGTGGGTGGCGAGATGGGCAATGCCGAATTTGCGCAGTGTGGTGTCGATCAGCGTTGGTGAAGGTGGTAAGCCGCGACCGCGGAGGCTAAACGCTAGCTCCTCGTGGAGGGTGTCGTGGAAGAGGATGCTATGCGGATCTTGCGGAACGTATGCGACCGTGCGGGCGAGTTCCTCAACGGCAATCGGAGCAATGTCACGCCCTTCTAGCTCGATTTTGCCTTCGGTTGGACGGACTAGCCCGATGAGGGTTTTGAGTAAGGTGCTTTTGCCACTGCCGTTCCGTCCCATGAGCGCGATAAGTGTACCGTATGGCAGATCGAGGTTTATGCGATAGAGCGCTTCGTGCTGACCATATTGGACGGTGACGTTGCGTAGGCGGGCAAGCGGTGGAGCAGGTGGCGGTACGGGAGGGGTAGGTGGTGGCGCCGGTAGATTGGTGGGAACAAATCTTCGCCCTTCTTTAATCGTTAATGGGAGTGGTTCCCAGCCTAATGCTGTGCCGAGATGTTGTAGCGGTGGACGTAGTTCAATGCGGGATAGTACCTCACGCGGTGTGCCTACTTCGTATTGACCATTCGGTGTAAGATAGAGAATGCGGTCGGCGTATTGTACGACTCGTTCCAGCCGATGCTCGCATAAAATGATGGTAATGCCGAGATCGGCGTTCAGTTTTTGCAACGCGGTTAGGACCTCTTCTGCTCCATGTGGATCGAGTTGGCTGGTTGGTTCGTCGAGGACCAATGTTCGCGGCTGGGCGGCTAGTGCTGCGGCAATGGCGACGCGCTGCTGTTCGCCGCCGCTTAGGGTTGCCACGTGACGATGCCGTAAGTGGGCTATCGCTAGTTGATCGAGTACCTCTTCGACTCGCCGGCGCATAACCGGCGCGGGGATGCCCAAGTTTTCCATGGCGAAAACGATTTCGTCTTCTACCCGCTCGACGACAAACTGACTTTCGGGGTCTTGGACGACAAAGCCGATTACGTCGGCTAGATCGCGGGGTTGGTAGGTTAACGTGTCGCGGCCCCACACTCGGACACTCCCCCCGAATGTACCGCCGTAGAAGTGTGGGATGAGACCGTTGAAGAGACGGAGCAACGTACTTTTACCGGCTCCGCTCGGTCCGCAGATCAGGAGAAACTCGCCCGGCGCAATCTGGAGGCTCAGTTGGCGAAAAACGGGAGTAGGAGCACCGGGGTAAGTATAGCTGACACGGTCGAGTTCGATCATATGTTCGCTCGTTATGCTATAATCGCTCGTAGCCCGCTGAGGAGCCGGTCAATATCTGTCGGTGAATTGTACGCCTGTACCGAGACACGAATGAGCGGTTGTCCTTCCCACATGAAACATGGTACTTCTACCCGCCATTCGTGCCAGAGCCGAGCCTGTACCTGTGCCGGATCGCACGGTGGCAACGGTAGTGCCCGCATCTGTCCCCACCATTGTTCATCGGCGGGAGAAAGTGGCGGTAGACCGCTGAGTTCCAGGATCGGTGCTGATGCCTCACGTAACAAGGCGTGACAAGCGCTGCGGATTGCCGGCCATTGATGTGTCTGTTGAAAATCAATGGCAGCAGGGACGCTGAGAAAAGCCGATGGATCGTCGGTGCCCATCCATTCGTAGTAGGCTTGTAATGAGCGGCCTGTCGGGTAGGCGAGAAAGCTGCCTTGCAGTGGTTCTGGTGGTTGCCAGCCCCAGCTAACGACCAACGGTTCTAAGCGGGTTTGGTGTTCGGGACGGACATAGAGAAAACCGGCTCCTTTGGGTGCACACAGCCACTTGTGGCAATTCGCACCGTAAAAATCAGCCCCCAACTCAGTAAGATTTAGATCGATCTGGCCGGGTGCATGGGCGCCATCAATCACCGTGATGATCCCGGCAGCGCGGGCACGCCGGCAAATCTCGGCCACCGGCATGATTAGTGCGGTTGGCGATGTGATGTGGCTGAGCAAGATGACGCGGGTGCGAGGGGTAACCCCGCTCCAAAGCTGGTCGATGATCTCGGTAGGTGTCGCTACCGGTAGCTTAAGCGGTTGGTTGACATAGGTTGCGCCTCGTTGGCGGCATACATACCGCCAGGTGCGCTCAATCGCGCCGTACTCGTGGGTCGTGCCCAAGACTTCATCACCCGGTTGCAGGTCAATCGAGCGGGCAACAATGTTCAAGGCATATGTCACGTTGGGGACGAAGACGAGTTCATCTGCCGATGCGCCGACGAAGGCAGCCAGGCGGGTGCGGGCGTTGTGGAGCCGTGCCGATAATTCACGACCGAGAAACGCGACCGGTTGGGCTTCGAGCTGGCGTTGCCATGCTTGATAGACGGTAAATACCGGGCGTGGACAAGCACCAAAGCTGCCATGGTTGAGGAAGGTTATGTCGCGGCGGAGTAAAAATTGCTCGGCAAGCGTGGGCAACGGTAGTGAGAGGGTTGTGCCGGTCATAGGGTGTCCTTGTCGCTCAAGATTATTGTAGACATGTTGGCCGGAAACGGTATTTCGTCAAGCTGCTTGACGGGCGACGTAGGCGCTTCTACCATGGCGCAGCAATAACGCAAAGGCGCGGAGAGGTAACGCAAAGTAGCAAATGATGTAATACCCATACAAGGACGACACAATGTGGTTAATAGTCGGCTTAGGTAATCCGGGTGAGCGTTACGCGCGTACCCGACACAATATTGGCTTCCGCAGTGTTGAGACACTGGCCGAGCGACACGGGCTAGTGTTTCGCAACCAGAGGGCCAAGAGCGAGATTGCTGAAGGAATTATTCGTGGGCAACGGGTGGCGTTGGTTAAGCCACAGACCTATATGAATCTCAGTGGGCAAGCGGTCACCGCGTTGCGTCAATGGTATAAGATCGATCCTGCGCGTGAACTTTTGGTCATCTATGATGACCTTGATTTACCGTTTGCCAAACTCCGCTTGCGTGAACGAGGGAGTGCTGGCACACACAACGGGATGCGGTCGATAGTCGGACAGCTTGGCACCACTGAGTTTCCACGCCTACGGATTGGGATTGGTCAGCCATCGGGTCAGATGGATGTAGCCGATTATGTGTTGAGCCGGTTTACCCCGGAAGAGGAGGAAGTTTTGCCTGAGGTATTGGCGCGGGTGGCCGATGCGGTCGAGGTGGTTCTAAGTGAGGGGTTGATGGCAGCGATGAATCGCTATAATCCATTGTAGTAGGGTGGGTAGTATGTCCGATGTGGTTGCACTTTTGTGCGTGGAGCCTGTGTATTTGAACGAATTGATGTACACTACTAGTGAACTATCGACTAGGAACGGCGCAATGTTCCGTAAGATTGGTGCCGCACAGACTCAGAAGGAGCGATTGCATGCCTCTCGAAACCGCAACACTGGCCGGTGGTTGTTTTTGGTGCCTCGAAGCAGTCTACGATCAGGTGATCGGTGTTAAGGATGTTGTCTCCGGCTATACCGGTGGGCATGTGCCCAATCCAAGCTATCAACGGGTTTGTGACGGTAACACCGGTCACGCCGAGGCGGTTCAGATACAGTTTGATCCCGAACAGATCAGTTACCGTGAGCTGTTGGAAATCTTCTTTAGCATTCACGATCCAACGACGCTTAATCGGCAAGGTGCTGATGTTGGTACGCAATACCGTTCGGCAATTTTCTACCATTCGGAAGAGCAACGTCAGATTGCTGAGCAGCTGGTACGTGAATTGACCGAGCAGCGCGTGTTTCGTGATCCGATAGTGACCGAGATCGTACCGGCTACGACTTTCTACCCCGCCGAGGACTATCACCAAGAGTACTTTGCGCGGAACCCGTATCAGCCCTATTGTCAGTTTGTGGTTGCGCCCAAGGTAGCGAAGTTTCGGAAACTGTTTGCCGATAAAGTGGCGCAGTAACGGACGACCTGCCGGCATAGTGCGTCGATTGCGCTATGCCGCATCCGTGTGATCATCGCGCATAATCTGGATAAACCGCCAGCCATATTGCACAAACGATACGCTGAACGGAACGAGCGCTGCATAAAGCGCCGGCTTCCCCCAACGTGGGCCACCGGCAAGATAGAGTAATGCAGCAATTGTCATTGCGAGGGTCGTTAGTTTACCACTGCTCTCGGCAGTCGTGATTTGTGCCTTGCGCCGCAAAACGATAAGTCCGGCCAGTAAAATTCCTACATCGCGAAAGATTAGCAAGCCGGTAGCCCACCACGGAAAGCCGTGGGTGCGCGAGAGCATCACCGCCGCCGAATCGATCAGGGCCTTGTCGGCAATTGGATCGAGTATCTGACCAAGCTTCGAGACCTCTCCACGCCGGCGAGCAATCGGGCCATCGAGCGCATCGGTGATCATGGTGATTGCCAACAACAGCAATGCCCGCTTGCGCCGATCGGTGCGTTGCATGTAGTAGATCGTTGCCGGTAAGAGCAGTAAGCGGCTAACGGTGAGTAGATTTGAAGGGTAGAGGAGTTCTCGTGGCTGAATGAGATTGCGAAGTGCCATTATGTCCTCCTCGTTATTGCTGAGATGGTGATGACGCGACTTGGCGAACGGTCTGACCAAGTAAATGACCAAAGACCAGTGCGGCATAGACGGTAGTAAACAGGGATCCAACGATAAAAATAATACTGCCTAGTCCACCCACGAAATTACACACTATCGAGAGCAGCCATAGTACCAGCCACTCGGCCGGGTTGCGCCGTAACAACGCGACGACTTCGCCCAACTGCAGGGCCGCCGTCACCGATCCGGTTTGGATGTAGCGACCACTGCCGATGATGAGCAGTGGCTGGATAATGAGGATAAGTGGGATAAGGAGGAGGTTTAGGCAGAACATCAGGCTGAAGATGATACCAAACTGAGGCTCGTTGTTGCCAGATGAGACAATAGTGGCGACTAGGATACAGCTTAAGATACACACTATTGCCAAAATGGGTAGGTAGTAGACAATTGCAATGAGTAGACCGTAGACTCCATCGCTGAGCACAGCACCGAGTTGGTTGAGCCGCGGCAGCGGTTGCGGATTACCTTGTGCGACGGCGCGTGCGGTGAGTAGAATACACCCGAGCAATGCGATCTGACCGATGATCGGTATACATTGCAAGAGACCGATAACGAGAATGAGCTTCCACCAGTCGGGGTCGTCAAAGACAAAGCTAAAGGCGTGGGTAAGGTTCATATCACTCCTCCGATGTAGGATTCTTGCGGGTTGACATAAGCTGCCGATTAAAACCATCGCTACAAACATAGACGTCGCGTGGCGGTTGGGTGGTCAGGAGCGTGGGAGATGATGCGGTATCGTTCACAATGAAATCCTCCGATGGTGATAACGACGGGCGACATCCCTTTAGGACGTTGCAATTTGCAAGTGGTTGAGCAAGTTGTGTGTAGTAAGCAGAAGCCTTGGTTTAGACTGAGATGTCGTACAACAGGTTGGGTAAGAGCGTTATTGCATCAACTGTACCATAAGAAGTGGGTGATACATGCAAGAGAACTGGGGACAGTGGTGACGAGCTAAGTATCGCGCTCTGAAGCCATCGCTGTAGCTGAGAAGCTCCTGAACGGCTTGGCAGTCCTCAGCACAGACGTTAGCATGAGATTTGGTTTACCTGAGCATTACTGCATCAACGGCTCTACCCGAAACCAGCTAGAGATGTTGGGTGGCACGTGCCTGCTGTTCCGCCGCTACGTAGAGTTGTACGCCGACAAGTTGGGCAAAGATGCCAACGCTACACAACAGCCAAATGGCTACTACAATCACAAGGAGGGGGGCGTTATTGGCAATCAGGATACCGGTTAGTCCGGCCATAGCCGCGGCCGGTACATACGCAGCGAGGCTGGCTAAGCGGGCATGCCAGAAGTAGGTCCGGTACGGTGGGGTAAATGCGCGTCGTAACGTTTCACTACTTAAAGCTCGCTCTATCTGTCCCTCCTCGGCAAAGATAAGCCGGCCAATCGGTGCTACTCCGATCAGAAAGAAGCTCAGCCAAACCAACGCCATTACTGTGAGGATGCCACGCATTACTACCTCGAGCAGATCGGTTTGACCGGCTAAGACCAATGTTAATCCGCTACAGGCGAGCAGCAGACCACCGATCATCAAAGGAAGAAGAAAGAATGCGAGATCGATGAGGAGAGCAAAAATTCCGGTGAGGGCACGGAGAGTCCAATCGCGCCACGGTGGAAGGGGGATGGGAAAGCCACGTCGCGAATTGTCATAGCTCTCCATAATGAAGCCTACTGCCAGCGGCAAACCGATAATGGTGGTAGCCAATGCACCGTGGAGCAGACATTTCTGCCACCACGTTGGATCACGGCACACTACGGCTACTGCAGCGGGTAGGGTTGTCGGAGGTGGTGGCGGTGTGAACACTACTCCGACTCCTCGGCCAGATAGCGGCGTAAGAGATCGAGTGCCGCTGTCCCGGCAAACTCACGGCCTTCAGATGAGCGCAGATCGAAGGGCCGGGTCAACCGTCGTTCACCGGTTGGCGTGATTAAAGCAAAGGCAACGGCCGTAAAGCCTTGTTCGTTTGGAAATGTCGCCGGTTGCACCCCTAGGCCGAGATCGCTTTGCCAACGATCGGCGACCGAAGACGCGCCGGCGGCGGCGAGATCGGAGGCAGCTTGCTCATCAGCCGGTCGGTCAAGCGGATGAATTTCGACCCCACGCAGTTGCGCTGCGATGTCGGGGGTAGCTAAGAGCGCCTGCAATACCGGCGCTTGGATCATTCCCTCGTAGAGCGCCAGGGTCAGCTTGCGCTGACGGAGTAATTGGGCCACGACAACCGGTAATTCCTCCTCGCCAAGCAGGTACGAACCGAGGCGCTCGCGGATGATCGCTTCGGTTTGAGCAATTAATGCTTCAGCCTCAGCGTGACTTTCGGCACGAGCACCAATACGTAACTCATACCGTGCCCGTTTCGCCGAAATGCCAACGGTCGGGTTCGCTTGTTGCATAAGATCGGCGATCCGCTCGCCGATCACACTCTCGCCAAGGCCGACGGCGTGAAGGGTACGGACGAGGATAACGGTTGTGATCCCGCGTTCATGACGTAGGTAGGGGATCACCTCCGTCTCGAACAGATAGCGCATCTCACTCGGGACGCCGGGTAGTACGATGACGGTGCCGCGTTCATCTTCAACTAAGAACGCTGGAGCGGTGCCATGCGGATTGGTGATGATACGGGCACCGGCCGGTACGTAGGCTTGGCGACGATTACTTTCACTCATCGGGCGGTTCATCGCTGCGAAGCGAGCAGCTATCTGGTCGAGCAATTCTTGATGAAACTCAAGTGGACGGTCGAACGCGGCAGCGACTGCTTCGCGCGTCACATCATCAAGGGTGGGACCTAGACCACCGGTGCAGATCACGAGATCGGCACGACCTAACGCCTCACGGATAGCGGCAGTAATGCGTTCTGTATTGTCGCCAACCACCGTCTTGCGATAAACGTTCACGCCGGCAGCCGCCAATTGACGTGCGATATAAGCGCTGTTGGTGTCAATTGTTACACCGAGCAGCAGTTCGGAACCGATGGCAATAATTTCGGCGTCCATAAGCTTTCTCTATCATGACCGTGACCGTACTGGGTGGGTCTGTGGAATGTAGGCACGTGTAGCAAAGGGGCACAGACAGGCACTGGTGTGTCCCACGAAAAACGGAATAGCTGCATGATACGCTCATGCTACACCATCCGCATCCGATCACGCAATACGATGGTTGTCAACCATCATGAAGATTGATCTAGTGACGATGGCTCGCTGAGTCGTTTACGATACTCACGCCATAACTCTTGCTCACGTTCGGCAGCCGCGCGCTGACCGGCGGCAATGGCAGCTCGCAATCGTTCGGCAAACGACTGGCGTGTCAATCCAGCCCGTGCTGCAAGAGTCTGACGCAGATCAGGGCCTGAACGTGGGTTCAGCAAAGCAACGGCAACCACACCTAAGGCCGCCCCGAGCAGCAATCCGGCGACGAATGCACCGGCGGCCGATGCGGTTTGGCGTTCGTGCTCACGGCGAAGAGCAGCCAACAGGCGTTGGGCAGCTTCACGCTCAGCAGCCAGTGCTTCGATGGTTGCAGTACGTTCGGCGTGGATGGACTCGGCAAACCGGCGCGCTATCTCGGCAATAGCATCTTGCTCAACTGTCATCAGGCGACTCCTCAACTGCGGGTGCGGATTTCTTCAAGGGCGCGCGCCAAAAATGCTTCGACCGGCATCGCGCCAAGGTCTTCACCGGCGCGGGTGCGCACAGCAACTGCATTAGCAGATTCCTCTCTGGCGCCGATTATAAGCATATACGGTATCTTCTGCAACTGTGCTCGCCGGATCTTACCTTGCATCCGATCACGGTTCTCGTCGAGTTCGACGCGCAAGCCGGCGGCAAACAGGCGTTGGCGTACCTTGCGCGCATACTCCATTTGCTTGTCGGTAATTGGAATGATCACCGCTTGCACCGGGGCGAGCCAGAGCGGAAATGCACCGGCGTAATGCTCGATAAGGATACCCATAAACCGCTCGGTTGTCCCGGTGACGGCACGGTGCAAGACGACCGGTGTGTGTGGTTTGTCGTCCTCGCCGATATATTCGCAGCCCAAGCGTGCCGGTTGGATGAAGTCGACCTGAATAGTGCTCAACTGCCATTCGCGCCCCAACACATCACGGGCCAGAAAATCGGCTTTGGGGCCATAGAACGCTGCTTCGCCTTCGGCCTCAAAATACTCAACACCGTTAGCTTCAAGTGCAGCACGCAAGGCAGCCGTCGCCAGTTCCCACTTCTCATCATCTTGCACATACTTGCCCTCCCTGCCGCGCAACGACAAGCGCACCTTATAATCGGTAAACTTGTACGTTCCCAGCACCTCGCGGATCACTTGCAGGGCAAGGCTAAACTCCTCTTGAATCTGATCGGGGCGGCAGAAAATGTGGCAATCGTCTTGGGTCAATGCCCGCACGCGCGTCAACCCGCTCAATGCGCCGCTGTCTTCGTAGCGGTAGAGTGTCGCAAACTCGGCAAATCGCAGCGGCAGATCGCGATAACTGATCACGCCGAGCTGGTTGTAGAGCGTCATATGGCTCGGACAGTTCATCGGCTTGAGGCGGAAGATGAGGTCTTCGCTCTCAACCATTGGTGGGAACATGCTATCGCGATAGTTATCGTAGTGCCCCGACTTCCGATAGAGCTGCTCCTTGACGACATTCCCTGTCCATACGTGCTGATACCCGTAGCGTGTTTGCACCTCACGCACAAATTGTTCCATTTCGTAGCGGATAATCTCACCCTTCGGGCTAAAGATCGGCAATCCGGGACCAATGTCGTCTGAGAAGAAGAACAGCCCCAGCTCTTTCCCGAGACGGCGATGGTCACGTCGGCGGGCCTCTTCCAAACGATGCAGATACGCTTCTAGCTCTTCTTTGGTATTCCAACCGGTACCGTAAATACGCTGCAATTGGCGATTTTTCTCATCACCGCGCCAGTATGCCCCGGCGATGCTCATGAGCTTAAAGGCTTCAGGATTGATCTCGCCGGTATGGTTGAGGTGTGGACCGCGACACAGATCCTCGAACGTATCTTGACGGTAGGTTGAGATGACGGTGTCGCCGTGATGTGTCTCACCGTATTCGTCAAGTCCCTTTGCTAGACCTTCAATCAATTCGAGTTTGTAGGGCTGGTTGGCAAAGATTTGGCGGGCCTCTTCGGCAGTGACTTCACGATAGATAAACGGATGATTACCGGCAATGATCCGCTTCATCCGCTTTTCGATCTCGGTCAGATCTTCAGGGGTCAGCGGACGCGGCAGGTCGAAGTCGTAATAGAAGCCGTTTTCAATTGGTGGCCCGATGGCGATTTTGGCATCGGGAAAGATTTCAAGAACGGCTTGCGCCATCACGTGCGCCAACGAGTGGCGGAGACGGTAATAGGGATCACTTTTTGGATCGGCCGGCATAGAAGCATCTCCTGTTATCTGGTTACGATAGTTAACGTCCCGTTATCAACGTGGACGGCGACAATCTGGCGCCCTTGTCGAACAAATTCGGCATTCAGTCGTTCATTGAGCACCGCGGTCAGCTCTCGCACCGAGAGCAGAGCCGCCAGTGGCCCTTCGAGCTGCGGATTGATCATGACCAATTTACCATCCTGAACCGCGATACCACTACTGACGACGCTGGTCACCCCATACGCATGGATGCTTGCAATCACGCGGTCGGAGATTAGTCGGACATTGACCGATTCGACCGGCAACGTTGCCTCGATCTCGTTGAGATAGCCGTTGATAGCGGCTTCGCTTACGGTGATCGTACCGTTGGGTAGGGCTGCGATCAGGCCGGGTACCGGTGCGACGGCAGTTTCACGCGACGGTACCAACAGATCGGCAATACGATGGCCGATAGCTGCACTGAGTTGGGGACGGGTCAGTAACAGGGTAAGCCCGGCAATGACCAATAGCCCCATACTAAGACGGGCTAACTGACCAAAGCACCCGCTCGATTCGCGGTATCTTACCGGCAACTGATGGCCTCTCCCTCTCGTTCTTTTCACACCTCGTCCTCGGTTGTTGTTACCCTCACCCCCAACCCCGCTCCCGACAGTGGGCGAGGGGAAACCTCCTCTGCGGCCCTTGCGCCCTC
Organism: Chloroflexus sp.; assembly: GCF_049970315.1. Classification (GTDB taxonomy): domain Bacteria; phylum Chloroflexota; class Chloroflexia; order Chloroflexales; family Chloroflexaceae; genus Chloroflexus. The sequence goes on from NZ_JBMFNE010000008.1 coordinate 46,317, forward strand.
CGCGCCTTTGCGTGAGCGTCATCTGGGCCACTAACTCAAAAGCTCTCCGTCCGCACCGGGACGAAGAGCCGCTTCGTGGTTCCACCCTGTGTTCACGCCACGCCAATACACGGCGTGACGCCTCATTGGTCGCGATAACGGGCGAACCCGTGCTCCCTTACTGGCCGGTGGGTGGCGTTCTGGGAGCCGCTCAGAGGGGGTTTTCACCGGGCCCATTGCCAGACGCGCTCTCAGTCGCGACGCGCCCTCCCTGTGGCCGGAAGCCGGTTACTCGTCCTCTTCAGCGCTTTATATATCGCATCATACATGGTAGCGTGAAGTGTATGGTACGTCAAATAGTTCCTCTCCATCCTTCTGACTGATCACATTCCCTCGCGCCATGGTCAGGGAGCGTGGGTGTAACGCTGATCTATGCGCCTACCGCGCTGTAGCGATATACCCCATTCGTCCACAACCAGCGCAAGAGCAGGCCCAATAGCACGGCCCAGCCGATCTGATGCCCCAGACCTACTGCAATCGCCGGTGGATCGAGTCGACCTAGCAGGAGTTCGAGTGGAAACGACAGCATGGCGCGGAAGGGTAGCCATACCAGCACGGCCGTTACCGGCGATGGTAGTAGATCGAGCGGAACGAGGTAACCGCTGCTAAACGCATACAAACCGAACCAAAAGTCCTGCAGTGCCAGTACCTGCGTCCACCAAAAACTGAGGGCGCCAATGCAGCACTGGTTAAGAAAATAGACCGCGAAGGCCAGTACAATCGCGAGGGGCAAGATGGCCCAACTGAGGAAATCAGGTTGGGGAATTGCGCCAGGTGCAATGAGTGATGCGATCAGGGCAATCGGTGCTACCATCGCCAACCGGAGAGGTTTATCGGCTAGCGCCATCGCCAAATATCGCCACAGCGGATGAATGGGTCGTAGTAGGTGGGGCGATAACTCACCCAAACGAATGTCGCGTTCCATATCCCAAATAATCCAGACCCCGGTCAATTGACGAATACAGAGCGCACTGACAAAGTAGGCGACGAAATCATCACTCGTGTAGCCACCGATGACGCCATCACCGGCTATGGTACGCCAGACTGCTAACATAATCAGCGGTAGCATACCGGTAACTACCCAGATGAACAGTTGGGCGCGATAGGCGAGTGCATCGGCCCATGCGGCCCGCATGAGAGCGGCAAATTTAGCTGGCATAGAGTTGTGACCTGACAACACGCAGCGTTACTGCGACGATGTGATAGTCGTATTATATCAAACAACTTCATCGCTTTCGATTATGATAGATAATGGTGTCGCTGGTATACTCGGAGACCTCATGCGCATTGCATTTCTCGATTCGTGGTTGCAACAAGTGGCGGAAGGTAGTGGGACTGCTGCCGCGATTGGGGGGCTTGGTCGTGCCTTACGCGCCCATGGTCATCATGTGGCTCGGATTGCGCCGCCGGTGGCTTGGCCGTCTAATCTTACCCTCCGTCGGCTGTTGTTTAATCTGTACGTTCCGGCGTTGTTGCGTACATTGTCATACGATCTCATTGTCGGGGTAGATATTGATGGTGTGCTCGTGGCCGGGCGCACCACAACGCCGTATGTGTGTAGTATCAAAGGCGTGATTGCCGAAGAGCTCCAACATGAGCATGGTAATGTTCGTCGCTTGCTGTGGCTCCTTTCACGTCTTGAACGGATCAATGCGCGTCGTGCGCCGTTAGTGATTACGACGAGCGATTATTGCCGCCAGAGTGTCCACCGTCACTACGGTGTACCGACCGAGCGGATCCGTCTCGTGCCGGAAGGGATCGATCTTGTATCGTGGCCAGCGCCACCAATGCGCACACCCGGACAGACGATTCTCTGCGTTGCTCGTCAGTACCCACGCAAACACATCGCCGATCTGATCCGAGCCTTTGCGCAAGTGCGGCAACGCTTTCCGGCGGCTGAACTAGTGATTATCGGCGATGGCCCTGAACATCATCGTTTGCGCACGTTGACCACTACGTTGGGTCTTGGTGCGGCCTGTCATTTGCTCGGTGCAGTACCTAACGATGATGAAGTGAAAGCGTGGTACTATCGGGCCGACCTCTTTTGTCTACCTAGCGTGCAAGAGGGTTTTGGGATCGTCTTTCTGGAAGCGATGGCAGCCGGTCTCCCGGTAGTCGCTACGACTGCCGCTGCGATTCCCGAAGTCGTACCGCACGGCGAGGCCGGGCTGTTGGTATCGCCCGGTGATGTTGCGGCACTGGTCGATGCGTTAGCTACCCTTCTGGCCGATCCGGTGCGTCGGCAGCGCTACGGTGCGTTTGGGCGAGAATATGTTGCTCGCTTTGACTGGATGCGGGTCGCCGAGCGCTTTTTGGCGGTGATACGGGGGTGGTGAGATTGCTTCACTCCTGTGGGGGAAGTCGCTTGCCGGTGCTTGCTGTGATTCATCCTGTGCAGCGAGGGGATGAAGTATGTCAATTGAAGTTCGCGGCCTGCGCAAATACTACCAAGTCCATCGCAAAGAGGCCGGACTGCTCGGGTCGCTCCGTGCATTTGTGAGCCGTCACTACGAGACGGTGAAAGCGGTCGATGGGATCGATTTCACCATTGCTGCCGGTGAAATGGTCGGTTTTCTCGGCCCGAATGGAGCCGGTAAGACAACGACGCTCAAAGTGTTGGCCGGCTTGCTCCATCCGACGGCCGGTGAAGTTCGTGTGCTCGGGTTCACGCCGTTTGCCCGGCAGACGGCGTTTCTAAAACAGATTAAGTTGGTGATGGGGCAAAAACAGCAGTTGCTGTGGGATCTGCCGGCCATCGAGACCTTTGAAGTGAATCGAGTCATTTTTGAGGTGCCACTCGCCGAATATCGCCGTACATTGAACGAGTTGATCGACCTGCTTGAGCTGGGTGATTTGCTCAATAAGCAGGTACGTAAGTTGAGTTTGGGTGAGCGGATGAAGTGTGAATTGGCCGCTGCCCTGCTCCATCGCCCAAAAGTGCTCTTCCTCGATGAGCCGACGATTGGCCTTGATGTAACGATGCAGGCGCGCGTGCGTGAGTTTGTTGCCGAGTATAACCGGCGCTATGGCGCGACGGTGCTGTTGACCAGTCACTACATGGCCGATGTGACGGCACTCTGCCGGCGGGTGATTGTGATCAACCACGGACGTTTGCTCTACGATGGTAATCTCCAGAGTATGGTAGAGCAGATGGCCCCGCACAAAATGATTCACCTGGTCTTGAGTGAGCCAGTTGCGGTTGAGATGTTGGCTCAGTATGGTGAGGTGCAGCGGATCGATGGGTTGGAAGTAGAGTTAAAGGTGGCCCGTCACGAGACGACTCGCATCGGTGCTCGCCTGTTGGCAGAACTGCCGGTGGCCGATGTGAATATTGCCGAACCACCGATTGAGGAGATTATCGGTGAGGTGTTTGGTCAGCCGGTGTAGCTCTCGACAACCGGTCAGGTTCTGTTATCTGATGACCGGTTGCCGTCCTGTGATTAGCGGACGATGCTCTCCGGTGGTATCACCGTCTGTGGGGCAACGACTGCTCTGGCGGCGATAATGGCTCCGCGCGTGCGTAAATCGGCGGGCGTGAGGAGGTTGTTGACTACAGCAGCCGGTTGGGTGGCAGTCGCAAACGATTCAAGCACGGCGTGGTGACCAACCTGTGCTTCATCGTCGAGCCACGAATGACTGATGGCGGCTGACGCACCGACAATGGCCTTTACTCCGATGACTGAGCCACCGATCATTGCGCCGGCGCTAATAGTTGCGCCGCTCTCGATGGCCGACGCAATGACCAACGCGCCCGGTCCAATGACGGCGTTCTGCCCGATGACCGTCGGTCCGACGATTCGGGCCTGGGCATCAATCACCGCACCTTCACCGACCACAACCGCACCCTCAAGCTCGGCGTGCTCATCAACTCGCGCATTGACGGCAACATACGGCTCTGATCTGACCTGGGCCATCCGTGCGAGCAAGAAGCGGGCTGCTAAAAGAGCTTCCCACGGTGTTCCAACCGGAATCCAGTATCCGGTGCAGACATGGCAAGCTACCGGGTGGTGAGCGGACAACAATGCGATGAGATCGGTCAGTTCGAGTTCGCCACGCGGCGAGGGAACAATCTGGCGAAGGAGTGGGAAGACTTCCTCATCAAAGTGGTAAATGCCGGGGTTGGCGAGTGCATCCGGTGGTGGATCGGTCGGTTTTTCGATGATCCGATAGACGAGGCCGTCCTGGACATCGAGGATACCAAATGAACGCGGATCGGCCACCGGGAGGCCGGCCACGGCATACCGATAGCGACCGACTCCTATGACATCGGCACGGTCGATCAGATTATCGCCGTAAAGCAGGTAGAACGGTTCGTCGATGGGGGCGGCGGCTAGGAGTGCTCCCGCCGTACCGTTGATCTCGGTTTGGTGAACGTAATGTAGTGTCATCCCGCGATACGTATCTCCGAACGCGGCTATGAGCTGTTCGGCTCGATAGCCGACGACCAAGGTTACCCGTTCAACCAAGCCGACCAGTTCATCGAGGATGTGGGCAAGAAGTGGTCGGCCTAAGAGCGGAATAAGTGGTTTAGGACGGTGATCGGTGAGTGGACGAGTGCGGGTTGATGCACCGGCGACTAAGATGACGGCATGGCGTGCAGCAGGCATGGCATCCTCCTCCTACGGAATGCTCCGCTCTTCAGGATACCATGAGGGATGTCGCCGCGCGATGTCTTTAGCTATGATCCGCCAGTTGGTCGGTCAACAAGATGGCCTGAGCCACTTCACGCATCGTCTTGCGGGTACGCATTGCCAGTTGCTGAATCCGGCGAAAGGCTTCGATTTCACTGAGACCATGCCGTTCAATGAGCAAGGCTTTCGCACGATCGATCTCTGTGCGGGTATCGAGACGGTTACGTAGCGCAATCATCTCGTTGCGGCGCTTCTGATAGACGTTCCAGCGGGCCAGCACCACCTCAATGTGCGGCATTAATTCGGTATCGCGAAATGGCTTTATCAAGTAGCCAAACACACCCGCACGTCGTGCCCTATCGATCACCTCGTGCGATGGTGAACTCGTTAGCAAGACGACCGGCGCCAGGCTTTCGCGAGAGATAACGGTTGCCGCTTCAAGGCCATCGAGGAGCGGCATTTTGTCATCAAGTAGGACAAGATCAGGCCGCAGTTGGCGGGTCATTGCTACGGCTTGCTGACCATCCAGCGCTTCACCGACAATCACATAGCCGTGCGCGAGTAGTGCGTCACGCAGGCCTTGCCGGATCGATATTTCATCATCGGCAATCAAGAGTCGCGCTGTCATGCATGCTCCTAACAATAATACGCACCTATCACTGCAACGGTGCAGAGTAGGTGGCAACAATGCGGCTGGCTATTCTTATGCAAGTATAACGTACAGGTGTAGCGAGGGCTATAGCTGAATTGCCTAATGTGTCATGGACAAGAGGAACAAGCGTGTGGGGTACGGCTCGTACAAGAGCGTTGCTTCATTCACGGGGATGTGCTATCGGCGTGGATTATCAGCCGTTGACCATCACTATCGGTTCGACGCCGTGGCCGGCGGTAATGTGGCTCAGATCGATCACACCGCCACGCATTTGAAACCCGCCGTGGAATGGATTTTCGGCTAAAAAGAGAGGTGTGTCGAGATCAACAAAGCGAAAACCACCCAAACCGGCGGCAAAATGGGCCGACATCGTCATTGCGAGGATCGACTCGACCATCCCACCGATCATCAAGCCGAGACCGGCAGCACGCGCAATCGCTGCCATCTCGAGCGCCTCGACTACACCGGTCTTCATCAGTTTAATGTTGATAACATCGGCGGCGCGCTCGTGCGCAATGCGCAGCACACGCAATGCACTCGTAGCCATCTCATCGGCGGCGACGGGGCTACCGCCCCACTGCACCAACTGGCGCATCCCGACCCAGTCATCTGCCGGTACTGGCTGCTCGATGAGGACCGGTACGATCTGTTGCAAGCGTAGCGCACCGAGCAATTCGAGCATTGTCTCGGCGCTTAAACCACCGTTACCGTCGAGTATGAGGGGGGCGTCAGGAGCCACAGCACGAATAGCGGTAATCCGGGCAAGATCGTGCCGGAGATCACTGCCACTGATCTTTACCTTGATCTGGCGGATGCCCCGTGCCAGAATGTCAAGGGCTGCGATGGCTGCTGCCTCGACTGTGCCGGTCGTGATGGTCATATCGGTTTCGAGCGTCTGACCGGCGCCACCGAAAAAGACGTACAGTGGTATGCGATAGAAGCGGGTTAGTGCGTCGAGGAGGGCAGTTTCGAGAGCGCAACGGGCCGAACCATAATCGCCGATCCGTTCGCGCAAGAGTGCGGCAATTGCCCGCCATTCACGTACATCGGCGCCCTCGATTGCCGTGCGCACCGTTTCAATAGCAGCCAGTGCATCGGCTTGCGTCTCACCATTAAACGCCGGAAACGGCGCGGCTTCGCCATAGCCGCGGATCCCGCCCTGCAATTCGAGAGTTACCAATAAATTGTAGGCAATCGCTTGCACACCACCGGCAATGCCAAAGGGACTGCGCAACGGGATGTTGAGTGGGGTGACCGTAATCGAACGGATGGTAGTCTCCATACTGCACTGCCAATCTCAGACCCGATACTGCCGACGCACATATACGGTAATGGTAGCTACCACGATCATCGCGCCTAATATTTGCCACCCATTCTGCAACTGTTCACCGAGAAGCAGCGCGGCTAAGCCCAGCGCGCTGATCAAGCGCCAACCCATGGTACTGCTCACCAGCGGCGCACCGAGCTGACGCAACGCGACAATCTGACCAAGGTTCGCGCCAAGAAGGACAAAGATCACGAATGCCGCAAAAACCAGCCAGTCTACGTAACCAATGACGGTAAACTGTTGCCACTGTTCGCCCAACAGTATACTCATCGCACCGCACGTGATAGTCAACGCGATCAGTTGAATGAGTAACATCGCTTCGGCTCGGACTTGGCCGGCAGCAGTCGCTCGTGGTACAAGGATCATATAAAGCGCGAGCGCACAGGCCGAAACCAACGCTATCGCAATTCCGATCAGATCACCAGTGGTCAATTGTAACACTGCACCACGATGGAGATCGCTACTCATCAGCAATACCGAACCGATGAGTGAAAACCCAATTGCCGGTAAGGTCAACGGCGGTAATCGCTCGTGAAAGAACAGTTTGCTGAGGAGAGCAACGATCAGTGGGGTGAGGAGCGTGATCAGTTGCACATAGATCGCGAGCGTAAAGCGGGCGGAGGTCAGATTGGTCATGGCGCGCACACTGACCACCAGTGCGAAGAGCCAGATGATGGGTGTGCGCCAGACGGTACAGTCAATGTAGCGGTAAGCAAACGGCAAGTAGACGAGCAGTGCTAAGGCATTGCCCAGCGTCAAGATGGCCATACTCGGCAGATGGCTAATCGTTTGCAAATAGCGAGCGAGCACGGGGTAGGCACCCCAGCCGGTGTGGGCAAAGAGGGCTACCATGAGCCAGAACCAAGTGACTCCGGTGCGAGTGGTGGCAGTAGCGGCAGATGGATTACTCATAACGAGTATTATAGCAAAAGTTGACTTGACGAATGATTACCCATAGCGAGGAGTCGGGTATGACCATCACACTCGCCGAACTGTTGGATGCAGGTGGTACACTGGTTGGCCCATCCGTCACCGACACCTTTACCGATTGGAGTTATGACTCGCGCTTAACTGCACCCGGGGAGTGCTTTATTGCCATCCGCACCGCCCGTGCCGACGGCCACGACTACATTCCGGCGGCGCTGGCTGCCGGCGCCCGTGGTGTGTTATGTCGTCGTCCGCCGCACGCTGCCGATAATGCAACCGTGATCGTCTGTTCTGATCCACAGACTGTCCTCTTGCGTTGGGCGAGCAATCGGCTCCGCGCATTACACCCAACGGTGGTTGCCGTCACCGGCGGTATCGGCAAGACACTCGCCCGGCGAGCCATTGCCGCAGTGCTCGCGCAGCTTGCGCCCACTTTTCAGAGTCGGCGCAATTTCAATTCGTTGTTGGGCTTACCCATCGCGCTCGCTCGTTTACGCACTCATGATCGTTATGCAGTGCTGGAGTTTGCCGGTGAGCATCTCGCTCCATTGGTTGCTGCGTTTCCTCCGCATCTTGCTGTGATCACACCGGGGGCTGATCCGCAGGCAGTGGCGTTGTTGCAACAACATGGAGCTAGCGTGCTCACTGCTCCAGCCGACGATTGCTATATCCTTGCCGATGAGTTTGCTATACGTGCAACCGACATCAGCTTCCGGCGTGATGGCGTGACCTTCATCGCACGTGGGCCGGGGCTTGAATTGCCGGTCTTCACCCCATTGTTCGGTCCACCCGGCGTGAGTGCTGCGCTAGCGGCGATAGCGGTCGGTTTGTACTACCATATATCACCCGAATCTATCCAATATGCCTTGACCCGGCTCGAACCGCCTGCCGGACGCTTGCGCCCACTGCGGGGCAAAAATGGCGAGATGATCCTTGATGATAGTTTTAATGCAACATTGCCGGCGATGATGGCTGCTTTACAAACATTGGCGGCGCTACCGGCGCAACGGCGAATTGCCGTCTTGGGTACGCCGGCTGAACTGCCGGCCATCGACCCGACACCGATGTTGAGTGAGCTTGGTGGGCAAGCCGCACGCAGCGCCGATTATCTCGTCCTCAAGGGAACGGGGGCTGCCACCATGGTACACGCGGCACGTTTGGTCAAGCCGACCATCCCCATTCACGTGGTTGATACCAATACTGCTGCGCAAATGTCGCTCCCAAGCGAACGTGGGGCCGGCGATCTGGTTTTGCTCTGTGGTGGCGCCGGTGAACGTCTTGAACAAGTTATTGCACCACTGCTGGCCGATGACGAACTACCGGCGGATTGTCTTGTACGGCAAGAACCGGCGTGGCGCAGTGTACGGATCGGCGATCCGGGGCGTCCGACGTGGGTGTATCTTGACCTGACCGCTATCGCCGATAATGTGCGCGCGTTACGGCATCATGCAGGCGTACCGCTCATGGTGGTGCTAAAAGGTGATGGCTACGGTCACGGGGCTGCTCGGGTCGCACGGGCAGCGTTAGCGGCAGGCGCCGAGATGTTAGCAGTGGCCACGGTTGGTGAAGGTCGTAGCTTACGTGCGCAAGGCATTAGCGCGCCGATCCTGGTGTTGGGCTACACACCGCCGTGGCAAGTGGCCGAAGCAATCCGGCTGGATCTGATGGTCACGCTGTTCGATGACGACACGGCACAGGCGCTCAGTACTGCTGCGCTCGAACTCGGTCGTTCAGCACGTGTGCATATCAAAGTAGATACCGGTATGGCTCGGCTAGGATTACCGCCTGCTGCCGTTGGCCCATTCCTCCATTACCTACGTGACCTACCCGGTATCGAGCCGGTTGGTCTCTACACCCACTTTGCCCGCGCCGACGAAGCCGATCCGGAGCCGACCAAACACCAGTTGCGTCTCTTGCAAACCGTTCTGGCCGAAATTACTGCGGCCGGTTTGCGTCCACCGCTCGTGCATGCCGCCAATAGTGCGGCTACCCTCCGCTTTCCGATGACCTACTTCGACATGGTGCGACCCGGTTTGGCGTGTTATGGGATCGCGCCAAGCCCGGTGGTGCCGCTTTTATCCGGTATGCACCCGGCATTAAGCTTCTACAGTGAAGTAGCGCAGGTCCGTGAACACCCTGCCGGAACTCCCATCTCGTATGGTGGCGCCTACGTCACTTCACGTCCATCGCGCATCGCTACCATACCGGTCGGTTACGCCGACGGACTGCGCCGTTCGCCGGCGTGGCGTGAAGTGCTCATTCGCGGTCGCCGGGCGCCAATTGTCGGACGGATCTGTATGGACTACGCCATGGTCGATGTCACCGATATTCCCGGTGTGCAACGGGGCGATCCGGTGACCATCATCGGTCGGCAGGGTGAGGAGGTGATCGGTGTTGATGAGATTGCCGGGTGGCTTGGTACCATCAGCTACGAAGTGCTGACCGGTATCTTGCCACGGGTACCGCGCGAAATCGGATAACACGTGCGCGACATAAGTTGGCAAAACACAACGATTATGTTATAATGGCGATGACTATATAAGGAACGCCGGGCTGCGCCGGCCCGTGCGCGATTACACGAGGAGGAACCGCTCGTGGCGCTTGAGAAAGAAGAAAAATCACAGATCATCAACAATTATCAACTGCACGAGACAGATACCGGTTCGCCCGAAGTACAGGTTGCTCTCTTGACCGAGCGCATTAACCAGCTTATCGAGCATCTGCGTGTCCACATCCACGATCACCATTCACGGCGTGGGTTGCTCAAACTTGTCGGGCGACGACGACGGCTGCTCAATTATCTCCAGTCTAAGGATCGCGAGCGTTACCGCAAGGTGATTAATAGCCTCGGTCTGCGCCGCTAGTATGATAGAGGCAACCGTCAGTATGAGATAGGTCACAGAGGGCGCCAGCGGCATCTGCCGCCCGGCGCTCTTTGCTTGTCAGTTGTGAGGCGCGGTGGTTCGGGATTGGCGTATGCGTATACGATAGGTGCGTATACGCCAGTGCCGAACTCCGCGCCAAGGCCGATACAATGCGGCTATCTGAAAACAGGTGGGCGCATCGGTGCGCCCCGCTAGGCAGGAGTAAGAACGACGTATGACAGAACGGCAGATTTATACGGTCAGCGCTGAAATTGCCGGCCGTACCCTGACCCTCGAAGCGGGTCGGTTTGCCGAGCAAGCAGATGGTGCTGTGGTGGCGCGTTACGGTGATACAATGTTACTGGCCACCGTCGTATGTGCCAAAGAGGCTCGTGAGGGTACCGATTTCTTCCCGCTCACCGTCGATTACGAAGAGAAGATGTACGCGGTGGGCAAGATTCCGGCTAATTTCTTCAAGCGTGAAGGCCGACCGACTACGACCGCAATTCTTATTTCACGGTTAACCGACCGCCCGCTTCGTCCGCTCTTTCCTAAGGGCTTCTCCAACGAAGTACAAGTGATCATTACCACCTTTTCCATCGATATGGAAAATGATCCCGGCCCGCTGGCGATTATTGCCGCTTCGGCAGCACTGGCGATTAGCGATATTCCCTTCGCCGGTCCGGTTGGGGCGGTGCAGATGGGTCATCTCGACGGTAAGTTGGTGGTGAACCCAAAGATGGGGGAGATCGAAAAGAGTCGACTCGATCTGGTGGTTGCCGGTACTAAGGATGCGGTGCTGATGGTCGAAGCCGGTGCGTATGAGCTGAGCGAAGATGAGATGCTCCAGGCGGTCATCGAAGGTCACGCCGTCTGCAAGCAAATCTGCGAATTGCAAGAGCAACTAGTGCAGCTCTGCGGTAAGCCCAAACGGCCTTTCATCCCACCCGTAGTTGATACCTCACTCGAAGAGTCTATCAGTGCATGGATGGGTGACCGGTTGCGCAAAGCCGTGCGCAGCCCGGTGAAGCAGGATCGTGAGGCTCAGACCGAAGCGCTAAAGGCGGAGGTAATCGCTCACTTTACCGCCGATGAGCCGGAAGAAGAGATACCCAACCGCATCAAAGAGGTGAGCAAGGCGTTCGAGAAGTTACTGAAAGATGAGGTGCGCAACGCGATCCTCGATGAAGGTATCCGCGTTGATGGCCGCGCTCTTGATGAGATTCGCCCGATCAGCATCGAGATTGGGGTCGTACCACGAGTTCACGGCTCAGCCGTCTTTACTCGTGGTCAAACCCAGGTGCTTACTATTACGACGCTTGGCTCACCGGGTGATGAGCAGAAAGTCGATGATCTTGGGATCGAGACGACGAAACGCTACATTCACCACTACAACTTTCCGCCGTTTAGCACCGGTGAGATCCGCCGCCTCGGTACGCCGCGCCGGCGCGATATTGGCCACGGCGCGCTCGCCGAACGTTCGTTGTACGCGGTGTTGCCGAGCGAAGAGGAGTTCCCGTATACGATCCGGCTCGTCTCCGAAGTCCTCTCCTCAAACGGTTCATCGTCGATGGCCTCGGTCTGCGGTTCGTCGCTCAGCCTGATGGATGCCGGGGTGCCGATCAAGGCACCGGTGGCCGGTGTGGCAATGGGCCTCATTACCGGCGAAGATGGGCGCTGGCGGGTGCTGACCGATATTCAGGGGATCGAGGATGCACTCGGCGATATGGACTTTAAAGTAGCCGGGACGGCCAACGGTGTGACCGGTTTGCAGATGGATATTAAGACGACCGGGATCACCTACGAGATTATGCGGCAGGCGTTTGCGCAGGCCCGCGCCGGTCGGTTGTTTATCCTGGAGAAGATGAACGCGGTGATTAGCGCGCCTCGCCCAGAGTTGTCGATCTATGCGCCACGTATTATGACGATCCAGATTCCGGTGGATAAGATCGGCGCGCTGATCGGTCCTGGTGGCAAGACGATCCGCAACATCTGTGATACAACTGGTGCGCAGATCGATATCGAAGACGACGGGCGTGTCTTTATTACTGCACCTGATGGTGAGGCCGCTAAGAAGGCAATCAGTATGATCGAGGGCCTTACCCGTGAGGCGAAAGTTGGTGATATTTTCCTCGGTAAAGTGGTGAGTATTAAGCCGTTCGGTGCCTTTGTCAACATTCTACCGGGTAAGGACGGCATGGTACACGTGTCAGAGCTTGACGAGAAGCGGGTAGAGAATGTCGAGGACGTGGTCTCGCTTGGTGATGAGATCAACGTGATGGTGATTGACATTGACCGTAATACCGGCAAGATCAGTCTGAGCCGACGCGCGGTACTCACCGGCGAGACACCTGAAGCACGCAAGGCAGCCGGAGCAGCCCCCCGCCCACGTCCTCGCGAGGAACAGCGTGGTAGTCGTGACGAGCCGCGTAGTTTGCGTGAAGAGTTACGTGGGCCACGCCGTGATGGTGAACGCCCGCGTCCGCGGCGGCGTGATGAGTAACGTCACGAGCATTTGGTCATCGGGTTTACGTCATCTTCGTCTTGCCACATAACCACAGCGATGATCACACACTCCGCTGCAGCAATCTATCGTGAGATCGGGGGTTATGGCCCCCGTCTCATCCATATCGCGCCGGCCAATGGCTTTCCACCGGAAGCCTATGTCCCTCTCGCCGCCGGCTTAGCGCCTTTGGGGCGCATTATCGGCTACCGGCCACGTCCGTTGCGCGTCGATGGTGACGCGGAACCGGGAGGGACATGGCGCGATTTGGCTGCCGAACTGGTCACCGATTTGCAGGCGGTCGCGTCCCAGCCGGTCGTTGGGATCGGCCATTCACTGGGCGGAATCTTAACCCTCTATGCCGCTGTCGCGCGTCCCGATCTGTTCCAGGGATTGGTGCTCATTGATCCAGTGCTCTTCCGTCGCCGTCTGCAAGTGCTGATCTGGCTGTTGCGTAAAAGTGGGCAAGGGTATCGTTTTCCCCTCGCTCAAGGTGCATTGCGCCGTCGTGACCATTTTGCCAGCATCGATGAGGCACGGCAGCGTTGGCAAGGGCGTGGTGTCTTTGCCGATTTTACCCCCGATGCGCTTGAGGGCTATCTCAATGGTGGCCTCCGTCCGCACGGCAATGGCTACACGCTCGCGTGGCCCAAACGTTGGGAATCACACATCTTCGCTTCATCACCAATCGATGCGTGGCGTGATTTACGCCGGTTGCAACGACCGCTCCTGATTGTGCGTGGGACACGTTCTGAGTTGATAACCGATTCGGTCTGGAAACGACTACGGCGGGTGGTTCCCCACGCCACGCTGGCCGAAGTGGAGGCCGGACAAATGTTGCCGATGGAACGACCCGGCGACGTGGCAGCGATTATTGCCGATTGGGTGCAGCGGTTGTAGGTTGGACTACGCTTCGCTCGGTTTGATCCGATGGATCGCCGATGCTAGGGCAACACCGGTGATGAGCAGGGCCAGCCCTGTATAGACCAGCCATGGCGACGGTACGGTCAAATCACCCACCGATGAGGGCACGCTCCACAACCAGATCCCAGAACCGGTTTCGAGACTGGTTGCCGTGATACCGAGCGCGATAAATGGGTGCAGGCAGAGAAATAACCCCATGGTATAGACATACAGTGGGGTTGGCGCACCGTTAAAGGCGCCGACCAAGGTAGAAATTACGAAAAAGAGGAACGGTACCAGCAACAGAATGGCTATCACGGTACCTTGCGCCGTCACCGTTGCGCCTAATGTCGAGTGCATCACCGTTGACCAAAAGAGTCCGATTGCTGCGTAACTCACCGCCGTCACCAAGAGACCGACCACCCCAATCAGCAATTCTTGGGCCGTGACACCACCGAAGATAAGGGCAAAACCGGCGATCGGTAAAGAGGCCATAATCAAAAGGAGCGCAAAGGCAATCGCCGAAATCAACTTGCCGGTCACAATTTGCCAGGGTGATAAGAGTGAGGTCATCAACAGATCGTAGGTCTGGCGCTCTTTTTCGCCGACAATCGCGCCGGCAGTTAGCGATGGTGAGAGAAAACAGACTTGGATCAAGGCTGCGATCATCACCGTAAAGAAGATAGTTTTGCCGATAATTCCTGACGTATTGGGATCGTTCAGGCTGGCCGAAGTGACGAAGACGGCGTAGATCAGCAAGGTAATCGCACCGATAATGGTCAGATACGCGGTAAGAATCAACCATGCATTGCGTCCGCGAATCCGGCCAAACAGTTCACGGGTTAATACAGGGTTAGCAATCAGATCGTTCATGGATGTTCCTTGATCGGTGTGACTCTGCAATCGCATGATCCCACGGTCGTTACGAACCACAATTAACGCGGTCGAGTAACGATGTTACGGCGTAGATAGCCCGAATCGTCGGGGCAGGAACACCGGTCAGATCGGCTAATTCGACCACTGCACCCAACAGGGCATCAATCTCGGTCGGGCGCTTGGCCTCAATATCCTGCAACATCGAAGTTTTGTGTGCTCCGATCTCTGCGGCCATCTGAAGACGTTGCTCGATAGAGACGAGAAACCGTACACCGAGTGCTTCCGCCACTTGCTGAGCCTCAGCCATCATCGTTGCGGCGAGGGTATGGGTGCCTCGATCGGCAATAATCCGGTCGAGGGTGGCGCGGGTCAAGGCACTAATTGGGTTGAGCGAGAGATTACCCCACAGTTTGAGCCAGATTTCATTGCGAATATCGGTTTTGACCGGGGCGCGTAAACCTGCCGCTGCGAGCAGTTGACTGAGACGCCGTGTGCGTTCGCTCCGACTACCATCGGGTTCGCCGAGCGTGAATCGATTCCCTTCAATATGCCGAATGACGCCGGGCTGCTCGATGATGGCTGCCGGATAGACCACGCAACCGATGACCCGTTCGATTTCGGTATGGGCAGCAATCACCCCACCGGGATCAACTGCTTCGATTCGGCGCCCTTCGTAGGGACCACCATGCCGAAAGAAGTACCACCACGGAATCCCGTTTTGGGCAAAGACCACCGCCGTATCAGGGCCGTACAGGGCGCGCATCGGTGCGACGAGCTTCGTTAACGAGTGGGCCTTGACCGTTACGATAACCATATCGTGTGGGCCGGCGACGGTCATATCATCGGTGGCGAGTGTTGGACGGACCACCTCGCGCCGACCATCACCGTACACGATCGTGACGCCATGCGTTTGTATAGCGGCCAAATGTGCTCCACGCGCAATGAGTGTGACCTCAGCACCGGCCTGCATCAGTTTTGCCCCTAGCCAGCCACCGATTGCGCCGGCTCCCACAATACAAATCCGCATAGTCTCCTTACCTGTATCTATCACTTACAACTTACGCAAATAGACGCGCTCGAGTTCGTGGCGTGGACCTTTCACGAGAATGAGGTCAGCGCTCCAGCGCGTCGGCTCGATGTTTTGCTTGAGGTTAACATAATTAATCTCGCGCCAGATACGCTGTGCGGTCGCAATGGCTTCGATCTCGCTCAGATCGGCGTAACGACGAAAATAAGACGACGGATCGCGGAAGGCGGTCTGACGCAAACGCAAAAACCGTTCAATGTACCATTGTTCAAGGTCGCGTTCATTAGCATCAACGTAGATCGCAAAGTCAAAGAAATCCGATACGTAGAGCTGTGGTTCACGCCGCGTATTCATGCCACGCTGCAAGACATTCAAGCCTTCAACGATCAGCACATCGGGATGATCGACTACTTGGAATTGATCGGGCACAATATCGTAGATCAGGTGTGAATAGACCGGCGCGAAGACGGGGCCGTAGCCTGACTTAATATCGGCCATGAATTTCAACAAGCGTCGTCGGTCGTAGCTCTCCGGGAAGCCCTTTCGGTGCATGATTCCCCGTTCTTGTAAGACGCGGTTGGGATAAAGAAAGCCATCGGTGGTTATCAGATCGACCTTAAGGTGATAAGGACTGCGCGAGAGTAATGCCTGGAGAATACGGGCGGTGCTGCTCTTACCTACGGCAACACTGCCGGCTATCCCAATCACATAAGGCACGCGGGCTGTCGCCGAGCCAAAAAATGTGCTGGTTGCTTGGTACAAACGGGTGGCATTGTCGTAGTAGAGTTGGAGGAGGCGCACTAACGGCAGATAAATGTCGGCAACATCCTCGATCGAGACGCTATCGTTCAGGCTCACGAGAGAGTCGAGTTCATCGGCACTAAGTGGCAATGGAGTGCCGTTGCGTAACGCTGACCATTCTGCGCGTGAAAAACTCAGGTATGGTGAAAGACGCTGTTCCAGTTTAGGCTTGGGGATCATGCCACTTCCTGTTTGGGTACGCCGGAGTCGGTGGCCGGCAGAGTTGTTGTCTGTGACGGGCGCATTCACGAAGCGCTAACTGTTGTATGATACCGCACTTCTGATACAAATGATGGTGTCGTATACAGCCTACCGCTGTATATGTTGGGTTGCACGTGCGGTCAACATAATATACCCCGATAGGCTGTTGGTGCTTTCATTATGTTAAGCCTAAAGTCTTCGCCATAGTGATCCGTTGCAGCTTACCGGTAGCGCCGCGCGGCAACGCACTCAGAATATGGATGGCGCGTGGTACCTTGAAATCTGCCAGCAGGCGAGCGCAGTGATCGCGCAATTCACGCTCGCTTGCGCTCATCCCTTCACGCAGCACCACTGCTGCATGCACCTCTTCTCCAAGGGTTACATGCGGTACGGCAAAAGCTAATGCCTCGGCGACTGCCGGATGACGGAGTAGCACATCGTCGATTTCGAGTGGAGAAATCTTCTCGCCACCGCGATTGATCAGTTCCTTGATCCGACCGGTCAGACACAGATAACCATCTTCATCCAGATACCCCTGATCGCCGGTGCGGAACCAACCGTTGACGAAAGCGGTGGCATTCGCTTCCGGGTTGTTTTCGTACCCATCAACGACGTTTGGCCCACGCACTACCACTTCACCCCTAACCCCGTTCGGCAGAAACTGACCGTTGTCGTCCATGATTCCCACGTCGACCCCGAAGCCAATCCCAACCGAACCGGGTTTACGTCGACCGGGTGGCAAGGGGTTGGAGGTCATCTGATGAGAGGCTTCGGTCATCCCGTAGCTTTCGAGGACCGGCGCGCCAAAGACCGCTTCCATGCGTTCCATCACCACCGGCGGCAACGGCGCACTCGATGAGCGGATGAAACGGAACCGGTGCGTGGCGATAAGTGTAGCGTTACGTTCGGCCCGGGCCAGCAGTACTTGATGCATTGTCGGAACTGCCGAGTACCACGTGGGTCGAGTTTGCTCGACCCAGCTCCAGAACTTAAGACCATCGAACCCAGGGGGGCAGACCACGGCACCACCGGCAGCCAATTGACTAAGCAGTGATGCAACGATACCGTGAATATGGAAGAGTGGCATCACACACAGCGAACGGTCGGCGGGACTAAGCTGATAGGTCGCGATGATATTATTCGTCGAAGCGACCAGGTTACGGTGACGGATGGGAACCCGCTTTGGTCGGCTGGTTGTCCCACTCGTATGCAAGATCATGGCAACATCGTCTGGTTCAGCAACACCATCACGCCGCGGCGAACCGGCGGTGTCGGTGGTTGTGAAGGTGAGGTGACCGGTGGCATCGAGAGCGGCTTCGATCAAGATCATGCCTGGACGTAACGCAGCGCGGGCCTCTTCACCTTCACCAGGGGGAACAATGAGGGCGCGGGCATTGGTGTCTTCGTAGTAGAAGGCAAACTCATCACGACGATACTTAGGATTCAGCGGCGCTGCCGTTGCTGCGGTAGCAGCGGCCAAAAAGGTGATCGCCATAGCCGGCCCATTCCCAAGCGCTATCGCGATTCGGTCACCACGTCCGAGGCCATGGTGTTGCAACCAGGCGACCAATTGCTCGACCTGTGAACGGAGATCGGCAAATGTCCATATCGGACCATCTGGCATAATCAAAGCCGGATCGCCAGGAGCACCGGCGTGTATCAGATCAAAGAGGGTTGCCCTACGGGTATTCATCTTGTCTCTTACTCCTGCCAGTCCACACATATCTACCAACCGATTGCCAACCCATCGCACCGTGGCTCCGTCCCGGCTACATAACTACCACTCGCCAGCCGCCAGATGACCTGTCCACGACCAAATCCGCCCAATTCACTCTCAACCACCACCTGATGACCACGAGCGGTGAGGCCTTCGATCACGTGGCGCGGGGTCTCCAATTCGAGCCGTAAGGTACCGTCGCGTTCCCAACGCCAGCGCGGGGCATCGAGCGCCGCTTGCGGATGCAAGCCGTAATCGAGGGTGTTGACGATCACTTGCACGTGACCTTGGGGCTGCATATGGGCACCCATAACGCCAAAGGGACCGATGGGTAAACCGTTTTTACTCAAAAAGCCGGGAATAATGGTATGGAACGGACGCTTGCCCGGCGCAACCCGATTAGGATGATCGGGATCGAGCACGAACCCATAGCCACGATTATGCAGCGCGATGCCGTATTCCGGTACAACCACGCCTGAACCAAAACCCATATAGGTCGATTGAATCATGCTCACCATCATCCCATCGCGGTCAGCCGTTGCAAAATAGACGGTGCCACCTTGCGGTAAAGCAGCCGGCCCATAGCTTTGGGCGCGTTCACCGATCAACTGCCGACGCGCTGCCAATCGCTCACGATTGAGCATTTCGTTGACCGGTATGGCAACTTTTGCCGGGTCGGCAACATAGGCGAAGGCATCGGCAAAGGCCAGCTTCATTGCTTCAATCTGCCAATGGAATGAGGCTGCCGACTCCCGCGGCCAGCGGTTCAGATCAACGTGATCGAGAATACCCAGCGCCATCAGCGCCGCGATCCCTTGCCCGTTGGGTGGAATTTCGTGAACGGTATAGCCACGATAATGGATGCTAATCGGTTTCACCCATTCCGAACGGTGACTAACCAGATCGGTTGCCCGCAACAATCCGCCGGTTGCGCGCGCGAAGCGGTCAATCGATTCAGCAATCTCGCCTTGGTAAAACACATCAGTACCGTGGCGGGCAATGAGCCGCAGTGTGCGGGCGTGGCCGGGACTGACAAAGCGTTCGCCGGGACGTGGCGCACGGCCATCAATGCTGAACGTAGGTAAAAAACCCTCAAACTCAGGGCCACGACGGATATGAGCGGCTGCTACACCACGTGCCCAGAAATAGGCGACCATCGGTGGTACCGGCGCGCCATCTTCGGCATAGCTGATTGCCGGTGCCAATACCTGTGCAAGGGGCAACCGTCCAAACCGTGCGTGCATGTCGCCCCACAACCGCACCACTCCTGGTACGGTCACCGGCCACCAGCCATACATTGGCATCTCCTGATAACCGGCTGCCGCTAACACCTCTGCCGATAGACCGGCGGGAGCAGCGCCTGACCCATTGATACCGTACAGGGTATCACCGGCCCAAATGAGGGCAAACCCGTCTCCACCTAGTCCGTTTGACGTCGGCTCAAGCACTGTCAAGGCGGCGGCGGTCGCGATGGCGGCATCAACCGCGTTCCCGCCGGACTGGAGGATCTGCATCCCAGCTTGTGAGGCTAAAGGATGGCTGCTGGCAACGATACCGCGTTCGGCAATAACCGGCACCCGGCGCCCAGGATAGGGAAAGTGGTGCAGGTTAAGATCCATGGCAAGGCTCCTTTGCACACAAGACACACCACGAATGAGATATTTGATTATACAACGAATACCAGAGGTGTCTGACAGCTGGTCAGATACGGCGGGGAACGGCAGAGCAGTCATGATACCGACAGTATTTGTGGGAGATGCAATATTTTTCGTCTTGAAACAATGCGTCAGCTTGACATACCTGTTAGCCGGTGTTATCCTAACATAGAGAGACAATTGGTTGTGATCGCTGATGATCGTTGTGAAAGGATGCGGCCTGGCGTTGCACGCCGGGCGTTTTTGATCAGATGTCGTAACCGATGCAACTATAATCGAGGAACACTCACCCGTCCTCGTAACGAGTGGTAGGCCATTGTTAGCCAACGATGCGAGCATTGCAGATAGATACCGGGGACTTCAACCAAACGTGCGGGTTTGTCTTGGTGATGGCTCGCAAATCGCCTACATCAAGGAGCGGCTATCATGGACGATGTAATAACTACCGATCAATCCCCCGATACAATTACAGACGCACCGGATCGTCCAACGTCGCGTGATGAACTTCCCCCTCCAGCCGATCTCCTGTTACAGCACAACGTTATGCTCCTCATTGTTGAGCAACAAAAACGTCGGGGGTGTCAAGCATCGCTCGAAACGGTACAGGCCGATTTTATCAGTGCCTATCACTCGCCATCGGTTGAAGCGCTTATTTATCGCCACCGCGAATACCTCCCCTCCGCCGATTTCGATCTCATCCGCCGCGCCTACGCTCTCGCCGCTGTTGCCCACGAAGGCCAACGACGCCAATCGGGCCAGCCCTACATCGATCATCCAATTGAAGTTGCGATCATTTTGCTCGATTTACGGCTCGATACCGAATCGATTGCTGCCGCGCTGTTGCACGATGTGGTCGAAGATACCGGTGTTCCGATTGAGGTGATCGAGCGCTTTTTCGGCAAACAAGTCGCGAATTTGGTTGACGGCGTTACTAAACTTTCCGGTTACGAAAATAAAACGAAAGAGGAGATACAGGCCGGCACCTACCGTAAGTTAATTATCGCTTCGGCTGACGATCCGCGGGTCGTGCTGATCAAATTGGCCGACCGCCTGCACAACATGCGCACGATCCATGCGACGCCCCCCAACAAACAGCAGCGAGTAGCCCGTGAGACGCTCGACATCTACGCACCGCTCGCACACCGTCTCGGTATGTGGCAGATGAAGTCGGAGTTGGAAGATCTCGCGTTTAAAGTCTTGCACCCCGACCGGTATCAAGAGATAGCACGTGGGCTAGCCATGCGTAAAGAGGCGCGCGATCGGATCGTGCAACGGGTGATAGCGCAGTTGAAGGAGGCCTTGGCGCGCGAAGGGATCAAGGCTGAAGTCACCGGACGATCAAAACACATCTATTCGATTTGGCGCAAGATGGAGCGCAAAGGGGTGCCGCTTGAGCGTATCTACGACCAACTGGCCGTGCGCATTATTGTCGATGATCCCAACAACGACGTGGGGGCTTGCTACCAGGCGCTGGGTGTTGTCCATAGTAAGATGAACTGGACGCCGGTGATGCAAGAATTTGACGACTACATCGCTGCCCCTAAAGAAAGTTCGTATCGCTCGATCCATACTACCGTGATTTTGCCGGAGGGGCTACATTGCGAAGTGCAGATCCGCTCGCGCAAAATGCATGAAGAAGCCGAGCACGGGATCGCTGCGCACTGGCGCTACAAAGAGGGTTTTAATACTCGTAGTGATAAAGATTATGAAAATAAAATTCGCTGGTTGCGAGAGTTGATCTCGTGGCGCAATGAGACGACCGACAGCGAATTTATCGACATGCTGCGCGCCGAGTTTGAAGAGCGCGTGTTTGTATTTACACCAAAAGGAAAGATTATCGATCTGCCCGAGGGTTCCACCCCGATCGATTTTGCCTATCGTATTCACTCTGAAGTTGGGCACAATTGCATTGGCGCCAAAGTCAACGATCGGATGGTGCCGCTCGATTATGAGTTGCACAGCGGCGAAATCGTCGAGATTCTGACCGCGAAGACGCCACGTGGGCCAAGCCGCGACTGGCTTCGGATCGTGAAGACTCCCTCGGCGCGCAATCACATCAAGCGCTACTTCCGCCGGCTCGAACGCGAAGAGAATATCGCTGCTGGGCGGGAGATGTTGGAGAAAGAGTTAAAGCGCGTTGGGCTGACCCATGTGAGCTTTGAGAAGCTGGTTGAGTTGGCCGGGCCGACGGTGCGCTCAGTTGAGGATCTCTTTTACCAAATCGGGGTTGACGACCTCAACGAGCGGACTCTCGTGCAGAAGTTGTTGGCCTCGCAGGAGACGGTGCCCGAATCGGTCGCTGTGCCGACGCCCACCCAGCCCTCGGCGCGCGTCAGTGCTAACGGTGAAATCTATCTCGATAAAAACGTGAAGATACCTTCACGCATCGCACGTTGTTGCAATCCGGTGTTTGGTGAGCCAATTATCGGTTTTACAACTCGTGGCCGCGGTGTTACCGTCCATCGTGCCGATTGCCGAACTATTCAGCATCTCAGTACTACCGAGCGTGAACGGCTCATGCCGGTTTGCTGGGGCAGCGCGACGGGGTCGAATCAGCAATTCCCGGTGCCACTACGGATTGAGGCGTGGGATCGGGTTGGTTTGTGGCGTGATATTTCTAACGTGATTGCTGAGGCCGGGATTAATATCACCGATGTTAATCACGGCAAACGCCGAGCGAATGGACGCACGGTCTTGAATGTCACGGTTGCGCTACAATCGATGACCCAACTGTCACCGCTCATCGAAAAACTCAACCGCATTCCTGACGTAATCGACGTATATCGCAAAACGTAGCACCAACCGATTGGGCATGATTGAGCAAATCCGTTCCGATCTGCTCCGCTGGTTTCATTCCTCCGCCCGTGACTTGCCTTGGCGACGAACTCGCGATCCGTATGCGGTTATGGTCGCCGAAGTGATGCTGCAACAGACGCAAGTCGACCGGGTAATTCCCAAGTATCAGGCATTTCTCAGCGCGTTTCCTACCGTAGCCGCCTTGGCCGCCGCGCCGACCGCCGAAGTGATCCGGTTGTGGGCTGGGCTGGGCTACAATCGGCGTGCGGTGAATCTGCAACGGGCCGCTCAAGTGATTATGGAGCAGTATGGGGGGCAGGTGCCGTCGGCAGTGGCCGATCTGCGCGCATTGCCCGGTATTGGCCCTTATACTGCTGGCGCGATAGCCTGTTTTGCTTTTGAGCAGGATGTGGCCTTTCTCGATACCAATATTCGCCGGGTGGTGCGACGATTGTGCGTTGGTCCCGATGACCGAGCCACGCCCTCCGACGGGGAGTTGTTGGCACACGCTGCGGCTCTGATTCCGCCGGGACAGGGTTGGACATGGAATCAGGCGATTATGGAGTTGGGTGCTTTAATCTGTACGTCGACGAACCCGGCGTGTTGGCGCTGCCCAATCCGTAGCTATTGCCGGTCCTATGCCACTGCGATTGCCGATGATGCGGCGCTGGTTGCGACAATGATGTCACCGCCGCTTAAGCGAGTCGCCGAATCGCGCACTCCTGAGCCATTTGTCGGGTCACGCCGTTGGTACCGTGGCAGAATCATCGCTGTACTGCGCGAGCTGCCCGCCGGTGAAGTATTACCGTTGCCGATCTTAGGAGAACGGATACGCGCCGACTTTACCCCCGATCACGAACCCTGGTTACAAGGACTGGTGGCCGATTTGGCCCGCGATGGGTTGCTGGTGATGACCGAGGAAGGGGTGTGCTTGCCGCAGTGAGTTGCGATTGTCGGGTGATGAGGATACGTCTTCGCTGTTGCATCGGGTCGGTGTGGGAATCTCCGCTCGGTCATTACGTGTACGAACCTGCCTCTCGCTACCCTATGACAAAAACTTCATCACAATGACAACAAGTCGTATGATGGTCGTTGCTTACGTTTAGTGCGATAGTAGATATACTAGGTAGTATATGTCGTTCAATTGACTCGCTGAACGCCGTACTTCGGCTCGTCTAGCGGCTCTGAATAAGGAGACGCTTGCATGCAAACCGTTCCACTACCCTTACGTGGATCGCTCATTGGCTTAGTTGGCGCTGCGGTGTTAGTAGGTGTCATTTCAACCCTCTTGGCACCACCAATACCGCTTGATCTTGCCGCCTGGCTTGCGGCGACGCTGTTTGCCGTTGGCTTGACCATCTTTGAAGCGTTGACCATCGTGCGCCAAAACGACCGTCCATTGGCGGTAACGTTGGTGTTGCTGATAGCCGGCATGATCATTCTGCCGTGGCCGCTATTTTTGCTGGCCGTAGCGATCGGTGCGATTGCCGGCTCGTTGGCGCGGGCTATGACTTGGTGGCAGGCAATTGCACTAGCGGCAGTACGTTGGATCGCACTGACTGCCGGTAGCATCGTCTTGATGATCTTTGTCCAGCAACCGGTCTATAGCGCGAACATCGCTTCACCGGCAGCTCTGTTTGGCTTAATCGGGAGCGGGCTGGTCATTTATCTGATTGATCGACTCGCCAGTGTGAGTTTGGCAGTACCCTTGACCGGCAAACAGTTATCGGAGGTCTTTCAACTACGGCTTGATGATGCGGGTTGGTATGCTCTGATTTTTGCCCCGTTGGGGGGGATGCTGGCCATCCTCTGGCAACAAGAGATATGGGCCTTTGCCCTTGGGATCGCCCCGCTGGCGATGGTTCAAATCAGTTTACGTCGGCAGCATAAACTTGAAGAGGCATTGACCATCGCCGACACGCAATTGCGCAGCGCTAATGAACGGTTGCTGATGTTGTCGCGTCAGAGCGACCATTTGCAGAGTCTGGTCGTATCACTGATGACCAGTCGTGATGTACCGACGATGCTCAACCTGCTGGGTGAGCGGTTGAGTGCGCTGATGGAGGCCGACAGTGCGTGGGTTACGCTCTACGATGAGCAAGGCCGGCTCCAATTGGTTGCCTCGCACCACTTGCCGGTCCCGACCGCAGGGCTTGGTCCACAACCCATCCCCCTACCGCACAGCTATGAAACAGCACTCGAACGGCGGCGCGTTACCCTTTTCACCGATCAGCATGTGCAATCACTGGGGCCGGTACCGGCGCTGACCCAACAATCGCCGTGGCAAGCCATTATTCTGTTACCGTTGCTCGATGAGCAACAGCCGCTCGGCGCCGTTTGTTTGGCGTTTGAGACGGTACGCAGCCTAAAAGAAGAAGAACAGCGGTTGTTGGCTGCGTTTGCTCGGCACGCAGCGGCGGTGATTCACAATGCCCGTCTCTTCCGTCGTTGGCAAGAGTCGCAAAGTGAGCTAGGCCGCTCGGCGAAGCTTGCTGCCGTTGGTACGTTTGCTGCCAGCATTGCCCACGAGTTCAATAATTTGCTGTCGGGCATGTTGGGTTATGCTCAGCTCGGTCTGGCCGACAACGACGTTGATATGAAGAATGAGGCATTGAAGGTTGTGCTCGATACGTGCAAGCGCGGTCGCAGTATTACCGGAAGTCTGCTCACCTTTGCCCGCCGACGCGATTCGCGGCGTGAATTGTCGGATCTCCGCGAAGTGGTTGAGGGTACACTGACACTGATGGAGATTGACTTGCGCAAACACAGTGTGCGAGTGGTGCGCCAGATCGAGGTAGTCCCGCCTACTATCTGCGATGCCGGTCAAATCTCGCAAGTGTTCCTCAACCTGCTTACCAATGCCCGTGATGCGATGAAACCCAAGGGAGGCACGCTGACCGTGACCCTGAAAGCCGAAGGTGAATGGATTATGTTGCAGGTTGCAGATACCGGTTGTGGTATTCCCGAAGCCATTCGCCGCCGGATTTTTCAACCGTTTGTCACCACCAAAAACAGCACCGGTAGTCAATCGGGGACCGGTTTGGGCTTGGCCGTGTCATATGGGATCGTCCAGAACCACAACGGTCGCTTTGAAGTCGAGAGTGAAGTCGGCAAAGGTACCACAATGACGATTTGGTTGCCGATTATCCAAGAGGAAGTGGCAGAGCCGGTAAGTGTGCCGATCCCCGCCCTGCGCATACTGGTGATCGATGACGACGAAGCAGCGGCGCGTACACTAAGCAATCTGCTCGAACAGGCCGGTCATCATGTTACCTATTGTGCGCGGAGTGCCGAGGCCATCGAGATTTACAATGCCAACCCCTTCGATATTGTCTTGAGCGACGTGGTGATGCCCGAACTCGATGGGATCAGCCTCCTGAATGTTTTACGCACATACGACCCCACAGCAACGATAATTCTCTTTACGGGCCAAGTTGAGCCTGATCAGGTAGCGGCCATGGCGGCCAGTGGTGCGTATGCTGTGCTCCGAAAGCCCTTTGCCGCCGACGAGTTAATGGCTACCGTGCAGTCGGCGTATCATGATCGTGAACGTGCGCGTCGGTCGTTGACCGGAATTGCCGAACCGGAATTGCGGCGCTGAAAAGATAGCGTGAGTAAAGGCAGTAATCGGATTTCTCCCGCAGGTGGTAGAACGGCTTTAACGGTGCGGAGCGCAGACCGTCTCAACTTATGCAGTGGTCTCACCGATCTTGCAAAGTGGGTCAGAGATAGCGAGCGCGCAGATAGAGGAATATCGCGCGCTCTGCGGTTTAGCGTTGATTACTCTTGCTTATTCAAATCCTCGATCAATCGATCAATTTCGGCTAACCACACCGTCGCACTCGCATCGCTCGGTGCCCGCCAGTCACCGCGTGGCGAGAGTGATCCACCTGAACCAACTTTCGGGCCGTTTGGCATCGCCGAGCGTTTGAATTGACTTATCTGAAAGAAGCGATAGAGAAACACGCGCAGCCAGTGCAGAATGATCGGAAGATCGTAGGCGCGGCGTTTGTGTTCCGGTAGACCTTCCGGCCACGCCCCCCGATCGGCATCACGCCATGCGTGCATGGCTAAAAAGGCGACTTTACTGGGCCGAAACCCGTAGCGGGTAATGTAGTAAAGGTTGAAGTCTTGCAGGGCATACGGGCCGATGATCTCTTCGGTACGCTGGGCCGGTTTGTCATCGTTGTTGTCCGCTGCCGGTACCAGTTCAGGTGAGATTTCGGTAGCCAGAATCTCTTCGAGTACTTTGTTAACCTCACTACCGAATTCGCCGCTGCGAATAACATACCTGATCAAGTGCTGAATGAGCGTTTTGGGCACCGACGCATTCACGTTATAGTGCGACATCTGATCGCCCACACCATACGTACACCAACCGAGCGCCAGCTCACTGAGGTCGCCGGTTCCTACCACAATTGCGTTGTGATAGTTGGCTAAGCGGAAGAGATGTGACGTTCGTTCACCGGCTTGCACGTTTTCGAAGGTAACATCGTAGACCGGTTTTCCTTCACCTGCCGGGTGCCCAAGGTCGCGTAACATCTGGAGCGCCGAGGGACGAATATCGATTTCATACGCGCTGACTCCGAGAGCGGCCATCAGTGCTTGCGCATTACGGTGGGTTTGCGCGCTTGTCGCAAAGCCGGGCATCGTGTAAGCCAACACGTTCTGCCGCGGCAAACCAAGCCTATCCATGGCGCGCACTGC
The DNA here is from genome assembly GCF_049970315.1 of Chloroflexus sp. GTDB lineage: Bacteria > Chloroflexota > Chloroflexia > Chloroflexales > Chloroflexaceae > Chloroflexus. The sequence goes on from NZ_JBMFNE010000008.1 coordinate 73,943, forward strand.
CACGATCAGGGCTTGTGTGCTATCCAGCCCACCCGATACCCCGATCACAACCTTTGTGACCCCGGCACTGCGCATCCGCTGAATAAGCCCATGAACCTGAATGTTATACGCTTCATAACAGCGTTCATCGCGGGTAGCCGGATCGTCAGGCACGTAGGGAAACCGGGCAACCGTGCGGCGGAGATCGGTCACAAATGGTGGCCGGATCGCCAGCGTGATCCGGCGCATTGCGCGCAATCGCTCGCGGTAATCGCCGATGCTGTCACTAAAGCTCGTTTGACGCATTCGGTCTTGCACCAGACGTTCGAGGTCGACATCGGCGAAGATAATCTGCTCGTCATCGAGAAAGCGGCGGGATTCGGCCAATAATTCGCCGTTTTCACAGATCAGTGCATGACCATCCCACGCCAAATCGGTCGTGCTTTCGCCCAGCCCGGCAGCCGAATACAAGTAGGCGGCTATGGTGCGGGCCGATTGACTCAGGCAAAGAGCGCGGCGATAATCGGCTTTGCCAATCGTGATGTTTGAGGCTGATAGATTACAGAGGACGGTTGCACCAGCCAGTGCAGCGAAGGTACTCGGCGGTAACGGTGCCCACAAGTCCTCACAAAGCTCAACGTATACCGCTAGGCCGGGAATGGCTTCGGCTTCGTACAGAATGTTGGTCCCGAACGGTGCTCGTTGCCCGGCGATACGTATCGTATCGCCAATCGCATCACGGGCCGCGGCGAAGTGGCGTTTTTCGTAAAATTCGCGATAATTAGGTAAGTAGCTCTTGGGAGTCACGCCAACGATCTGTCCGCCGCAGAGGGCGACTGCACAATTGAACAACCGACCTTCGTGGCGGAGTGGTGCGCCCACGAGGAGCAGTGCGTTGAGATCGTGGGTTGCCACAGCGAGATCGATCAATGCCTGCTCGACCGCGTCGAGTAAGGTCGTTTGCTGAAAGAGGTCATCATTGCTGTAAGCTGAGAGACCAAGTTCAGGAAAGAGAACGACAACCGCCCCTTCATCGGCAGCGCGTCGCGCCAATGCACTCGTCCGCTCACCGTTAAAGGCCGGCTCGGCAATCCGGACTGCCGGAATGGCGACGGCCAGGCGGGCAAAGCCGTGATGATAGATGGAATAAAACTGATGATTTCGGCGCATACGAGTAATCCTTGGGGTGGGTATGTGGGCATACCAACTGCCGCTACAGTATACCGCGCGATAGAGGCGCTGTACAATACAATCGATGGTGATAATCGGAATGCACAGACGCGACGGTGCAAAAGTTCATGCGGCAGGCGAATCGTGATCGCGTAGCCTACCTCTGTGCATGCGACGAGAAAGGAGTTTGGAATGACTCTGGCAGTTGAAGGTCCCTTGACGACCCTTCCCTTTCGGTTGCTGATCAACGGTGAATGGCGTGAGGCTGAAAGTGGAGCGACGTTCGCCGTGACAAATCCGGCTAACGGTACAGTGCTCGGTCATGTGCCTGATGCCGGTGTGGCCGAAACCCGGGCGGCAATTGCCGCCGCCGTTGCTGCTCAACCGGCGTGGGCGGCAACCCCGGCCAGCGAGCGGGCAGCGCTGTTGCGGCGGGTAGCCGCGATGATGATCGAACGCCAACAGGAGCTGGCGACGATTATGACCCTCGAACAGGGAAAGCCGTTGGCTGAAGCGCGTGGTGAGATTGCCTACGCCGCCAGTTTTCTCAGTTGGTTCGCCGGTGAAGCAGAACGTATCTACGGCATGACGATCCCTGCCTCGACAAATGCCAAACGCATTCTCGTCCTGCGACAACCGGTTGGTGTCGTGGCACTGATTACCCCGTGGAACTTTCCGAGCGCAATGATCACCCGCAAGCTCGGACCGGCCCTCGCCGCCGGCTGTACGGTGATTGCCAAACCTGCCGAGCAAACGCCGCTTTCAGCACTGGCTCTCGGTCAACTCTTTATGGAGGCAGGCACCCCTCCCGGCGTCGTCAACATTGTCACCTGCCGCGATCCGCGTCCCTTCGCCGATACAATCTTTGCCGATACCCGCGTGCGCAAGATCAGCTTTACCGGTAGTACCGAGGTGGGCAAAGAGCTAATGCGCCGTTCCGCCGATACGCTCAAGCGAGTGTCACTCGAACTGGGTGGCAATGCGCCGTTCATCGTCTTTGCCGACGCCGATCTCGACGCCGCAGTCCGTGGTGCTATCGCCTCAAAGTTTCGTAATGCCGGTCAGACGTGTGTCTGCGCGAACAGGATTTTTGTCCAGCGCCCCATCTACGCTGCGTTTGCCGAACGGTTCGCTGCTGAGGTGGCGCGCTTGACCGTCGGTGACGGGTTACAGCCCGGTGTACATATTGGTCCCCTCATCGATGAGCAAGCGCGCCAGAAGGTGGAACGTCACATTCACGATGCCCTCACTGCCGGTGCGCGGGTCGTGGTTGGTGGAGGGCCGGCTCCACTCGGTGGCAATTTTTGGTTGCCGACCGTGTTGCTCGATGCGAATACCGATATGCTCGTCGCTCGTGAAGAAACGTTTGGTCCGGTAGCTCCGCTTATCCCCTTCGACGATGAAGATGAGGTGATTCGCAAAGCGAACGATACGCTCTACGGCCTCGCCGCCTATGCCTTTACCCGTGATGTAGGCCGGGTCTGGCGATTGGCCGAGGGTTTAGAATACGGAATTATCGGGATTAATGATCCTATTCCTTCCACGGCCCAGGCCCCGTTTGGTGGGGTCAAGCAGAGTGGGATAGGTCGTGAAGGGGGGCCCACCGGCATTGATGAGTATCTGGATATTAAGTATGTCTCAATCGGTATCTGATCAACGAGATGTTATTGTGATCGGGGCCGGTGCAGCCGGTTTGGCCGCAGCGCGTACTCTCCACGATGCCGGTCTGCGCGTGCTAGTGCTTGAGGCTCGTACCCGTATCGGTGGCCGGATCTGGACGGATCGGAGTTGTGGTCCATACCCGATCGAATTAGGGGCAGAGTTGATCCACGGTGCCCACACCAGTACCGTCGAGTTGGCGTCGGTCGCCGGATTAACTTTAGCCGAGGTTGATCGCTACCACGGTTTGCGCTGGGGGACACCGGCCCGGCCCTTGAGCGATTTGCCACCGGACGATCCGGATCGGCAAGCGATTGAGCGGGTGCGGGCCGTATGGAATAGGCTAGGGCAGCAGTACAGCGATGAGGCGGTTGATTGTGGGCTTGCCACCGAGCTGCGTCGGCAGGGCTGCGATCCTGCTACCTTGGCTATTGCCGATGTGGTATTGGCCCAAACCTACTGTGCTGAGATCGAGTCACTCAGTTGCGCTGATGTGGCTCGTGAACAACGTATCGACCGCGCAGGGCCGCGTGAGTTTCGGTTACGCGAACGCTACGATGCGCTCTTGACATGGTTGGCACGTGATCTCGACATACGGTTGGGATGGCCGGTACGGGCCATCACCGATACCGGCCGAGGCGTCATCATCGATACGACCGTCGCTTCGGTATCTGCGCGACAATGTATCATCACGGTACCGGTTGCCGTGTTAGCGGCAGGTATGATTCGGTTCGATCCACCACTTTCGGCAACCAAGCGAGCGGCCATTGCCGCCTTCCGTACCCGCCCCGCTACCAAACACTTTTTCTGGTTTGACGCACCGCTGTGGGATGAAGGGTTTACATATGCGGCTCATACCGGTCTCTTTGCCCGTTGGTGGACGCCCGCTCACCCCGATCTTACGGCACCATTGCAGTGTTGTTATGTCACCGCTGAGCGAGCCGCCGTCCTTGATCGGCTGCCAGATACAATAGTATGCGAATGGGGATTGGCCGAATTGAGCCGATTACTGGGCCGCAACGATGTCGCAACGCGGTGCATCGGTTTTCGCCGCTACCGCTGGGCTTGCGATGCATATGCACGTGGAGGGTATGCCCATCTCCCGCCAGGGATGGCATGGGCACGACCAGCCCTGGCTGCCGCCGAGGGCAATCTTCATTTCGCCGGTGAAGCGACGGCCTACGACAGCAACCCACAGACGGTTCATGGTGCGATTGATAGTGGGCGACGTGCTGCCCGTGACTGCCTTGCTGTGTTTTGCTGAATAACAGGGAGTTTCCATGCCTCATGACATGATCATCGACCGACTGCGTGCCGCATTACGCGCCGTCGGGATTCCGGCCACTGAGGCCGATTTTGCCGGTATCATTGAAAAAGGTTTTCTTGCCCGTTTTCCCGATGTTGAGCGCTTACTCGATGCGGTTGATCAAGAACAACTGCCGGATATGCTCGATGCTGCTAGTCTGCCACCGGCATCCAGTCCGCCCAACGGAGGGATACCCGCTGACGACGATCCAACCACCATTCTTGGGATAGCTACCCAATTACAGCGTCGGACCATCTCACCGGTTGAGCTGGTCGAACAGGCGCTCGAGCGGATTGCGACCCACGACGCCGACCTTAACGTCTTTCAGATTGTCATGGCCGAGAGCGCACTTGCCGATGCGCGTGCGGCCGAAACCGAATTGGCCACAGGGAAGATACGTGGCCCGTTGCACGGTGTGCCGGTGGCAGTTAAAGATCTGTTTGATGTAGCCGGTTATCCAACCGCAGCCGGTTCACGGATTCGTGCTGATGTTATGGCAACAACCGACGCGACCGTCGTCGAGCGGTTGCGTGCCGCCGGTGCCATCGTTATCGGCAAGACCCGTATGTCGGAGTTTGCTTACTCGCCCGGCTCGAACAATGCCCATTACGGACCAACCGCCAATCCTTACGACCGGCAACGTGACAGTGGTGGGAGCAGTAGTGGCAGTGGAGTCGCCACAGCAACCGGGATGGTATTTGCCGCTCTCGGCACCGATACCGGCGGCTCGATCCGGATTCCGGCTGCTCACTGTGGGATTGTCGGTCTGAAACCAACCCATGGCCGGGTTAGTCTGGCCGGTGGCTTCACCCTTTCATGGTCACTCGATCATGCCGGGCCAATGACCCGCTCGGTATCCGATGCCGCCCTTATGCTCAGTGTCCTGGCCGGTCCCGATCCGCGTGATCCGCGCACCTTACGGCCGGCTCCCGACTTTACCGGTGGTGGTTTGGTTGCCGGTGTGCGGAATCTGCGGGTAGGCCTGCTCACCGCCGACGGTAGCGGACAACCGATGGCTGAAGCAGCCGAGTTAGCGGCAATGCAGCGTGTCGCCGATGTGTTGGCCGGGCAGGGTGCCATCGTGATCCCACTTGAACTCCCCGAACTTGAAGCCCTGCGACTGCTCAACCAGGCCTTGCTCGCTATGGAGGCTGCGGCTCTTCATCTTCCCTGGTTACGCATCCGGCTCGATGACTACGGCGAATTTATGCGGCACCGGATTCTCGCCGCGTTCATTTATTCACCGGTCGATGTTACGCGCGTTCAGCAAGCACGAGCCATCTTTCGGCGGCGGGTAGCGGCACGTCTGGCTGAGGTTGACCTGCTCATTACCCCGACAGTTCCCGGACCTGTGCCGGCACTGGGGGTGCCGACTCCAACGTCGTTTACCGGGCCATGGAACTTTTTGGGTTGGCCGGCCCTTAGCTTACCGGCGATGCTCGGTACAGATGACCTGCCGCATGCCGCCCAATTGGTTGCTCGTCCATGGAACGAACCGTTACTATTACGAGCGGCGTTCGCCGCTGAACAAGCCCTCGGACGATGGGTGCCGTCATTGTAACACGATGCGCTATGCTACAATTGGCATCCGCGCCGCACAGAGTTGAAGCGGCGTCGAGCAGCATTGAGGAGCGGCTGCAATGTTTCGTACCGTATTGGTTGCTAACCGCGGCGAGATTGCGTTGCGTGTCATGCGTGCCTGCCGCGAATTGGGGTTGCGTTGCGTTGCCGTCTATTCCGAGGCCGATCGCGACTCGCCCCACGTAGCTTATGCCGACGATGCGTATCTGATTGGCCCCGCCTCGCCGGCTGAAAGCTATCTCAACATTGAAGCGATTATTCGCGCAGCCAAAGCCACCGGGGCCGAGGCGATCCATCCCGGTTACGGCTTTTTGGCCGAAAACGCCGGTTTTGTCCGAGCCGTTACCGCCGCCGGCTTGGTCTTTATTGGGCCACCGGCTGAGGCCATGGAACGGATGGGAGGGAAGACGGCGGCCCGTCGCGAAGCCACGGCTGCCGGTGTACCGGTTGTGCCCGGCGTTCTTGAACCGGTGACCGATGCGGCAGAGGTGTGCCGGTTGGGCAAGGAATTCGGCTACCCGATTGCCATTAAAGCAGTTGGTGGCGGTGGTGGACGTGGTCTGCGAGTGGTACGTTCGCCTAATGAGGTGGACGAGGCGTTTGCTGCCGCTCGCCGCGAGGCGGAAGTTGCGTTCAAGAACGGTGAACTCTACGTCGAAAAGTATCTTGATAATCCGCGCCATATCGAGATCCAGATTCTGGCCGACCGTTATGGGAATGCCGTTGCGTTGGGTGAACGCGACTGCTCGGTGCAGCGCCGCCATCAGAAATTGATCGAGGAGTGCCCCTCACCGGCCCTTACTCCAGAACTACGGGCTGAGATGGGAGCGGCAGCGGTCCGGCTTGCCAAAGCGGTAGGCTATGTCAGTGCTGGAACGCTGGAGTTTCTCTATCAAGATGGCCGCTACTACTTCCTCGAAATGAACACTCGGATTCAAGTCGAACATACCGTCACCGAGATGGTCTACGGGGTCGATCTCGTTGCGGCTCAGATCCGAATCGCCCAAGGTGAGCGCCTCTGGCTCAAACAGGAAGATTTGGTACCGCGCGGTCATGCGATTGAATGCCGAATCAACGCTGAAGATCCGCTCCACAATTTCCGCCCGGCCCTCGGTGCGATCGGCGCATACCATGAACCGACCGGGTTTGGCGTGCGTGTTGATAGCGGGGTACGGGCCAATTACCTTGTCCCTTCACATTACGACTCACTGCTGGCGAAATTGATTACCTGGGGAGCCGATCGTAACGAGGCGATTGCTCGGATGCGGCGGGCACTCGCCGAGTATCGGATTGAAGGGGTTACGACGATCATTCCCTTCCACCGGGCCGCACTCGAACACCCCGTTTTCGTGGCCGGCGAGGCGACGGTGAATTTTATTCCCCGTCATCCCGAACTCTTCACCCGTACAGCTGAATTGATGCCACCATCCACCACACCGGCGCCTGTCGAACCTGCACCCGAACCTCGCCGGTTTACCGTGGAGGTCAATGGACGACGGTTTGGCGTAGCCGTGTTTGGCGATGGCGTGAGCGCAGCCACCGTGCAGTCGGCGATACGTACCTTAACACCACGTCGTGCCATAACCAAGAAAACGACGCTTGCCGCACCGGTTGATGGCGTCATCAGTCCGATCCAAGGTCGCGTGGTGGCGGTACGGGTCGCTCATGGTCAGCATGTCGAAGCTGGCCAAGTCCTCTTCATCGTTGAAGCGATGAAGATGGAGAATGAGATTACCGCACCGCATAGTGGTACCATCGGCGAAGTACGAGTCGATGTCGGCACGACGGTCGAAGCCGGTGCCGTGTTGGCGACGTACCAATTAACAACCTGACGGCTCTTCGTCTCGACGGTGCAGCGCCACCCTCCCGACGGTGTGGCGCTCATTGTCGCCTCCTTAACCCACAGGAGACACCCATGCCCGAACGACCATGGATCGAATTATTTCCCGGTGTGTGGCGGCGGCGCATTGCATTGACCGACCGCATGTACCAGATGGAGGTTCGTTTGGCCGTAGGAAGCCATGTACCGCTTCACAGCCATCCTGAAGATCAGGTAGCGTATATCGTCAGTGGGCACCTACGCTTTCAGGTCGGCGATAATTTGCTCGACGCGACTGCCGGTCAATCAGTGCCGATTCCCGGTGGTACCCCGCACGCCGTTTGGACACTCATCGACACATTGGCCATTGATACCTTCAGCCCACCGCGTACCGATTACCTCACTGCCGATGGTGACTGATCGGCAAACCACCGTGGGAGCAGCGCTAATAAGCCGCGTACTCGTTCATAGATCTCATCACGAGCGGTGATGAACGCGGCGCGACGTTCCTCTTCACTGCCAACAACAACTGCGGGGTCGGCAATGCTCCAGTGAATAGAGCGCGTCGCTTCCGGCCAGACCGGGCAGGTTTCCCGGGCAATATCGCAGACGGTCACGATCACATTAGGCTTCTGATTGAGAATTGCATCAATGGGTTTGGCTACTTGCCGATCAATCGGAACACCCGCCTCTTGCATCACGGCAATTGCTAATGGGTGTACCGGTTGTGGGTGGGTACCGGCGCTGAGCGCCATCACCTGACCATTACTTAGAACTCTCAACCATCCCTCTGCCATCTGCGAGCGCGCGCTGTTAGCACGACAAAGAAAAGCCACCTTCACATGCGGTAACGATGGTAGTGGCGTGGTTGGTATCGTCAGCTCCTCGCTTACCTGTGCCAGCAATCGCGCCAGTGCCGTCAAACTAAGGCTATAGTAGACGACTCGTCCGTCGGCATCACTGCGATGCGTGTTGACCAGCCCGGCTTGACGGAGTACGTGCAAATGGTACGAAACCAGGTTCTGTGCCAGGCCGGTGAGTGTCACCAATTCCGCGACTTGTCGGTCGCTCTCACGAAGCTCGCTGATAAGCTTCCAGCGCGTTTCATCGGCTAGCAGCCGCAGACCGGTAAAGGCTGATGACAGGTGCGGTGTTTTCATAATCCTAGCGATAGGTTTGCGTGGAATGACGCTGGTTATCGTAGCAGAGTCCGCTCGGATCGGCAAGATTCATCGTTTGCTTGCTCAATCGAGCTTGCAATAGGGTTGCTTTTGTTAACTATAAATTGTAGTACTTCGATCTGGCATAATATTAGGTATGAACAGCGGATTTATCCAGCACCAACCGATGACAATTCAGCAAGCACTTCGTGCAGCCACTGCACGCTTACAATCCATCTCGCCAACGGCCCGCCTCGATGCCGAACTATTGTTAGCCCACATCTTAGGTTGGTCGCGGGCGCGGGTCGTTGCCGAGCGTGAGGTTGTGCTTACTCCGGCCCAGCAGGAAGCGTTTGGCGCGCTGGTTGCACGACGTGCTGCTCGCGAACCGGTGGCCTACCTCATCGGGCATTGGCCATTTTTTGGTCTCGATTTGGTGGTGGATCGACGTGTGCTCATTCCCCGCCCCGAAACCGAGGTACTGGTCGAATTAGCACTGGCCGAAGCTCGGCGATACTCTGGAACGCAGATAACAATTGCCGATATTGGTATGGGTAGTGGCGCCATTGCCATTGCATTGGCGATCCATGTGCCAAACGCGACGGTGTACGGTGTTGATCGGAGTGCTGATGCGTTGGCGGTAGCAGCGCTTAATGTTGCCCGCTACAACCTGAGCGACCGGGTGGTCTTGTTAGAAGGTGACCTCCTCACTCCCTTACCCGGCCCTGTCGATCTCATCGTAAGTAATCCGCCGTACACCATCTTGGCCGAGGTTGACGAGGGTGTGTACCGGTACGAGCCGCATCTCGCGCTCGATGGTGGGTCTGATGGGTTAGATTGTTATCGCCGGCTGATTGCCGCCGCACCGGCGTATCTCAAACCCGGCGGGGCAATCTTGCTCGAAATTGGTGCATGGCAGGCTGAGGCTGTGGTACACTTGATAAATCAAGCATTCCTCCATGCTGAGGTGGGGGTGCAACGCGATCTCACCGGTCGCGATCGGGTTGTTTGGGCGCGTAATCGAGATGTCATCCGCTGATCTAGTCTGCCGATCCGATATGTCGTTATACTAAGGCAGAGGATCAGGAGGATCGCTATGACTGCACTCTTTGTCGCGCTCGGCATCGCTATTATCACTCTGCTCTTTATTCTGCTGTGGTATGTACCACATCTCTTGCAGCAGCAGGCCAGACGGAGCGCGCGTGAAGCGGCACAGTTGCGTGATATACTGCTCGACATGCTCAATGAACAGGAAGCTGTGATGCAGCGCCAAGCTCAGCTTAGTGCAGCAATGACCAATTTACAACAACAATTGTCTCAATTGACGGCAATGTCACCATCAAGTGCTACCGGCACCGTCGATACAGCAGTTGTGCGACAGTTGGAAGATCGGATAACAGCGCTGCAACAACAGATTCAGTGCTGGATTGAAGTTCGTGGTCGGCAGCAGCACCAGCACGATGTGAGCGAGAGTGAGGCCTGGGCGAACTTACTCAGTTTACTCGCTGCGATTCAAGAACGCATTGCTCAGCTTTCGACTGAACGCACTCTGGTGGCTGCCGGTTTGCAAGCACGCACCTTGCTTGAGGAACTCGAACAAGAGATGGCCCATCTCCGTAGCATCTCGGAAGATATTGCTACACTTCAATGGCGTCTACGCCGATCGTTGCAAGAACGTGAAACTAGTGTTGCCCAATTGCGCGCTCGCGCAGTTGGTTCATCCTCAACGGTGAGGCCAGTATGAGTATCATCGTCATCGACAATCAACGGGTGCATTACGAAGTGTTCGGGCGTGGTCGTCCGGTGGTGTTCCTCCATGGTTGGCTCGGTAGTTGGCGCTATTGGTATACGACCATGGAGATCGTATCACGGTACTTCCGCACCTATTCATTCGATTTTTGGGGCTTTGGCGAGTCGCTTACCAGTGAGATGCCAACCATCAGCGGTTACTCTCATCAGGTTATCCGCTTTCTCGATGCAATGGGTATCGAGAAAGCAGCATTGGTTGGGCACTCAATGGGTGGCATGGTCGCGATGAAAACGGCGATTGAGCATCCCGAGCGAGTGATGCGCGTAGTGACGGTGGGTGCGCCGATTAACGGTAATTCGCTCTCGTGGATGTTAAAGTTGGTCGACCGTCCGTTTTTTGCCGAGTTCTTTGCCCGCCGCCCTTGGTTGCGCCGTTCGCTATTCCGTTTCTTCTTCGGTGATTCGCTTGACCCCGAAGTTGATGAAGTGCTGGAAGATAGCACGAAGTCTACTGCCAATACGATTCGGGCGGCGATCCATTCGATGTGGCGCACCGATCTCACACCGATGCTGGGTAATCTCCGTGTGCCGGCGCTCATTGTGCATGGCGCGCGCGATGATATTGTTAACCCTAACCAACTTCAGCTCTTTACTTATGTTCCAATGGCGCAAGTGGTTCGGATGGAGCAAAGCCGTCATTTCCCCTTTGTTGATGAAGCCGATCGGTTTCACGAGATATTGCTCGCTTTTTTACAGCAACCCGATCCATTGACGCTTTCCGCACAGCGGACCACTGCATCGCAAGGCCCCTCTCAACCTACCAGCGCCTCCTCAGAACCAAATAATGTTGTCGATAGTAGTGAAGCGATGATCCCACCACCGATTGCTCCACCATCGCGACTGAGAGTGCCACCGGGCCGGTAGTTTGTCACTGTAAACCGAAAACCATCTCTCACCTACAGCCGCATACCGTGCGGCTGTCTCTTTTCGTTGAGTTTGGTATAATCCGCATATGGTAGGAATATTCCTGCCCGAACTGCGGATACCGTATGAAACTTCACGTTTTGCAGCTTAGCGCCGGTTACGGTGGACGTACTATTTTGCGTGATCTTAGTTTCACCCTCCAACGAGGTGAAGTATTGGTGGTCAGTGGTCCCAACGGCAGTGGCAAGAGTACCTTACTGCGGATCCTGGCCGGCTTGCAAGCACCCTCTGGAGGGTTGGCGTATTACGAAGTAGGTGATCAGCGGTTCGATCCGCGCGATGCGCGTCATCTGATCGGTTGGGTTGCACCTGATCTGGCCCTCTACCGTGAGCTGAGTGGGCTTGAGAACTTGCGTTTCTTTGCACAGGTGCGCGGTCTTACTATCTCTGACGACGCTCTCAACGAACTACTCACCTATGTCGGTCTGGGTCAGCGGGGGAATGACCGACTTGCCGCTTATTCTTCCGGCATGACCCAGCGCTTGCGTTACGCCTTTGCTCTGCTCCATCGTCCGCCGGTTTTATTGCTCGACGAGCCAACGGTGACGCTCGATGAGCGTGGGTCGGCGGTTGTTGAGCGGATTATTGCCGCGCAGCGTCAACGTGGGTTGACGGTGATTGCCACGAATGATCCCCGTGAATTGCGGTATGCCGACCTGTTAGTGAAGTTGGGCGGCTGAGTAGCCCGATCTGTGATGCGAGAAGGTGCTATGCATGAATCGATGGAGCAAGAAACATCCATTATCGATATTCCGGCGCCGCCACCGAGCGGGATCGGGGTCACGTTGCGGGCAGCATGGGCTATTTTTCGCAAAGATCTCGCGTGTGAGCTGCGCACGCGCTATGCGATTAACACCCTCCTACTGTTTGCCATCAGTGCGACAACTGCAGTGAGCCTTGGGGTTGGTTTCTTAGGCTTGCGGCGGACCGAAGAGGCGCTGTTGATTCAATCGGCGTTGTTGTGGGTGGCGCTACTCTTTGCCGCTTTGAATGGTTTGTCACGCAGCTTTGTTTACGAAGAGGAAGCCCGCACACTCGCTGCACTGCGTCTTTCGGCATCGCCGACCGCGGTTTTTTTAGGTAAGTTCTGCTTTAATCTGACACTGATACTTGTCCTCGCTCTCGTTACCAGTTTGCTCTTTATCGTTCTGCTGCGGGTGAAAGTTGGTAGTCCGCTGGCTTTTAGCGCAATCCTGGCCACCGGCGGGTTGGCGTTGACCTCAGCCACAACGATTATCGCAGCGATTATTGCGCGGGCGAGTTTTAAGGGTGCTCTCTTTGCCGTTCTGGCCTTTCCGTTACTCGTTGCGCCACTGATTATCGCGATTCAGGGCACAGCTCAATCACTCGAGAATGTCGCTGTTGATGTGGTGTTCGGGCCGATCCAGTTTTTGCTGGCGTATGTTGTGGTTACGTTTATGGCATCTTTGATATTATTCCCGTTTGTGTGGGAAGCGTGAGCAACAGTGACTATGGTAGGTCGGGGCAGCCATCAGCTACCCCGACCGTCGTGATTAGACAATGACCGTATCCTGTTGATACACGCCGAACACCTCGCGCAACACATCACACATCTCGCCGAGAGTGCAGTAGGCGCGCACGCAATTGAGGATCGCCGGCATCATATTGTCGCTTCCCTGTGCCGCAGCGCGTAGTTCGGCCAAGCGGCGGGCAACGAGCTCCTGATCGCGTTCGCGGCGCACGCGGTTGAGGCGTTCGAGGTGACGTTTCTCACCCTCAGGATCCATCTGAAGAATCGGAATCTCCAGTGGTTCGTCGGCTTGGAAGGCATTAACTCCGACGATAATTCGCTCGCCTTTGTCGATCTCTTGCTGATAGCGGTAAGCTGCATCGGCGATTTCGCGGTGGAAATAGCCGTTGCGGATCGCAGCAATCACACCGCCTTGGGCGTTGATGGTGTCGAAGATCTGCTGTGCCTCACGCTCCATACGATCGGTAAGTGCCTCAACGAAGTAGCTACCGCCGAGAGGGTCGACGGTGTTGGCGACGCCGCTCTCGTAGGCGATGATCTGCTGAGTGCGCAGGGCGATGGTGACCGCCTTTTCCGATGGTAACGCCAATGCCTCATCCATTGAATTGGTATGCAAGCTCTGGGTACCGCCTAGCACAGCGGCTAGAGCCTGAATTGCTGTGCGGACAATATTGATTTCGGGTTGCTGGGCGGTGAGTGAGCAGCCGGCCGTTTGGGTATGGAACCGGAGCCACCACGACCGTTCGTTTTTGGCGCCGTAGCGTTCGCGCATAGCGCGTGCCCAGATGCGGCGTGCTGCGCGGTACTTGGCGATCTCCTCAAAGAAGTCGTTGTGAGCATTAAAGAAGAAGCTGATCCGCGGGGCAAACTCGTCGATGTCTAACCCGCGTTCGAGGGCAGCTTCAACATAAGCGAAGCCATCGGCGAGCGTGAAGGCCAGCTCTTGGACGGCGGTACTCCCGGCTTCACGGATGTGGTAGCCACTGACGCTAATGGGATTCCACTGCGGTACGTGGCGGGTAGCGAACTCAATGGTATCAACTACCAACCGCATGCTTGGTTCGGGTGGGAAGATGTATTCGTTTTGGGCAATGTATTCTTTGAGAATATCGTTCTGGATGGTGCCACGCAGCTTACTCCATGGAATACCACGCTTTTCGGCAACGACCAGGTACATCGCCCAAATCATTGCTGCCGGCGAATTGATTGTCATCGAGGTGCTGACCTGATCGAGAGGTAGCCCATCGAGCAGAATCTCCATATCGGCCAGTGACGAGACGGCAACGCCGCATTTGCCAAACTCGCCTTCGACCAAGGGATGGTCGGTGTCGCGTCCGTACAGTGTCGGCATATCAAACGCAATCGACAGGCCGGTCTGCCCTTGTTCTAGCAAAAACTTAAAGCGAGCATTGGTCTCTTCGGCGCTGCCGAAGCCGGCAAACATACGCATGGTCCAGAGCTTACCGCGGTAGCCGGTGGGGTGAATACCGCGGGTGAACGGGTACTGTCCGGGATAGCCGATGTTGTGTAGAAAGTGTTCGGTGAGCGATTGACCGTTGGTCGCGAGGTCGAGCGGCGTGTAGAGCCGTTCGACAGGGGCACTACTGGTGGTCATGAAGGGGCCGGGTCGTTCGGGGGTACGTTTGAGCGTTGGCCAGAGACATTGCTGTTCCCATTGCTGCTGGGCCGCATTGAGCTGCTCGATCTCAGACATCATCGTCCCTCCTAACTGACGAATGTGCTATGGCTGCCAGTTCGATCACATTGCGCGCATGCTTCTATTGTACACCGGAGTCGTCCATCACCGAGCGGGCCAGGGCGAGGGCACTGACTGTGTGGGCGGCGGCGGCGCAGGCGGCGAGGGTGGCGCCGGTGGTGAGGACGTGGGCGACGCAGGGTGGCGTGATGCCGTTATCCTCCGGCATCGTCCATCACCGAGCGGGCCAGGGCGAGGGCACTGACTGTGTGGGCGCCAGCGGCGCGCAGGGCGGCGGC
>NZ_JBMFNE010000008.1:88935-157059 GCF_049970315.1 Chloroflexus sp.
TGTGGGCGCCAGCGGCGCGCAGGGCGGCGGCGCAGGCGGCGAGGGTGGCGCCGGTGGTGAGGACGTGGGCGACGCAGGGTGGCGTGATGCCGTTATCCTCCGGCATCGTCCATCACCGAGCGGGCCAGGGCGAGGGCACTGACTGTGTGGGCGCCAGCGGCGCGCAGGGCGGCGGCGCAGGCGGCGAGGGTGGCGCCGGTGGTGAGGACATCATCGATGAGGATAAGCCGGGGCGGGGGTGGTGTCGATCCGATCCACACGAAAGCCCCAGCAACGTTGGCGGTACGGGCTGGGGCTTCCAGTCGGGCCTGTTGGTGGGTTGCGCGCACGCGGGCGAGGCCGTCGATTAGCGGTGGTGCGCCGGGACGTTGGAGACGAGCCGCTAATTCGGCGGCCTGATTGAAGCCACGTTCGCGCAGCCGAGTTGGGTGTAGCGGCACTGCGATGAGGGCATCGGCGTCGAGCGGTCCGGCGACAGCAGCAAGGAGATCGCCGAGCGGACGCGCGATTCGCCGGCGATGACCGTATTTGAGCCGATGAATCGCGTGAGCGAGGCCACCTTCGTAACGGAACGCTACCCGTGCCGCAGTTAGTCCGGTTGGCGGCGGGAATGGTGGGTAGGGACGGAGCCGAGCGCGACAGTCGGCGCAGAACAACTCTCCGGTGAGACGACCGCATCCGGCACAATGGTCTGGAAACAACCATCCAATCATGTGACTAATCCCAGTCCCCTTTTCAGGATGTAGGCTTCTATAAAGTTTCTCCACGGCATAGACGTTCATACCGGTAGCAAACCTTCGCCCCAGTCCCTTTTCAGGAGGTAGGCTTCTAGGGATTTCTACCCAAGCTGTGTAGTCCCACAGCTAAAATGTTTAACGCAGCATTGTGATCGCGGTCGATTTCTAAGCCGCATGTTTGACATCGGTGCAGTCGCGTTGATAGATCTTTTTTGACGATGCTACGACATCGGCTGCACCGTTGTGAGGTGCCGCGCGGATCAACTTCTACAAACATCCTACCGGCGCTTGCAGCCTTGTAGTGTGTGTAGGTGATGAGCTGTCGCCATGCTGCATCGGAGATACTTTTTGCGAGGCGACGAGCCTTGATCATCTGTGCGATGCGTAGTTGCTCGAATACGATGACGTCGAATTCATTGGCGAGCCGCCGACTGAGTTTGTGGGCGAAGTCTTTGCGGCGGTTTGTGATCCGTTCGTGAATGTGGGCTACCACTTTTTGGCGTTTCGCTCGTTCGGGTGTGTTTTGCTCGGTTTTCGCCAGCCGACGTTGGGCTTTGCGCAGGGCTTTTTCGTCTTTGCGAAAGAAGCGTGGATTGGCGATCACTTCACCGGTTGATAGTGTGGCAAATTGTTGCAATCCAACATCAACGCCGACTGCGCGGTTAGTTGGTGGTAATGTTTTGGGGTGCGTTTCGACTACGAATGATGCATACCATTTTCCTGTTCGTGTCCGACGAATTGTTAGTGTCTTGATAGTGCCTGCAATTCGGCGATGTACGATCATCCGTACTCGCCCAATGTTGAAAAGGTTGATCCACTGCCCATTGATGCTGAGACTGTATCCCACTTGCCTGAATGTGAAACTGTCATACCAGCCGCGTCCTTTGAAGCGTGGAAAGCCTGCTTTGTGCCCACGCTTGATGCGCCGCACAAAGGCTTCCCATGCATGATGTACTCGTTTCTGAATGTCCTGTAAGACGTGATAGTGGATTCGTTTAAGTTCGGGATGGCTTGTTCTCCAACTCGCAAGTAGGGCGTTGGTTTTGCCTAGTTCGATGTGTAATCGCTGGTTTTTCCATACCTGTTTGCGGTAGGCTAGCGTTTCGTTGTATACCCAACGACAAAGCTCAAGCGTCTGTTCAAGCAGACGTACTTGGCCTTTTGTTGGGGTGAGGCGATATTGATATGCTTTTAGTTCTGTCATCCTCGCTCCTTGGGCGTGAGGTGAGGTGTTGGGTTTAGTTTGTTGTTGCTGTCGGTTTGACCCATGTCTGGCGAGTTTTGGTACTCTACTTATATACCGTTTGAGTCGGCAAAAGGATTCGCTATGGCGCGCACAAAACTTACAAATGCTACCGCTCATACTCCGAAACGTAAAGGCCAATTACCTACGAAAGTCTGTGTCGGGTGTGGTCGCCCGTTTGAATGGCGTAAAAAGTGGGCACGCTGTTGGGATGAGGTACGCTATTGCTCAGAGCGTTGTCGGCGTGCCGCGCGCTTGTGATATAGGGCGCGAAAGGTGCCGACAAGGCGTGATATAATTGCTATATCTGGTATCCGCCGGCAGTGAAGATGAGGAAGTTGGTATGCCCCGATTCGGCGCACATATGTCTATTTCAGGCGGTGTCTCGAAGTCGTTTGCGCGCGGCGAGTCGGTTGGGCTTGATGCTATGCAGATTTTCGCCAAGAATGAACGACAATGGGTGGCGAAACCGATTTCTGCCGAAGAGGTGGCTGCATTTCAGGCTGAACAGCAGCGTACCGGTATCCATCCGGTGATCGTCCACGACTCGTATCTGATCAATCTCGCTGCTCCCGCTGATGATCTGCGTGAGAAGTCGATTGCAGCTTTTGCTGATGAACTTGAACGCTGTGCCCAGCTTAAGATACCCTATCTCGTAACCCATCCCGGTGCTCATACTGGGATTGGTGAAGAAGCCGGTTTGGTCCGGGTTGCTGATGCGATCAGTCGCTTGCTCGTCGAGGGTGTGGGTGGTCCGACGATGATCTTGCTTGAAACGACGGCTGGTCAAGGGACAGCTTTGGGGTATCGCTTTGAACATTTAGCTCGCTTGTTTGAGTTGATCCCTTACCACGACCGCCTCGGTGTCTGTGTCGATACGTGCCATATCTTTGCTGCTGGCTACGATATTCGTGACCCCGATACGTATGCCGCAACGTTTGCTGAACTCGACCGCTTGGTTGGTCTGGAACGGGTAAAGTGTTTTCATCTGAACGATTCGCAAAAGGATTTGGGGAGCCGGGTTGATCGCCACGCACATATTGGGCAGGGGTGCATCGGTACGGAGGCATTCCGGCTATTGGTTAATGACCCGCGCTTTGCCCATCTGCCGATGATTATTGAGACGCCAAAGGGTGAAGATATGGCGGAGGATCGAATGAATCTGGCTCTGTTACGATCCTTGGTACAGATGACGGCAGCGTAGGTGTCGAGGTGTGATGTGGATTCGTGTGAGTATGATGGGGAGCACACGACTATGTGGCGGAAGTTGTTATTTGTTGTTCTCCTAGTTGGAATTGGGTATCTGATTTGGCGCCGTATGCAAAGCGGTACCGAGGTATTGCCTTCGTTTGTACCGTCACCCGCGAAACCGGTGACTCCGCAATCGACCCCGCCGACTTCCTCTTCTGTAGAAAGTGGGCCGCGTCCGGTGGTGACGCAGGTGCATCGCGGTGAGCCACCGAAACAGACATCGATGAGTGCTGCTCCTAGTAGTACGTCTACGAGTGGGCCGCGTCCGGTGGTGACGCGGGTGCATCGTGGTCCACCGCCAGAGACTCGTCGTCGCCCTATGTCGACTGGTGAGACGATGGTTAGTCGGAATGGTGCCGGTGAGCCTTCGTCAGATCAGGTCTCATCTGCGTCGGTTTTGTCTGAGGTGTCTTTGCCTCTGTCAGAGGTACCGTCATCCGCTACTCCAGTATCTCAAGCACGCGACCCGGCGGCTGCGGGGCCGAGCACGTTGGGGGCAAGCGCCGAGGAAGCACGCGACCCGGCGGCTGCGGGGCCGAGTACGTTGGGGGCAAGCGCCGAGGGAGCCGCTCCAGCGACTCCTGATACGAGGAGCGAGGAAGAAGAGATTGCTGAGCTAATCGAAGCTTCAGCAGCAGTAGATTTCACACCGGTTGATATTAATCGCGCCGACCGCGCCACACTCATAACTTTACCCGGTATCGGACCGGTACTGGCCGATCGAATCATCGCATACCGTAAAGCGCACGGCCCGTTTAAAAGTGTTGATGATCTGATAGCTGTGTCAGGCATTGGTGAACGTAATATCAACGCCTTCCGCAAGCTCGTCTACGTTACGCATGACTGAACCGTATTTGCTGCCACGTGGCAACCATGCCTGCTTACTGATCCATGGTTTTGTCGGTGACCCTAGTGAGATGCGCAGCCTCGCTAATTATTTAGCTGAGGCTGGTCTTACTGTGCTTAGTGTGCGCCTACCTGGGCACACCGGTCATCCCGAAGACTTAATGGCGGTCAGTTGGCGTGACTGGCTTGCGGCTGTGCGGCAGGCATTTGATTGGTTGACCGACCGTTATGCTACCGTTTCGGTGATCGGATTTTCGCTCGGTGGGGCATTGGCAGCCCTGCTCGCCGCCGAACGACCGGTGCATCGGTTGGTGATGTTGGCGACACCGTACCGCCTCGGTGGCGACTGGCGGATAGACTTGTTGGGTGTGGCGCGCTACGTTGTGCCGTGGTTTTATCTGTTGGCGCAAGCTGATTTTTCTAGTCCCGATCTGCGGGCTTCTATTTGGCGACGACAGCCTGACCTTGATCTCGATGATCCGGCAATTCAGCAGATGTTACGCCGATCGGTTAAGGTGTCGGTGGCAGCGATTGATGAACTACGCCTGGCGTTGGCAGCAGCTCGGCGTGTGCTACCGGAAGTACGAACGCCGGTGTTAATCGTCCACGGTCGGGATGACAATACGGCTGACCCGGCAAGTGCTTCAGCGATTGCGGCACGGATCGGTGGTGTGAGTTGCGAGGTCGTCTATTATCCGGCGACCGGCCATCAACTGTTGTTGACCGGACCGTACCGGCAGACGATTTTTCACCGGATTGGCCGGTTTTTGTCAAGATAGGGCGGGACATTCCTACATCCCTACATATTTGTCTCGCAGCCAACAGTCGCTTGGCCGAGGGTCAGAGCTGTTTCGCTATGCAAGTTCGCTCTCTGTCGATGGTTGTCGGTTCTCTCGCACAAGGATTGCATTCGCCATCGGAATGTGCGCTGCTACTACCTCCAAACTTACGTTGACGCACGTTTAATCACGATCAGCGTAATATCGTCAAACGGTGGTTGGCCGTGACTATGACGAGCAACGGCAGCCAAAATTGCTTGCATAATAGTTGCTGCCGGTCCTATGGCGTAGGCCTTGATCACCGCCCGTAAACCATCAACATCAAAGGGCACAAGCAGTTCATTGATCGTCTCAGTTGCACCATCTGTATAGCAGACCAACACATCCCCCGGTGCTAACTGTGCCTCCGCCTCCGCTAATGTCGCTTCCGGCAACACTCCTAACGCAATACCGGGTGTACGTAGCTCTTCGATCTCACCGGTAGCTGCGCGGTACAACAGTGGAGGATTATGTCCGGCACACGTATAGCAAAGCTGACCGGTGATAAGATCAAGGCGGGCGTAAAAGAGGGTAACAAACATTCCCGACTCGGAATCGCGGTAAAGCCAGCGGTTGGCGCGTTCCATCGCTCGTGCCGGTGCCGAGCCATCGAGTGCAGCAGCGCGCACCAGCGAGCGCGCCATCGTCATAAACATGGCAGCCGGTATGCCCTTATCACTCACATCGGCGATGACGAACCCTAGTTCGCGAGGTGGTTCGGTGCCGGTCGGCAATGACCAAAAATCGTAGAAATCGCCGCCGACCAGCCGGGCCGATTGCCACGCAGCTTCTATCTGCCAACCGGCAACGTTCGGTAAACGAGTGGGCAGCAGCGATTGCTGAATCTCGCGCGCTACACGTAACTCTTGTTCGAGACGAGCAGCTTCGGCAGCTTCGGCAGCAAGCAGCAAACTTTCCAGCGCACCGGCAATCTGAGCCGCAGCACCGGTGCAAAGGTTCTGCTGGCGCGTACTCAGTGAAACGAACGGATCGTTGTAATCCAGCACCAAGACACCGAGGAGTGTGTTACGGGCACTGATCGGTAAGCCAACCAAAGTACCGCTGCGCGCTACGGTTATCAGTGTCGGCCACTGATCGGCATTGTCTTGGGCCTGCCAGAGCAGTTCGAGCCGTGGTTGATCCGTCTCGGCGGTCCGTTCTCGTAACCGCCAGAAAAACGGTGAACGTGTCGGCTGGTTTAGAACACCGGTACGTGCTGTGGCCGGCAAACCGTACACTGCACGTACCACAAAATCACCCTGTTCGCGATCCCACAAGGCAACATAACAGCGTGGACACCCCATCAGGAGTGGTGGTAAGCGCACCACCGTTGCCAGTAGATCGGAGAGTGTCGTCGCCCGACCGATATTTTCGGCGATCTGGAGCAGTGCATTCAGCGTCCAGGCTTCCTCTTGTTGAGCAGTGTAGGCATTAGCACTCTCAATCGCAATCGCAATCTGATCGGCCAACGTCCGGATCACGAACAGATCATCTTCATCGAAATCGTCCGGTTCATCGCTCTGCACATCAAGCACACCGATCACCGTCGTACCCACACGCAACGGTACCGCCAATTCCGAGCGAGTCTGTAAGGTATCGCGAATCGCACGATGGTCGTTCAGCACATCACCGACCAATACCGGTTCGCCGCGTTGCACTGCTTCACCGACCAACCCCTGACCGATACGCAGTGAAAGCGCACGTAACCGTTCGAGATCAGCACCATCGGCGGTAGAAGCACGAAAGTAGATTCGCTCATCGTCGGGTGAGAGGGTAAAAATGTGTACCGGATGATAGCCGAAACGCTCACGAATAAGTTGCACGATCGAGGGTAACAACCGATCGAGATTGAGAATAGCGGTAATTTGCTGGCTTACCTCACGTATCGCTTGCAACTGATTGGCCCGCTGACGTGCTTCGTGAAAGGCTCGCGCCCGTGCGATTGCCACAGCGGCCTGATCGGCGATGAGTGAGATCAGCCGCAGATCGTTAGCGTCAAATGCCGACGGTTCGTAGCTTTGCACCGAAATCGAACCGATCACCGTCTCACCGGCAATGAGCGGCACATAGATACCCGAACGTGGCGGTCGTTCGCTCTGATAACGTGGACGGGCGGGGAGGCGATCCATCTCGCGCGTAAAATCCTCGACCAGAATCGCCCGTCCGGTTTCGCGAATCCAGCCGATCAGACCGCTATTTTCCGACAGATCGACAGTGAGCCGTGGCAATCGTACCCGATCTTGGACCCGCACCACGAGCGTGTAGTAATGACCGTTGAAGAGACCAAGGTGGAACGATGAGGTGTCAACTATCCGGCTCGCCTCGCGGTAGATCAACTCACAAAGGGCATCGACATCAAGTTCGCTACGGATGATCGCCCGGCTCACTTCGTTAAGCCGTGCCAACTCGCGCATCGAGCGACGCTGGCGTTGGAGGTTGAGCGATGAGCGACGCAAAATCGCTGCTGATGCAACTAATGCTCCTCCGGCCAGTATCAAATGGAGCATACCGAGATCGTGGGCAATCGCTGCGCCCAGCCATGCCAGTGGCAGCGGAGCCATCTCTGCACCGAGGATAGCCGGCCACGCCGAGCGCCACCACGTTGCCAGCCCGCTGTAGCCACCCTGCAACAGCTCACGCCCGATCCGCCCAAGTTGAGTCACGAATGGAAAGCTAAGCAGTGTCCAGCCAAATACATGCGACATCGGTAATGCCGTCAGTGGTTGACCGCTTGAGATAGTGGCAAGCCATGCACCGACCAGCAAACCAAGCGCGCGTAAACCGCTCCGTAACAATGGTCGTCCCAAGAGCGAAAACAGAGTACGCGGACGGTTGGTCTGCAACAGAATCGTCACGCCAGAGACAAATCCCTCGACGGCTGCGATCCATGCCGCAGGAATAGGTCCTAGCGCGAGACTAGCGCTGACCAATACCAATGGGGCAAGACTATGAACATCGGCAGGAGGGGTGCGGAACGCAAGCAGATCAACAGCGAAGGCCAGTACAGCGAACAATACCACCAACGCCGGTACTGTCGGTACGGTTGGTAACAGTAGCAGCCAGCCCCATGCCACCCCGCCGACGATAAAACCGTACCATGTCAGCAGGTGTTCGCGCGACAATCAACGCCTCTGGGAAAATGCTGCCCGAGCTTCAGCCACAGAAGGATGAATGTTGAACACCTGGGTGAAGCCGGTGATAGTGAAGACTTCATAGACTTGAGGTTGAAGCGCCGCCAGTCGTAGCTCCCCACCGAGCGTCATCAACTCTTTACGGATGAGGAGAAGGGCGCGCAAGCCACTGCTCGACAAAAACGACACAGCGCTCAGGTCAAGCACAATCTGACGTGCACCTTGGCTAATCCGTTCGCTCACCAACTTGGTTAGGCGAGGCGCGGTAAGCGCATCGATCCGATCATGCACCGGAACGACCTGCACTTCATCAGAAGACTCTGGCCGATCGTGGGGCAGGTACTTTACCATAGTCAGTAAATTGCCGCCCTGTGGCGAAAACTCAAAGCGGACTTCATCCATCAAGCGGGTAATCAGATAAATACCTAAGCCGCCAACCTGACGCTCTTCAAGCGGTGATGTAATGTCTGGCACCGGCACAGCATTGGGGTCAAATTGGCGACCATGATCACGAACGGTCACAATAAACCGATGATCATGACACTGCCAACTCAGGGTTAGATCGCCGGGCCGATCGGGATCGTAAGCGTGCTGAATGACATTTGTGACGGCCTCATCAACAGCGAGCTGGACTTGCCATGTTGCCCGATCATCAAGACCGCAACGTTCGGCAGCGGCAGTAATAAACGCGCTAATTTTAGCTAATGCATCGAGGTCGGCGGTAAGGGTAATACTCTCCATGGCGATCGGGTAGACCGGTGTATACGAACCGGCATTGAGCAGGGCTAAAACGATCCAACTGCTTCGACGGTATCGCCATAGATCTCGAACAGCGAGCTAAAGCCGGTTAGGTCGAAGACTTCTTTTATCCGAGGTGGTAAGTTGGCAATACGCACATCACCACCTTCAAGATCGGTGATTTTCCATTCCCGGGCCTTTTTGCGCGCTTCGATCAAGACACGCAAACCGGGGCTACTAATATATTCAAGCCGGCTGAGATCCAGGACAATGCGATAACGACCGTCGTTAAAAATGGACTCGATGAGTTGCTTGAGTTGGGGAGCAGTAGCTGCGTCAACACGCCCGATAACCTCAATGAGATCAACTCGATTGAGCCGGCGGTGAGTGAGTTCCATCCTTAGTTCCTCCTCAACAGGCGCTTGCGACGCATCAAGCGATACTGAAGTACATTATACCATACAGTTGCAGAGTTCAGAAAAAGAGGCAATGTCCGTGCTATAATGACACCGCCGGTAGGATCGGCCGGTTATTTAGAGGTATGTCATTATGCCGAAATGGAACGATCTCAGTGTTGCTTTTAACACACTGCGCGAAATTGATGTTGCGGCAATCCGTACCGAAGCCGAACGACCACTAACCATTGTCTGTGTGGGGGCAGTGGGGGTGTGTCAGGAGATTGCAACCCGCCTCGAGCGTGGTACCCAACGGTACGGGCCGATCGGGCCTTCACCAATCCAGCTCGCAAGTTTGGCGACGATCATACCCGATGAGTTACACAGTGTCGATCTTATTATTATCGGACTTGAACGTACTACTCGTCTCTCGGCGCGTGAATTGACGACGATCGATCGATTAGCTGCCTTAGCATTACCGACCGTTGTCGTAGTATGGGGGACGGCGCTACCGGCTGACGCCGGGCCATTGCATCCGCGCGTTGCCCATGCTCGGTTGTTGGTGGTGCCTGATCCAATGACACCTGATGTTGATGAACAATTGGCAAGCGCAATCCTCGACCGCTTACCGACTGAGTTGCACCTTGCGGCAGCTCGGCGGTTACCCGGTCTACGGGCAACCGTAGCGCGCCAATTGATCAATAACGTCTCGTTTACCAACGCTTCATATGTACTGGCAACGGCTTTACCGGCGCAGATTCCAATCTTTAATGTGCCGTTTGCCGCAGCCGATATCCTGGTCTTGACCAAAAATCAAGCGATACTCGTGTATCGGCTCGCTCTTGCCTACGGAGCACCGCCCGATATTCGTGAGCGATTGCGAGAAGTTTTGCCGGTGATCGGAGGGGCTTTCATCTGGCGCCAATTAGCGCGCTCGCTCGTCGGGCTGATACCGATCTGGGGGGTAGCGCCAAAGGTAGCAATTGCCTACGCCGGCACGTATACCACCGGAATGGCAGCGTGGCGCTGGTTTGCCGAAGGCGAAATTATCGATCAAGCGCGTTTAAAAGAACTAGGACGCGAAGCATTGGCATTGGGCCGCGCACGAGCTGCCGATCTGATTGCACAAGCTCGTCGTACCGGTGCCATCCAAGTCAATCGTTGGCAACGTTGGGGAGAGGCGTTGCGCAGCCGGTTTCGCCGGAAAGAAAAGTAACCGCTTGGCAAACATCGGCTCGCCCTGTGCCGTATGCCGCGGACGCCAACGGCTGATTGGAGATTCAACACCACAATAGGAATAAACCGTATGGATCATTTTGTGATTGAAGGTGGGTACCGACTGTCCGGTTCGATCCGGCCAGCCGGCAACAAGAATGCCGCCCTCCCTTTACTTGCCGCCAGCTTGTTAACCGATGAGCCGGTAACGTTGCGTAACATTCCGGATATCGGCGATGTACGCACCAAACTCGCGTTACTGGCCCACCTTGGTGTTCAGATCGAGCAACCTGCACCGAATGTCGTGCAATTGCATGCCGCTCATCTGCCCTCACACGACCCTGATGTTGCGCTAGCCCGTCGTATCCGTACCTCACCCCTGTTAGCCGGTCCGCTCTTGTTTCGGCGTGGCTACGTCACATTACCGCGTCCCGGCGGAGATGCAATCGGTCGGCGGCGGCTCGATACCCACTTGCTGGCGTTGCAGGCGTTGGGTGTGCATGTTGAAGTGACGCCAACCAGCTACATCTTGACAACCGAAGGGTTGCGCAGTGCCGACCTGTTTCTCGATGAGATGAGCGTGACCGGTACCGAGCAAGCGATCATCGCTGCTTCAGTTGCCGAAGGACATACCACGATTGCCAATGCGGCTTCTGAGCCACACGTCCAAGATCTCTGTCATTTTCTCAACCAGATGGGGGCGCGGATCAGCGGTATTGGTACCAACCTGCTCGAAATCGAGGGGGTCAGCCGTTTACGCGGGGCGGATTATACGATTGGCCCCGACTTTATGGAGGTAGGATCGCTGATCGGGTTGGCAGCGGTTACCCGAAGTGAATTGCGGATCGTCGATGCGCGGCCACGTGAGCATCGCATGACCAAGATTATGTTTGGGCGCCTGGGAGTGATGTGGCGTGAAGAGGGTAACGACATTATCGTTCCCGCCGATCAAGAGTTAGTCGTGCGTCACGATCTGCACGGGGCGATTCCAAAGATCGATTCGGCGCCATGGCCCGGCTTTAACCCTGACCTGATCAGTACGGCGATTGTGGTCGCCACGCAAGCGCGTGGGACCGTTTTAATTCACGAGAAGATGTTTGAGAGCCGTCTGTTTTTTGTTGACCGGCTGATCGGCATGGGGGCGCGGATCGTGCTCTGCGATCCGCACCGAGCGGTTGTGGTCGGGCCATCGCAACTCTACGGCGAGCCAGACGGGTTACCTAGCCCGGATATTCGGGCCGGTATGGCCTTGGTCACAGCGGCGCTATGTGCGAAGGGGCGAAGTGTCATCTACAACATCGGTCAAATCGACCGCGGCTACGAGCGGATCGAAGAGCGGTTAGCCGCTCTTGGTGCGCGAATCAAGCGGGTGCGGTCGGCGTAGGGTTTAGATCGCAGCCGGCTCAATCAACGCCGGTCCATCGTTACGCACCTGATTTACCGCCTTACCGACCGGATAGCTGTGGAGGGCCACCGGTGGCGGAGTAAGGCAAAATGCATGCAGGCGTGGAATATCGGTCGCCGGATCGAGCCAGAAAGTAGTGAATTCCGGTGGCACAATCACCGGCATCCGGTTGTGGATGGGAGTAACTATCTCATTCGCGGTGGTGGTCAAGATCGTGCAACTCTCGATCACTTCACCGATAGGCGCCTGCCATTGATCCCACAGCCCGGCAAAAGCCATCAGATCATCGGCCACCGGAGTGAAGTAAAACGGCTGCTTACCGGTTGCCGTTGTCTGCCACTCGTAGAAACCGGAGGCCGGAATGAGGCAGCGACGGCGACGGAAGGCGGTGCGAAACGACGGTTTTTCGAGTACCGTTTCGCTACGAGCGTTGATCAACTTCACCCCGACTGAGGCATCTTTCGCCCACGAAGGGATCAAGCCCCAACGCATGGATACCCCCTCCCGTCCGTCGTTGCCTTCTCGTACTACCACCACCGGCTGGGTCGGTGCGATATTGTAGCGTGGTTGGAGATCGGAGATTGGAGGAATAGCAAAACGTTCAGCTAATTTGGCCGATGAAACGGCTAAGGTATAACGCCCACACATCGTGCAACCATCACGTAAGCTTAAAAAGAGTCGTTGTCTTTATCGAGCGGCGTCGTTGCGCCGGTTGATGGCTCACCGCCGGCAGGGGGCTGCATCCGTCTGATAAACTCGGCCAACTGCTTGTTAAGCTGATCGATCCCTTGGGCAAGCGCATGTTGCAACTCTTGGGCTGCTTGGCTCCGCTCAAGCTCGTGCAACTTTTGTTGACCACGTTCGGCCAGCTCTTGCAAGCGCGGGTCGTCGGCAATGGTTTTCAAAGCCGACTGGACCTGCTCGCCAAGGTTGCGAAAACCGCTCACCAACTCTTGCTGGACCTGGCGCGTGTGCTCGTTGTCGATTGCAGCGCGAAACGCTGTTTCGAGCTGTTGGCCTAACTCGCGCAGGGCTGTGCCGAGGTCGGGTGGTTGGTTGGGGGATTGATTCGATTGTGTCATGGTTGTCTCCTTATGGTAGCAACTTTCCGGTAACGATTGACCTCCACGTCAGCTATGTGCGAGATGAACGGGACGTGCAGGTAGTTATATGACGAAGGGAGCGATGAAAACGTTGCGCTCGATGTACCGTTTAGCGGCGTCGGCGCAAGAGCAACCAAAGGCTAGCAACAACGATCAGCGTACCGAGAGCGGGTCGAGTGCTACGGGCAGGGCCTTGGGCAGCAAGCGATGCGACATCGCCGATGGTGGATGGGCAGGTCGGGGCACTGTGGGCTGGCAAAGCGATTTGCGCTGTCGTATAGTTGCGACGGCGGGCTACGGCGTACACGTGCGCGAGTGGTGGAGCTAGCTCACCATCGCCAGGGAGCAGGTCAATTAGTTCGGCGCGAAAGAGGGCAAGTGGTAAAAGCGGATCGGCCTGATCGCTGACCAAAATCTGCTTGAGGAGCGCGGTGTGGGTACGGTGCAGCAAGCTGGTAGGCGCCGGTGTCCGCATACCGGTGATGATGTCTTGCCCATCGTAGGCGGTCAGCAATCGTTCAAGGGCTGAGGCTGAGGGTGGGGTTGCCGCATCAAACGCCAAGACCAGCTCACCACCGATCAGGGTGCAAGCGTCGCGTAGCAGATAGGCCGGACGACGCGGCTGACGATGGTATGTAGCATAAACGAACGGACGAGTAGCAGCGCGGTTCGCAGCGTCGGTGGCTGCCGGTCCGGCAGCAATAATGATCTCGTAGTTGGTGCTAAAACGGGCGGCAGTAGCGGCGGCACCGGTGACTGCTCGCTCGACGTGGGTGCCATCGGTGGCCCACATCACGACTGAGAGGTTATTGATCGTAGACACAAGGATCCTCCACCTTGAATCGTATTGATAGCAGTATAGCATAAAGCACGTACCGAGCACATTCGAATTGAAGAGTGGTAGCAGGTCGTTGAAAATATGTTTAGTATTTCTAAATAAATGCTTTTGCATGAACAATTTTTCATCTGAACGTTAAAAATTTGTCATTAATTTTTATGGTGCTTGTCTTGACAAATATATTCACTCGGTTTAATCTTCTCTCCACCATTTTCCCAACCTCAGCTCATCTTGCTAGCATCGTTGCTGCTGAGTAACCGGAACAACGGGATATACCAATTCCGGTGTCTCATTGTGCGCTCGCTCAGCCTTGAATAGGTCGTTATCCGATGACCAAAAGAAAGGAGGTCCAGAGTAAGCAATCTCGACAGCGCAAGTGTTAAATCTCTTTCCTGTATTGTGATAGGAGCTGAGGAGTGTTTATGCATTCGATGCCAAAACGACCGTTGATTACACTGGCGGTAAGTTTGTTACTGACGATAACACTGGTCACACCGATTACCGCTCAACCGCCCCGCCCGATTCCTAAACTCGATGCTTTACGTCTAGATGAACCGGTAACCCTCGATCAAGCACCGATCAAGCTATCACCGAGTCTTATTAATGTGACCGGACGGCAATCTGTTGTCATTCGTCTCAGTGAGAATCCAACCGCACGTATCCCACAGGGTGCCGCACAAGCGGCCCAACTCAACCGTATCAGCCAGCAGCAGGAGCGAGTTTTGGCGCGGTTACGCGCTATTGATCCGACACTGATCGAGCTGGCACGGCTGCGTGTTGCGCTGAACGCCGTTATCGTCGAAGTAGATGGTGCAGCACTGTCAGCCTTGGCCCGTGATATTGAGGTTGTGCGAATCAATCCAGTGGTCGATTATGAGCGTGCCGATCAACCCCCGATGGAGACGGTGCCGTACATCGGAGCCACGCCCGAAGTACAAGTCGCCGGCTATCGTGGTAAAGATGTACGGGTAGCCGTGCTCGATAGTGGTATCGATTATACCCACGCTGCATTTGGCGGCCCTGGTACGCTCGAAGCGTATCAAGCGGCATATGGCACGAGTCCCTCCGATTCGCGCAACACGACTCTCGATGGCCTCTTCCCAACCGATCGGGTCAAAGGGGGCTATGACTTTGTCGGCGAAATGTGGCCGAATGGGCCGCTGATGCCAGATCCCGATCCGATCGACTGTGGTGTATCCGGTTTGAGCAGCGGTACATGTGCTGGCGGGCACGGCACCCATGTCGCCGACATTATCGGCGGCCAACAGGGAGTAGCGCCGGAAGTCGATCTGTTTGCAGTGAAAGTCTGCTCGGCGGTATCGTCGTCGTGCAGTGGCGTCGCTATTCTCCAAGGCCTCAACTGGGTAGCCGACCCCAACGGCGACGGTGTCACCGATGATCACATGCACATTGTGAATATGTCGCTGGGTGCGTCGTATGGGCAGAACTACGACGACGACGCGGCGATTGCCGTCGATAATTTGCAGCCGCTCGGCATCTTGGTTGTTGCTTCGGCGGGCAATAGCTCCGACCGCCCCTACATTACCGGCACACCGGCAGGGGCACGCACGGCCCTTTCGGTGGCACAGACGGCGGTACCAAGTGATTCATCGTATCCGATTACTGTACTCAGTACAACGGTGTACGGTGTTGCCCAGCCGTGGGCGCCGATCCCGAGCACAGCGGTCAGTGGTACCTTGATTTATGGTGCAGCGCTGGGTAACGCACTTGGTTGTACCGCGTACCCACCCGGTTCACTGACCGGCCAAATTCTCCTGGTTGACCGCGGCACCTGCGCCATCAGCGTCAAGGGGTCTAATGGAGCAGCCGCCGGTGCTGTAGCTGTGATTGTGGCAAACAACGTGGCCGGTGCAGTCCCGCCGACATTCGGCTTCGGTGGTGGCTCACCGACCGTACCGGTACTATCGATCACACAGACTGCCGGCAATGCTTTGAAAGCGCGGGTAAATAACTCGGCGACTATCGACTTTGCGAATCCGGTCAGCAACGCCGGTAGCGTGGTTGGCACATCGTCGCGCGGACCGACCATGGGTCAGATGACCTATGGCAATCAGATTATGTACGGTCAGATCATCAAGCCGGAAATCGGCGCACCGGGCGCCTCGATCTCGGCGGTGGCCGGTAGTGGCACCGGCGTTGAACCATTCGGTGGGACCTCTGGAGCTGCTCCGATGGTGGCTGGCGCAGCGGCATTGCTTTACAACGCCTCAAACTGGAGCCTCTCACCGTGGGAGCTGAAGGCACGTCTGATCAACACGGCGGAAACGAATATCTACAACGGTCCGCCGGTCTTCGTTGGTTCGGCCTTGGCTCCAATTACCCGTATCGGTGGTGGTGAGGTACGCATCAACCGCGCAATCGCGGCACAGGCCAGTGCGTGGGAATTGAGCAACGGAGCAGCGACTATCTCATTTGGGTTGGTTGAGGCAACGCGCAACCCGACCACGCTACGCCGCACGATAGTCGTGCGTAACTACGGCAATACGTCGCCTATACGATCACGCCGACCTTCCGCTTTGCTAACGATGCAGTGAGTGGGGCGATTACCCCAAGCACATCGGTAACCACAATCACGGTGCCGCCGCGTAGCCGGCGCACGTTCACGCTGACGTTGCGCATTGATCCGACGAAACTGCCGGTGTGGATACTCAATTCAGGGCCGAACGGAGGCAACGGTGCAGCGCTGACTGCCGTCGAGTACGATGGCTATCTGGTGCTTGATGCGCCTGGTACTGCTAACGACTTGACGATGCCGTGGCATGTGTTACCGCGGGCTGCAGGTAACGTGAGCGCACCCGCTTCAGTACGGGCGACGACCGGCAGCCCGGCGATGGCGCGTTTAACCAACACTGGCGCCAATCCAGTATCGGTTGATCCATTCACGCTGATCGGGAGCAACACCACTGTGAATGCTTCACTAGGGTCCGGAATGCAGATGCCGCCCATGGATCTGCGTTATGTGGGTGTCCGTGCCTTCGATGGGACCGGCATTTGTCCGGCTAATAGCCCGCTGATCCAGTTTGCAGTTACGACGCACCAGCGGATTACCCATTCCAACTATCCGGTGGAGATCGATCTGCTGTTCGATACCGACCGTAATGGTACTCCCGATTATGTTGGCTACACGGCGGAGGTTGGTAACTTTGCCAGTGATGGACGCAATGCCTTCTTTGTCGGTCCGGTAGGTGGACCGTACAGTGCCTTCTTTTTCACTGCTCATGCAACCAACAGCGCGAATACGGTGCTGACACTGTGTGGCAGTCAAATCGGGGTGGCGAGCCTTGGTCAGCAGATCAACGTCGATGCCTACACTTACGACAACTACTTCACCGGCTTCGAGTTGAGCAAGATTGAGGGGATAAGCACAGTGCTCGGCGCACCACGCTTCGATATTGACACCGGTAGTGGGGTGGTACCGGCAAACGGTTCGCTCACGACGACTGTGTACCGCTTCAACGCCCCAAGTGATGTGACCGATTCAGGCATTCTCTTGCAATACTCCTTCGCGCCGGCAGGTCGCGAGGCGAGTGCGATCATTGTCCGTTAGGCGGTCGCGTTACAACACCATCAACCACGGCGGGCTAGGGGCTTGTCGTGGTTGATGGTTGAACCGCACCTTCCTACCTGCGTTCGGCTATCGTGCTCCCCGGCCAGCGGTAGCGCACCCCCGGTGGCAAGTGTAGCGTCTCATCACCGAGCCGGCCCAGGCCAAAGACAGTGCCATCAGTATTGCGTTCGAGGCGGGCATATTCCGTCCACTGCACGATCCAACCGTTGCGGAACAGTTCACCGCTGAGCGGTTGGCCGAGGTCGGCTATTTGTTCGCTATAGTTGGTAAATCCCGGACAGATCGTTGTGGCCGGTGTTCCGGTGAAACACTGTGCGCTACGCATCGTTTCGGCGAGATAAAGTTCTCTGCCCAATGAGCGTATGGAGATGGTACTATCACGTGCTTCGAGACACACCCGCTCGAAGCATTGCAGCCATCCCCACGTAAATGGCACTGCCGGCATAAGAGGCCAGCCGACCCGTTCAACCGCCCCAAGCTCGGCCCACGCCCGCATAAAGGCTGCCGGCACAAAGTAGCCGGTTTCGGTGAAGAAACTGCCGCCTTGCGCCTCAATAGCAATCGTAGCAACCGGCTGCGGCGCGATGAGGTCATGACCATTGCTGTCGCGCAGGCCGACGGCTAGTTGATACGTGCCGGGCAATAATTCGAGCGGCAACGCAATCGGCTGCATGTGCTCGATGGGAGCCGTCGTTGACCAGCGCGCTGGTGGCAGCGCGCCGTAGAGCAAGGGTAGCTCGCTGTGGGCAGCGACGCGATTGCCGGCAAAGAGCACCCGTACCACGACCGTCAGGTCGTCTGCCGGGTACTGATCGATCCGCTGCCATTGCAAGCTGAGTGTGAGGAGTTGGCCCGGTTCATAGGCGACACCGAGCGGTGGAGCCAGTTGCACCCCGGCCAGTTGCACTCCGCCTGCCGCCACCGGCTGCAACGGCGGTTGGGCCGGTCCGGTGGCGACCGACCGGTAGCGGTCGATCAGTCCCAACGAACCGTCTTGGGCATACCGGTGCTGTATAATCGTGATCATCTCTGGCGTCAACCAGTTACCGAGGTAATCGAGCAAGATCAACGGTGGTTTGCCATTCGCTAATTCTTGCAACAGCGTGGTCTGATCGGCTAAGCCTTGATCGAGTAATTGGCGAAACTCGAAGACAGGAATGCGTGCAGTGACACCGGCCCCACTGGCGAGACCGGGCACATCGGTGAAGATGACCGGCCCGGCGGTGCGTGCTTCGCGCGCTAACGCCATACCGGTGCGCGTCAATGCCGCCAATACATCGGCTTCACGCCGGACGTCGGCCCACAACCCATACTGACCAAAGGCCAAGCGGGGTGGGCTAGGCTCGATCAACCCTGCCGGACGCAGCCGGTTGGCGTCCCACAACGGCGGATAGTAGAGCAGACTGAGGATCAGCAGGCTGCTCATTGCAAGTGACCGAACGGACCGGCGTTGGTTCACAGCGGTGAGCGTGCTCCATCCCAAACCGCACAGCCAAATCAGGCCGGCGTACCACTCGAAGAAGTAGTTGGCATACGCACCGACCTTCCCTACGCCAATGGCGCCGAGGGTGCCGGCCAATGTGTAGGTGAGGGCCGGGAGGAGCATCTTCCGTCGTTCGGTGCGCCACACAATAGCTCCACCGAGCAGGGCGGCGATGGCGAGAGGCCAACGCAGCGTCAGTTGCTGCCGCCAGAAGCCGAGGGCTAAGTCTGCTTCCCAGCGGTTTGCGTTGGCGGCTATCACGTGGATCAGGAACCAACCTTGGGTAGCCCAGGCGAGAGCTGCTACGATGCCACCACCGGCCAGTGTTGCAGTCGCAAGAAACGTCAGTAGTGCATAACGGGCATGTGGTTCGGGTTGGGGACGGAGCCGGATCCATTCGGCGAGGAAGATCGTAGCGGCGGCCAGCGGCCCGGCGATCAGTGAGGGCTTGGTCAAGAGACAACCAACCGCCAACCCACCGGCCAACGCTCCCCGCCAGACTGGAGGCAGGCGATCGTTATCGGCTACCCACACTGCCCACAGCCCTAGCGCGACTCCTAGCAGATCAACCCGCATAAGTGGCATCCACTCGCGCACCACCGGTACAGCCAACCAGAGCAAGGCCAGCCATGCCCCGCGCCGCCCGATGAGTGCGGCCAACGCCGCAGTCGCTGCGATTGCAGCGGCGAGCGCGATTAATCGTCCGGCAACTAATGGCATACCGATCAGGACGGTTAGGCCGGCACTTAGCAGTAAAAAGAGTGGCGGGTAATTGACGATCAAAAACGGAGCGCGCGATGGATCGGCGTACAACTGATGGAGATCGTATCTATCGGTCAAATGACGAACCTGCGCCAGTAACGGCCCTTCGCCGTAATCGAGTGGGAAGGGAAACGAAAGCAACAGACGAACGTGCTCGGCGGCGTACCAGATGTAGAGAGTCACCAGACCGGCTAGGACGCTCAACAATATTTGATCAAGCCAACGTAATCCTGCATGTCCCATGGTAAGATAGAACTCACCGAGCAACGGTGCTCGGCTAAGCCGCTAACACGCTGTCAATCACCTATCCACTCTCTGCGACAGCGTGAAGGAGAGTTCCTATGACCAAACAGCGAATTGCGCATCGCATTCGTGCCGTTCCCCCCTCGGGCATCCGTCGCTTTTTCGATATTGCCGCCACCATGCCCGACGTGATCTCACTCGGGGTCGGCGAGCCTGATTTTATCACGCCGGCAAGCATTCGTGCGGCCGGACAAGCGTCAATTGATCGTACCACAGCCTACACCTCCAACTCCGGTCTCCGCGAACTGCGCGTTGCGCTGGCTGAACACCTCAACCGTCGGTATGGCGTCCAGTACGATCCTGAAACCGAACTACTAATCACCGTTGGCGTCAGCGAAGCGATGCTTGGGGCAGCGCTAGCCTTACTCGATCCTGGCGACGAAGTGCTGATGCCAGAACCGTGTTTTGTGGCGTATCCGGCATGTGTGACCTTCGCCGATGCGCGGGTGGTCTATGTCCCGACCAACGTTACCGACGGCTTTCAAGTGACCGGTGCGGCGCTGGAAGCGGCGGTGACGCCACGCACGAAAGCGATCTTGATCGGCTATCCCAACAACCCGACCGGTGCCGTACTGAGTCGCGCGCGTTTGTTAGAGGTAGCTGCGGTCGCCGAACGCCACGACCTGATCGTCATCTCTGACGAGATTTATGATCGGTTGGTGTACGGTGTCGAGCATACCTGTTTTGCATCATTGCCCGGCATGCGCGAACGCACAGTACTGCTCGGTGGCTTCTCGAAGGCATACGCCATGACCGGTTGGCGGTTGGGTTGGCTGGCCGCTCCGGCAGCGATCACCGGCGCGGTGCGTAAATTCCATCAGTATGCCATTATGTCGGCCCCGACCATGAGTCAGTACGCCGGTTTGGAAGCCATTTTGCATGGCGAAGAAGCGGTACAGGAGATGGTGTGTGAGTACAACCGCCGGCGCAACGTGATTGTGGCCGGGTTAAACAGCATCGGTTTACCCACGTTTGAACCGCAGGGGGCGTTTTACGCTTTTCCGCAGGTGAGCCATCTTGGGCTTAGTAGCGAAGCGTTTTGTGAGCAATTGCTCCAGCGTGAGCAAGTGGCCGTCGTGCCGGGTGATGCGTTTGGACCGAGTGGAGCCGGCTATGTGCGGGCGTGTTATGCGACGGCACTGAATAAAATTGAAGAGGCGCTCGAACGGATCGAGCGCTTTGTTCGACGGATTGGCTAATGGACGAACAGAATCGGCAGCAAGCGAGGTACACGATGGCATCGCACAACCATGAAACAACCACCGAACTCCGCTGCTCGTTGACCGGGCGACCGCTGACACCAGAAGAGGCGTATTGGGCACCGCCGTTGATCACGGCGCGTGACTTGATCACCGTCTTTTTCAAAACCCTGTTTACCAATCCGACAGCGCTAGGCGCGATTTTTCTCAGCGAGTTACCCAACGTGCCGTATGCACCAGAAGCGCGGCCTTTACTGGCCCGGCGTCGTTCCATTGAACAAGTCAAATTGCTCAGCCTCCTGTTCCTGATTGCCGTAGTGGTGGTAGCGCTGATCTTCTGGCTAGTCCAGTGAATGGGAGCGAATTCCAACCGGTCTCGACGACGGTAGGCGGTGGGCAACTGACTACCGGCCGACTAAGTACCGGTCGGCGTTGGCTGCTCAGTGGTTTGGCCATCGGCTTGCTCGTTGCTTTGACGCCGACCGGACGGGTTGTGTTGGCGACGACCTTCTGGCTCATTGCGCCGGGTTACCTGCTCGAACGCTATCTTCCCGGTGCGCGTCCGCATTGGTTGCTACGGATTGCGCTCTGGGTTGGGATCGGTTTGAGCATCCTACCGCTAGTTTACCTATGGACAACCGCCATCGGTGGAGCGGTGACGCCCGCTCTGCTGAGCGGAGGCGCATTCCTGTTAGCGATAAGCACCGGCGTTGCCGCTTGGCATGATCTCGCAGCCGTACACGATCGCCCATC
Source organism: Chloroflexus sp. (assembly GCF_049970315.1). Taxonomy (GTDB): domain Bacteria; phylum Chloroflexota; class Chloroflexia; order Chloroflexales; family Chloroflexaceae; genus Chloroflexus. The sequence goes on from NZ_JBMFNE010000008.1 coordinate 110,745, forward strand.
AGCTGCGACGTGGTTGTTACTTACGATACTCGTTATCACCGCCGGGTTGCGCGCTGTGCAGATCGCCGATCTCGCTTTTCCACCGTGGGTCGACTCGGTTCATCACGCCTTGATGATCCGGGTTGCAGCCGAGACAGGGCGAGTGCCGTGGACGTTAACCCCCTACTTGCCAGTAGTTGACATGCCGTATCACTGGGGGTACCACGTGTTGATAGCCGCAGCGTGGCAGCTTAGCGGTGGTGAATTACCCGATGTAATGCTTTGGAGTGGCCAGTTCCTCAACTGGTTGCAGAGTGTAACGGCGGCAGCGTTGGCCTTGCTGTATTGGCGACGACCGGTGGCCGCGAGTGTAGCTGCCGTTATCGTTGGCTGCATTTCGTGGATGCCGGCTTACTACGTATCATGGGGTCGTTATACCCAACTAAGCGGGTTGTTGTTGTTGGTCGGCTTGGCAATCAGTTGGCACCATTGGCTGCGTGCCGGCGACAGACGGGAGCGGATCGGCTGGCTGGCTCTGATCATCCTCACGGCAATCGGTCTCAGTCTCGTGCATATGCGAGTCTTTGTGTTCGGCGGGGCACTGATTGCCGCAGAGAGTCTCGTGTGGGGCATTCGTCAGTCACGACGCACCATCAGCATCTACACGGGTCTCGTCGGGCTGGTCGGGGTTGGTGTTGCGCTCCTAGCAGCACCGTGGTGGTGGTTAATCCTCCGGCGCGTCTTATTACCGGCAGCAGTCGGCGAGCAGAGTTTAACCACCGGTGGTTCGTATGCGCGACTCAGCTACGACTTAATGTGGATTGGCCCGAACGAGTGGTTGGTCGCGTTGGCGTTGCTCGGCGCACTGCTCGGCGTTGCTCGGCGGCAACGGGCGACTACCATCCTCACGTTGTGGGTAGGTGGTCTGGTGGTGCTGACCAATCCGTGGCTGATCAGCTTTGTGTTGCCATCGGTAGGTGTGATTGTCTTGATCGTCGGTATTGTGCAGCGTCGTTGGCGTTGGGCTGGGATGGGGCTGCTCTTGTTGGCGATCAACCCGGCGACGGTACATCTGCCCTTTCTCTGGCTACTCCCGGTTGACATTGCTGCGATCAGTCTTTTTTTACCCCTCAGCAGCCTGATCGGCGGAGGGGTCGCATTGATCTGGCCGTCCCGACGCTGGTTGCAGATCGGTGGTGTTTGTGCTTTGATCGGGATTGCCCTGTGGGGTGCGCAGCAGCAACGTAACATCGTGAATCCGATCACCGTGTTGGCTACTACCGACGACCGCGTTGCTATGCGGTGGATCGATGAACATACTCCTACAGATGCACGCTTTCTCATCAACGCAGCACCCTGGCTACCGACCATCGAGCGCGGCAACGATGGTGGTTGGTGGATTACACCTCTCACCGGACGGTGGACAAGTACGCCGCCGGTTCTGATCACCTACGGCGACCCAACCGCCTTGCGCATAGCACGTCAGCTCAGCCAGCAAGTGATTGCGATTGGCAACGGTCAACCGATTGATCTGGTTCAACTGATCACCGATGCTCAGATCGACTACATCTACACCTCTCCGGCCGGCCCACTAACTCCGGCACAGATTGCCGGCCTGGGTTATGAGCCGGTATACACACAGGGTGGTGTTGTGATTTATCAGGTGCGAGCACCGTAGATCAGGTCAGGATCGACTACAACAGCGCCGGTGACGTTAGACCATCACGAACGCAGCCCAAGTCGTTACCGTACTGAGCTGGACCCCATTATTGTCCGATTATCCACCACCAATCACGCCATCCAACCAGTACCATGACATAGAGTATCAACATCACGCTCAGCACCGTATCAAACCGTTGCCAGCGGCGTGGTCGCGGACGGGCCAACCAACTAGCTCCGGCAACAACGATGAAAACGAGCATACCACTGCCGGCCAGGTAGAGTCGGTAGAGAGGGATGCTCGGATCAACCGGGCCGTGGGTCAAGCGCAGTACATTTTGCAAATCGGCAGCGATCGGTCCATCGGGTGGGAAGGCCGGTGCGAGTGGTGCAATAATCATAGCGAAGGGATTGAACGCGACTAGTGAGATGAGGGTAGGGTTAGGAACGGGATTGTTGGTGATGATCAGCGTCGCTGCTCCGACCCATACGAGCAGTGAACTATAGATTGCCACCAAGGCTGGCGGCGTTTGCTTGACTAAGGCTATCCAACCGAGACTATAAGCACCGCTAAGCAAGCCGCTTGTGAGGATCACGGCAAAGGCCCAGCCAATTTCAGGCCAGCTAAGGCTCCCAAACAACGGTAAGATGCTAAAGAAGGGTAGTGTGATCAGCACGACCAGGAGCATACCTCCCCACACAGCCAGCAAACGGGCAAACAAACGGGCAGGCGGTAACGCGGGTTGCAGGCCGGTCGGTGGTGACGTACTCGCGGCTACCAGTGGGGTTGTGACTATCACCCAACCTTGTAACGCCAGACAGAGACTCGTCGCAAATAACCGACCAATTTGCGCATGAGGAAGGGGAATAGCCTGCGGTGTTGCAACAATGATGTTGGTGAACCCCGACTGTTGGGCGATTAGCTGTGTGGCTGCGATCATTGCCAGCATTGTGCTAACGATCAGCACCGCGATGCGTCGTCGCCGGATCAGGTAGTGCCATTCTTCGCGCAAGATGACGCTCATGGTATTTCTCCCTGAACCCCACCGGCGGCAACCACACACCCAAGCCGATCGAGGTTGCCGTTGATCCGAAGCCGCACTTCACCGGCTCGCAAATATGGGTTGGCCGTCGGGATGGTGAAGTTGGCCGGATTGGTCAACGGAATGCTATTCCATTCGTCGGTGACCCAATTGTAGACTTGAATAGTGATATTATCCAAGGAGCCCGACGACTCAAGACGCACTTGAATGCTTGTAGCCTGTAGTGAGGAGAGTGCCGGTGGGAGGCGTAGGTGGAGATCGGCTGTGCTGCCGCTCAGTTGTATTCCTCGATCGTTGAGACAGCGTTTCGTCGTTGGATCGGTTACATCAAGACGCAACCAACCGGCGGGAAGATTAAGCTCGCCTTGACCGCTAATGGGTGGACGTAGCACCAACAGCGTCTCGCTGAGCTCAACCGTGAACTTTTCTCCGGCCAACGGATCACGATTGAGCCATGCCAACATAAACGGCCCCGGATCGAACCGATTTGGGAGCGTCGCGATGACCGCATCGATAAGGGAGCCACGGATACGAGCAATCTGTTCGACATTTGGACCGGTAAGCAAACCGTTATTCTGCAAGTCTTGTATGATCAATTGCCCAAGCGAATCACCGGTACTCGTTATCGGGAGACCGAGTGGCCAGCGCGCGACCGAACGCGCACCGGGGCGCAGGGTGCCGAAGAAGAGCAGATGATCACCGTAGACGAAATAGGTGTCGCGCAGGGTATACGGGCTATCGTTTTGCACATCAACCCGTAGCCGACCCTGATCGACAGTAAATATCGCCCGTATCGCCGGCGCCGGCAACAACGCAGTTGCCCATAACCCTTGGGCTTGCCATGGTTTGAGCTTGACCGCCATCTGTGTGGTCAATTGCGGCAGGTCCCTTTCGCTCCCATTCATCCCTTCGAGGTGACTCGCCACTCCTGAGAGCGGGCGAATCATGGTTGGGTAGGCAAACTCGATGTTCTCTATGCGGGGCATTGCCGACAGCATCACGATTGCCGTCTGGGCTTGAGCTTGTGCTGGATCGAGAACTTCGATCCACGTCAAACGGATGGCGGCGTGCGTAGGGGAGGCATTTGCAATCGCCCACCACACGCCTACGGTGCTGCTTATCATAGCAAATAATGCCAAGACGGCTGCCGGTACCACCTTTCGTCGCCACCAACCGATCATGAGTATGCCGGTAAGTGCTAAAGCGTACCACGTCAGCGCGGTCAGCGCTTGAGCGAAGGCTGGCAGGTCAAGCGTCGGTAGCTCGCTCAGCACCGGCAGAAGACGTTGTTCCTGGACGGTAGCAATCTGCGCAGTCGTGCCAAGAGCGGTTGGTAGCAACAAAGTCGGTTGCGCTAACGTACTCCAAAATAGTTCACGACCGGGCCAATCGGCCAATTGTTCGGGAGCGAAGGCCAATTGAGTAACACGCCCACGCCCTATCGGATATTCGATCCATGGCGGTGCGTTGGGATCACCGATTGCTTGCGCACCGACTACCGGCGCCAACTTCAAGCCGATCAACCGTGTTGTTAGCTCCAGCTTGCCGTACTCGGCGATTGGTTGGTTGTCAATGACCGTTACACCTTCGATCTGAGCAGCTTGTAACGCAGGTGGCAATGCAGCCAGCAGATCCACGGCGCTCACCCCACCGCCGACGATGAGGTGACCGCCGTTGGCAACCCATACTAGCAAAGCACTTTGTTGACTTGCCGTCAGTGGCTCGCTCAATGCAAACAGCGCTAATACGCTCAGAGTACTCAAGCCAAGTGGATGATCGGGCAGATCGTCGACGGTCAAACTATCGGTAGCAAATAGATCGCTATTCACCGGTGAAGGCCCGATCACAGCCCGCATCCGTTCGACCGGTCGCAAGAGGAGCAAGATGTCTTGTTGGGCGACAACTCCGGTATTGGTGGAAAGAATAACGGTAATTGCGCGCAGCGGTCGGGCAATAAACACATACAGCCAGACGACCTGCTCGGTATCGGCGGCGATACGGAATGTGCGTACATACTGTGTCGGCTCATCGATGAGTGAAGCGGTTAACGTGACCGTCACCGTAGGGCCTTGATTACGTAGCGTCGCGCGGATGGGTAGCCATTCGCCAACCACGTATTGACCGCCAAACGGGGTGAATACTTCCAACTCAATTTGGGCTTGGGCTAAGGTTTGTGCGGGCACACCGATCTGTACGACCAACAAGACGGTTAAGCAGTACAGCAGCAGAGCAAAACGCGACCGTCGTACAATCATACCAGAATGAACCTTGCACGTTAAGAGTGGCAATACCTAATTATACGAGAAGTTTTTGCCTGCTGTCAGCGTAATGCTTTGCCCACAGTTGTGCTCAATATTCTCTCCGTCGGGCGTTTGGTCACGCCGATACATCAAGTATGTGCTATGATCAACGCAAAATGTCAACCGAAGTAGCGTGCAAGATTATGACGAACGAAAGCCCTATCAGCGAACGAGAGCGTGAAATCTTGCGCCTCGTCGCTACCGGTGCTACCAATCAGCAGATCGCAGTTGCCTTAAATATTAGTGTCAATACGGTCAAGGTGCATCTGCGGAATATCTTTGCCAAGATCGGCGTTGAGTCGCGGACTGAGGCCACAGTGTATGCTATTCGGAATGGGATTGTAACCGTTGGCGAGACAGGAACCGTGATCAACGATGAGACATTGGCTACTGGAGAGGAGCCGGTCACTACCGAGCCGGTCTCTGCACCGATCGCTGCCGAACCTGAACCGCTCATCACCAAACCATCGGCGACCGAGGTGTCGTCCGTGTGTGCCGAAGGAGCAGAGCCAGTCACGACCGAGCCGGTCTCTGCTCCGACCACTGCTGAACCTGAACCGCTCATCACCAAACCATCGGTGACCGAGGCGTCGCCTGTGCGTGCCGAGCCGGTTCCAATCCCTCTACCGGCGCCTGAATTGACCGCATCTACTCAACCACAATCTCAGGCTATGCACAGGTGGTTTTGGCCGATTGGATTAGTGGTCGTGATCGTCATAGCTAGCATCACATTTTTCGTGAATACGCGCTTAGCGGCTAATCCACCGGTACCCGTCGTTTCGACCACGTCCGTTCTTATCGATTCCACTCAACGTTGGTTTATTCGCCAGCCACTCGACGAGCCACGCGATCATTTTGCGCTTGCCGGTTACGATCTCGAGCGACGACTCTATGTTATTGGTGGCATACGCAACAATACCGTTGTCGCCACCGTCGATCGCTACGATCCCGATACCAATCGTTGGGTAACTCTCACCGACAAGCCAACCGCAGTGAGCTATGCCCGCGCCATCACCCTCCGTGGTCAAATCTTTGTACCCGGTGGTGAAGACGAGAATGGGACGGTCAGTGACCGGCTCGAGATCTACGATCCGCGCGAACAGCGTTGGTACAGCGGTGCGCCCTTACCCGCACCGCGGAGCCGCTACGCCCTGGTTGCGTGGGAAGGTCAATTGTACCTCATTGGCGGTTGGGATGGCACGACGATTCGGGCTGAAGTCTTTATCTACGATCCGGTACTCGACCGTTGGGAGACGGGGCCGTCGTTACCACAGCCACGGCAATACGCCGGTGTAACCATTGCCGATGGGCGACTGTACCTGATCGGTGGTGAGGGGAGCAACGGCCCATTGCGCGAGAGTGCATGGCTCGAACCACCGAACAGTCCGAGTCGGCGTTGGATGGTCATTGCCCCGTTGCCGCAGGCGATCGCTCGCCCGGCAGTGATTGGTCTCTCTAACGCCTTGTTAGTCTTCGATAGCGAACGCCGCGAAAGTCTCTCATATGACATCGCTGCCGATGCATGGAGTAAGGTGTCGTTGCCGGCAGACGCGCAAGTATTTCCCGATGCCGTCTTGCTCGGTCAAAACGTCTATTTCGTGGGCGATAGCCATGCACAAGGTACATTGAGCGAGTATCGCGCCTTGTACGTCATCTTCATTCCCGGTCAGTAGGATGAGAATGGTAGACCCTGATCCACTGCTCGGCTAACCGATCCCAGTCATATCGTCGGGCCTGTGCGACTGCTGCTGACGCCATCGCCATGCGCCGTACTGGGTCGGCAAGCAATTCATTGATGGCTGTGGCCAGCGCTTGTGCATCACCGGGTCGCACTACTATCCCCGCAGCACCGAAGTCAAGCATCTCAGCCCGATCACCGACATCACCGGTGATGACCGGTACACCTAATGCCAAACTCTCGATCAGCTTGAGTGGTGAACGTGCGCGGGCGACGGCGTCATCGTAGACCGGATCAACACTCAGATCGGCGAGGGCAAGTAACCCGCGCACCGTTGTGTGTGGTACGTATCCGGTGAATATGACGCGGTCGTGCCACGGTTGGCGCGCAACATTCGCTTGCACGGCAGCCAAATCCTCACCGCCACCGATGATGAGGAGACGTGCGGTTGGATGTTGCGTTACGACCTGCGCGAATGCCGCAATCAACAGATCAACGGGATGGTTGTGCAGGGCAACCGTACCAACGTAAGCGATGACCGGTCCTTCGTCAAGGCCCAGCGCGTGCGCAAGAGCTGTGCGGATTGAGTCCGGTGGCACGGTGAATTGCGCGATGGCTACCCCGTTGGGAACGATAACGCATGGTTTGCCGGGTTGTCCCAGTTGGGCGGCGAGATAGTGCGTATTGACGGTGATGCCAACAGCCAGGCGTGGTAGGAGCCATTGCCAGAAGGCAAACATCGCCCGTTGCCAACCGGCAGTTACACGATTGGCAGTCACTTCATCGTCGTCACAATCAACAAAAAAGGATTTTCGGCGCAACAGGCATACCGCAATGATTGCCGCCATGCCATTAATCGGTTGCGGTTTGCCCAGATGGTAGTAATCTGCCGGCGAACAGAGTACTCCCCAGATCAGACCTAACGTTGAACGGATCACCACCCACAGCAAGGCGAGCGGGCTGAAACGCACCGTGGTGTTGCCAGTTTTGCGGGCATGCATCTGGCCCACATACCAGACCTCGACCCCATCGGCGACGAAGCGACGTTGATGGCAGGTAGCGAAATCGGGATGCAGGGCCAACAGACGCACGTGCCACCCACGCCGAACCAGACCGCGCGCGATATTGAAATACCGCCGGCCCGACGGTCGGTCAATACCCATTGGGAGGAGAAACACGATCCGCATGCTAGGTTGTTCCCTGCAACTCACGCGCGAGATTGGCGATAATCTGAACCAACCGCGGCCACGACTCGGCTCGTTCGGCAGCCGCTGTTTGTAGATTCGCCGTAAAGCGCGGCCCTAAATCCTCTTGGAAATAGCGAATAATCGCCCCAGCCAGCGCATTGGCATCTTGCGGTGGCACGATCAAGCCGTTTACCTCATCTTGCACAACCTCAGGCAACCCACCGACATGGGTAGTGATGACCGGTTTGCTCGCACCGAACGCTAACTGCACGACAGCGCTCTGAGTTGCGGAAATATAAGGTAAAACTACTACATCAGCCGTGGCGAAGATCGCAGGAATCTCTTCATTTACCACGTAGCGATTCACGAAGGTAATATACTGCGCAACATCAAACTCTGCGGCATAGCGCTGATAATAGGCTAACGATCCCCAAATCTCCCCAACGACTACCAAATGGACATCAAGATGTTGACATACTTTGGCCAGTGCTTGGATTAAATATTCAAGACCTTTGTATGGTCGCACAAAGCCAAAAAAGAGCAATACTCGTCGTTGCTCGGGGATGCCCCATTGTGTGCGCAAGTGTGCGATGGTTGCCGTCGGTGTCTCGGTCAAGATCGGCTCGTATGTTGGAAGGAAGGCCTTGACGATCCGGACATCCGGTGCCAATGCTCGTGCCCGATAGTAATCGGGATCGCTATGGACAATGAGCGCGTCGGCACGCCGCAAGACGGTGGATGTCAAACGACGGTCAATGACGCCACCACCATCATGGGGTAAGACGTTGTGGCAAATGATAGCAATGTTCGTGGGTGGTGGGCGTTTGAGCAGACTGGAAATCACCGTGAGGCTCGGTGTCCAATAAGGAACCCACCATTGCAGCAACAGCAGATCGGGCCGATCGACCCGCACGCGCCGCACTAACCGCCACCACGTGAGCGGGTTTATTGGATCGAGAATGTACTCACACTCCACACGCAACGGGTTCGAGCTTGGATCACGGTCACTCCGGCCAGGGAAGAGCCATGCCGGATACTGACGAGTAAAGGAATAGAAGAATGTGGTGTGACCGGCTGCACGCAAATAGCGTACCAGCAACGTCGTATACTGCGCAATCCCACCACGAAAAGGGTACGTCGGACCAACAACTGCAAGACGCACTAGCGAATTCTCCAAATACTCACGCCGTCTTGGCGGTAGATAAGCTCATACAACGGTGTGGCGTCAATTTGCGCCGGATCGAGATATTCGTCAGGCGGATTAGCCGCCGGGCCATTGTACAGATACGCAAAACCAAGTGAACGCAGTGCTGCTGCCGCTTCTGCACTACCAATTGGGTATTGTTGTATCGCTTGATGCTGTTCACGGATGATCTGCAACAGATTCGGCGGGTTGGTTGCCTCAAAGCCGACGGCCATCGGCAACAGATTCGTTCGCCGTCCGGTCAGAAAGGTCAACCACCAGCCTCCATCGTTACCGGCGTAAACATAGCCGCCGTAGGCTGCAAACCCGTTGACGAAAATCGCTGCATCTGGTGGGAGATGATCACGAATCCATGCTGCGGCTTTCAGATCGGCAGGGGTAGCAAGTTGGTAGGCCGGATCGAGGATCGTCGCCTGAAAATACGATCCCCACCCGACAACGAGGATACCACTCCCCAAGTGGATGGCAACGAGTGCAGTTGCAGCGTGACGAGGCAGGGTGATCATCAGGCGTGCGATTAGCCTGAACAGCGCCACGATACCCGCACCGGCAGCCGGTGCAATCACCAGGTAGGCCCCGATCAAGACGGTAAAGGTGGAGATCAAACCCTGCCCGTTCAGGCCGATCAATTGCGGGTTCGCGACCATCCATGCTAAATAGGCCCAGAGCGCGAGCACGATCCCACCGAGCTGCCGTCGCCAGAGCAGACTACCCAAGCCCAACGCGGCCAAAGGGAAGAGACCATGCTGAAATGCTGCCCCGACGGTTTCGAGTGAAAAAGGATTACTGGCTTCACTATTGTTGAGGACGAGGTTCGTAGTCAGTCGCGTGATCTGCCCCTCTCGTACTCGCCATAGCCAAGGCAATGCCAGCAGCAGTGTGCCGATAGCACCGATGGCTCCTACCGTCAGGAAGCGGATCAATGCTCGACGTTCGATTGGCCAAGCCGTCACGAGCACCGTTACCGTGTAGGCTACCAGCAGGCAGATCGCAAGGATCGCGACCCGGTAGTGACTGACCACCAAGCCAGCACTGGCGATGATGACCAGCACCAGCGGCCTGACCAGGGAACGCCATGACCGTTGCGGCTGCAAAGCGCTGTCGATCAACGTCATCCACGCTATCCCTGCCGCCGGCAAGACCGTCTGTCCGGCTAACTGCGTGTAGCGTCCCCAATTGACGTAATAAGCCGGATACACACTCACAAAGCCCACGATCACCGCAGCCCATACACCGGTCAGACGCGAATTGGTAAGTTGTGCAGTCAACAAATACATCAACGGTACTGACAAGCCGTTCATCACCTGCCCTACCCAGATCACTGCTTGGGTTGCCGGGATACCGGCGAGCCAATGCCACCAAGCACCTATCGTGTGAAACGCATAGTGATAGGTGAAGGTGACGGCAGGAGCATAAGGTTCCCATGATCGGAACAGGCCACCGTGGTCGATAAGGAGCTGGGTGATCACCGTATGATGATACGAATCACCGTAAAACCCCAGCGGCACATCACGCACAAGAAACAAGCGTACCGCACAGGCTGCACCGGTTAGCAAGATCAACACCCATCCGATCAAGTGGTGGCGTGGTTGAATTGGTAGAGCAGCTTGTCGCCAATTGCCTGAAGCAGGAGCGATTCGGCGTATCGCCGATGTCTGCGGCCACAAGGCCAGTACTGCACAGCCACCGATAACCAACCAGGCAGACAGTCCATTCCAGCGCCAGCCGATAGGTTCACTGAACAGGAGGATGAGAGGAAGGACCGTGCAACTCAGACTTGCCGCGTATGCCAGGCGTTCAAACCAGGGCAACGGGCTAGGGTGGAGCCAACGTAAGAGGGCTAACCCCGGTAGGGTAAACAGCATCCCGCCGCTGATCACAACTAATGGAGTGCGGAAGAATGACCACGGCAGCCACCAAAGCAATCCCGGTACGGCTATGCTAATCATTGCCGCCAGCCAAATCGCTGCCAGCCAGATCGTTGTGCGCGAGGAAGTGAGTTTGCCGGCAATCATGACCAACCGTGTTCGATGATCAACGTCAACACACTATGCAAGCCCGCTTATTGTAGCACGCCTACGTGTTCGTCGATCAACACGGTGCAACGCTCGATTTACGCATTAAACTGTGACCAGAAGAGCCGCTCGTATTCGCGGGCAGCCTGATCAACTTTTTCTTTCGACATCAGGTTCATCCGCACGAGGAGTTGACCGATACTTAACCGTTTGCCTTGCATATCAAGCCTAATCTGCTCGGCCAACACATCTTCCAATTGGGCTGCGGTAATGTAACCTTTCTCAACGAGATACTCACCCAACACCTGCGGTGCAGTGCGTGCTCGACTGCGCTCTTGTTGTTGGATGATCAAGGCCTTGGCCAGCTTTGCCGGAGTGATTAATCCGCGCTTCAAAAGTAACTGGCCCAGCCGTCGATCGGATTTCAGCAAACTTGTCCGTCGTTGCTCAGTCAACGCTTCGTGTAGTTCAGCTTCACTAATCGCACCAATCGAGACCAAAATATCGCCGATCAGTCGTGGTTTGGGCTGTTCGTGGAAATAAGACGTTTTTACATCGCTCAGCAAGCGTTTGGTGTGGATTTCGTTCAAGCGTTGTTGGGCAAATGCGTCAGACGGATCCAGGGCGAGTCGCGATTCCAAATAGGCAATAACGAGTTCTTCGTTGTCTGGATCGAGGACCGCAGCGCGTTCAAGACAATCTTTGCGCTGCCGTGGATTCTGCACGAGTTTGCTCAGTGCCAGCCATGCATCGCGACATTGATAGCCTTCGATCAAATGCTGACGGATCATCACGAGATCGCTATTATGGGCAGCGACAAATGGGCATGGAACCGGGCACTGTTTCATGACAGGCGACCTTAGATGAGTAATGGAACTTCGTTATGATGTGAAGTACCTCACCGCTAGAACAGATAGAATATAGATTTATATTATACACGCCTACCGTACTGTTGCCTAGGAGTTGTTATGGTTATCGTAAACACCATCGTTACCGGTTTGGGTAACATTGGGCGAACCCTGCTTGAGTTGCTAGCTCGTGATCCTGATCGGTTATTGCACCGATACGGTTTTACCCTGCGCATCGTAGGAGCAGCCGACTCTACGGGGGTAGCCCTCGATCCGGCCGGGCTTGATCTATCGGCGGTTGTTGCGGCGAAACGGCAGGGATTAGGGGTACGCACATTATCAGCCTTTCGTCCCGATCTGGATGTGGTTGCGCTCGCTGCAACGGCTGCGTATGATCTGTTACTAGAAGCTACACCTACGAACCTCCGCGACGGTCAGCCTGCGCTCGATATCGTGCGGGCCGCGTTACGTCGTGGGAAGCCGGCAGTGCTTGCCAGTAAGGGACCGTTGGTACTCGCCTTTGCCGAATTGGCAGCCCTGAGCGATTGGGCCGATGATCTTTCACCGCGCAGTCCGCGTCCGGCGCTACGCTTCTCCGGCGCCGTAGGTGGCGCGCTACCAACCATCAACTTCGGTCGCCGTGATCTGGCCGGTGCGCAGATTGAACGGGCCGAGTTGGTTGTAAACAGCACCACGCAAGTTATCCTCGAACAGATGGCCGCCGGCGCCGATTTTGCCGGCGCTCTGGCCGAAGCCCAACGACAGGGGATCGTCGAACCGGACCCAGCACTTGACGTTGATGGCTGGGATGCTGCCAACAAGCTGGTGATCTTTGCCAACGCGGTGCTCAGGCAGCCAACAACCCTAGCCGATGTAACGGTGCGCGGGATTCGTGAGGTGACGATGGCAGAGCTGGCAGCAGCTTGGGGCGCCGGTGGTCGGGTGTCGTTAGTAGCGCTGGCCGAGCGTCAGCCCGATGGTCGTTACGCCATGTCCGTTGCCCCAACCGTCCTTGGTCGCGAACATCCACTCGCCCGCTTAGCGCAGGGTGAGATGGGATTTGTGATATATACCGATACCGCCGGTCGTTCAACGATCAGCAGTCTTGAAGACGGGCCTTTGGGCACGTGTCAAGCGATGTTACGTGATGTGATCGAGATTATGTGGCGCTAAGGTCGTTACGGAATCAACCCCAACCGTCGCCCACGTGCCACCGCTTGCGTGCGTGAGGCGACCCCTAGTTTGTTAAAGATATTGTTGATATGCGATTTCACCGTACTCACCGCGATCACCAAACTTGCCGCAATCTCATGATTGCTGCGGCCCTCGGCCATCAGGCGTAAGACCTCGATCTCACGCTGGCTCAGTGGTTCGGGTAGGGTTGACGGTGCCGGTGTTATCGGCATACTCACCGGCAAAGGTTCATCTTGGTCTAAGCGGGAAAGGATGTATTCACCATAGGCGGGTAAGCGTTGGCGCGCACTCAGTTGGTGCAATATCATGCGGAGCGATGCACCGGCTTGCACAAACGGTGTAACGATTCGTTCAACCGTCGCCAAATCAAGTGCGGTCAAGATTATGTCGGTCACATCTTCACCGACAGCAAGGAGGGCCAGCCCGCGCAGCAGAGAGGCATCAAGCGGAGCTAGCATTTGCCAGATCTCACCTTGCATCGGCGCGGCCAATGCTGCGGCCAGGGCATGGAGTTCAGTGCTATTGCTGGCAGCGTGGGCCCGCGCCAATCGCCATTCGTACTGGGTGCGGGTAATATGTTCGCGCGCGTAGAAAGCGGCGATCGGTATCATCCGAAACTCAACCGGCGGGTGCAGTTGTGCTTCGAGCAGATGCTCGGCGGTCACGAGATCACCCTGTTCTAGTGCCAATTGAGCCTCGAAACCGTTCAACACCGCTAGCACCCAATCAATCTTACGTTGACGGGCCAGAAAGCGGGCCTGCCGCACAACACGTAATGCACCGGCCACATCGCCTCGTGCCCGATTGATCCGTGCCGTCACGATCAACAGACACAAATAGCTCGTTGTGTTCCCCGGCTTGATCGAACTCTCGGCTTCGGCCAATGCCGGCAATGCTCCGGCAAACTCATGACGCACACCGTGCAGGTCGGCAATCGCCAGAAAAGGCAACCCGATACCGGGTGATGCGCGATCGCGGTTGCGTTGCAGCATGTGGTTAATGGTCTCGCGACACGTCTGAATAGCAGTGCCGATCGAACCGCGCAGCGTTTTCGTATACGCATCATCGCTGGTAGCCATCGCCGAGATATAAGGCAAGCCGGCATTGAATCCATTGACAATTGCCTCACTAAACGCTTGCTCGGCACGCACCAGATCGCCTTGAGCGAAGTATGTATATCCCAAATCTTTAGCAATTCGCATCCGTAGGGCTTGATTATCGGTTTGCAACCATGCCAACGCTTGTCGCCCCTCTTGCAGCACCTGGTCGTTATCACCGCGTAATACAGCCAGTCGGACGTGCACTGCGCTCAATTCGCCGCGCAGATTCGCAATTGGCCCAAACGGCGTCGCAGTTCCACTCGCGACCCTGGCCAATGCTCGCTCAGCCACGGCGATCCAATACGCGGCATCTTCCATCTGATAGTCGGTAGTCGCCAGCCATGCACGTAACAGGGCTAAACGCGGATGTTGCTCGAAGGCCGTATCGGGGATTTGCAGCAACCAGCGGCGCAGCGTGGTTTCACCCACCTGTGACACCACCGCCAAGCCAATCGGTTCAATCATTGCGACTACGTCATCAAACGCCTGTGCGCGTAAGGCATGGTTGATGGCAAGCGGCAATATACCATGGGCAGCAAACCATGCGCTGGTCCGCTGGTGAAGTAGGGCGATGTGGTCTGGGCTACTCCCGGTTTCGAGCCGTTCACGCAGCACATCGGCGAAGAGATGATGATAACGGTACCAATTACGCTCAGTATCGAGCGGGAAGAGAAACAGGTTGTTGCGTTCAAGTTCGGCCAAGATCAACTGGCTGTACGAACTGTGGCTCTGTTCATTACTTCCTCTTTCATTGATGCTGATCACCGTATCACACAACGGTCCGCACAGCCGGTCAAGGATCGACGTTTGCAACAAAAATTATTGGATGTGGGATGGTTGTTGGTTAAAGACATCTTCGATCAGGTAATCAACCAAGTAACGATTACCGGAAATAATGGTATCAACCGGTTTACCTTGGTGCGAATGATGGCGTAAAGCCAGCGCCGCTAAATGAAGACCGGCCGGCCAGCCCTCGGTACTCTCCAGCAGCGCAACAATGTGTTCCCGTTCGAGGGGCAACTCCATTTCTTCAAGCAAAAACGCCGCCGCTTCTTCAGGGGTAAAGGCCAGATCAAAACTGCGCAGTTCGGCTAACTGCCCTCGTGCTCGCCAGCGTGCAAGTGGCAACGGTGGATCACTACGAGTGGCGATGATCAATCGGCAGCGTTGGGGGAGATGTTCGACGAGAAAAGTTATTGCGTGATGGATCTGGTTATCGGTGATCGTGTGATAGTCGTCGAAAACAATGATCGTTGCATCGCCTATTTCGGCGAGATCGTTCAGCAACTCGGTGCACCACTGTTCCGCATCCAGACCAACTTCGGTTTCGCGCCACGCTTGAAGCTGTGCCCGTCGCGTCGGTGGCAAGTGAGGTAATGCTTCCACCAAATACACGAACAACCGGCGTAGATCATTATCGGCGGCATCGAGGGTCAACCACGCAATCTGCGGCCATTCCTTGCGGGACTCACCGATCCATACGGTGAGCAGCGAGGTTTTGCCGTAACCGTCCGGTGCGGTGATCAGAACAACCCGACTGTGTAAGGCGTACCGCAACCGTTCGTACAGGCGAGGACGGGCTAACAGCGACGGACTTGCTTCCGGTGGTTGCAGTTTGGTGCGTACCAACGGCATCATACCCCAACTCCGTCTTGCTTTCTAGGGTGATGTATCTAGTGTACCACGCCTAATATGGTGTTAGCCGGCTGAACAAACCCAGATCGTCGATTTAGGGGAATCTCCCTAATGATGCTCTAGGAGGAACACCCTATGCGCATTCAGGGTTGTCGGTATGGGCAAGCCGGCGTCACTGTGCTTCAATGCATATATCAGGATCAGACCGATTACTTCGCACACATGGAGGTGTACCCGGCAACAAAGGTATTTGGCGTCCAGGTATATCCGCAACAGTGACGTTGGTTTATGTTCAAGGAGGACTCTGTCATGTCGTCGAAGAAAATTCTGTGGTTCGTTCTGTCGTTGATGACGGTATTTGCGTTCATGGTGAGCGCATGTGGTGGTGGCAGTACCGGTGGCAGCAGTAGTGGTGGCAGCAGTAGTGGTGGCAGCAGTAGTGGTGGCAGTACCGGTAGTAGCACCGGTGGCAGCAGCCAGCAGCTTGCGGTTGGGATCGTCCTTCCCACTAAAGATGAACCCCGCTGGATTCAAGACGAGACCCGCTTCCGCGAAGCGCTGCAACAGGCCGGCTATCAGGTTGAAATCCTGTTCAGCCAAGGCTCATCGGCCAAAGAAAAAGAGAATGTTGAGGCCCTGATTGCCAAAG
Organism: Chloroflexus sp.; assembly: GCF_049970315.1. Lineage (GTDB taxonomy): Bacteria > Chloroflexota > Chloroflexia > Chloroflexales > Chloroflexaceae > Chloroflexus. The sequence continues at coordinate 127,236 of NZ_JBMFNE010000008.1, forward strand.
GCATCAAGGTACTGATCATCTGCCCGCACGATGGTACGGCTGCGGCGGCGGCTGCCGAAGCGGCTAAGGCTGCCGGTGTTAAGGTTATTTCCTACGACCGTCTCATTCGTGAGACCGATGCTGTTGACTATTACGTTACCTTCGACAGCATTGCCGTGGGCGCCCAGCAGGCCCAGTATCTGGTCGATAACGCGAGTGGCAGCGGCAACCCGCTCTACCTGTACGCCGGTGCAGCCTCTGATAACAATGCCTTCCTCTTCTTCGAGGGAGCATGGAAGGTGCTCCAGCCCAAGATCGCCGATGGTACCTTCGTGATCAAGAACTCGAGCGAGGCAGTTGCACTCCAGAACAAGCTCGACCTCACCCGCGACGAGATGGCGAAGATCATCGGTCAAATTACGACCAACTGGGACTTCAACACCGCCAAGAACCTTGCCGAGGCTAATCTGACCGCTGCAACCGCCGCCGATAAAGGTACAGTCTACATTCTCGCACCTAATGACGGTACTGCGCGTGCGATTGCCGATGCCTTCGCCGCCGACAAGGACGTAACCAAATACTTCGTCACCGGCCAAGATGCCGAGAAGGCTTCAGTGCAGTACATCATCGATGGTCGCCAGTCAATGACCGTCTTCAAAGACGTGCGCACGCTGGTCAAAGATGCGATCAGTGCTGCTGTGGCCCTGCTTGAAAACAAGCAGCCTGAGGCGCGTGGCTCCTACAACAACGGCAAGAAGGACGTGCCGGCCATTCAATCGCCGGTGGTGACCGTCACCCGTGACAACGTGCGCGCCGCTCTTATTGACTCCGGTTATTATAGTGCCAGCGATTTCACTAATCTCCCGTAAGGCTGTCGTGATGTAATAAGGAAGGGGTCGTGCGGTCTCATCCGTCTCGGGCCGCCACCCTTTCCCCAAAATCAGCGGTTCATCCACTGAAGCGGTGCGTGTATGGAAACCCCTATTCTCGAAATGCGCCACATCACCAAAGAGTTCCCCGGTGTACGTGCGCTTGACAACGTGACGTTTAGTGTCAAGCGCGGCGAAATCCACTGTCTCGTCGGGGAGAATGGCGCCGGTAAATCCACTCTCATGAAGGTACTTAGCGGTGTTTATCCGTATGGTACTTACAGCGGTGAAATTCTGATCAACGGTCAACCTCAACGCTTTACCGGCATTGCTGATAGCGAACGGGTAGGGATTGGTATCATCTATCAAGAATTGGCTCTGGTACCGGAATTAACCGTCTACGAAAATATCTTTCTCGGCCACGAAATTAGTCGCAACGGGATCATTGACTGGAACGAAACCATCCGCCGTGCCGATGGAATGTTGCGTAAAGTCCGCCTCAATGTGAATCCGGCAGCAAAAATCCGCGATCTCGGTGTAGGAAAGCAGCAACTGGTCGAAATTGCGAAAGCACTAAGCCGGGAAGTCAAGATTCTGATCCTCGATGAGCCAACCGCTGCGCTCAACGAAGATGATAGTGAGAATTTATTGAATCTGTTACGTGAATTGCGCGATAACGGCGTGACCTGTATTCTCATTTCGCACAAATTGAAAGAGGTGTTATCGGTCGCGGATACGGTGACGGTGCTACGCGATGGGAAGACGGTCTGCACACTCGATGCCCACAAAGGTGAGGTGAACGAGCAGACCTTAATTCGCAATATGGTTGGTCGTGAAATTACCAACATCTACCCCCCGCGTACCCATCAGCCTGGTCACGAGGTGGTGCTGGAACTGCGCAATTGGTCGGTCTTCTCACCTGACGTCGGTCGCTATCTACTCCGTGATGTCAATATACAGGTGCGTAAAGGTGAGATCGTTGGTTTAGCCGGGCTAATGGGTGCCGGTCGGACCGAACTCGCGCTCAGTATCTTTGGGAATGCGCCGGGCTACCGCTTAAGTGGCGAATTGTGGCTCAAGGGGCGCAAACGGCTGTTCCACCACCCGCGTGAAGCAATTGCCGCCGGGATGGCGTATGTCTCAGAGGATCGGAAGGCGAAAGGTCTCGTGTTGATCCAGGATGTGCGTCAGAATATCACGCTGGCCAACTTGCGGGCATTGGCAACTAATGGCGTGATCGACCGCAATGCCGAGATTCAGATCGCCGAAAACTATCGCAAATCGCTCAATATCAAAACACCAACCATTGAGCAGCAAGTAGCGAATTTGAGTGGTGGCAATCAACAGAAAGTATGTCTCGGTAAATGGCTGTTTGTTCGACCCGATCTTCTGATCCTCGATGAACCGACCCGTGGTATTGATGTCGGGGCGAAATACGAGATTTATCAGTTGATGAACCAACTGGTGAGCGAAGGGATGAGCATTCTGATGATCTCGTCGGAATTGCCCGAAGTGTTGGGAATGAGTGATCGCGTCTACGTCGTGTCCGGTGGGCGTATCAAAGGTGAGCTGCCGATTGTCGAGGCGACCCAAGAGAAGATTATGGCGTTGGCAGTAGATTACTAATGTTACGAAGCGCACCGTGCGCCGCTCATAGTCGGCACACTGGTGTTTAGCAAATGATTACCGAACGGAGGCTGTCAGGGCGGGTGCAATGCCATCTGTCATTGCGAGCGGAGCGAGCAATCTGCCACACGTTAAGATTTCTCGGGCGCTGGTGCGCCCTCGAAATGACAGCAGGGGTCAGGGTGAGCGCAGTCCCCGCTGTCATTGCGAGCGGAGCGAGCAATCTGCCGCACGTTAAGATTTCTCGGGCGCTGGTGCGCCCTCGAAATGACAGCAGGGGTCAGGGTGAGCGCAGTCCCCGCTGTCATTGCGAGCGGAGCGAGCAATCTGCCGCACGTTAAGATTTCTCGGGCGCGGGCGCGCTTTCACAATGACAGCAGGGGTCAGGGTGAGCGTAGTCCCCGCTGTCATTGCGAGCGGAGCGAGCAATCTGCCGCACGTTAAGATTTCTCGGGCGCTGGTGCGCCCTCGCAATGACAGCAGGGGGTTAGGGTGAGCGTAGTCCCCGCTGTCATTGCGAGCGGAGCGAGCAATCTGCCGCACGGTAAGATTTCTCGGGCGCGGGCGCGCTTTCGCAATGACAGCAGGGGGTTAGGGTGAGCGTAGTCCCCGCTGTCATTGCGAGCGGAGCGAGCAATCTTGCCCACGCTTAGGCACACTGGTGTTTGGCGATGATCACAGTGTGGAGGAGATGATGAGCACGCAGGGTACATTTGTTCAGAATCTACGGCGGGTGTTGGGGCAGAATATTCGCCAATACGGCATGTTCATCGCCCTATTTGTGATAATGATTATTTTTTCGATCACCACCAACGGTATTTTTATCTCGTCGCGTAACCTCAGCAATCTGATCAACCAGACCGGCTACATTGCGGTGTTGGCGGTGGGAATGACCCTGGTGATTATCATTCGCCACATCGATCTATCGGTTGGGTTTTTGGCCGGCTTTCTCGGTGCGGTGGCCGCAATCGCACTGCGGTTCTGGGATCTACCGACCATTGTGGTGGTGCCGATGGTGTTGGTCTTGGGTGGACTGGCCGGTTTGCTGACAGCGTTGCCGGTCGCGGAATTGAGGATTCCTTCGTTTGTCGCTTCACTGGCCGGTTGGTTGATCTATCGTGGTGCGTTGCAGTTGGTCACCGCCGGTACCGGTACCATTATTATCGAAGACGAGAGCTTCAACGCGATTGGGAATGGTTTTATCCCCGATGTGCCGTTTACGTTGATCCCCGGCTACCATACACTCACCCTTCTGCTTGGTGTCATTGCGATCGTTACCTTTATTTTCAGCGAAATTCGTACCCGCAACAGGAAGCTGGCATACCATTTTGAAGTCTTACCCACCGACATGTTTGTACTCAAGCTGGTCTTCATTTCAGCATTAATCGGCTTGTTGTCGTGGATTATGGCCGGCTACAATGGCCTCTCGTGGACGATGGTGATTGTGCTGGTGGTGGTGGCGATCTATCACTTCATCACCACCCAAACCGTGTTGGGCCGCCATATTTACGCGGTCGGTGGCAACCCCGAGGCGGCTGAACTGAGCGGTATCAGCGTCAAGCGCATCACCTATATTGTGTTTGCGTCGATGGGTGTACTTTCAGCGTTATCGGGCATTTTGTTCGCCTCGCGGTTACGGTCGGCAACCACTACTGCCGGTACTCTGTTTGAACTTGATGCCATCGCTGCTGCCTACATCGGTGGAGTGTCGGCGGCGGGTGGCGTTGGCAATGTGATCGGTTCCATCATCGGTGCGCTGGTGTATGTGTCGCTGACCAGCGGGATGAACCTGATGGGTATTGATATTGCGTACCAATACATCGTGCGCGGTTTAGTCTTGGTTGCCGCCGTGATTTTCGATGTATCGACACGTCGGCGTGGCCGCGCCGGGTAATGATCGGCGCCGGTCGGGCGGGGGCTGCCCGACCGGAATATTTGCCCCAAGCGGTTTCTTCGGCGATAATACTCATCATCTCTTTGGTGTGAGACGCCGATAGTTCAACCGTGGTGGGGAATGGACGATGGGCATAACCCGCGTCGTGTTGGCCGATGACCATGCCGTTGTGCGGGCCGGTTTGCGCACTGCCTTAGCCGCCTTACCCGATTGCGAGGTGGTAGGCGAGGCGGCGACCGGCCCACAACTGCTCGCCGTACTGGCCCAGCATCACCCTGATTTATTGGTGGTTGATGTCGCGATGCCGGACTTTGATCCGATTGCTACCATCCGCCAAATCCACGCTGATTATCCGGCTATGAAGATATTAGTCGTCAGTGCCTACGATGATCAATCTTACGTCGTGGGCATGCTTGCCGCCGGCGTTAACGGCTACCACCTCAAAGACCAGCCGCTCAGCGATCTCCAACTGGCAGTCCAACGGATTATGGCCGGTGGCAACTGGATCTCTAGCCCGTTGCTCAGCCGCCTGATCCAGGCTGCACCACAAGTAGCGCATTCCTCACCGATCACACTCACCAAACGCCAGCGTGATCTCTTACGCCTGATCGCGCAAGGCTACGACAACCGTCGCATGGCCCAAGAGATGGATCTAAGCATTAAGACCATCGAAAATCACCTGACTGCCCTCTATCGTACTATTCGCGTCAGTAGCCGGCTCGAAGCCTACCAGTTTGCGCTGCGCCATCCCGAATTACTGGCCGAATCGGGACACGAAGCTGCCCTCAGCCGCGAACCTTCAACAAGCCCTACCCCACTGACGGTCATGATCATTGACGATAACGAGCGCTACCGTGCCCAACTCAAGCGTATGATCGGTAAGGCTTGCGCCGAATCGCAGATCTACGAGGCGGAGGATTGCCACGAAGCGACCCGCTTACTCCGCCAAATCACGCCCGATCTGGTCTTCGTGGATGTGATCTTGCAAGATGGTGACGGGATTCAATGTCTACGCCGGCTGAAAAGCGTCTCACCCAACACGCGGGTGATCCTAATCAGTGCCTATCCCGATCGGGAGTTCCGTCGGTTGGGTCTGGAAGCCGGCGCGCTCGCCTTCCTCGATAAGAAAGACCTTGATGCAGCTACCGTGCGGCAAGTGGTCGAAGATACACTACGGCGCAAGTGAGTGCAAGGGAACGGTGCCGAGGCGACACTTGCGGCAACGCTCATCCTGCCACACCAACCCCTTCCGCCGGGAATGGTGATGGATTGGGAATCTCGATCTGCAATTCCAATCCACCCCACACCGATCGCCCAATCTGCAACGTGCCGCGTAATAGCGATACCCGCTCGCTGATGCTGATCAAGCCAAAATGCTTCTGTTCGGCGAGATGTTGCAAGTCGGGCGGAGTCGCCATTCCACGCCCATTATCGGCCAATCGTACCATAATTCCCGCCGCCGACGTGCGTCGTACTTCGAGGACCACCCGGCTAGCGCGGGCGTGCTTGCGGACATTGTTGAGGCCCTCTTGCACAATCCGAAACACTGTCAGCTCAATCGTCTCTGACCAGCGTTCGAGCGGTTCGGCGAGGATCAACTCCACCTGAATCCCGGTCTGCTCACTCCATTGGCTCACCAACGAACGTAACGCCGCTGCCAGGCCGTGGCTGTCGAGCGTTGGTGGACGCAGATCGCTACAGATTTGGCGCAACATGCCCACTACTTCGCGAATCCCACGGCGAATGACTTGCAGTTCGTGTGCCGTTTCTGCCGCTTCGATCTCCTCTTCGAGGTGTTCGAGTTGGTAATTAAAACTGAGCAAATCTTGAATTACCTGATCGTGCAATTCGCGAGCGAGGGCTTTGCGCTCAGCTTCCCGTTCGGCAATTAGCCGGTGATTTGCCTCTTGCAGCGCTTGATTTAATTGATTGAGGGCGACCATCTGATCGTGGAGCCGCCGCACCAATTCGCGGTTGAGCGAATCTTGCTCGGCAAGATTGTCACGCAGTTGTAGTTGTTGTTGGCGCAACGATTCGGCTTGTTGCTGAGCCTGATAATAATTCTCAAATGCCCAAATTAACGGTGTGACCCGTTCTTGGCGTACCGAACCCACCATCAACTCCACGATCTCACGCGGTGTCGTATCGGCGGTACGGTGGAGTGCCGCTTGTCGCCCCTGGTAAAGCACTAACACCCGATTGGTGATCGCAAAAAGCAGGTTGAGATCATCGCTACTGAGAATGATGCCGGTGCCGTTGGCTGCTAACGCGCGTAGATGGTGGAGGATCGTCTGCTGACGAGCAAAGCTGATCGAAGCGAGAGCCTCATCGAGGATCAGCAACCGCCCAGGTCGGACAAATGCTCGCATCAGGGCCACGAGCTGCCGTTCTTCTTCGGTTAGATCACCGGCACGCTGATGGGCAAAGGTGTGTGGCAAGCCAAACTGTTCGAGCCACCGATACGCAATCTGCGCCATCGTTGCCTGATCGAGCCGTTGCCGTCTCTGTTCGCGGCCAAGAAAGATGTTCGCCAATACAGGTAACAGATCGACCAGCGCCGGCGTTTGGGGTACGAACTCAATCCCGCGCTGTTGCGCTAACGGTGTCCGCCAGCGCATTGGCTGCCCCTCGATCTGCACCTCACCGGAGGTGGGTGGGTAGATGCCGGCCAGCGTCTGCAAGAGCACCGACTTACCGGCGCTACGCAGGCCGGCCACGCCGAGAATGTCGCCATGGTCAAGCTCGAAACTAATCCCGCTAAGGATCGGCTTTGCGGCGAGCACAATCTCAAGATCGCGAACGGTAAGTAGTGGCACCATAGTGGCCTGATCATATCACGTGATGGCGGTCTGGGATCATGCCCGATCACACACTATCACCCCACACGTGTGCCACAGCTTGGGCAAAAGATGGCATTACCCGGCATCACAAAACCACACTGCCCACAGATTTTTGATTCGGTGGCCGGCTTGGGAGATGATGCTTCGCTGATCGGCACCGATTGTACGGTAGGTGACGTAATTGGTGGCGGTGTCGTTGGGGTTGGTTCGACGTATACCTCGCGCTGGGCCTGCTTCAGCTCTTCTTCGCGAGTCACAAGCGTTGCCCGCAGTTGATCAATCGTCGTACTCAATTCGGCCAGCGAAGGTGCATGAATCTGGCCTGCGCGCTGTAAGTCATAGGCGCGTTGGCCCAATTCCATAAGCTTGAGATCGATTTGACGGCGGAGTTCATTAATTTCGAACTGTAAGCGCGTCGTTTTTTGGAATTTCTCGGCTTCGAATTTTGCGCGGTCGGTGACCTGTGAAAGCGTTTTGCCGATTTGATTGAGCAGTCCCATCTGCTTCTCCTTTCGCACCGGTCACGAGCATCATTATTGTATCATGCTATCTTGCCATGCCACTGCTTTGACGATGTAGCTCATCAGTTGGATGCAACCGACTCCGTCGGTACAGCGTAGTCCTAACCAAAAATCAACCTGTTGTACTATAGACGGAAGAGCGAAGCATCTACTACGATAAACTGTAGTGGCCATCTCCCACCAGTGCGAGGTCTACCGTGACAGCCATAACCTTACAAACTTCTCCCATCGAATCTCTCAATCAGATCATCGCGCTCCTTCAGCAGCTTCGCCATCGGTTACCGTTTGCTGACGAGGAGCTGGCTCATCATGCGCACTTGCAGGCAATTCTGGCAGAGCGGCAAGAGCAGAGCACTGCGGCATTGGCGGCATGGCGGTCGGCGCTGGCTGCACGTTGGGAGTGTGAAGTACGTGCGCAGCGTCTTTATACCCGTGTGCGCCGGCAAGTACTAACCCTGCCTGACGCTAAGAAGGCCTATGTGCCGCTGTTTGAGTCTGAGGTGGGTTCAGGTACGCTTACGGCTCAGGATTTGCTGCGTAGTCTGCACCGATTGACTGCCGTACTGAGCCTCATCCAACCGCAACCACCGTTTGCCGAGCAGGCGTTAACCGATCTGAATGCGATAGCATCTGAATTGCAAGCAGCCATCATCCACACTGACCGCTGTGACGAAGAGCGACGGCGTATTCAGGCGGAGCAGCGATTGTTGCTTGAACTGTGTCACCGGGCGTACCAGCGTACTCGGCATCGGATTGCCGAGCATTTGAGTGAATAGGGCAACTCAAAGCTTCATGAGGATGTGGAAGCCTAGCGGAGGTTTCGCCACGCTCAGCCAGCCGTTGCTATACGTGCCCTCCTACGGCTACGCCGGCACTTCCGGCGCCAATTGCGCAATTTCGCGACGTAGTTGTTGAATGCGTGCCATCACATTCTGTCGATTCCCAACACCGTTGAGCAAGTGATGCTTTTTGTGCGCCAACTCGGCACAGGCCTCGTAGAAGCGGCGTGCAGCAGCACTACGCACCCGGTTACGAAGCTGACCGCTGAACGATTTGGCAGCATGATAGTGAGCCGGCGAGATGAGACCGACACTCACCTCTTCAGCAAGGTACTCGGCAATATGCAGTTGCTCGCGCCGAATTTCCCAGAGTACTAAGCCCAACACCACAATCCACGACACCCAATCAACAATCAGAGTCACGCCGAGACCGGTCAATCCAAATGTGCCGGCCAGCACGACCGCCATCGTGTTATGCAAAGCGTGCAGACAGACGGCCAGCAGCCAACCGGCAAATGGTGAGATAATCCGCACCGTGCGGTTGGGGTGAAGGCGCGACATTGCGAGGCCTAAACCAATCCACGCCGTGTAGACGGCATGTCCCCAACCACCCAAGATGACCCGCAGCACAAACAGGGTGATCAAGCCACCGATCCCACCTTCAGCGTACCCGGCAAAGTAGAGATACAGCACGTTTTCGGTGGCGGCAAAGCCAAGAGCGGTGATCGCTGCGTAAAGCATCCCGTCGAGGCGCGAGTCGAACTCTTCGGGGAATGCCAGCATGATGATAACAACGGCTAATCCCTTCAAACTCTCTTCGACCAGCGGCGCGAGCAAGGTGGTACCTGCGACCTCTGCCGATGCTTCCCCGATAAACATCGCCAGTGAGGCTTGGGCGAGGCCCGTCCAGACAATGGCGCCAAGAGTTGCGACAAACGCTCCCCAAAAGAAAGCGCCGAACAGAAGCCGACGCGGTTCTTTTTCAAATCGGTCGAGCCAGTAGGCAATCGTTGCATAGATAAATGCCGGCACGAAGCTAAGGATGGCAGCAGCTAAGAACCCTATCATAAAACGCCCTTTGTGCTGGGAATCGTACCACCAAGCCTTGGATCGTAGCGTGTAGCTGCGTCAAGCGCCCGTCCACACGCTTTGAACAGAGCCTCGATCTTGTGATGGTCGTTACGCCCGTACAAAACTTGCGCATGGAGATTAAACCGGCCGTTGAAGGCAATGCTCTCGAACAGATGACCGATGAGGTCGGTGCCGAGCTGACCAACGCGCGGCGTGGCAAACTCGGCCTGTATAACACAGTAGGGACGGCCACCCAAATCAACCGCGACAAGGGCTAATGCTTCGTCCATCGGTACAAAGCTGTGTGCGGTACGCACAATCCCGGCCCGTGTCCCTAGCGCCTGATCAAGAGCGCGCCCCAAACAAATACACACATCTTCGGCGGTGTGATGTTCATCCACATGCAAATCGCCGTGTGCGCGAACGGTAAGGTCGAAGAGACCATGCTTGGCCCACAGGGTGAGCATGTGGTCGAGAAACCCTATTCCGGTCTGAATATCGGCCTGCCCACTACCGTCAATCGTCAATGTGAGCGTAACACTCGTTTCGCCGGTGGTTCGCTCGATGGTTGCCCGGCGGGCATCACTCATTGCGCTGTTGGCTTCGTTCACTACTAAATCCCTCCGGGTAACGGCGGCGCAGTTTTTCGATATTCGCTGCCATTACCGTGCTTAATGACGTATCAAGCGCATCACACGCCAGCGCTGCGTACCATAACACATCGCCTAGCTCTTTCATCATGGCCTCGCGGTCGAGCGGGTGACCGTGGAAGAGATGCTTTTTGACGGTATCGGCTACTTCTCCCGCTTCACCGGTTAAGCCGAGCGCCGCCTTGGTCAATCGCTCTTGCCTACTGAGTCCGGCAGCCAGCGTTCGCAACGCGAGCTGCTGATATTCATCGGCGTTCATGCCTCCTCCTCAGAAATAAGCGCCAACAATTCGGGTAAGACGTGACGGTTGCTTCCGATCCCTTCCTCATTGTAGATCGTCGGTACGCCCTGCCAGTCGGTGTACGTACCACCGGCCTCGCTCAAGATTGGGAAGAGAGCGGCGGCATCCCAGACATTCATTACCGGATCGAGTGCCACTTCGGCCCGCCCGGTAGCAACCAGCACATACCCATAGCAATCGCCCCACGTCCGAAAGAGACCGGCCCGTTCGATGATCCGTCGGAAGGCAGCGGCTTTGCCGTAGCGCTCGTAGCCGTGAGCCGTCGTACCGACGACCAAACTCTCACGCAGGGCCGTTACGCTGGAGACACGACAGGGGCGACCGTTCCAATCACACCCCAATCCTTGCGCAGCCGCGACCGTCTCGGCCAGTGCGGGAATGTGGATCACACCCAACACCGGCTCACCGGCGCGGAGCAATCCGATCAACACACCGTACAGCGGTACACCGCGGACAAAACTCTTGGTCCCGTCGATAGGGTCGAGCACCCAGCGGTAGGTTGCATACTCACTGCCGGTCAAGCCATCTTCTTCGCCGAGTACCGCGTGATCGGGATAGGCAGCGGTAATGGCGGTGCGCAGATACCGTTCGGCTTCCCGGTCGGCAATCGTTACCGGTGACGCATCGGCTTTCCGCTCGATGGTCACCTCTTGCTGAAAGTAACGTAACGTGATCTGACCGGCTTCATACGCTATCCGACGGGCAAACGCGAGCATCCGTTCGAGCGATTCACTCATTGGTCACCTCGGCGAGGATGGCGAGCAAGGCATCGGTTTGATCCGGCGTCCCGACGCTGATCCGAATATACCCATCGAGCAGTGGCGTGCGGTAGTGACGTACCAACACGCCCCGCCGTTCAAGCGCAAGCTTGAGTTCACGCGCATCACGGTCGTTTACCCGACAAAGGATAAAGTTGGCTGCGCTGGGAAAGGGCGTCAGGCAGGCAACCTCACTCAAACGGGCAAACAACCGTTCGCGTTCGGCGACGATAGCTTGTACGCGCCGGCGCAGCTCGGTTATGGTGTTGAGGGAAGCGACTGCCGCCGCTTGAGCGGCCACCGATACATTGTAAGGTTGTTTAATCTTCCAGAGCTGTTCACTCAGCCAGCGTGGAAAGAGACCGTAGCCGACCCGCAATCCGGCGAGACCGGCCCATTTGCTGAACGTTCGTAAGATGACCAGATTCGGGTAATCATCGAGAAGATCGCTGGCCCCAATCGGCGCATGGTCGGGTTCGGCAAACTCAACATACGCCTCATCGACTACCACCAAGATCGGTAGTTCGAGGATCCGCAGGAGATCGGTGCGGGGGAGCGGATTGCCGGTGGGATTGTTGGGGGCAGTGAGGAAGATCGCTTTGGCTCCCTGCGCTGCCGCGCGTTCGATAGCCGGCAAATCAAGGCTAAAATCAGCGCGACGGGGTACGCTGATCACCCGCCCGCCACAGATACCGGCATCAAATCGGTACATGCCAAACGTCGGTGGACAATCGATAATCGCATCACCGGGATTAATGATGAGGCGCAAAACCAAATCGATCAACTCATCGGCGCCGGCCCCGCAGAGAATCTCCTCAATTGGGCGACCGGTATAGCTCGCGAGGGCGCTGCGTAACGCCGTTTGTTCAGGATCGGGATAAATGTGGTACGTTGCCGTCCGGTGGATGGCCTCCAGCGCCGCCGGGGCGGGCCCATACGGATTTTCGTTGGCATCGAGCTTGACAATCTGTTCGACCGGCAGGCCGAGCCGAGCGGCCAATACTTCCAATGGCACGATTGGAGTATACGGTTCGAGATCGGCAATTTCGGGACGAATAAGTTGTGATAACACAGGTGTCATAATAACTCCGCGGGATAAACCCGGATAGCATAACGCACTTGTGCCATTCATTGTAAGCCATCACAGAGCAGTGTCAACGATATGTCTTCGCAGGTAGTGGGGCATGGTATAATTCAAGTCTTGAATTGTTAAGATTGATGGAGGATCGCATGACCCCGCGAGCACAGGATCGGCGCGCAATGTTGCGGTCTGAACTGCTCGGTCTGGTGCGCGAGCAAGTGACGGACGAAGCTATCGAGTCACAGATCGAGACGTTACTGGCCGAGATATTGGCCGATGATCCGACGGTTGAGCCGCAACCGGTTGTGATCGACCAACAGCCCCCCGATCAGCGTGTCGTCGTAACCGGTATTGGTGTGGTATCGCCATTCGGGGTGGGGCTTGAGCCATTTTGGTCGGGGTTAACGGCGGGGCGCAGTGCGATCGGACGGATTACTTTTTTTGATCCGAGCAGCTATCCTTGCCAAATTGCCGGGCAAGCTAACGATTTTCAGCCGCAAGCGTTTATGGACGCCAAAGAGGCTCGGCGGATGTCGCGGGCGAGTCAGATGGCGGTGGCCGCCGCGCGTATGGCCGTCGAACATGCCCACTTACCGTTAGAACGAATGTACTGCGATGAGGTGGGTGTGCTGATTGCGAGCGGTACCACCTCGATGCCCGACGTTGAACAGGCGGCAGCGACGTTGCTTCAGCGCGGTGGGATGAAGATTAGTCCTTTTTTTATTCCGGCGGCCCTGCCCAATATGCCTGCCAGTCAGGTAGCGATCCAGCTTGGTTTGCGCGGCTACACGACGGCTATTTGCACCGCTTGCGCCGCCGGAGCGCAGGCCATCGGCGAAGCGGCAGCGGTGATCCGACGTGGTGATGCTGAGGTGATGTTGGCCGGTGGTGCCGAAGCGCCGATTACTGCGCTGAGCTTGGGGGCGTTTTGTGTGTTGCGCGCGCTGAGTACGCGCAGTAACGATGACCCGGCACGAGCATCACGCCCATTCGATGCACTACGTGATGGTTTTGTTCCCGGTGAAGGTGCTGCTGTGCTGGTGCTCGAACGGCTTAGCAGTGCCCAACGGCGCGGAGCACCGATCTTGGCCGAGCTGATTGGGTATGGCGTCTCGGCGGACGCTTACCACGTCACCGCCCCCGATCCCAATGGTGAGGGTGCTGCGTTGGCGATGCAGCGAGCCTTGTATCACGCCCGTATCTCGCCACAGCAGGTCGATTACATTAACGCCCACGCTACCGGCACTCCCACCGGCGATATTGCCGAAACGCGGGCGATTAAGCAAGTCTTTGGTGAGTATGCCTACAGTGTACCGATTAGTTCGATCAAGTCGATGATCGGGCATCTAACCGGCGCAGCCGGCGCGGTGGAGGCTGCCGCTACTATTTTGGCGTTGTATCACGGTGTGATACCACCAACGATTAATCTTGAATACCCCGACCCAGCGTGTGATCTCGATTATGTGCCGAATGTCGCCCGCTCGGCAGCCTTGCAAGTGGCAATCTCGAATTCGTTTGGGTTTGGTGGGGTGAATGCGGTGTTGGCGTTTCGTAAAGTGATATGATGGGTGCAGATGTGGGTTGCCGCCGGTTCGGTATGCTCTGCAATGAGTAATCCTCCATCAACCCCTCCGATGCAGACGAATATGTGGCATATCTACGGGCATGAATGGGCGATTGAACAACTGCGCAGTAACATTCGCACGCAGCGTGTAGCGCATGCATACCTGTTCGCCGGGCCGTCGGGTATCGGTAAATCGTTGTTAGCGTTGCGTATGGCGCAGGTGCTGCTCTGCGAACGCCAGGATGGTGACCCATGTTTGCACTGCCGTACCTGCCGGCGGATCGAGCACGGTACCCATCCCGATGTGCGGGTAGCCGGGATGGCAACGCAGGCCGCCGCAGCGAAGGCTGATGAAGCGACCCGGCAGAAGGAATTAAAGATCGCGACCATCCGTGAGTGGCAACGAGATTTGGCTCTCCGTCCGTTTGAAGCTCAACGGCGGGTGCTTATTCTCCACGACGCCGAACGTCTCAGCGAAGAAGCTGCGAATGCGATGTTGAAGACGCTCGAAGAGCCACCTGATTACGCCACCCTCCTGCTGGTGGCGCACAGCAGTGAATTGATCCCAACGATTGTATCGCGCTGTCGGGTGTTGCGCTTACGCCCCTTACCGCGCGCGCAGGTAGCAGCCGCCCTCCAAGCGCGTGGTGCAGCGCCTGCACAGGCCGCCGAACTGGCTGCATGGAGCGATGGCCGTGTGGGTTGGGCCATCAGTATACTGTCCGATCCCGATGCCCAAACTGCGCGCCGTGCCCAACTGACCGAATTGATCACCCTGTCTCATCAAGATGTGGGTGCCGGCTTGCATTGGGCCGAGCAGCGGGCCAAGGAATATCGGGCCGGTGACCAAGAGACCGTGTTGGCATGGCTAGAGTTGTGGCAGCGTTGGTGGCGCGATGTCATCTACACCGCCGCCGGTTGCGACGAAGCGATCACCAACATCGACCGCCGCGCCGAGTTACATGCCGTAGCCCAACGAGTCACACCCGTCGCTGCCTTCACCTTCTTGCAACACCTCATCACCGCCGCGCAGCAGTTGCGCGATAATGTGAGTCCACAATTGGTGTTCGAACATTTGATCTTACACCTGCCACGCTTGCAGTAAACCGAGCATCTTCATCGGCGGTATGATAGAGCCTGCTCGACTACCACCCCGATCTCGCCGACGATGGCCGGCGTCTGACTTTTTCCTTCACCGCCGGTTCCGAACGGAAAACCACCGGCTCATACTACACGCCGCCGGAATTGGTGCACGAGGTTGTCGAGCAAACCTTGGCACCGCTGATCGCTGACCGCCTGCGCTCGGCGTCAACGCCCGTCGCCAAACGCGCCGCCCTGCTCGATCTGCGCATCCTCGATCCCGCCTGCGGCTCCGGGCATTTTTTGCTCGCCGCTGCCCGCACCTTGGGCCGGGTCGTGGCCCGTCTTGATGCGCATGGTGATGAACCGTCACCCGATCAGGTGCGCCGCGCCGTGCGTGATGTGATCGGTCACTGTATCTACGGCGTTGATGCCAACCCACTCGCGGTTGAGTTGGCCCGCGTTGCCCTTTGGATCGAAGCCCATGACGGTGGCAAACCGCTGACCTTCCTCGACCACCGCATCGTCTGCGGCGATTCCCTGGTCGGGGTGCGCGACCTCGCCGTCCTCGCCACCGGTATTCCCGCCGGCGCCTTCGACCCCGTGAGTAGCGATGTGCGCACCGTGGCCCGCGCCGTTGCCAAACGGAATGCCGCCGAACAGGCCGGGCAATTGGGCTTATTCGATGCCCCACCGTCGCCCGACCTCTCCGCGCTGGCCGCACTCATCCGCCGCATCGATGCCATCGCCGATACGACCCACGCCGACATCCGGCGCAAACAGGAGCTGTTTGCGCAGATGCTGCAACGTGCCACGACCCTCCAGACCGCGTGCGATCTGTGGACGGCGGCGTTTTTTCAACGGCGCACGACGGACACCTCAGAAACGGCGTGGATTACGACCGCAGCGGTGTGGGCGACCATGGCCGGCCATGCACCACCGGCTGCCGTGGCCGCAGCGCAGGAATGGACCATTCCCACCCCGTGGCTGCATTGGCCGCTCGCCTTCCCCGATGTGGTTGGCGACCGCGGTGGCTTTGATGTCATCCTTGCGAATCCGCCGTGGGAACGGATGAAACTGCAAGAACAGGAGTTTTTTGCCGCCCGCGACCGCACGATTGCCGATGCACCCAACGCCGCCGCCCGCAAACGTCGGATCGCCGATCTACCCCAGACCAACCCCGCCCTCTGGCAGGCCTATCGGGACACCCTGCACCGCACCGAAAGCATTGGCCGCTTTTTGCGCCAGAGCGGCCACTACCCGCTGGCCGGACGCGGCGACATCAACACCTACGCCGTGTTTGTCGAACGTATCCGCAGCCTGCTCCGCCCAAGCGGTCGGGCCGGGGTGATCGTGCCAACCGGGATCGCCACTGATGACACGACCAAACATCTGTTCAATGATCTGGTGATGCATGGGCAGATTGCCGGAGTCTTCGATTTTGCGAATCGGGAAGAGATATTTACCGGTGTTCATCGCAGTTACAAGTTCTGCATCCTCCTGCTCGGTGGACGGGAAGAACCGGCAGCGGCCTTTCCGGTAGTCTGCTTCGCGACCCATCCCAACCACCTGCATGACCCGCTGCGGCGGTACGAGCTAACGCCCGCGGCTATCACCCGCGTCAATCCCGCCACCCGCACGCTCCCCATCTTCCGCACCACCGTTGACGCTGCACTCACCCTCGCCATCTACGAGCGAGTGCCGGTGCTGATCCCGCCTGAAGCGGGGGATGGTGCACTGACCACCGGCTGGAACGTGCGGTTTTTGAGTATGTTCCACATGGCCAACGACTCGCACCTCTTCCGCACCCGGTCCGCCTTGATGGCGTCAGGGTACCGGCTGGTTGGGAACCGGTTCCTTCCGCCGACGCCGACCGCCGACGAGTATCTGCCGCTGTACGAAGCCAAGATGATCTGGCACTACGACCATCGCTTCGGCGACTATGCCACCATCACCGAGCGTTCGAGTACTCAGCTCCCCACACCAAGCGCGGCCCAGCACGCCGATCCGACCTTCGTCGTCCAACCGTGGTACTGGGTACCGGCAGCGGAGGTTGCCGCACGTGTGCGCGGATGGTCGCATCGCTGGCTGCTGGGGTTTCGCGATGTGACCAACGCAACCAATCTACGTACCGCTATCGTCAGTTTTGTCCCGTGGGTGGGAGTGAATAATAAAATGCCCCTGATCATGTCAGGGACCGATCCTGTCCGAATCACGTGTCTGATGGCCAATCTCAACGCACTGGTGTTCGATTTCGTTGCTCGGCAAAAGATAGGTGGAACGTCGTTAGGTTTCTTCATCCTCCGCCAACTCCCCGTCCTCCCACCGGACGCCTACACCACCGCCGATCTGATCTTCATTGTGCCGCGGGTGCTGGAACTCAGCTACACCGCGTGGGATCTGGCCGCGTTCGCAACCGATGTTTGGAACGGGGCCGCTGCACCGGTGCAGGCTGCGATCCGTGTCCAATGGGACGTGAACCGCGCCGTCACCGGTGGCGTCGATCCAACTCCGCCCACCTGGGCCGACGCAGCGCCGTTCCCGCCCTTCCGCTGGGACGACGCACGACGGACCGTGCTCCGCGCCGAACTGGATGCCTACTACGCCCGGCGCTATGGTCTCACCCGCAAACAGCTCCGCTACATCCTCGATCCCGCCGACCTCACTCCGCACGAGTTGGCAACCATCCTCGACCCCACCGAGGAGGTGACCGACCCTCTGGAGCCGACCGGCTATGCGGCACGAGTATCGGCCAGCACCTTCCCCGGCGAGACGTTCCGGGTGTTGAAGACCACCGAGATCAACCAGTACGGCGAATACTGGACACGCCGCCTCATCCTTGAGGCATGGGCACGACTCACCGACTGCGCGGCGTAATCCGGTCGTTGGGGTTGCGTCGGTGCGGATGCACCACGCCAGACCGCCTCATGCGCGGGGGATCGCACCTGGGGTTGGTGGAGGCAGGCGGCTCCCGTACCGGTCAACCGGCAGATGTACCGAGGAATCGTGAGCGCCCGGCGCACACTCCCGTGCGTTGCACGGGCAGTACCCCTGTGGAGATTAGCCCTCCGGCGGCACAGCGTCGTGCCGGTCGCCGATTATCCGGTTGATGCTTGACTATTGACAAATACTTCTCGATGTGATATAGTACAGCGTCGTGCCGGTCGCCGATTATCCGGTTGATGCAGCACAAGTCAAGCCTGTCCTCTGCGAACATGGTTTGAGAATGGTATAGTGATCAAGCCGAGGGGTGACTCGTTCGTCGAAAAACTATTCCTCGCCGTGTCACTTCTACCATCTATCAACGTCATAGGAAACGATCATGCGACGCATCACCCACTTCATCCTCGCAACACTTGGTGTAGTAGGTGGCATTATCCTGTTCGCTTCAGTCCTATTACTGCTCGACAACCTTTTATTCGGATCGGCGGCCACCCAAAACCAAATAGCGGCGGCACCCTCACCCATCGTCACCACCGAACCGACCCAAGTGCCCGTGACACCATCTGCCACACCTAAGCGACCCACCATCACCCCAACACCACTGCCTCCCACGCCCACGGCGTCGTCCATCCCCCTTCCCTCACCTACAGCAGCGGCACCGCCCATCGCCGTTGCGTGTTTGGCCGACCTCTCGTGGGAACCGGCCACCCTCGTGCGCGTTATCGATGGCGACACCATCGATATTCGGATCAACGGTCGTGAGGAGCGTGTCCGCTACATTGGCGTTGACACCCCCGAGCGAGGGCAGCCCTGGTACGACGAAGCGACCCAAGCCAACCGCCGCCTTGTCGAGCAAGAACCGCTCTTGGTAGCCCGCGATGTCAGCGAGCGCGACCGGTATGGCCGTTTGCTTCGCTACGTATTCGCCGGCGATCAGTTTGTTAACCTGGTGTTGGTTGAACAGGGCTTCGCCCAAGTCGCCACCTTTCCGCCCGATGTACGTTGCGCCGAAACCTACCTCGCCGCCCAACAGCGTGCCCGCGCCGAAGGCGTTGGGCTATGGGGAACCACCGCCGCACCGGCCTCCAGACCAACCGCCGCACCGGCAACCGGCCAACAATGCCACCCGGCCTATCCCACGGTCTGCATCCCACCACCGCCACCCGATCTCGATTGCAGCGACATCCCCTACCGCCGGTTCCAGGTTGATCGGACATACGGTGATCCCCACCGCTTTGATGGCGACCGTGACGGAATTGGATGTGAGCGATAGACGCCGGCTTGCCCGCCGTATCTGTATAAACCGGCGCGCACCGGTTCACCCACAGCGTCCACACCTCTCCGGCGATGGCTCCAACCGCTATCGAGCCTTCTACCGCTCACCTCCGGCAGGTGGCAGGGAATGACCACGCGGCCCGGCGGACACGCTGAGTCGTCGGGCAGCTCCGGCAGGCGGCAGGGAACGACTACCCGGCACCGAGACATAGAAATAACAACCCCTTCTTCACACCATTGTGAAGAAGGGGTTTTCGTTAAGCGGTATAGTGGCTGGGGGACAGGGATTCGAACCCCAACTACCTGATCCAGAGTCAGGCGTTCTACCATTAAACTATCCCCCACCGTGGTGCCGAAGGTGGGATTTGAACCCACACGAGGTCACCCTCACTACGCCCTGAACGTAGCGCGTCTGCCAATTCCGCCACTTCGGCATGGCCCGGTGTTCAACGCAGGAATTATAATACTACGCAAGGCTCACTTTGTCAAACATTGTCAGACCAATCTTCAGCGATCTATCGTTTGCAGGTGCATGAGCAAATCGGGATAATTCAGATAAAATCGTTGCAAAGCCACCGCAGTAATTTCCCACACCACACTATCGGTCACCGCAGTGACGGTCAATCGGTATGGTTCACCGCGCAACACCGACCGCATCCCAAAACAATCACCGGCCCGCGTACTCTCACCGGTAGTACCGTCATGAAACGCCAGCCGGCCACTCACCAGCAGGTAGCCGATAGTCCCCCGCTTACCTTTGCGGCACAACGTCGTCCCTGCCACCACGCTCCGCGGTGTGAAATCGAGGGCCAGATCGAGCAGGTTTGCCCACGGCAAGGAAGCCAGTGCCGGTTGTTGCCAAAGCCACTCGGCGCGGGTGAAGGCCTCGTGGAGACCAAGCCGGGCTGCAACGGCGGCGAATACGTCGGGTGGAATCTGCAATAATTCGACGTCGCTATGGGCCACCATCGTGCTTGTGCGCGGCTCTCCGATCAAAGCGCCACGCTCGCCCATGCTATTGCCCCGCCCCAAGAAGCGCAC
Organism: Chloroflexus sp.; assembly: GCF_049970315.1. Classification (GTDB taxonomy): domain Bacteria; phylum Chloroflexota; class Chloroflexia; order Chloroflexales; family Chloroflexaceae; genus Chloroflexus. Next base: position 147,508 of record NZ_JBMFNE010000008.1, read on the forward strand.
CGATTCGTTCGCGACAATAATTTCAACGACGCCACGGTGAATCACATAGGTATAACCATCCGACTCGTCACCCTCATAGGCGATCATCGTCTTGGCCGGATACGTCACCACCAGACAGCGGGCTGCCAAATCAACCCGTTCGTGGACCGACAAACGGGCAAAGATCGGGCAAATCGTCAGCGTTTCAAACCGTTGGCGCTGTTCATCATCGACCACAACCTCGCCGATGCCGACAATGTGCCCACTTTTGGCAATTTCCACCCGCCCTGCCAACTCCCTACTCATCTCCAGATCGCGCCGGCTGGTATGAGCCAACACGAGCCGCCGGCTCTTGGTACTGAGATCACGCAGCAATTGCGCCGTCGGTGTGGTGTGAATAGCACCGCCACCCATGTCGTGGACTAACACCTCTGCCCCCTCCGCAAAGCGGCGTAGCTCGGCCAACCGTGTTGCACTCAATTGCCCCTGTCGGTACAGATGCGCTAGCCATGCCTCATCGTAGCGCATATCGCCCGAATAGCTGATTCCCCCAACCCGTACCGCAATTGTCGGGATCGAATGCACCGCATACGTCGCCTCAAACCGATAGCCGTTTACTTCCAGCGCCTGGCCGGGATCGAGCGGAAAAAAGTCAAACAACTCGGCGACGGCTGCCGGTGCCAGATCGAGCATCGCTCCTAAGACCCGCAGTAAGGAACGATAGATCGGTTGCGCGGTAACCAACCGCACGCGCTTCCCACCGGTCAAAATGAGTTCGGGTAGACCGGCAATGTGGTCCTCGTGCAAATGCGAGATAACGACCAGATCGATCTGACGAGGGGAAAGGCCCAGATAGGCCAACCGCACATTCAGATAGGCAGCCGCATCGAAGAGCAGCGGCTGGCCGGTGCCGAGATAGGCCAGAAAACAGGTCGTGATGCCTGTCGGATCGAACCCGTCACTCCCCCCGATAAACTGCAATGTAATCGTTTGGCGCAACAGTGGTTGTGGCGGAGCGACGGTCAATGGCAATGCGACGCCGGTGATCGCCGTCGGAATGCGGGCGACCTCCTGATCATTCTCTAGAAACAAAAAGGTATCGCCGTCGTACACAATTTGGGTCGGGCCAAGATCACCACCACTCGTTTCAAGGGACACAATCGTCACCATATCATCGATAGTGGGTACTCGCCCCAACGGTGGGTAAAACGCGACTGCCTCGCATTCTCGTTTCAACCAATCGTTTGGCCAATCGCTCGGCTCGGTCGGCCCACTGAACGTTTCCCGCAGAAGGATGGATAACCGCTCGGCTTGAGCTTGCGTCACTGTGATCAGCGTAACCTGCCGTCGTTGACCGAAGAAGTTGGCGTAGATCAAAAATTCAACGCTGGCATAATTGATCCCACGTCTCACAAAACCGTGCGAACCGAGTTCACTGCCTGCCGGAGCATCGGGTGGCAAGAGCACATATGCCGGTGGGGTGAAGCCGTGGGCGAGGAGAAACTTCAAGCTCTCTGGCGGACTGTTCACCAATACATCGCCGGCTGCTGTCTTCACGAAGTAGATGTCATTTGGCAGACTCCACACTCGATCCGTTGCCAAAGGTTTCATAATCGCTCTCCCACCGCGCCTATAGTTATAGTGCTTATGGTATCAGGACGGTTCGTGTGCTCAGCAAACTCGTTCTTTGACAAGTAAATGTACTGCACGAATCTATCCGGCCATCAGACCATGCTATAATTGACCACAGTATAACCTTCTCTGATTAAGGAGGCTAGCTGTTATGTCCGGCCATTCAAAATGGCATACCATTCGGCGCGCGAAAAGTGTCAATGACCAGCGGCGTGGTCAGCTCTTTACCAAACTGGCGCGCGACATTACGATTGCGACCCGTGAAGGTGGCAGTGGTGATCCCGATCTCAACTTCCGCTTGCGGCTCGCCATCGAAAAAGCGCGCGCCAACAATATGCCGAACGAGAATATCCAACGTGCTATCGAGCGTGGGTTGGGTAAATCGAACGAAGCTGCTATCGAAGAGATCTTCTACGAAGGGTACGGTCCCGGCGGTGTGGCAATCCTCGTCGAAGCCGCTACCGATAATCGCAACCGTACTAGCTCGGATGTGCGTGCAACCTTTAACAAGAACGGTGGTAGCCCCGGTGAACCCGGCTCGGTGTCGTGGATGTTCGAGCAGAAGGGCCTGATCACGGTAGACCTGAGCGCTACCAAGCGTGATCCCGATGAGCTGCAACTCCTTGCTATCGATGCCGGGGCCGACGACGTGATCGTCGATGACGAGACGCTTGAGATTTACTGCGAATGGACGCAACTGAATGCCGTTCGTCAAGCTTTGCTCGATCAAGGAGTGTCGATCAGCAATGCTGAAAAGATTATGCGCGCCAAAACTCTGATTCAACCCGATGAAAAGGATGCACTGGCGGCGCTGCGCTTGATTGAAAAGCTCGAAGACCTCGACGACGTGCAGAAGGTCTATTCTAACCTCGATATTACCGCCGAGCTGGTGGCACGCTTCGATTCGTGACCGGTGGTTTACTGTAGGAGTGTTGTGCGCGCACTAGGGATCGATCCGGGAACGGCAACTATGGGTTGGGGTGTGGTTGAGCGTGATGGAAATGCGCTCCGCTTGGTCGATGTCGGCGCTCTCACCACACCCGCCGGTATGCCTCAACCCGAGCGGTTGTTACAGCTTTACAATGGGCTGCGGGCCATTATCGAACGTCTCCAACCCGATACGGCTGCGGTTGAAGAACTCTTCTTCGGCAAGAATGTTAATACGGCGCTGACTGTCGGGCAAGCCCGTGGTGTCGCGTTGTTGGCGCTGGCGCAAGCCGGGATTCCGGTGTGTGAGTATAAGCCAACTGCCGTCAAGCAGGCGGTTGCCGGCTATGGTGGTGCCGATAAGCGCCAAATGCAAGAGATGGTGCGGCTAACACTTGGTCTGGCGATGGTGCCGCGCCCTGATGATGCTGCCGATGCTCTGGCGATTGCAATCTGTCATGCCTATACCGCCCCGACGTTGCAACGGTTTGATGTGTCGTGATGGAGGTGCGGTGAGTGCAGCCGGTTTTGTCTGTCATCGCCGTTTATCTTCACCGTGATGCCCCTCACCGCGTTCGTCTCGCTACATGTGTATGACTTCTCGTCGTCGTCCTGGCGCTTCCGCCGATTTTGAAGAGATTCGTCCCAATCTCTTTCTCATTCACAATCCGGCGCTTGGCCCCGTCTTGCGCGGCGAGGGTGAACGCGACGGATTCCACTTTCGCTTAACCTCTCGGCGACGGGAAGGGTTGCTTGGTCGCCTCGCCAATCGTGGGTTTGTTACCCTGACGATTGCCGACCGCATCGCTGCTCTGCCTACGCCGCCGATAACAACACTTGGCCCGCTTCATCGCTTGTCTATCGGGCCGAAGCAGCAACTGGCCCTGCTCGATCTCGCTGCGCCCAACGGTTGGCGTCTGGTATTACCGGTGAACGGTGTCGTCGAACTACCCATCGGCAGAATCGTGCGTTACCGTCGCGGACGTGGCCCTGTTGAATACATGCGCATCACAGCCGGTGGCTGGCAGTATCTCCCCGCCGATGATGCTCTGCTCCTCGCATACGGCCAATTGCCCCGCCCATCGTTCCTTCGGTTAGTACCCGATGATGGCGGTGTCGCCATCCCTACGCTGCCATTGCCGACTGCCTACCGGCAAGTGTTGGGTCAGATTGCCCATCCCCATCCCACCGGCTGGTTGCTGACGAATGATACAGAGCGTGCATTGGCGACAACTCTGCTGGCTAAATTGGGTGTCACGGTGGTCACGCCCGAGGGCTAACCAACGGCTTCTCTAGCGGTACCCTGTTTTGGTGCAGGGTGTTCTCGGTATTGTACTCTACGAACTGTATGCCCCCTTGGTTGGTGCTACAATAAGAGCGATAATGTACCGAGGAGAAAGTTATGACCACTACTCTGATACGTGGTTGCTGCCCACACGATTGTCCCGATACCTGCGCCACGATTACCGAAGTTCACAACGGCCGCGCAGTCGCATTTTACGCCGATCTCGATCATCCGATCACCCAAGGTTGGCTCTGTGCTAAAGTGCGCCCTTACCTCGAACGGGTCTACAGTCCGGATCGATTGCTTTATCCATTACGGCGTATTGGTCCCAAAGGGAGCGGACGGTGGGAACGAGTGAGCTGGGATGAGGCTATCGCAACGATTGCCGACCGCTGGCAAGCGATCATTGCCGAGTACGGTGCAGCGGCGATCCTGCCCTATTCCTACAGCGGCACACTCGGTCTGCTTCAGACGGCCATCGTTGATGCACGGCTGTGGAACCGAATGGGTGCGAGCGGTCTTGATCGCACGATCTGTTGTGCTGCTGCCCACGCTGCGGTCTATGCTACCCTTGGTGCTCGTCGTAGCCCGGATTACGACGATCTACTGCACAGTCGTCTCATCATTATCTGGGGACACAATCCGGCCAGCACCGGTCCTCATGCTATGCCCTTTATCCGGCAGGCCCAACGGGCCGGTGCGTATGTTGTCGTGATCGATCCGCGCCGCACGGCTACGGCCCGCTCGGCCGATCTCCATATCTCGATCCAACCGGCCACCGATGCCGCACTGGCCTTAGGGATGATGCACGTGATCTTTGCCGAACATCTGCACGATGAAGCGTGGTTGGAACGGTACACGGTTGGTTGGCAAGAGTTGCGTGTGCGCGCCGCCGAATATGATCCTGAGCGCGTAGCTGCAATCACCGGTGTACCCGCGGCAACGATTATCGAATTGGCCCGTCGCTACGCGACAACCAAACCTGCCATCATCAAGACCGCCGATGGCATCCAGCGCCATCAAAACGGTGGCCAAACGTTCCGCGCTTTGCTCTGCTTACCGGCGGTCGTTGGTCAATATGGGGTGCGTGGTGGTGGCTTGGCCTACTCGACCGGTGGCTACGCGACATGGGACGGAGAAGCAGTCGGACATGCTTCCGAATGCCCGCCAACGCCACGAGTGGTGAATATGAACCGACTGGGCGCAGCACTCACCGGCGAAGTGACCGATCCGCCGATTATGTCACTCTTTGTCTACTGCGCCAATCCGTTGACCTCTTCACCCAACGCCGGCTTGATCGAGCAAGGCCTACGGCGCGACGATCTCTTCACCGTTGTGCATGACTTGTTCATGACCGACACCGCTCGCTACGCCGATATTGTCTTACCGGCGACGAGCCAGCTCGAACATCTCGATCTACACCGTGCCTATGGTCATCGTTACCTCACGCTTAACCAACCGGCGATTGCACCGTTGGGCGAAGCAAAAAGTAACTGGGACGTGACTCGCTTGCTGGCAAAGGCCATGGGCTATACCGAACCGTGGTTACACGAGAGTGCTGAAGAGGCGATTCGGGGCGTGCTCGATGCCTCACGACGACGTAACCCGTTTTTAGCCGGGATTACTTACGAGCGACTTGTGCAGGAAGGTACAGTGCGGCTAACCCTCACCCCCGCAACCGAAGTGCCGTTCGCCGATGGTCATTTCCCCACCCCATCGGGCAAAGTCGAGCTGTGGAGTGCAACCATGGCAGCACAAGGGCTTGATCCACTACCCCAGTACGAGCCACCTGCCGAGTATGTAGCCCATCCGATAGCAGAGGGCTGGCTCACCCTAATCTCGGCTGCACCACATCACTTCGTCTCGTCGAGTATGGCCAATCAGCCGAGTCTCCGCGCGAAAGAAGGCCCTCCCACTCTCGAGATCAATCCCGCCGACGCCGTAGCCCGCGGTATTCGCGATGGCGATGAGGTTGTGGTCAGCAATGCACGCGGTTTCTGTCGCCTCCGTACTGTTGTCAGCGACAACGTCCCACCGGGAGTCGTCTTCGCCACCAAGGGACACTGGGCCAGTTGTTCACCCGATGGGCGTAACGTCAATTGGACAACTCCCGACGCACTCGCTGATCTTGGTGGCCAGAGCACATTCCATAGCAATCGAGTACGAGTCGTGAAATCGGCATAGGCCGTACCTTTACTACACAGTGAATAGCTCGCCAATGCGACCTACCACCGGTGTCGCACCGCGAAGGCATCACAAAGACCGGCTGTCATCTATCCGTTATCTCGACTGCTGCGACCACGCTTCCGCCATCCCTGATCGGTCGTTCACCTATCCTGCACAGGAGGTATCACAATGTCAGGTGTCAAATGAAGCGGCGCCGGTCAATCAATGACTGAACTCGGCATTCTCATCGGTTTAGTAGCAGCCGTCGTCATCGCCGGATTAACCATGACCGGTGAAGGAACGCGCGATGCACTCTGTCAAGCGGCGAATGCCTTCGGGGTCACGTGCGGCGATCTCTTGCGCGACACCTTTGCCACCCTTGATAACTGGTCGATCCACCACGGACGTTGGCAACTTCGTGATGGTCAACTCTGCATCGACGGCCCCGGTCGCATTTATCGTCCCCTCGACCGACACGACTACATCATCGAGGTGGATATGGCTCGCATAACCAGAGGTAACGGGTACGGCGTCTTTTTTCGTGATTCGGGTGGTGAAAAAAATAACGGCTACTCGTTCCAGTACGATCCAGGGTACGGTCGCGGCGCATTCATCATTTGCAAATGGGTCAATGGCAACGAGCTATCAATGCCTATTGCTCGCACCAATGCACCCCTCAACTATGACTGGTATGGTACTGATCGTCGAGTACGGATCGAAGTTCGTGGTGATACCTTTATCGCCTACATCGACGGCCAACCGGTTGTGCAAGCACGAGATAGCAGTTTTGCCGGCAGCGGCATCAGTTTTCGGAGTTGGGATAATTCAAGTACGTGCTTCGACGATCTGACGGTACGCCGCCCATAAGCGAGTTGTTATTCTCACAGGAGACTTCTGATGAGTACATCGAACATGCTTGCCACTACTCGATATACCTGTCATACTCAACCACAACAGCTTCTTTGGGAAAAAAACTTCTGTATGCGCTGTCATGTCAAAACCTTTCACGCCGCTCTGGAACTGTGCTTCCCTCGGTGATCAGCCCTCACCACCAGGCAATCCGGTCGATCCCGACTACTATGTGAACTGGAAACCACCGCTCATCTCCCCCGGTCAAGGGCAGCGGCTGGTTCGGATCGCGATTATTGTGCTCGCAGTAGTGTTAGTGATAATGAGCGCAGTCGCGTTGTGGCGCAGCAACCTTGTCGCACTACCCAGTGGTCGTGGCGAGAACATTGGCCGGGTCGTCGCACCCACGGCTGGCGATGTCGTCTTCACCCTCGCCAACCCCACCGAAATACCGGTTGCCGCCGACGGTAGTTTCACTCTATCGGATGTACCATCGGGTCGCCAGATGTTGTACGTAGCATTGTCAGGAGTCGCTTGGGAAATACCGGTAGATGTGCCAAACCAAGGCGTGGTTGATGTCGGCGTAATCACCGTCGAAGTCACCGCCGAACCAATCCGTTGATATGCAATCCGTGACCCCACCCGACACCCATGGGCCGCGCGGCTGTGCATCTCCCCACCCGGCCGTGCAGCCCTGTGATTGTCATTCCGCGTCTCGCACCATCTCAAGCGCACGCACAATTGCCAATGCTCGCTCATATTCATCGCCGATCAACGTTTGACACAACTCGATCAAACTGTTTATCATCTGCCGGCGCTGATCTGCCGGCGCCGCCATCATCGCATGTACCGCTGCCTCATCACCCATTACCGCACGACGTAATCGATCATCGGCGACCGGTGTTGCACCGAGCACTCCGCCTCGCTCACTTATTGCCGTGCCCAGCCGGTTGATAGCCGCCATCATCGTGCGTTGAGCGTCGAAACTCATGCGCGGTGGCTCGTCGGCGCTGCGTACACTGATGGTGTAAAACAGGTCGCTCTCCCGGCTAATCTCACCCTCGACGGTGGTAATAACCGGCTCTGCCGTCGCAGTTGCCCCGATACCACCGAGTACCGGCGGTTCACCCATCCCACATAACATCGCCCCCACCGCAAAATGGCCGTGATCGGTACCATGCACCGCAATCTGATAATCGCCGGCAGTGGGATAATCGATCACCACCAAATTGAGTGCTTTGCCCTCGTGACCATAATTGCGCCCACGCATCCGCCGCCGCCGCATCTTTCTCATCACACTGCTACCGAGTACTCCTACCGGTGCGAGAGGTTGACCGGCAGGCGCTTCAACTTCAACTTGAATCGGTGACGCAGTCATAATCACTAACCGCGGTGTGGGCGGTATCGTCGTCGCCGGTGCTGCTCCCAAGACGGCCGGGCTGACCTCCAATTCCGTGCAAAGCAGCCCAAGTACCTGTGGGCTATCGGGCAAAGCGCCATGGCTGACCGGCAACGGCGGCAGATTGTTGGCATTCGGTACCGTCGCCATCCGTTGCAAGACGGTACCATCGCCTTGTGCATCGTATTGGCGGCTCAGCGGTGCGCCATCGGCGTAGCACAAGCTGTGATCGGTGGGTGGTGGCCCCACCAGTATTGTGCTGAGCGTGTTAAAGCCGGTCCCCGTAATTGTGGTTACCGGCACTCGTTGGAGCAGCGTTGCAATAGCTTCGGGTTTATTTGCCATCTCACCCCACCAGTTCCGGCTCTCCATAGTGCTGATCGGCTTCAACTGCGGTGGATTACCGGTGAGCAGATAATCCTCTATCGGCAACAGATCACGCACACCGGGTACTTGTGTTTGGATCGTCTTTACCTTATCGAGTTCGGTTTGGTAGGGGTGAATGTGGCGCAGATACCACAGATATACCGCAAAGATCGTGCGCAACGTCTCGTCGGCGTGCGGTTCGGCCCCCGCCCAAGCGGTGTAGGCCTCTGCCGAGCCGCGGTGTGGCGTGCCCAAGGTGATCAGACGGGCCACATCGTTGCGTTTGGGATATTCGGGAGACTGAATGTAACTGCGGGCCACTAACCCACCCATACTGTGACCGATCAGAATAACCTTGTTGGTGTTAGCTGCCTTCTTCGCTTTATCAATCCAGGCGGTGAGGTAACGACGAGCACTCTCCTCAACCGGCTTACGCCAGTCGTAAAAGGCAACAAATAGATCGCGATTGCGGCGATAGCCGACTTTGGTAAACGTTTGCAAGAGCGTTTTTCCGTAGTTGACGAAAGGCGGAAAATCCCATCCGCTCAACGTCGGGCCGCGCCAATCGAGCAATACCGGCAGGTTGAATGAACCGGTAAATCCGGGAATGAAGATGATAGGGAAACGTTCCATAAGAATGCCTTGCTCTACGTAGAATGACAAGTGGGGTGTAACATATTGGATCGAACGCCTGGTTGCGCATAATGGGGTGCTACTTCAGTATACGCTGGTACATCGGGAAGTGCAATAGGCTTCCTCAAGTTTCCTCAAGTTCGGGCAAGAGTTAAGACAGGGACAAGCGCCGGTGCCGTGATGGTGACCAATGCAAGCACCCCCTGTCATTTCGAGCCCCCCTGTCATTTCGAGCACCCCCCTGTCATTTCGAGCCCCCCTGTCATTTCGAGCGCAGCGAGAAATCCGCAAGATTTCTCGGGCGCTGGCGCGCCCT
>NZ_JBMFNE010000009.1:0-39687 GCF_049970315.1 Chloroflexus sp.
CCCGCGAAATCGGAAGATTGCTCGCTACGCTCGCAATGACAGGATGCCTGTACTGCGCGCGCACTGCCTGTCACGCACCTCCATTGTCCTTTCGCGGGCGCATCAGTGCAGGGTTTGTGTCCTTTCGCGGGCGCATCAGTGCAGGGTTTGTGTCCTTTCGCGGGCGCATTAGTGCAGGGTTTGTGTCCTTTCGCGGGCGCATCAGTGCAGGGTTTGTGTCCTTTCGCAGGCGCATCAGCGCAAGGTTTGTGTCCTTTCGCGGGCGCGCCAGCGCAGGGTTTGTGTCCTTTCGCGGGCGCGCCAGCGCCCGAGAAATCTTTTGCTCGCTACGCTCGCAATGACAGGATGCCTGTACTGCGCGCGCACTGCCTGTCACACACCTCCATTGTTTTTGCGTGAGTATGGTAGGATTGACATAGCAGCGTTGCCGCCGGTAGTGTAGCAGCTTCGCCCGACAAGCTAGAGAGACGGATTGTAGCAATGACCGCTTCACCGTTCCGCCAGCGTCTTGGTCGCCGTCTTGGCCCAGTTCCTTACTATCAGGTGATCCATGCCGAACCGGAGCGACTCCATCTGCAATCGTACCCACAAGCCAATCGCAGTGCAGCAATTCCTTTGTTGGTGAGTGGCGGTGTACTGATGATCATCGCTGCGGTTACGCTCATTGCCGGTGTCCTGGCCGCCGTGCAAGAGCTAGGGTTTGCGACTGCCGGTCTGAGTGCCGCCGTTGGTGGGCTGTTTGGCGGGTTAGCCATTCAACGTCTCGTTGGTGGGTATGCAATTGCGACGACGACCAACGAAATCATACTCGATGCCGAAACCTTCACCATCCGTCAGACCAGCCGGGTTGGACGGCCACGCGAGCAGCAGATTGAACGGGCCAGTATTCAGGGGTTGCGGCTACGTCCTTATCGGATAGTGACCGGTGGGTTTATTCGTCGCTTACAGCCGGTATTGGCACTCGAAATGATCGTTGGCGACGAAGTATGGATCATTGATAGTGCCGTCGTGCCGGCAGCTCTACAACCGCTGGTGAATGCTATGGCGCTCGCCTTGAGCGTGTCGGTCGAGCGGGTGAACGAGTTCTCCCCACGTTAAGTGGCTCTCCCTTCTACTACAAAACGCACCCCTCGCCCACCAGTGGTGGACGAGGGGGCGGGAGGAAGGAAGGGTATTCAATGAACCACTACGGTAGCGGTGTCGGTCCTTGTGGATACGCAATCCCGGCCTCGACACCCCACTGGAACCAGTTATTGACGAAATCAGGCATCGAGAAGAAGACACCGAGTGCGCCGGTAATTCCGCATAGCCACGCAAACCAGAACGCCCACAGGTGGATCGAGTAGGCATTGGCATTGAAGCCTATGCACCAGCGCCAGAAGAGCTGAGCGCGCTCGGTACCGGTACCGGGAGCTTGAATCTCATTCCACTCCTCGTGAGCCGCATACTTCTCCAATGCCCAGATTGTGCCGGCGTGCATCGCCAATAGCAAGGTTGAGCCGAGCAGGAAGAAGATCGAGAGCATGTGGAACGGATTGTAGTAGAAGTTGCCGTAACGCACGCTCACGTTGTTCGTCCAGTCGAGCAGCGCCTTAATCCCGTGGGCCGGAGCCTCCGACCAATCGCCCATCCAGACCGGACGGATAATGTAGATCACCAGATAGAGCGCAATTGCACCGGTGAAACCGTAAGCCAGATAGGGCTTAATACCGAGCGCCTTCGCGCGGGTATAGATATGCATATACCACGCGAAGATCGACAGGGTAAGGAAGAAGGTTGCAATCAACCACCAGCCACCCTCATTCAGCGGCGGGAAGCTCAATCCATAGCGTGACGATGGTGGATCGATTTGCAGGACGACAAAATACTTGATAAACGCCACCGGGTTAAAGTTCACCTGCGACAGCATGACAAACAGCCAGATGAAGGTAAAAATACCGCCGCTGATGTACGCAACTGTATTCCAGAAGCCGAGGTAGAATGGGCCTAATTGGCTATCGAAGCCAAAGTTTTCGAGGAGCGGAATTTCAATCGGTTTACCGATTCGTCCGCGATCACGCCCCAGTTCCAGATCGCCCGGCATCATGTCCATGGTCGCCATACCAATGTACTCCTCTCTAGACGCCGCTCCAGAAGGGGAGATTGTTCCAGAAATTCCAGAAGCTCACCCAATCCTGCACTGGCCAGCCTGATAGTAAGATGCACAGATCGGCCGACAAAATGCCGCCGATAGCGAAGATATACCCAAGGCGATGCACACCGGCTTCACCGACCGAGTAGTATTGCACATCGCGGAAGAATACGTTCTCGATGTCGCCACCTTCCGGGCCGCGATACTGGGCAGCGCTGAGGATGAGGGAACCATGGCAGGCCAGTAGCCATGTCGAGGCAAATAGACCGGTAATGCCGATGGCGTGGAACGGATTGTAGAAAAAGTTATTGTAGCGGTAGCCAAAATTCGATACCCAGTCGAGGTGTGGCATCACACCGAGGACAAATCCTTCGTGCCACATCCCCAGGGCAATTGGGCGGATGATCTGGAGCACGGTCCACGCCGAGACGGCGACGCCAAAGGCAATCGGCACGTGGTAGCCCATATCGAGCTTCATGCTAATGTCCACCTGCCGCATCATCCAGCCGAAGAAGGCGATTGTTGCGAATAGCACCGTCATCTGCCACGCAAACCCCGGTTCGCCCGGCGCTGCGAAGCCTAGACCGAGTTCGGCCGGTGGTGGGTCAATTCTCCCGGCAAAGAAGTTTTGTGGGAAGGAGTAAGGCCCTTTCAGTATCGTCTCGTTGATGTAAAAGTATGAACCAAAGATTATCCCGATCACCGAGACGAAACCCCAGAATCCAACGTAAAACGGCCCAACCCAGAAATCGAAGGGGTCGTAACGAAAGATCGCGCTGAAGGTAGTGCGCCCCTTGATCTTATACTCCGGCTCGATTTCTTCGATCGTGCGCCCTCCCGGCACCCGCGTTGCTCGTGCCCCTTCAACGACGGTGAATGAAAAGTCGGGAAAGCGGGGGTCTTTCGCTTTTGCTCTGCTCATAGCGACTCCCTCTGCTAGCGGCTGGCACTACGATCGGCTGAGAGATTACGCCGGTTCGCTGCCACATCCTAACTGTGTGTAATGATAAGCAAAATCTTACGCCCTTTCCGGCCAGTATAATACGCTTAATAGGCATTGTCAAGCTTCAGGTGTCGTTATTTAATTTTGCATTATAAAGCCTTAAATCTTATTAGTTGCCTCTTGAACAGCTTCTGTTCACTTCTTGCATATATAACAAGAGCGACCTATGGTATACTGAGGAAGAGTTGGCGTCTTTGCTCGGATACAACAGGTGGAAGATGGCTAGTCTTGCGGTGGTAATCTTAAACTACAATCGAGCCGATCTGCTTGCCGATTGCCTGGCATCGATTGCAGCCGCTCCCGCCCGCTGTCATCTCTCCGTTTGGGTGGTTGATAACGCTTCCACCGACGGCAGTGCTACGCTTGTCCGCGAGCGCTTTGCATGGGTACATCTGATCGAAAGTCCGGTGAACGGTGGGTTTTCAGCCGGGAATAATCTCGCCCTGCGGCAAATCCTCGCCTTACCCGATCCGCCAGACTACATCTTGCTCCTGAACAACGATACGGTGGTCCCGCCGGGCGCACTTGACGGTTTGGTTGAGTATCTTGAACAGCATCCGGCAGTGGGTGCGGTTGGTCCCAAGTTACTATTGCCCGATGGTTCACTTGATCTGGCGTGTCGGCGTAGCTTCCCCACCCCGACCGTCGCGTTTTATCGCCTCTTTGGGCTGTCACGTCTGTTCCCTCGCAGTCGCCGGTTTGCCGCCTACAATATGACCTATCTCGACCCCGATGTCGAGACTGAAGTCGATTCGGTCGTCGGTGCATGCATGATGGTGCGCACGACGGTGGTACGCGAGGTGGGTTTGCTCGATGAAGCCTTTTTTATGTATGGGGAAGACCTCGATTGGGCCTACCGGATCAAACAGTACGGCTGGAAAATTGTCTACTACCCGGGCGTGACAGTGTATCATTATAAACGGGCCGCTTCGAGTCGTCGTCCAATCCCGTCGATCCGAGCGTTTTATAATGCGATGCGGCTGTTCCATCGTAAGCATTACGCGGCGACGACACCGGCCTTGGTGAATCGCTTGATCGAGTTTGGTATTACGATAAAGGAGCTGTGGGCACTTGGCCGCAATCTCCTCCTCCCACCCAGCGCACGCCGCGTCGGCTAATACCCGGACGATGGTGCGTCCGCGCGCATGGCGTGCCCTTTTGCGCTTACTGTTAGTCGTGTTCGATCTGGTGGCGCTGAATCTGGCAGCGCAGATGGCGTATGCCCTTGGCGCCGATTCGCTTGTCGCTGCCGGTTTTCGTCCGCCTGCCGATCCGCTCACGCCGTTGCGTCTCACCGTCGTAGGGACCCTCATTGCACTGATCGTGTTTGCCAGCCATGGCCTCTACGAGATGAAGCGCGGTGCCTCACGTCTTGATGAAGCGGTGAAGGTGGTGACCGCCATCTCTTTTACGCTGGTGCTGGTGATCTTCGTCAATGCCCTGATCGGTGAGTTTGGTGGCGAAGAGTTGCCGTGGACGCGTGACATTCTCTTTCAAGGCTGGCTGTTGGCAGTAGGATTTTGTCTGGTTGGCCGGTTTATCCATCGGGTGATGGTCTACGTCTTGCGGCGCTATTTTGATATTGATACCCGCCGTGTCTTGATCGTCGGTGCGCGTGAACCCGGTCGCCTCGTGTGGAATACAATCCGACGGCGACCGGAATTGGGTTATCGCGTCCAAGGGTTTCTCTCCGATACGGTGCCGATCGGCGAAGTGGTTGATGGCTTACCGGTATTGGGACGCACCGAACATATTTGTCGCGCTATCCGGGCGACGCGCGCCGATGAGGTGATCATCGCCCTCTCCGGTCGGTCGTCCCAAGATTTGGTCGAGGTGATTGCGCTGGCCGAAGATGAGTCGGTTGCGATTAAAGTTTACCCTGACACCTTCCAACTGATCACCAACAACGGTGTCTCGATTGGCGATTTGCGCGATTTACCGCTGGTAAGTGTCAAAAATGCTGCCCTCGATAATCCGCTAAACCGTGTACTCAAACGAGGGTTAGATCTGGTGGTGGCGTCGCTGGTGCTCCTCTTCGCCGCGCCGTTGATGCTGCTGATCGCGCTGGCCATCCGGCTCGAATCGCGTGGCCCTATCTTCTTTTTACAAGAACGGGTGGGACTTGATGGGCAGCCGTTCTGGATGATTAAGTTTCGGACGATGCGTCCCGATGCCGAGAAGTTTGGGACGTGGACGGTGCAGAACGATCCGCGCGTGACCCGGGTCGGTCGTTGGCTCCGCCGGACGAGCCTCGATGAGTTGCCGCAGTTGATCAATGTGCTGATCGGTGAGATGTCGATTGTTGGCCCGCGCCCTGAGCAGGCCCACTGGGTCGCACAATTCCGCCAGCAGATTCCCCGCTATATGCGCCGTCATAAAGAAAAAGCCGGCCTCACCGGGTGGGCGCAGGTGAATGGATTACGCGGTGATACCAGTATCGAAGAGCGTACTCGCTACGACTTATATTATGTAGAAAATTGGTCGCTGCTCTTCGATATCAAGATTATTTTGCGCACGATCATCAACTTTATCACCGGTCGGCAAGAGAATGCGTACTAATATTGTACAAATATTGTTAAAAGTATGGTATACTATGCATATCACTCTCCCCCATCAGCGTAATGCCCCGTTGCTCACGCACGAGGCCTGAGTCCTCAATGGAGGAGGATATTATGGAAGTGATTGCCCGTGAAGCTGCCGCCCATGCTCGCCGGCTTGGTTATCAGGTTGTCGCCGCTGAACAGTTGCGTGCGACCCGATGTTTGTTGGTGCTTGCCGAACCGTCTGGTCAGCTGTTTGCCGTGATGATCCAACGTCGGGCACTGTTGACTGCGGCTGATGTCCAAGATTTTGCCGAGATACTCTTTCTGCGTCGTCTGAATCGCGGTCTCCTGATCGCGGTTGATGGTGGTTTTAGCGCCGAAGCCCGTCGTACTGCGCAAGAGTTGCGTTTTGTCTCAATTACCCTAGCGAACGATTTGCCGCCGGCAGCTCCGCTTACCACAAGCGGGATGAATCCGGTGATCGATATTGGGTGAGTTGTTCTCGCGGTAGCTTTCGGTCGTCTACTCCTCTTCCGCTGCGGCATACCAAGCGTCACAACATTACGTTACGATGTTGTGACGTTGCTTTCACATTGAGGCTCCCCATAGCTGGCATAATGGTACGGTAGTGGCTATGGTACAATAAAGCCATGACCGATCAAATATTGCCGGCGGCGCAAACGCCGCACGATCTCGATTTTATCAGTCATAGTCCGGCTCAAACCGAACGGATCGGCACACGCCTTGGTCAGCTCTTATGCGCCGGTGATCTGATCTTGCTATCGGGACCGCTCGGCGCCGGCAAGACGCATCTGATCAAGGGGATTGCCCGTGGTTTGGGGTACGATGGCCCGGTCACGAGTCCGACGTTTGTCTTGATCAATGAGTATCGTGCCGATGCTGCCCATCATCGGGTACCGATTTACCACGTTGATCTATACCGGCTCGATGGAGTACGCGAACTTTCGACTATCGGGCTTGATGAGTTGTTGATGACCGAAGGTGTCTGTTTGATCGAGTGGCCTGAGCGTGCGGCAGTGGCGTTGCCGTCTGAACATTTGCAGATTGTTCTCAGTTATGTGAGTGAAACGAAGCGGCAGGTTCGCATGATGCCACGTGGTCAGCGCTATCGTGATCTGTTGGCAACGTTTAAGGAGGCAACGTTCGGCTGATGTTGCTCGCGATTGATACAGCTACTGCGCTGACCGGTTTGGCTCTCTATGGCCCAAACGGTCCGCTTGCGGAAAGTGTGTGGGAATCGGGGCGTAATCATACTGCCCAACTCTTACCGCAGATTGATACGCTGCTGCGGTATGTTGGTGCGACGCCGGCCGATCTAACGGTGCTTGCCGTCAGCTTAGGGCCAGGGAGCTGGAGCGGGTTACGGGTCGGGTTGAGCTTGGCAAAGGGTATGGCATTGGCCGGGGATCTGCCGTTGATCGGAATTGCCACTCTCGAAGCATTAGCCTATCAGTACCTGCCTTCACCGCTACCGGTCTACCCTCTGATTCGCTTGGGGCGTGAACGCTACGCGACCGCACCGTTTGCCGTGCGTGATCGACTCGAGCGGCTTGGGCCGGATCGGAACCTCACACTGAGTGAGCTTTGTGCTATGGTAAGTGAGGGGGCGTTCTTTTGTGGTGATCTTGACTCGGCGACAATCGCCGGATTGCAACGTGGCCTGGGCGAACGAGCCGTCTTTCCGACACCGGCAGCTCGTTTGCGTCGGCCCTCCTTTTTGGCCGAATTAGCGTGGCAGCGTCATCTTGAACGACATTACGATGATCTGGCCACGCTTGAACCGATCTATCTAGGCGAACCGGTACGCGCACCGGTAGTCGGGGCATGATCACAGGCTGAACAGCTTTACGAGGAGCTATGTCTGCGCTGCGTCGCTTCGAACAGTTTATGGAACAACTGGTAGAAGGATCGATGGCACGTATGTTTCGCAGCTCGATCCAGCCGGTTGAGATTGCCCGCCGTCTTGAAAAGGCAATGGAGAGTGACCAACGGATTAGCGTGAAACGGGTGATCGTACCGAGTTTCTACCGAGCGTACCTCCATCCGCAAGATTTTGCCGCCTTTCAACCGATACGTCAGCAGCTCGAGCAGGAGCTGGCGACGTACCTCAGCGAACTGGCCTCCGAACGTGATTTTGTCCTGCTTGAACAGCCGCGGGTAGTGTTGGCTGAAGACCCGGCGGTGCCACGTCGCTCGATTCAGGTCGTAGCCGAGATGGGAAGCAATCAGGTCGATCAGCCAAATATGACTAAGATAATGCAGGGCGATCAGGCGGCCGGCCGCTCTTCAGGTGCGTTTTTGCTCTTGCAAACCGGTGATACGTCACAGGCGTTGCCGATTGCGACGACGATGGTCTCGATTGGGCGTGGACTCGATAACGATATTATCTTGGAAGATACCCGTGTTTCGCGCAAACACGCGCAGTTACGTTATCGTCAGCGCCGGTTCTGGTTGACGGATCTTGGTAGCACCAATGGTACCTTCGTGAACGGTGAGCGTATTGCCGAACGCGCGTTGCGCGATGGTGATGTCATTTCATTAGGGGGGCTTGAGTTGATCTTTCGCGAGGGCTAGCCGATGATTTCCGATATCGCCAGCATCTCAATCGGCGTTATCTTGCTCTTGCTCCGAGTTGCGGTTGTCTTTCTGCTCTATTTCTTTCTCTGGCAAGTGGTACAGGTCATCCGCCGCGATTTGATCAGTCCGCATGCTGCACCGGTGGCTGCTAACTCCTACGGCCAACTGGTCGTTACGCGATCTGGTCAGAGTGGGGTTGTGGTCGGTAAAGTGTTTCCCCTTAATCCGGTGACGCTTATCGGACGCAGCCCGCATTGCGATATTGTGCTGAACGATAACTTTCTGTCGAGTGAGCATGCACGTCTCGCCCGCCAAGGTGATGTCTGGATCCTCGAAGACCTCAACAGTACCAACGGTACCTTCCTGAATGGATTTGAAGTGTCCGGCCTAGCCGAAGTGCATCCCGGTGATACTATCCGGGTTGGACGGGTTGAGCTACGGTTGGAATAAGATAATTTTCAGTTGATCTTCGTTAAGCTAGCGTTCAATCTCTACTAGCGCTGTCTCGGTGTTTGGAGCGCGCCGGTATTGCGTATCTCTATCGAATCAGTGCATTCATTTCTTCACAAAACAGTATTGATTAGGTTGCAGAGCGCGTATATCTGTCGAGACAATTTGTGATATACTTCTCATTGCTTTCACGCTATTCACGTACTAGGAGGAGAGGCGATGCTCGCCGACTATGCTCTGATAGGCATCTTCCTTATTGCTGCAATCAGCTTTCCACTGATTCCACTCGTGCTGGCCTTCTTCCTACGCCCCAAACGACCAACCCCGCTCAAGACGAGCACCTACGAGTGCGGTCTTGAAGCGATCGGTGATGTCCATGTTCAGTTTAAGGTACAGTATTATCTCTATGCCCTCGCCTTTGTGATCTTCGACATTGAAGTTATCTTTTTGTATCCGTGGGCAGTAGCATTTAATTCAGTAGGCCTGTATGGTCTCATTGCAGCCACGATTTTTCTCCTCATGTTATTTGCCGGCTTGCTCTACGAATGGCGCAAAGGTGCTCTGGAGTGGGTGTGACTATGGCCGACATTGATCCAAACCAGCTCGAACTTGAGCGGCAGGGTATCCTGTTGACTACCGTCAATCGGTTTTATAACTGGGGACGCCGCTCGTCGATCTGGCCGATGGCGTTCGGATTGGCGTGTTGTGCGATTGAAATGATGGCATTTGGCCTCAGCCGCTACGACGTGGCGCGGTTTGGCGCTGAGTTGTTTCGGGCGTCGCCACGGCAAGCCGATCTGATGATCGTCGCCGGTACCGTTACCAAGAAGATGGCGCCGCAGGTCGTGCGGCTGTACAACCAAATGGCCGAACCGCGCTATGTCATATCGATGGGGGCATGTGCTACCTCTGGTGGTCCCTTTCGCGATGGCTATAACGTATTACGCGGGATCGATCTGCTGATCCCGGTCGATGTCTATGTGCCCGGCTGTCCACCACGGCCTGAGGCGTTGCTCCATGCACTGATGACGCTCCAAGAACAGATCGATCGCCAGAAGTTGGGGCGAGTACGTTGGTACGGCGAAGGGGACAAGCCGCAGACAACCGATTTTCCGGTGCCAACGTTTGGCGCCAAAGGTTTGGAAATCGATGGTAAATTGATCGATCCGGTGGGTGGCCTGCCGTTACTTAGCCCCTATACCTCACCGAGTCATGGCGAACACCGATCAGGTCAGATTGAACATCCTGAAGTGGTGCGTCAGTTCCCGATTATGGATCCGGAAGTCGAGCTGGAACATGCGTTGAAGGCTCGCGGTGTATCACCGGAAATCGCCGCAGATGATCTCAAGCGAGGTGAGGTGAGCAATGCCTGAGTTGACGTCTACCGAACTGAAAGCCAAATTGGCTGCGGCACTGCCCGATGCGCTGCTCGAACCAGAACCGATCGCAATTTCGCCGCCGCCTAAGCATGGCCCTCCCGCCGCTCTGTTTGCACCACCTGATCCGTTGGTACGCCCTCAGCGGTTGGTCGATGCTGCGCTCTTCGTGCGCGATACGCTCGGCTATGCTTACTTGTCCGACATTGCAGTTGTCGATTATCTTTACGCCGGCTGTTTCGAGATCGTCTATCGCTTTTACCATCCGGCCGGCGGTTCGAGTGTTGTGTTGCGGGTGCGCGTACCACGCGATGAGCCGGTTGTACCGTCATTGACGCCGTATTGGCCGGCGGCACATTTTCACGAACGCGAAGCCTACGATCTGTTTGGGATAGTGTTTACCGGTCATCCCTATCTGCACCGCATTTATATGTGGGACGAGTTCGAAGGCTTCCCGATGCGCAAAGATTTTCCTCGCCAAGGTGATAAATATCTCGGCGCTGAAGAGTAGCGATGTGGTAGGGGAGCCGGTCGAGAGAATGATGATGCGTGTTTGCCAACAGTAGTGGTATTCGTTTGCTAACCTTTACTTACCAGCCGGTGCCGTTATGCTCCAAACTCAAGAGCTGCAAGTCAATATTGGACCGCAACATCCGTCAACCCACGGCGTGTTTCGTATGTTGGTAACGGTTGACGGTGAGACGGTGGTTGATCTGAAACCGGTGTTCGGTTATCTGCATCGTAACCACGAGCAGATCGCCGAAGCTAATTCATATCTGCAAAATATGCCGTATACCGACCGGCTCGACTATTTTAATTCCATGGCGAACAATCACGCCTATGCAATGGCGGTCGAGCGGTTGGCCGGGATCGAAGTTCCCGAGCGGGCTGAGTACATCCGGGTGTTGATGGTTGAGCTGACCCGTATTCTGAATCACGCAAGTGCGGTCGGCTTTATGATCAACGATATGGGGGCATGGCAAACGCCGCTGGCCTTCGGTATGCGCGAACGTGAGAAGATTCTCGATCTGTTTGAGATGGCGAGCGGTGCCCGGTTGATGTGCAATTACTTCCGCTTCGGCGGGGTCGTGCGCGATTTGCCCCCAGAGTTCATTCCCAACCTCCGTGAGCTGCTGCGTGCTCTGCCGGCGTATATCGACGAGCTAGAGCGATTGTTGCGCGACAATGAAATTTTGTTGCAGCGCGCGGTGGGGATCGGCATTTTGCCGCCTGAAGTGGCTCTGTCGTATGGCGTGAGTGGTCCGGTGCTGCGCGGTTCGGGTATTCCCTACGATGTACGGAAAGCCGAGCCGTACAGTGTCTACGACCGGTTCGATTTTGATATTCCTATTGGGAAGGTTGGTGATGTCTACGACCGCTTTCTGGTGCGGATCGAAGAGATGCGCCAGAGCAAGCGAATCATCGAGCAGGTGCTCGAGCAGTTACCCGATGCCAAGGGTGGGCATATCAATCCGAAAGCACGCCAGAATATCCGCCCGCCGGTTGGCGATGCCTATGCCCGCATCGAGTCGCCGAAGGGTGAGCTTGGTTTCTACCTGGTCAGCGACGGGAGTACAAGACCGTATCGCTACAAAGTGCGCGCACCGTCGTTCATCAATCTAACGCCACTGGCCGATATGTGTCGTGGCTACAAAGTTGCCGATATTGTCGTCATCCTTGGCAGCATTGATATTGTGATGGGGGAGGTGGATCGATGACGGTACCTCCATTTGAGATAGAGATACGGCGCGGGCGCGTGATTGAAGTGCAGCGTGATGATACGCGGGTGCGGCGCGGTGGTGGCTTGCTGCGTGGGATGGCCGTGATTTGGAAGCACTGGAAAGAGTCGTTTAAGCTCAACCGGAGCTATAGCCAGATCCACGGTACGTTTACTATTCAGTACCCAGAGGAACGGGCACGTATTCCCGAAACCTATCGCAACATGCCGATCCTCCTCTACGACGATGAGACTGGCCACGAACTCTGCACCTCATGTTTTCAATGTGAGCGAATTTGTCCGCCACAGGTGATCCACATGACGCAGGCGAAAGATCCGGCTACCGGTAAACCGGTGCCGGCGGTGGCAGAGTTCATTATCGAGTACGATGCCTGTATGAGTTGTGGTTTCTGCGCCGAAGTCTGTCCCTTCGACGCGATCAAGATGGATCACGAGTTTGAACTTTCAACTGACGATCACGCTCGGTTAACGGTGCATAAAGAGCAGCTCAATCGTCCGATCAGCTATTATGCCAAGATTGCACCTATGATGTGGGCTGAGGTGCGCGAAAGTGCGTTGAAGAAATTGCAAGGCAATATCCGTCGTCGCCCTGATGTGATCGGCATTGCACCTCACCTGACCGAGCGGATTGCGGCGCGAAGGGCTGAGTTGGCGGCGCAAGCCGCCCAAACTCCACCGGCAGCACCGTCAGATCTGGCAACACCACCGACGACAGAAGGTCGCAAGTTGACACCGGAAGAGAAGGCGGCCAAGCTAGCCGCTATCCGCGCTGCTAAGGGAGCGCAGGCTGGTGATGGCGCGTTGCCGGCTACCGAATCTGCACCACCGACCGACAAAGCGGCGAAATTAGCTGCGATCCGGGCAGCCAATGCAGCGAAGCAGGCGGCCGCGGGCGAGTCGATGACACCTGCGGCGACGGAGCCACCGGCGGACCCTCCGGCGGCGCCACCGACCGATAAAGCGGCACGTCTTGCAGCGATCCGGGCGGCCAATGCAGCGAAGCGGGCAGCAGCGGGCGAGTCGACGACACCTGCGGCGACGGAGCCACCGGCAGAGCCTCCGGCGGCGGCGCCCACCGACAAAGCGGCGCGGCTGGCTGCGATCCGGGCGGCCAATGCGGCGAAGAAACAACAATCAGGTGATGAATCATCATCGGAGTAGCACACAGTTTGCAGCATTAGGCAGTTAACCTCACTAAATTGTTACGGAGAGATCGATGTACGATATACTTGCCGCCTTGATCAACGGTACGTTTGGCTGGGGATGGCCAGAGTGGGTGTTGCGTCTGCTAAGCTACATCTTAATCGTCACCATTGTGTTGATCGTCGCACCACTCCAGATGCTCTTTTTCACCTACTACGAGCGTCGCGTTATTGCGCGGATGCAGGATCGGATCGGGCCTAATCGTGTTGGACCCGAAGGCATCTGGCAGCCAATCGCCGATGGCGTCAAGATGTTTACCAAAGAAGACATCGTGCCGCAGGCTGCCGATCGGATCGTGCATTTTCTCGCCCCGTGTGTGGTCGTTGCCCCAACTGTCCTGATGTTCGCTGTCGTGCCGTGGGGACCGGGAATGACGCCGGTCGATCTGCCAACCGGTTTGCTCTTCTTCTTTGCCGTGTCGTCGATCAGCGCAGTCGGACTAATGATGGCCGGTTGGGCTAGCAACAACAAGTTCTCGCTTCTCGGTGCTATGCGGGCGGTGGCACAGATGGTATCGTATGAAATACCGGCAGTGCTATCACTAATTGCCATCGTCATCATCGTCGGCTCGCTCTCGCTGAATGAGATCATTGCCTATCAATCGGGATTGTTGATCAGCAATCGTGATCTACCTGGCATCCCCGATCTTGGCCTCGGTTGGTTTGTCTTTACGCCGGTCGGGTTCGTAGCCTTTATCGCATTCTTTATTGCTGCACTGGCCGAAGGTGAGCGCACCCCCTTTGATATTCCCGAAGCCGACTCAGAAATCGTTGCCGGCTATATGACCGAATATAGCGGCATGAAGTTCGGTTTATTCTACCTCGCTCAGTATGTGTTGAATTTCCTCCTCTGTGCGATTACAGCGATCATCTTCTTTGGAGGCTGGCAGGGACCGGGAGTCAACTGGTTGTACGCGCAAGCGATAACGCCGGCAAACCCTAATGGCAACGGTGTGTTTAACGTTTTAGCCGGCGTGTTGGGCGTCTTTTACTTCCTGCTCAAGACCTACTTCTTCTTCTTTGTTATGGTCTGGTTGCGTGGTGCATTCCCGCGCTTGCGTATTGACCAGTTGATGGATTTCGGCTGGAAGTTCCTCATTCCCCTCACGCTGGCTAACCTCTTTTGTGCTGCGCTGTGGGTCGCATTTATTCGCTGGGGGCCGGCAGAAGGAATGCTGATCACCGCCGGGTGGTCGCCGGTGCTGCGCTGGCTGGCGGCGTTTGTGGTCACGCTGGCAATCAATCTTGGAGTCTATCTGTGGTTGACACAGATCTATGCGGCGTCACAGGCCGAACGGCGTCGGGCTGAGCTGGAAGAGCTGAGCGGTTCAAGCGCAATTGTTACGCGTGGCGCATGACGAGGGCCGAACGGCGTCGGGCTGAGCTGGAAGAGCTGAGTGCGACAGTGTAAATTGCCATACGTACACGCTTGTGCGTTACGTAATGCAGACAGCGGGAACAAGAGATGGAAATCGTTGTGCAAATTGTGTTTGGGGTCATTGCCCTCTTCATTCTGGTTGCGGCAGTCATGGTTGTATCGGTGCGGAATGTTATCCATTCGGCGCTATGGCTGATCGCTTGTTTTTTTGGTGTCGGCGCACTGTACATGCTGCTTCAAGCCGAATTTTTGGCCGTTGTCCAGGTATTGGTCTATGTCGGTGCCGTGTCGGTGCTGATCCTCTTTGCGATCATGCTGACCCGCCAGATCAGTGGTGAAGGGATGCGCCAACTCACGACGCGCTGGCCGATTGTCTTGGCGATCTCCGTCTTACTCTTTGCGACGGTTATGGCGCCGACTCTTATCAATCAGCAGTGGAATGTACCGCCCGCACCGCCATTAGGGACGCCTGAGCCAATTGCCGGACCGGCTGAGTTGGGACGCGGCTTTGTCAATGAGTTTCTGCTCCAATTTCAGGTTGTCGGTGTGTTGTTGACGGTAGCGCTGATCGGAGCCATCGTGATCGCTTTCGAAGAGCGGGCACGACGGCGGCGTGTGCTGACGTTAGCTGAAGAGTTGGAATTGAAGCGTTTGCGGGCGGGTACTAACCAACCACCGCTTCCTGAACCGGTTGAAGCTGAGCCGGTAGCGCGCGAGACACGTCCGGCGAATGAGGTGTGAACATGCTGAACGCAGTGCCATTGCCGGCGGTGCTAACGCTGGCCGCCGCACTATTCTGCATTGGGTTGTTTGGAGCGCTGTCGCGGCGTAATCTGATAGGTGTGTTGATGGGGGTTGAGCTAATGCTCAATTCCGTCAATATTAATTTGGTGGCGTTTTGGCGTTATTTTGAGCCACGCTATATCACCGGCCAGACCTTTGCGATTTTTATTATTGCAGTGGCTGCCGCTGAAGCGGCCGTGGGGTTGGCGATGGTTATTGCTGTCTATCGCCATTATGTGACGGTCAATGCCGATGAAGTTGATCGATTGCGCGGCTAATAGCGCGCCAACGGGGTTGGCACCGCGGGTACGCAGCATTGGCACCCAACCGCGGGCAGTGGCGTTGGCGTACCCGGCAATACGCCACCAGCGTGAGCGCAGTCGACAGCGGGCGCACAGCGTTGGCGCAGGATGGTGACCGGCGGTAGCGTTGGTGCTTAGTCAGTCGGGTGAATCATTAAAGAGTGTGGTTGATCTGAACCGGAGTGCGTATGATATTTTTTCTCCAGAATGCTTGGCTGATTCCACTGTTGCCGTTAGTGGCAAGTGCCATTATTACGCTGACCCCGATACGACGCCGAGCGATGGCCAGTGCATGGTTGGCGACCGGGCTGATGATGGGAGCGACCGTGCTGGCTTTGGGACTATTGGCTGCGGTAGCCGGTGGTTGGGCCCTCCATGATGGTCAACTGATGCAACTGGCCGGACACCACGGTGAACACGGCGCATTTGCATTTCCCGAACCAAATGTGGTGCAGCGATGGGCGTGGGCACCGACCGGTGATACGGTGTTGCAGATGGGTATCTACATCGATGGGGCGGCGGCGGCAATGTTGGCGATGGTCACCATTGCTTCGACGTGTATTCACCTCTTCTCCATCGGCTATATGGCCTCTCATCCCCGTCAGAGTCGCTTCTTTAGCTTTATCGCGCTCTTTACGGCGGCAATGCTGCTGATGAGCATGGCCGATAATCTTCTCCTCTTCTTTATGGCGTGGGAGATCATGGGGCTCTGCTCATATCTGTTGATCGGTTT
Organism: Chloroflexus sp.; assembly: GCF_049970315.1. Classification (GTDB taxonomy): domain Bacteria; phylum Chloroflexota; class Chloroflexia; order Chloroflexales; family Chloroflexaceae; genus Chloroflexus. The sequence goes on from NZ_JBMFNE010000009.1 coordinate 16,238, forward strand.
TTTCTATGAGCGACCCAGTGCTGCCCGCGCGGCGGTGAAAGCATTTATCACGACGCGCATCGGTGATGTGTTACTCTTGCTCGGTATTGTCTATCTCTACGCCCAAGCCGGTGGAATCTCCTTCGGCAATGAGGAGGGAGGTATCTTCTTTCCACCACTCCTCGAACGGTTGGCGAACGAAACCGGAGTCCTCGGTTTGAGCCATGCTGCCGGGATTGCTCTCCTCATCTTTGGCGGTACGGTTGGTAAGTCGGCCCAATTCCCGCTCCACGTCTGGTTACCCGACGCAATGGAAGGCCCGACGCCGGTGTCAGCCCTCATTCACGCGGCGACGATGGTGGCTGCCGGTGTATTTCTGGTTGCACGCACGTTCCCCATTTTTGCTGCCGATCCGACATCGTTGGGAGTAGTAGCCTTTATCGGGGCATTTACCGCGCTCTTTGCGGCGACGATTGCACTGGCGCAGTTCGATATTAAGCGCATTCTGGCCTATAGCACACTCTCGCAACTCGGCTTTATGGTGGCGGCACTTGGTGTGGGTGGCTGGGTCGCGGCAATGTTCCACCTGATCACGCATGCGTTCTTCAAGGCGCTGCTCTTTCTTGGGTCGGGTTCGATTATTCACGCAATGGAGGAGCAACCGGCAATAAAGCGGATCCATCACACCGATGCGTATGCCGCTCAGCAGACGGCGCAAGACATTCGCAATATGGGTGGACTGCGCACCCGCTTGCCGTGGACGTTCTGGACGTATACTGCCGGTTATCTGGCGCTGGCCGGTATCGTGCCGTTTGCCGGTTTCTGGAGTAAAGATGAAATTTTGCTGGACGCCTTCAAGCACAATCCGGCCGTCTATCTGACCCTGAGTGCAGCCGCGTTTCTGACCGCAGTGTACATGACTCGCCAGTGGTGGTTGGTCTTCTTCGGCGAGTATCGTGGTGTGCATCCGGTGGTGTTTGTCAATCCTGATGCGTCGTTAACCTACGCTGATCATGGCTCTGCTCACCATCCAGATGATCACGATGATCACGGTGAGCATTGGCATGAAGATCCGCGAATGATTGCCCCGCTGGTTATCTTGGCGAGTTTTGCGCTTACTGCCGGTGCATTGAATCTGCCGTTCGATACCCCGTTTGGTCACTGGCTGGCAACGCTATGGGGGCAAGAGGCGGCGAAGCTTGATCCGATCGTGGCCGGTCTCTCGTTGTTGATTGCGCTGGCCGGAATCGCCGTAGGTTGGTATAGCTATCGCGGTGCCTTTGCACGCGCCGATGAACGCGATCCGCTTGAAGTGCGTGCCCCTGCGCTGTTTGCTGTCCTACATACGAAATATCGGATCGATGAACTGTATGCAGCAATCTTTGGTCGTTTGACAGCCAGTCTTGCTGCTGCATGGGGATTGCTCGACCGGCAGCTCATTGATGGACTTGTTGATGGCGTAGGTCGGTTTACCTTTGGTTTAGGTAAGGTCAATTTCATCGTTGACGATACGTTGCTCAATGACGGACCGGACGGACTGGCGAGTGGTACGCAGGGGAGTGGCCGTCAGGCGCGTCGGTTGCAGACCGGTAAAGCGCAAGATTATCTGATCTATGTCTTTAGTGGTCTGTTGGCGCTGGTTGTATTTTGGCTGTATGTAGTTGGACGATAGTGCTATGAATCTGCCGGAGTATCTCGTTCCTGCCGCCGATGGTGTGCCGTGGTTGACGCTACTGGTGTTGTCGCCATTGGTTGGGATCGCGCTGATCGGTTTGGCGTGGTTGATGAAGCTCGATGAACGGACGGTCAAAGCGGGGGGACTGGCGTGGACGGGGGTGCCGTTGCTCTTGGCCGGCTTGATCTGGGTACGGTTTGATCCGCAAGCGGTAGCGAGTGGGCAAGGTGTCGTACAGTTGGTTGAGCGGGTGTCGTGGATACAGGCGATCCGGGTTGATTACTTTCTCGGGGTTGACGGGCTGAGTATGCCCCTGGTGTTGCTGACGGCAGTGATGACGCCGGTGGCAGTCGTTGCGAGTTGGCGAGTAAGTGAGCGGGTACATGCTCATTTGGCGTTACTGCTACTGCTCGAGGCAGCGATGCTGGGCTACTTCGTCGCGCTCGATTTCTTCTTCTTCTTCATCTTCTGGGAATTTAGTCTAGTACCGGCCTTTTTCTTAATCCAAAACTGGGGGCGCGAACAACGTCGCTATGCTGCCTTTAAGTTCTTTGTGTATACGATGGCCGGCTCGCTGGGCATGTTGTTACTCTTCCAGGTGATATATCTGGCAATGCGGCAGGCCGGTTATCCGACCTTCGACCTGATTGCGCTTGGACGGTTGGGTCAGGGCTTGCCGGTCGAGGGGGTAACCGGCAACCTGCGAGATATTCTCTTTGCCTATCTCGACCAGCTTGGGGTGACGAATGCGCTTGGCCGTTATCCACTGCTGTACAGCAGCATTGCGATGTGGGCCATCTTTATCGCCTTCGCCATCAAGCTTGCCGTTTGGCCGTTCCACACGTGGCTCCCCGATGCCTATGCCGAAGGGCCGACTGCGGCCAGTATTTTGCTTTCGGCGGTGATGAGCAAGATGGGGGCGTATGGTATGCTGCGGCTCCTGCTTCCCTTTACGCCCGATGCAGCCCAATACTTTGCTCCAGCGCTGGCTGCGTTGGCGGTAGTAGGCGTTGTAGCAGGCGCCTTCGGTGCGTTGGGGCAGGTCGACGGCGACGTAAAGCGATTGATCGGCTATACGTCGATCAACCATATGGGTTATGTGATGCTGGCGATTGCCGGAGCTGCCGCAGCGGGTGAAGCGGGGATCGATGCGCGCACAAGTGCAATCAACGGTGCATTGGTTCAGATGGTAGCTCACGGTCTCAGTACCGGTGCGCTGTTCTACCTTGCCGGCGCGCTGCACGAGCGTACCGGTCGTTGGGAATTGAGTGGATTAGGTGGTTTGCGAGCCGGTGCTCCGACCTTTGCCGGTGTGATGGGGATTGCCCTCTTTGCCAATCTTGGCTTGCCCGGTTTGGCCGGTTTTGTCGGCGAGTTCTTCATCTTCCGTGGCGCATGGGCGACGTTGCCTTTCTTTACCGCCCTGGCCGTGATAGGGTTGGTTGTGACTGCACTGGCGCTGCTATTAATGTTCCAGCGCATTTTTCTTGGTCCGGCTGTTGGGATGCCACGCACCATTACCGATCTGCGACCGCAAGAGTTCTGGACAATGGCGCCGATTTTGGCCCTCTCGTTGGCAATCGGTGTGTATCCTGGCCCGCTGATGGCGTTGGGCAATGCCGCAGCCGCGCAGTTGGTGGTGATCTTTACGCAAGTACTGGCAGGATGAACCATCATTGAGTCGAACCACCCGTTGAGGACGGATGGATTGCGCAAAGGTGATTGCATGGGGCTGATAACGCTTTCCGCTGATGTGCCGTGGCTGAGCTTGATATGGCTCAGTATGTTGATTCCGGCCATCATTATCGCGTTCATTCCAGACCGTTACCCGGATGTGATGCGCATTGTCGGGACCGGCTTTGCACTGCTTTCGCTGATCTTGTCACTGCTGGTCTTTTTGGCTTACGATCCGGTCAAAGGCGGGTTCCAGTTTGTTGAACAGCTCGACTGGATTCCCCAGCTCGGTATAAGCTATTTGCTCGGCGCCGACGGGATTAGTTTGCCGATGCTGTTGCTCAACGGTATCGTTATTTTTACCGGCGCGCTGATGAGTTGGAATATTGAAGAGCGCACTAAGGAGTATTGGGTTTGGTTGTTATTACTTACTACCGGTGTGTATGGAGTGTTTAGTGCGCTCGATCTCTTTCTCTTCTTTGTCTTCTATGAATTGGCGGTCTTGCCGATGTATTTGCTGATCGGCATTTGGGGCAGTACGCGCAAAGAATACGGTGCGATGAAGCTGACCCTCTTTCTGATGGCCGGTAGCGCGTTGGTTATCATCGGTATGATCGGCCTGTACTTCGGTAGCGGTTTGCGCACATTTAATATGCTGGTGCTGGCCGAACAGGGTTTCATTGCCGGTGATCTGCAACGGTTACTCTTCCCGGCGCTGTTTATCGGGTTTGGCGTACTGGCCGGTATGTTCCCCTTTCATACGTGGAGTCCGACCGGTCACGTGGCGGCACCGACGGCGGTGAGTATGCTCCACGCTGGCGTGTTGATGAAGCTCGGTGCGTATGGTTGTCTGCGAGCGGCGATGTGGTTGATGCCGGTGGGTGCCCGTGATTGGTTGCCGATTATCGTTATCTTCACCATCTTTAACGTCGTGTACGGTGCCAGTATTGCGATGGTGCAGCGCGATGCTAAGTTTATCATTGGCTACTCGTCGGTAAGCCATATGGGTCTGGTGGTGATGGCACTCGCTGCCGGTACGCAAATCGCCCTGATGGGCGCCGTTTTGCAGATGTTTGCGCACGGAATTATGACGGCGCTTTTCTTTGCAGTGGTGGGCCGGATGATTTACGACCGTACCCATACTCGCCAGTTGCCAGAGTTGGGTGGTTTGGGTCGGGTAATGCCGTTTGCCGCAGCTATGTTCATTCTCGGTGGCCTTTCGTCGATGGGTATGCCGGGATTGGCCGGTTTCTGGGCCGAGTTCAATATTTTCATCGGGGTCTGGGAGCGGTATCCGTTGGTAGCAGTGATCGCTGCCCTGAGTATTCCGATGACTGGGGCGTATATTCTGCGTGCAGTGTGGGCGGTTTTCTACGATGAGGTTAAGAATCCGGAGTTTTTACATCTGCCGAAGCTAACGTGGCAGGAGTATAGTGGTGCTCTGATTTTGGCTGTGGTGTTGGTGGGGTTGGGTTTGTACCCGGCGTGGATGACGGAGTTGATCGATACCGCAGTGCGTCCGTTGGCAGCGCGGTTGAGTGAAGTGGCGGTCGCGTTAAGGTAACCCGGTAACGCCAAGGCGCCGAGAGCGCAAAGGTGCGGAGAGGTAACGCCAAGGCGCCGAGAGCGCAAAGGTGCGGAGGGGTAACGCCAAGGCGCCGAGAGCGTAAAGGTGCGGAGGGGTAATGCCAAGGCGCCGAGAGCGTAAAGGTGCGGAGGGGTAATGCCAAGGCGCCGAGAGCGCAAAGGTGCGGAGGGGTAACGCCAAGGCGCCGAGAGCGCAAAGGTGCGGAGGGGTAACGCCAAGGCGCCGAGAGCGCAAAGGCATAGATTTGCGATTGGTTGTTAGCATAGAGCAATGAGGGACGTATGTTTCAACTGGCCGACATCCCGCGTCTCTTGCCGGAGATACTGTTGTTAGTACTAGCTCTATTGGTGCTAGGATCCGACATTCTTGAGCGGTGGGGACGCACGCCGGAAGCGCAACTAGAGCGGGTCAAGTCATCGGCGTCGCTGACGGCTATCGGGTTGGGTATGGTGTTTGTTGTCGCTCTCTTGCAGAGCGGTTACGTCTACCAATTGCCGGAGACAGCGCCGGTTAACTTCTTTACCAATCTGATCCGTAATTTACAAGGTGGTGGGCCACGTGATGATGCAGTTGCCGGAGTCTTTATCGCCGATCATCTGACGATGGTGTCGCGTCTGTTGATCATTGGCGCTGCTTTTCTGACGAGTTTACTCTGCACCGATGTGCGGCCAAATGCACATCCGGGTGAGTTTTATGCGCTCATTATCTTCGCTTCACTCGGTATGTGCTTGATGGTTGGGGCAAATGAATTTCTGCTGGCCTATCTGGCAATCGAGCTGACCTCTATCCCGTTGTATCTGTTGGCGGGTTATTTCCATAATGATGCACGGTCGGCAGAGGCAGGTTTGAAATACTTCTTGTTTGGTGCCATCTCATCGGCAATCTTGTTGTATGGAATAAGTTTGGCGTTTGGTGCGGCACTGAACGGTGTGGGTGGAGCGACCAATTTCAATGATCTGACCCGGTTTGATAGGGTTGGTGCGTTTACGGCTAGTGGTGGCTTGATAACGTTGGCGATGCTCTTCATCATAGCCGGGATGGGGTATAAGTTGGCGATTGTTCCCTTCCACGGTTGGTCGCCTGATGTGTACGAAGGCGCACCGACGCCGATTACCGCCTTTATTTCAACGGCGTCGAAGGCGGCGGGGTTTATTCTGCTGTTCCGTCTGTTGACGAAGACGTTCCCGGCAATCGTTGGCGCACCGGTGTTTGGAGATGAGGCTGGTGGTTGGACGGGGGTGTTGGCAGTGCTGGCCTTGCTGACAGTTGTAATCGGGAATTTGGCGGCATTGCCACAGACGAACGTGAAGCGACTGCTGGCTTATTCGAGCATTGCGCATGCCGGCTTTGTTGTGCTGGGATTGCTCGCGTGGGCGGCGGCGCAACCCTTCGACCGTGAGCAGGGGTTGGTGGCGTTGCTGTATTACTTGATCATCTATAGCCTGACGAATTTGGGTGCGTTTGGTGCGTTAGCCTTGATCGGTCACCAGACCGGTGGCGACGATTTTGATCACCTACGTGGTCTCTCGCGCCGTAACTTACCGCTGGCACTACTGTTTACCGTCTGTATTCTCTCGCTGGCCGGTATTCCGCCGCTTGGTGGTTTCTTTGCTAAGTTCTACATCTTTATGGCCGGTTGGCAGAGTGGGGCGACGTGGCTGGTGATTATTGCCGTGATTACCACCATCATCAGTTTATACTATTATCTGCGTTTGCTGAAGGTGATGTTTATCGAGCCGGCAATTGATCCGACACCGGTTACGATGCCACGCGGTATTGCGGCAGCATTAAGTGTCGCTGTGGTGGGCGTGTTGGTATTAGGTATTTTCCCCAATGTGATTTTGAGCGTCTTAGAACGGGTGTGATGATCCCCGCGGTTGACGTCCATGCATTGTTGGCAATGGGATTATACGATGATGAAAACCTTCCACACCTATTTGTAGGTGTGGAAGGTTTGTTAATGGAATACAATCGGTCTGTTACCGTTAGGTGGTTTTGGTATTGGTGATTGTCGTGAGTGGTTGCTACCTCGCGCTCATTTTGTATACAGTAGCAGCGAGTTGCTACTGAGCGATCATACCACCGTCGACCACCATAATATGACCGGTGACATACGATGCGGCATCCGAACAGAGCCAGACCACTGCTGCGGCTATCTCTTCGGGATTACCGATCCGGCCCAGAGGGATGGTCGCCAGCATCCCGGTTTCGGCTCCCGGTTGTACCATGAGACGGTTGAGCATTGGCGTGTGGGTGGCACCGGGACAGACCGCATTGACGCGAATGCCGGCTTTTGCGTATTCGAGAGCAGCAGCTTTCGTTAATTGGACGACACCACCTTTTGCGGCGCAGTATGCCGGTAGACCGATTGTGCCTACCAATCCGACAACGGACGCGGTATTGACAATCGCACCACCACCTTGTTGGAGCATATGCAAAATCTCGTATTTCATACAAAGCCATGTGCCCTTCAAGTTTACGTTGATGGTGCGATCCCAATCTTCTTCGGAATAGGCGGCGGTTGGCGCTAATGCACCTTCAATGGCAGCGTTATTGTGAGCGACGTCGAGCCGGCCAAAGTGGGCAACGGTTTGTCGGACTAACGCCTCTACTTCCGCTGCTCGCGAGACATCGGTGGCGACAAAGATTGCTTCTCCGCCGTTATCTACGATCATGCGAACCGTCTCTTCGCCCCCGCTCACATTAACATCGGCCACGACTACTTTTGCCCCTTGCTGAGCGAATGCTAATGCGCTGGCTCGCCCGATGCCTGATGCAGCGCCGGTGACAAGTGCGACTTTACCTGCAAACGGTTTGTTCGTCATACTACCTGCTCCAATGATCTGCAAGAAGCCGTTACATGAATGGTACGATGATACACCATATGATGTCTAATCGTAAAGCTTCGTTGTATGAAACTACTGTTCGAGCGGCTTGTCGGGATCGTTCCCCCACTCGTTCCACGAACCATCGTAGATAGCAACGCGGCGACCGCTTATCAGCTCGAAGGCGATGGCTGTCGGTGTTGCCGAGACACCACCATTGCAGTATGCAACAACCTCGCGATCACCGATAGTGTCGAGATCGATGCCGGCAGCACGAAAACGTTCGCGGAGTTGGTCGGGAGAGAGATAGGTCTGGTGTGGTCCGCTCACGAGACTCTGGTAAAAGATGTTCCGGGCGCCGGGAATATGCCCACCGCGGGCAGCTCGTGATTCAAACCCGCGATATTCTTGTTCACTACGGGCATCGATCAAGAGTAGATCGCTGCCGAGAGCTTGTAAGACTTGATCGGCAGTTTTGCGGAGGTGAGGTTGTGGTTGTGGCGTGAATGTGGCCGGAGGATAATTGGGTACTTCGGTCGTGAGTGGACGCCCCTCGGCCATCCATTTGACTAACCCACCGTTGAGAATCCGCACGTTTTCAAACCCGTAATAGCGTAGTACCCACATCAGTCGCCCGGCGAACATTGAGTACCAGTCATCGTAGGCGACAACCACCGAATCGTCGCCGATGCCGCGTTTGCCTAGCTCCTGAGCAATTTTCTCCGGTGGGGCGACTTGTACCGGTGTTGGGTCGTCGAGATCGACAATATCACGGGTCCAGTCGATATAGACGGCGCCAGGGATGTGCCCTTGAGCGTAGTCTTCATGACGGGCAAAGTAGTGGGGTTTCGGGGCGGTGGGTGGTAAGACGGTACCACGCATATCGACGATGCGTAGGTGTGGGTGATCGAGATGGGCGGCTAGCCAATCGGTTTCGACTAGTGGTCCGGCTGGAAGCGTGAGTGTCATAGATGTTTCTCCTCATAGACAAAAGCGAAGGTGTAATGTGTGGGTGACGCGGTAACGCAAAGGCGCAATGGTCGCCAAGCGTAGGGGGCGCGGCAGTGCGCCCCCGGCGGGAGTGCAATGGCGGAGGGAGCCCAGCAGTGCGCCTGGCGGAACGCAATGGTCGCCAAGTGTAGGGGGCGTGGCAGTGCGCCCCCGGCGGGAGTGCAATGGCGGAGGGAGCCCAGCAGTGCGCCTGGCGGAGCGCAATGGTCGCCAAGCGTAGGGGGGCGCGGCAGTGTGCCCCCGGCGGGAATGCAAATGTACAACAATGCAGCAAGTTGTGTGAGATCGATGCGCCGTTGCGTTCACCTTCACTTAAACGATGATGCTCATCGGTGCTTCGAGCAACTTTCGCAGCTCTTGCAGATACTGCGCACCGACGGCACCGTCGATCACACGGTGATCGGCACTGAGTGTTAGGTTCATCACCTGTCCGATCACGATCTGATCGTCACGAACGACCGGTACTTTACGAACCGTACCCACTGCAAGCGAGGCAGCTTGTGGCACCGAGATGATCGAGCCGAACTCGATGATGCCGAACATACCAAGATTGGTGACTTGGAAGGTAGCACCTTCAAGCTCGTTCTGCTTAATTTTTCCTTCGCGTGCCCGGAGCGCCATATCGCGGATCTCGGCACTAATCGTGCTCACGCTCTTCTTATCGGCATCGCGCACAACCGGTGCGACCAAACCATCATCGAGAGCGACGGCGACTCCGATGTTGATCTGGCTGTGGCGCACAATGCCCGGCTGACCGTCGGCAGTCTGGCTAAAGCTGACGTTGATAGCCGGCACTTTCGCTAGCGCTTTGGCTGACGCTTTGACAACGAGATCGTTGACGGAGACGCGCATACCACTTGCCGCGATCTGCTCACGCAGCGCCATCAGCGCATCAACATCGACCTCTATTGTGAGGTAGATGTGAGGTACACCCGGCTTACTTTCGTTCATAGCGCGAGCAATGGCTTTGCGCATCCGGCTCAACGGTTCAGCGCCGGCCAAGGCAGGCGCCGGTGTTGTCACAGGTGTAGCGGGACGGGCCGGTTCTGGAGTGGGCGCCGGGGCGGGGGTGAGTGCCGTTGCAGGTGTCACAACGCTACGACGCGCAGCAAACTCTTCGACATTCTCTTTGATAATGCGACCGCCAGGACCGGTGCCGACCACCTGGCGGAGATCGACACCCAATTCCTCGGCGAGCCGGCGGGCAACCGGTGATGCTTTAATGCGGCCATTGTCATCGGTGGCGGTTGCCGGCGCTGGTGGGCTGGCAACAGTGGTTGCTGGAGTCGGCGCTGGTGGGCTGGCAACAGTGGTTGCTGGAGTCGGTGCCGGTGACGAAGTAGGTGTGGTTGACGCCGGTGGTGTGGTTGGAGGAGTGGCTACCGACACCGAACCATCGCCGATAATCGCAATGGGCTGACCGATTGGTACCGTTTGGCCTTCGGGTACCAAAATCTGCTGAAGCACACCGGCCTCGAACGCTTCCAATTCCATTGTGGCCTTGTCGGTCTCGATCTCGGCGATGATATCGCCAACCGCGATCTGATCGCCGACTTTCTTCAACCAGCGGCCCACCGTACCTTCCGACATGGTGTCGGAGAGACGAGGCATGGTTATCTCACCCATGGAGCCTCCCGTAATTCATTACATAATTTATGCTCGCATGCGCTTCGTACCGCGCATGACCTGTCGAATAGCGTAGATCAGACTATTAGCGTTCGGTTTCGAGGCGGCTGACAACTCCTTCGCATAAGGGAGTGGTACCTCGAGACCGGCTACCCGGTAGACCGGTGCATCGAGGTAATCAAATGCCTCTTCTTGGATCGTCGCTGCAATCTCGGCGGTGACGCCGTAGGAGTACCAATCTTCCGTGATGACGACAGCGCGGTTAGTCTTCTTTACTGATTCGATAATGGTTGGGCGGTCGAGCGGGCGCAGCGAACGCAAATCTACGACCTCGACACTGATACCCTCTTGCTCCATACGCTGCGCGACCTGCAACGCGATTGCCGTCATTCGCGAATACGACACGACCGTCACATCGGTCCCCGGTCGTTTGACCTCGGCGACACCGATTGGCACAACATAATCGCTATCTTCGGGTACTTCGCCTTTCGTATCGTACAGTGCCAGTGATTCGATAAAGATCACCGGATCGTCGTCGCGAATGGCTGCCCGTAGCAACCCCTTGGCATCGTAGGGGGTTGCCGGTGCAACGACCTTCAGGCCGGGGCAGTAGGCAAACCAGTTCTCGAACGACTGTGAGTGGGTAGCCGCCAATTGGCCGGTACCGCCGGATGGGGTGCGGATCACGAGCGGTACACTCACCTGCCCACCGAACATATAGTGGATTTTCGAGGCATGATTGACAACTTGATCGATGGCTACCAAGATAAAGTTGATGGTCATAATCTCGACCACTGGGCGCAGACCGAGCATGGCAGCACCAATGGCGACTCCGACAAAACCTTCTTCGGCAATCGGCGTATCAACTACTCGTTTGGGACCGAACTCAGCGAGTAATCCCTCGGTCACACGATATGAACCTTGAAAGACGCCGATCTCTTCTCCCATGAGAAGGACGTTCGGATCGCGAGCTAATTCTTCGCCAAGCGTATCATTCAGCGCCTGACGATAGGTAATCACAGGCATAGCAACCTCGTTATCCTTTCAGACATCCTTGATTTCGTACCAATGCCGAACCGACCGTTAAAACTCACCGTGGTTAATTTTAACCGCGCGAATCGCATCCTCGGCGGTTGGCGTATTGGGTACCGGCGTTGCATACATATACTTGTAGAGATCCTCGAACTTAGGATCGGGACTATTGTTCGCGAAATCGATGGCTTCTTGCACTTCTCGCTCTATCCGTTCGGTCACGCTCTTCAGCCATCCATCGTCGATGACCCTATGATCGAGCAGGAGTGTCGCGAATTTGCGGATCGGATCGTACAGCTCTCGTCCACGGCGTACAACCTCAGGATCACGATAACGGTCGGCGTCGATCACCGAGTGACCGCGGAAACGGAAGCTAACCGCATCGATAATGGCCGGTTCACCTTCAGCCTCGGCGCGGGCACGTAAACGACGCACAACATCGCGCACGGCAAGGACGTCGGTGCCATCGACACGCTCGCCGTACACACGGAACGATGCGCCCTTCTTCCATAAGTCTGGTTCCGATGAACCGGCTTCAACAGAGGTGCCCATACCGTAGCCGTTATTGACGATAAAGAAGAGAACCGGGCACTTCCACAATTTCGCCAGATTGAGCGACTCGTAGAAGGCGCCAATGTTGGTTGTTCCGTCACCCATTTGCGCGACGACCACACCGGGTTTGCCCTGGTGGCGCAACGCATAGGCCGCACCGACGGCAAGTGGGACTTGACCACCGACAATCGCGTAACCACCCATAAAGTTGGTCTTGCGGTCAAATAAGTGCATCGACCCGCCGCGTCCACCGGAGACACCGGTCTCTTTACCGAACAACTCGGCCATGACTGGACCGGGAGGGACACCGCGGGCAATAATGTAACCATGTTCGCGATAATTAGTAAAAATGTAGTCGTCTGGAGTGAGGGCAGCCATGAGGCCAACAATAGTGGCCTCTTCACCAAGATTGAGGTGGCAATATCCGCCAATTTTGGCTTTGACGTACATTTCACCGGCGCGCTCTTCAAATCGTCTGATGAGTAGCATTTGGTAGTAGTAGTGCTTTAGCTCATCGGCGGTTGCGCGCTCAAGCAGAGGCTGAGCCGTTTCGGCTACATTGGTCATAAGTGGGTCTCCTTTCAGATGCTGGGCACGCTCCCAGAGGTCCTGGTGCGTGCCCAATATGCAGTCACGTGCATGGTGAAGGGGACAGAGTAAGAAGAAAACAAGATGTGAGAGCGGCAAAGGGATAGAGTTACGGATCAGTGCGATCGAGTGATGGCTCCCGCTCCTCTCATTGCTCGTTTAATCTTACTCTCTTCGTGTGAGGCGCTGCGCCCTCCTCCCATGGCGCGTCACCGATCACGTGCTTCGTATTCCCCTTCTCCTGCTTTCTCCTTACATCCCCGGTGGCACGACTTCGTGAGTAAAAGCGTTAGCATCAGCGCCACAACGTGGGCAGTGTTTGGGTGCGTCGAGTGAGCGGACGATCTCACCACAGACCCCGCAAACCCAACGCATTGCAATTTGGCGAACTAGATCAGACCGGCTGACAATACCGATAACTTTGCCGTTTTCGACGACCGGTACTCGCCGGATACGTTGGTTGGTGAGCAGGTGTTGGATTTGTTCCACCTCGGTATCGGCACTGACGCTAATGACGCTACGGGTCATAATTTCTTTCACCGTGCGCCCTTCTTTCGCGATCAGATCGTGTTCGGTGACGAGACCGATGAGCATGCCATGGCTGTTGATCACCGGTAGGCCGCTGATTCGGTTGCGTGCCATCAGGCGAGCGGCATCTTCAATAGAGGCATCATCGGCGATGCAGATCACATCACGGGTCATGATCTCGCGCGCTTTCATTCCCCTACACCTTTCATTATTGGTCGTGATAGTATTCACGAGAGTAGTTGCGCAAGCAACTCTGTCTTAGTATAGCAGAGTTTGACAATCTAGCGACGCAGTCAACATGTTAGGCGACAGGTGAGTTTTACCGACCGGTACCACGCACAAAGATGTTAGGCCACGGCTGGAAGGTGGTCGGGATGGTGTCTCGTAGGCTGACTTCACCGTTGGTATACACCGTCCGATAGATCTCGACCCGCAGACCATCGCGGGCTGTGTCGGTTTGGCGGATAACGCCAGATGGGAGGGAAGGATCGTCGACATATAATGGTTGGGTAGGGGCCGGTGTGCGCTCGAGAATACGGTACGAGTATTCAACTCGGCGGTTACTCGGTGGACCGTACAAAATTATCGTCAATTGTTGGCGATGCAGATCGACCTTGCTGGTGAGGAGAAGCCAGCCGCCAGTATCATTCACGAAGCGCAGATCATGTACACCGGTGAAGATTGCCGCGTCGAGACCGGGTGGTTCACCAAGTTCTTCGTACCAACTAATGCGGAATGAGTGGGCGTGACGCTCGCTGATCGGCAAACCGGCGAAGAATGCGGCGCGGAAGACGGTGGTACTTACCTGGCAAAGGCCACCACCCCACTCTTTCTGCGTGCGATTGTCAACAATCGCTAAACCTTCTACAAAGCCGCGTTCGGGGATCACCGGGCCAAGCGTTGTATTAAACGAAAAGGTGGCACCGGGTGGAATCAGGATGCCATCTATCTGCCGAGCTCCGGCCAGAATATTGGTGATCCGATATTCGGCAGAGTTACGGAACGAACTGACCCCAATCCCAACCGGTTCGCTCAAACCGAGCGCAGCAAGGTTATCAGGGTTTACCGGTGGTGGCAATTCGCGCATGGGGAGGAGGACGGTGCGTTCGTTGCCGTAGAGTGCTCCATTAATACGGGCCAACGCTTCCTCGACGGCGAGGCCACGGCCAGGTGTACCGGGTGTGCGAATACGTGGATTTCCGTTATTCCAGTCAACACGTGGTAGACTACCTTCTTCCCGGAGAGCCGCAGCGATAGGAGTGAGTGCTGCACGGATCGCTGTTTGGTCTACCATGACGGCCATAGCCGGGCGGCCATCGACGGCCGTCAGATTGCGTAGTTTGATCCACGTCGCGATCTGGGTAGTAGGCCATTCCCAACGGCACCCGTTTGGACATTGCCCGCCACGTCCTTCAAGCCAGATAGGGCCACTAAGTAAGAGACGAAGCTCGGTGACCGTCGGTGCAAGATCGGTGTCGCGTACCCGTGGTTCAAGCTGTCTGGTACGAATCGGCACTTCTTGGGGCTGGAGACTCTGGACGGCGGCGGCAATATCAGCGATAGTTTCATCGATTAGGGTTTGGCGTCCCCACTGTTCGGTACCAACAATAATGATGTTGTTGCGCAGCTCGACGCTAGCATCGATAGGTGCTCGATCGATTTCGGCAGCGATAGCGCGCAACGTGATCTGGGCTACGCGCTGATCAAATTGCAGGTGTAAAGGCAAATCAATACCGTGTTGCCATGTTGCTGCAGCGAGACGGAGGTTTGCTTCCCAATCGGGCTGATGACCGAGTGCAAAAGCAGTGTCGAGCGCCTCATCGATGGCCAACCTGAGACCAAGGTCTTCGGCTGCCGGTAGCCAGAGTTGCCCATCGAAGCTGAGGGTTACCGGCGCGGCTAAGAAATCGGCGTAGCGACGTTGGAGGGCTGCGCGGGCTTCAGCCCTTGTCATACCACCGATCGGTAAACCGTGCACACTAATGTTGGGATAGATGCGTTCGGCAAATACTTGATTACCTAACAGGAGTATGCCATAGCCAATGGTAGCAACTAGCCCGGCCAATGTACACAGCACCAGTAGCCACTCAAGGATGCGCCACATCAACGTCCGGCGGGCAGGTACTATTCTGGTCGGCAACGGCTGATCCATTGCAGTCTCTTAAGGCATTGCAATGCGGTAAGCGCTCATTATAGCTTCAGTCTAACGCGATGTTGGAGCGATGTCAAGGTAGGGGATCATTGCAGAGGGTCGCGGGACGAGCGTGAAGCATGACGGTGTTCGGCGGTTGGTGTGGCGTTCAGGGATAGGGCGATTCAGCGAGTTGCCCCGACCGTTGGTTACCCCGACCGCTGGTGTATGGGATGCATACCGGCGTCTTGTCACTCAAAGCAACCGAAAAAGCCGACCGTTGGTTACCCCGACCGCTGGTGTATGGGATGTGGTGGTGTGGTAGGCGGTGTTCAGGGCAGCCCCGACGGTTGGTGCAGGGGAGGCGTGTGCGTGCAGAGCAGCCCCGACGGTTGGTGCAGGGGAGGGAGGGGTGTAGCGTGCAGGGGCGTAGAGCAACCGATGGGTTGTCCCGACCATCCCGTGTGCAAGACGGGGCACGGCAGTTTTCATCACATGGATGTTTGCGTCAGACATTGATCAGCGCCGAGTATCACGGGAAGCACGTTGCATAGCTTGCCATTCATTGATCAGGATTGCTGCCTGTTCGTTGGTCAGTTGGTCGAGCGAAGCATTGAACCGGCGTTGGATTTCGGTATTGGTATCAAGTGCGAGTTCACGGGCGAGGTTGGTGATAGCATTGCGTTGTCGATCGTTGATCGGCTGGTGGGCATAACGGGCGCGCTCTTCGGCTACGGCCAGTCGCTGCTGTTCTTCTTGTTGGCGGCGTAGCTCATCGATAAAAGCTGAGGCTTGGCCTTTGTTGAGCGATACTAAGTCGTAGCCGAGCTGATGGGCAAACGCGGCTAATTGTTCGTTTGACCAGCCGAGCGTCTGTTGTAAAGAGGCAATGAAGTTACGTTGCCGTTCGCTGGCAGGTGCATCCGGATCGCGCACGGTTATCGGCGTCGAAGTCGGATGTTGCTCGCGAATCTGGGCAATCTGCTGCTCGACGGCTTCGCGTTGCTGATGGAAAATACGCCAGCCGAGTTCCACAGCTCGTTGTACATCTTCGGGGCTTGCATCGAGCGGAAGCGTAATCGTCTCTTCAATGGTGATGAAATCGTCACCGAGTTTGATGGCGGTGCGATAGGTGCGGGTGACGCTGCGTTCACTGGGGGCGGTGGTTTTGGCCGGCATGATCATCCTCCAATTCTCCGTACTCTCTCGTCCCATTGCGCCCGATGCCTGTCTATTGGTGCAGTGCCGGCGCTGTGTTAATTATAGCACATACGTTCAATATTGGCAAACTTTGGTCGATTTGCCAAGATACTTCTTTCCGGCTACAATAATTCTAAGCCCACGCTGATGCAAGAAATGGCACGCTATGTACGATCTTCTTATTCAGCACGTCGATGTTCTCCAGATCGCCAATGGCGCTCCTACCATTCTGCCCCGCCACGACCTTGCCATCACCGATCGACGCATTAGCGCGATCGCTCCTGCGATTAGTTCCGGCCTCGCCCGTGAGGTGATTGACGGTGAGGGGCATCTAGCCATCCCCGGTCTGATCAATAGCCATGCTCATACCGCAATGAGCCTCTTTCGGGGGGTGGCTGAAGATGTACCGATTGAAGAGTGGTTTAACCGCTTTATTTGGCCGCTCGAAACCAATCTGACGCCGGAAGATGTGTATTGGGGTACGTTACTCGGTCTGGCCGAGATGATTGAAGCCGGGGTGACATGCGTCGCCGATCACTATTTTACGACGGATGTTATCGCTCAAGCGGTTCAGGAATCGGGAATGCGTGCCCTGTTGGCGTGGACGCTCTTTTCCGGTGCTGATGAGGATACCCAGCTTAACAGCGCGCGCCGATTTACCGAGCAGTGGCATGGTGCTGCCGGTGATCGCATTCGGGTTTGGATGGGGCCACACTCGCCCTATACCTGTACCCCTTCGTTCTTGGGCCGCATCGCGCGAACGGCGCGTGAGTTGGGAGTAGGAATTCACATTCATTTAGCCGAGACGGCCGGGCAGGTGGCACAGAGTATCGCTACCTATGGTCGTTCACCGGTGATGGTAGCGTATGATGCGGGATTGTTTGCCGGGCCGGCACTGGCTGCCCACGTTGCTCATGTCTCACCAGAAGATATTGCCATCCTTGCGACGCATGGAGTGGCGGTTGCAGTCACACCGAAGACCGAGATGAAGCTAGGGATAGGTGTTGCACCGGTGACAACCATGCGGGCAGCAGGGGTAACGGTCGCACTGGGGAGTGATGGGGCGGCAAGTAACAATACCTACGATGTGCTCGAATCGGCGAGGTTACTTGCACTGCTCGAAAAACTGCGCACCGGCGATGCACGGGTCATGCCGATTGGAACGGTGCTCGAGTTGGCGACCGTTGCTGGTGCGCAAGCTTTACAGTGGGCAGGGCTTGGTGTTTTGCAACCCGGTGCGCGTGCCGATCTGGCTTTGATCCAGTACGCGACCGCGCATACCCAGCCGATACACAATCCGGCAGCAGCGCTCCTCTACAGTAGTCAGCCCGCCGATGTGCGTACAGTGATTGTGGATGGTCGCATCTTGATGCGTGATCGCGTTTTGCTCACCATCGATAAGCCACGAGTGCTGCGTGAGGTGATTGCACGGATGGAGCGCCTAACGCAGTATCAGTTCGATAAGCGGATAGCAGTGTATCCTGAATCTAGAACCGATGCGTAGCTAATCGAAGAGAATTGCAAGACCACACAAAGCACTACCAGCTACAATCACGACCAGCAGATTGATCCAGAGCGGTTGACCAACCAACATCACGCTGATGATGAAAGCGGTTGTGCCAACCGCACTCCCCACAATGATTGCTTCACGTTCACGCTTGCTCTGCATGAGTATCCTCACTACCGATGTTCGTCTACATCACGACCTTGATCGAGTGAGTAGCTGCCGAAGTCTTTGGTCGGCGGCTCAACCGCTTTTTGCACGATGACACCGATTTGTACCAGAAACCAGAAGATACCCGATCCGATGAGAGCGACGATGATCAACCCGGCAATCACGATTGCAATAATTACCATAGCGCTCATCATTGTGGTCGTCCTTTCTGTATGTTGTGGTGGGATGGAGAGTACGATGACCGATAACACCTCGCAAATAATACGAGCATGAATCTTCCTTCGTTTCAACCAATCTCGGCTAATTGTGAGGGCCGATGAGGGGTGTGGTATACTGTGGATGGAATGTTAGGCATCTATCATTAAAGATTTTTGATACAACCATAGGGAGGGTGGTAACGCTACAGAGAGCAGAAGGTTGCGTTATGAGTGAGTTAGGTGCGCGTCTCCGGCGGGCGCGAGAATCAAATGGTATTTCACTAGCACAGGCTGCGGCTGAGACACGTATTCTGTTACAATCGTTGCAGGCGCTAGAAGAGGGGGCATTTGAGCGGTTACCAAGTGATGTCGTTGCTCGTGGATTTATTCGTAACTACGCGCAATACCTCGGTTTACCTCCCGATGAGATGATCGATCTCTATCGGCGTGAACGTGGAGCGACCGATAAGATTCGAGTTGTACCGGCCACGAATCCCCCACGCACCCGTATGTACGTTTTGCCGAGTTTTTTCGCTATCTTCTTTATCACCCTGATTCTTGTCGGCTTGGCTTACGTCGGGCTAAGTGCGTTAGGCCGAATCGGTGAACGAGCTACTCCTTCTGCCGGTGTTGCGTCCTCGCCAACTATTGTACCACCATCACCCCTCCCAACACCAAGCCTATTGCCGACCGATGTTATTGCCTTGCCTACACCAACGCCGTCTCTACTCGCGTTGTCACCGGTTGTGGTGACAACGCCAGAACCAAGCCCGACACCAATTGCACCGATTGTGATCGAGGTGCGGGTACCGAATGTGCGTGGGAATGAAGCCTCGTGGATCCGGGTCCAAACTGACGGGAATACGGTGTTTGAAGCGATTATGCGTGCCGGTGAGCAACGTGTCTTTACGGCGCAACGGCGCGTCTTTATTCGCGCCGGCAATCCGACTGATGTCGAGGTAACGGTAAACGGTTTGCAGCAAGGATCACTTGGTACCATACCCGGTCAGCCGGTGAATTGGTCGTGGCCGCCAAATTAAAGGAGTAGCGTATGCCAAGCGAGAATAGCTTTGATATTGTCTCGGATTTTGATCAGCAAGAGTTGGTAAATGCGGTTGATCAGACGTTGCGCGAGGTGCAGACGCGCTATGATCTGAAAGATGCTGGTGTGACGCTAACTTTAAGTAAAACAGAATTAATTATCGAAGCCGATAGTGAGATGGCGTTGCGCAGTGTGCGTGATGTGCTGGAGACCAAAGCCCTGCGCCGAAAACTCTCACTCAAGATTTTCGATTACGGTAAGCCGACCGATGCGAGCGGTGGCCGTGTGCGGCAGGTGGTGACGTTGCGACGCGGTATCGATAGCGAACTGGCGAAAAAGATTGCCAAGATGATCCGCGAGCGCTTCCCTAAGGTTCAGCCGCGGATTCAAGGTGATGCGTTACGGGTGACAGGCAAGAGCCGTGATGAGTTGCAAGCGGTGATTGTCTTTTTGCGTGAACGGGAGAGTGAAATTCCAGTGCCGTTGCAAATGACAAACTATCGCTAGTGTTAAGGTGGATGGTGGACGGCGGGAACGGCAGCCGGCGCCGTTTCCGCCGATTGTGTGCATAACTCGATCTATAATGAAAGCAGCCGGTGTTGGCCGGTCACGTAGTGTATCGTCTGGCAATGTGTAGTTGAAATGACTCATTTACTAGCGTATCCGTACTATACGAGCAGCTCATGAAATATCACATTGTTACGCTGGGTTGTCCGAAGAACGCCGTTGATAGTGAAGGGATGGACGGACTACTCAGTGCCGAAGGACATCAGGCCGTTACTTCAGCCGATGAGGCTGACGTGATTATCGTTAACACATGCAGTTTTATCGCCGCTGCACGGGCCGAAACGTTCGGTGTCTTGCAAGCATTGGCCGAGCGCAAACGGCCCGGTCAGCGGCTGATCGCCGCCGGTTGTATGGCGCAAAGTCATCCGGCTGAAGTGATGGGGGTGCAAGGTGTCGATGGTACCGTCGGCACGCAGCAATGGACGCAGATCGGCGCAGTCGTGAACCAACTGGCCCAGCCGGTTATTCCGCTAACCGTGACTCAGCCGACCCATACGATTCCTCTTACGCCGACCACGAACGGTGACCAGCCCGTTTCGTATGCCGATTGGCGCACGACGCAGATTCGACGCACGCGCCACACACCTTCTGCCTATCTTAAAATATCCGATGGTTGTAACTTGCGCTGTGCGTTCTGCACTATTCCTGGTTTCAAGGGGGATATGCGCTCGAAACCGGTTGGGGCAGTATTGGCTGAAGCACAAGAGTTGGTTGCGCAGGGTGTGCGTGAAATTGTGCTGGTTGCCCAACACCTGACCGATTATGGTCGTGATCTGGGGTTGCGCGATGGCTTGGCTATCTTGCTCGATGAACTGTGCCAGGTGACACCATCGGATATCTGGATCCGGCTGATGTACGCTTACCCCCACGGGATTAGCGAGCGCTTGATTGCCACAATGGCCAGCCATCCGCAGATCTGCCACTATCTCGATATGCCGTTGCAACACGCTCACCCGGCCACGCTACGTCGGATGCGGCGGCCGCCCGATACCGATCGTACCTTGCGATTAATTGCTGAATTGCGCTCGGCAATGCCTGATATTGCCATCCGCTCAACGTTTATTGTTGGTTATCCCGGTGAGACAACGGCCGAGTTCAATGCCCTGATCGAGTTTCTCCATACCGCCCAACTCGACCGGGTAGGCGCTTTTCGCTATTCGCGTGAACCGGGTACACCTGCTGCCGAGTTGCCCGATCAGGTACGGCCACACCTGATCGAACGGCGCTGGCATGAGTTAATGCGAGTGCAGCAAATGATTTCACGTGCGCGTAATCAACGCTGGGTTGGCCGCACACTGACCGTCTTGATCGAAGGGAATGGTGCGACCGATGATGGTCAGCCGCTGAGTGTGGGCCGCTCATTCCGGGACGCACCTGAAATTGACGGGCAAGTGTTTGTATGGGGAACGCACCCTATTGGAAGTATGGTATTGGTACGAGTGATGCAGGCTACCGATTACGATCTGTGGGGCGAAGTCGCTGCGTGATCGGGTATGTTGATCACCGGGATAGGAGGAAGAAGGAGTTTTACTCCCCATTGTAGGGGCGCACCTGTGCGTGCGCCCTGTTTGCTCTGTCGATTCGGTACAAGGCGAACCGAATCATAGATTCAATCGCCTGGCAATCTCGCGTTGCAGACGCCGCAATTCAGAGGGGTTGTTCTTGGCAAGATAATCGACCATGTACGAAATTGCGGTATCACTGTAGTCATCGAGCAATCCGTCGAGGACCTGTTGCACGACCAGATTGACGAACTCATCTTCGTTAATGACCGGGGTATACACATACGCCAGCCCGTCGCGCTCACGATGAAGCACACCCTTTTCGGCTAGTCGGCTCATGGTTGTCATAACGGTCGTATAGGCAATATCGCGCTGCTGAGCGAGCTTGCGATGCACCTTTTTTACCGTGCTTGAACCCTCTTGCCAGAGGATTTGCATAATTTCCGTCTCGAGTGGGCCGAGTACTTTGACCAGACCATCTTTGGTGGGGCTAAAGCGAAAGCGTAGATTGAAGGCCATGACAACACCTCGTTCATTACTTCAATGACAGATTTTTGTTACTTTGTTTAATGTGAGTGTATGTCATACTATGTAATTCGAGAAGATGTCTACATTACACGATGATGACATGTAGTACTATTACAAAGCCTTTCTACGATTAAATGTAGTAAAACTCGAAAAAGTCTTTTATAAGTGTTTAATAACCGTGTTTTGTGTAGATGTTCGCTTATTGTAATGAAGTTGTAATGTGTATGATGGCGGAAAATGACGTTAAAGCGCAAATTCAGGCGGAAATGCGCGCTGCATTTCCGGTGGTCGAAGGGCGATTGAGTCGGTTCTACGCCATGCAGGAATACCACCTTGGCTGGCGTAACGAAGATCTGACGCCGGCGATAGCCGATCCGGGCAAGCTCATTCGGCCACAACTGGTACTGTTGGCCTGTACGGCAGCCGGTGGCGATCCGCAACAGGCGCTGCCCCTGGCAGCCGGTATCCAGCTCCTCCACGACTTTTCCCTAATTCACGACGATATCGAAGATGACAGCGCCATGCGGCGTGGCCGTCGGACGCTGTGGCACATCTGGGGGTTGGCACACGGCATCAACGCGGGCGATGCAATGTTTGTGATTGCTCATCTCGCCATTCATCGTCTGGCTGACGTGGGGGTTCCGGCTGAGCGCGTATTGGCAATCTTGCGCCGGTTCGATGAAGTGATTTTACGGATTTGTGAAGGGCAGTATCTCGATCTTAGCTTTGAGGGGGATCTAAGTATTACGCCTGACGATTATCTCACGATGATCGGCGGTAAAACCGCTGCCCTTATTGCCGGGGCAGCCGAGCTTGGTGCGCGGGTTGCCGGTGCTCCAGAGGCAACCGTTACCGCGCTGGCCGAGTTTGGTCGTGCGCTGGGGCTGGGCTTTCAGATCGAAGATGACATCCTTGGTATCTGGGGAGCACCCGAACGAACCGGTAAGCCATTTGCCGCCGATCTGTACCGGCGGAAGGTCAGCTTACCGGTTGTACACGCGCTAACCCATAGTCCTGATCGTGAGCGATTGGCCGAACTCTATCGCCGACCCACCCTCGACGATGCGGCAGTGACCGAGGTGTTGACAATTCTCGATCACGCCGGTTCGCGGGCATATTGTGCGGCCATAGCCAACGAGCATTATCAGGCGGCTTTTGCCGCACTGGCTGCTGTGCAATCACCGACGCCGGCGGCGGTGGCTGCACGGGAACGGTTACACGCGCTCACCCAGAGTCTTATTGGGCGACAGGCGTAAATGTGTTACCAGATCAACCCATTGCTCAACAAATTATTAACTGAAGCCTTAACCCTGAGGTTCAGAATCCAGGGCGGGTGCACTACCCTCTGTCATTGTGAGCGGAGCGAGCAATCTTCCGCACGCTAGGATTTCTCGGGCGCTGGTGCGCCCTTACGATGATAAGATTTCTCGGGCGCTGGTGCGCCCTCGAAATGACAGTAGGGGGGTTAGGGTGAGCGTAGTTTTCTCTGTCATTGTGAGCGGAGCGAGCAATCTTCCGCACGCTAGGATT
>NZ_JBMFNE010000009.1:39781-142929 GCF_049970315.1 Chloroflexus sp.
GAGCGTAGTTTTCTCTGTCATTGTGAGCGGAGCGAGCAATCTTCCGCACGCTAGGATTTCTCGGGCGCTGGTGCGCCCTCGAAATGACAGTAGGGGGTTGGGGTGAGTATAGTTCCCTCTGTCATTGCGAGTGCAGCGGTCGCTGCCAGCGCACAGTTGTTTGGGATAGGTGTGTAATATCATCGGGAAGCCGTGCGCTGCCGCTTGTCGCGTGTGTTTTTGAATGGAAGGCCCGGTGCACGACGGGAACGCACGGGAGGCGCTCTGCGGATATAGTTGTGCAAATGACATAACTATGGTCTTGTTCGTCTCATGTATGGTAGCGACCACCGGCACTGCCTTGCCAGCCTTCATAGCGCCGGTGCTTCTCCCTCCCAACTCATATCTGAACTTGAGCCAACCGTCTTTTCATCGTGTGGCGAATGTGTTACACTATAGCCGTTACACAGCGTCACGTTGCCGCGAGAGTCTGTTCGTCCGTTTGAGGCCCGATCGACTCCCCTGTCCGCAAGACCTCCACGCCTGAGGAACAGCACGCGGCGCTGTGGGCCGCCGCCCGCTCTGAGGCGAAGCGTGTGGTGTCGTAGGTTCGGAGGCGTGGTTTGTGGGCAGTAGCCCCGTGAGTGACTGCGTTGGCTAAGCAACGCGGAGGGAGTTGGACCGGATGTATGTGAAGCTCTTTGTCGGCAATTTGGCTTGGAGTGTCGATGATGCAACCCTCGAGCAGTTCTTCCAAGCTTACGGTGATGTACGTAGCGCGCGGGTAATTAACGATCGTGAGACCGGTCGATCGCGTGGCTTTGGCTTTGTTGAGATGGACGTTACTGACGTTGCGAAGGTCATTAGCCAAACCAACGGTCAACCGATCAACGGGCGTGAGATTCGGGTCAACGAGGCAGAGGATAAGGGCTCGCGTGGCCCTCGTTCCGGCAGTGACCGCGGAGATCGCGGCGGCTTCGGCGGTCGGCGTTATTAACGCTTCCCATCGAGCCGGTCGCGCCTCAACTGGCTCGCGTGCGGAATTGCTTTACCCCCCTGTTATCGACAGGGGGTAAATTGTGTCTAGGATGCGAGTATGACAGTCATTCTCTTCCTTGTTGGTGTTGTGCTATTAGTGTTCGGTGCCGATCTGTTAGTCCGTGGTGCTGCAAGCTTGGCCGCCAGTATGGGCGTCTCGTCGTTGATTATCGGGTTGACGGTCGTGGCCGTTGGGACGAGTTCGCCGGAGATTGCGGTGAGTTTGCAGGCTGCCTTTCAAGGACAAGGTGCTATTACGCTCGGAAATATCGTGGGGAGTAATATTGCTAATGTGATGCTGATCTTGGGTGTGGCCGCAATGTTTGGCCCGCTGCCGGTAGATCGGCAGATTTTCCGGCGTGATTTGCCGATGATGATCGGTGCGTCGGTGTTGACGTTGCTGCTTGCCCTTGACCGCGAACTATCACGAGTCGATGGAGGTATTATGCTGCTGGGTCTACTCGGGTACGTGTGGGCGATCTGGCCACGTGATGAGACCAAACAGGCATCGGTTTCGCATCATCATCGACAACATTGGCGGAGCGTAGTGTTACAACTGGCGATGGTGGTCGGTGGTCTTGCCCTACTCATCCTTGGGGCGAACTGGCTGGTCGGTGGTGCAGTTGCCTTTGCGTCGTGGTTTGGTGTGAGCGAACTGATAATCGGGTTAACGATAGTCGCCGTTGGTACGTCATTGCCTGAAATTGCCACTTCGGTGATTGCCGGGTTGCGAGGTGAACGTGATATTGCAGTGGGGAATGTGATCGGCAGTAATATTCTTAATCTGTTACTCGTACTGGCGCTGACGATTGTTTTGTCGCCACAGCCGATTGCCGTGCCTGTCGAGACGGTTCAGCTCGATCTACCGGTGATGATTGGGTCAGCCCTTGTGTGTCTCCCTATCTTCTTTACCCGCCGCATAGTCTCGCAGCGTGAGGGTAGCTTATTATTGGTATATTATCTCAGTTATACACTCTACTTAATTCTCAGTGCTAGCAATAGTGAGGAATTGCCGCTTTATAATGCGGTCGTCGGCTTAGTGCTGGTACCGCTGACAGTTGTGTTGTTGGTGGTGCGTGCATTACGCTGGTTGGGCGAAGAGCGTCGACTGCGTCAAATGACAGGTGTAGCTGAGTAGATGCGAGTCTTTTATTCTGACACCTTTGTCCTGCCGTTACCGCCAGGGCACCGCTTTCCAATGGAAAAATATGCGTTGCTGCGTGAGCGGGTCATAGCCGATAACATTGTGCCGTTCGACCGGCTCCACGTACCCGAACCGGCCAGCGTTGATGAATTGGTCCGGGTTCATACACCGGCATACATCGAACGGGTGATGACCGGTCGGTTAACAGGCGCCGAGATACGTCGGATCGGTTTTCCGTGGTCGCCACAGATGGTTGAGCGCTCACGTCGGTCGGCGGGAGCGACGATTGCTGCGTGCCGGGTGGCCCTGCAAGAAGGGGTGGGCGTGAATTTGGCCGGTGGCACGCACCATGCGTTTGCCGATGCTGGGGCTGGCTATTGTGTCTTTAATGACGCAGCGGTAGCAGCGCGAGCGATGCAGGCGGAAGGTCGTGCCCGTCGGATTGCGATTATCGATTGCGATGTGCATCAAGGTGATGGTACGGCAGCAATTTTTGCCAACGATCCGACCGTTTTCACATTCTCAATCCACGGTGCCCATAATTTTCCCTTTCGCAAACAGCAAAGCGATCTTGATATTGCGTTACCCGATACAACCGGCGATGCTGCTTACCTCGATGCGCTCGAGTGGGGACTACGGCAGACCTTTGCTGCGGCCAAACCCGATCTGGTGATCTATTTAGCCGGTGCTGACCCTTACTACGATGATCGTTTGGGTCGATTGAGTTTGACCAAGGCCGGTTTAGCCGAACGTGATCGACTCGTTTTTGGCTATTGTCGGTCGGCGGGTGTGCCGGTGGCGGTAACAATGGCCGGCGGGTATGCGCGCCAGATCAATGATACGGTCGATATTCATGCCCATACGGTGGCCGCTGCGGCGTTGGGATACTTGTAGCTACATCGTAGAATCCTGAACTTCAATAGATCCGTTATCACAAAACCTTCGCATAGATGTGGTGAAGGGTACATGCAAGGGCAGTACCGGTGACATATCTAATAGCGGAGGAACCACAGTGACAACCGAAAACACCAAGCAAAGCGTCTTCTCTCGGCGAAGTCTGATCAAAGGAGCGGCAAGTTTGGGGGGAGGGTTGATGGTCGCGAGCTTTGCCAGTCTGTTTGGGATTCAAACGGCATCAGCCGGCCATGATCACAAGGACGATCCGCAATTGATCTTGAATTTGGCTGCTACTGCTGAGACGTTGGCGACAACCTTCTACTACGCGGCATTAACTTCGGCAAAGTTCAAACTTGCTGAGGAAGATGTTCTTTACCTCAAATTTGCATTAGACGCCGAGAAGTACCATCTCGATTTTCTGGTAGCCAACGGTGGTCGGGCGCTGACCAACCAGTTTTATGTCCCGGCGAACTTGCTCAGTGATCCAGCACTCTTTGTGCAAGTAGGGGCTGATGCTGAGACAGCGTTTGTCGGGGCGTATTTAGCGGCCACGCGCCGTTTTGCCGAGTTGGGGGTAGATCGGATTGCCGGTACGACGGCCCAGCATGCGTGCAGTGAAGCGCAACATCTGGCATTGATTCGCGAGATCGGTGGCTTTGTGCCCAATAATCTGGCGCTGCCGTTACCGATTTATTACAACGTTTCAGATGCGGTGCCAACCCTGGCGCCGTTCTTGCAAGGCGGGCAAGGGTTTATCGGTCCGGTAATGGCACCGACGGCGGCACAGATTATGGCGGTCCTTGGTGGAGTCAAATCTGACCCAACGAAGCCCTACACGCAAGTGTTCTAAACTCTCGTGGAGAGAAGATGCGCCGGACGGTTCAGCGCCTTGCGTATTGACCGTCCGGCGCTCCCTTGTCTGTTTAGTGCCGCTGCCAAAGCATTGAAAAGGTGCTTCAATGAGTGAACCGAGCCTCTGTTCAAGGCTTGTTCGGCTATAATACAGTATCTCGATTGTCCGGTTGAAGAAAAGGTCTTGCATTCGATGCCTCCAGAACAGCCTGCAGAGAGTGGTTTACGCGATCTGAGTGATGAGTTTCTGATCGATTTGATTGTGCAGCGGGAGGAAGCAGCGTTGGGTGAACTGTACGATCGCTACGCTGCTTTGGTGTATGCCATTGCCCTTCGGATCACCGGTGACCGACAGACCGCCGAAGAAGTGATGCAAGACGTGTTTCACAACATTTGGCAAACGGCAGGTGGATTCCGTCGGCAGGCCGGTTTGGTTGTGCATTGGTTGATCGGAATAAGTCGGCATCGCGCAATTGATGCCTTGCGTAGCAAACGAGAACAGGCGCGGCGTCGCGAGGTGACAGGAGTCGATGTTGGAACATTGTTGCCTGCCGGTGTCGAAAGCGTTCTCGAACAACGCATATTACGTGAGACAGTACGAGCAGCTCTGGCCGATCTCCCACCAGCTCAACGACAGGCCATCGAAATGGCATATTATGGTGGTTTGACGCAACGCGAAATTGCTGAACAGCTTGGCGAGCCATTGGGTACGATCAAAACACGATTACGGCTTGGTTTGTTGAAATTACGCGATGTACTACGTTCGCTGGTGGAGTAAATCGTATGGAACAACCGTCGGAAGAAGAAATAACGGAGCTGTTGACTGCATATGCGCTCGATGCGCTTGACCCATCAGAACGGACGCGCGTACAGCGATTGTTGACCGAACGGCCCGAATTGCAGCAGATGCTCACCGAACTACGCGCAGTTGCCGATCTATTGCCGCACAGCCTTGATCGTCCGGTATTGCCACCCGAACTACGGCAGCGCACGATTGATTATGCGGTTGGTCGGCGCCGGCGGAACGAGCAAGGGCCTCCCGTCGTTTTATCCCGTCGATGGCGTCTATTGAGGGTGGCTTGGAGCAGTGTAACGACCGTCCTCTTCATCGGATTGGTCATAGCGATGGTTTATCTGAACAGTTTGCGCCAAGAGCTATCGCTTGCCATTCAAGAGCGTGATCGGGCACAAGCGCTGGCAGCAACCGTGCAGGCCTCTGCCCGGCAATTAGCAACTCTCTTCACGTCATCCGAACCGATAGCGACACTTACCGGTGACGGTGGGCAGGGCGTAGTCTTCCGTGATACGACGGGTCAGATCGTCGTGGTGGCCGCCTTGCCGCCGTTGCCTGCCGATCAAGTATACCAACTCTGGCTCATCGAAGGTGAGACTGCACCGGTGAGTGGTGGTGTCTTTACCGTGGATGTCAGCGGGTACGGTCTGCTGCGCTTGCCAACGACGAGCGCGATGAGTGGTACAACGCTGGCGGTGACTGCCGAA
The DNA here is from genome assembly GCF_049970315.1 of Chloroflexus sp. Classification (GTDB taxonomy): domain Bacteria; phylum Chloroflexota; class Chloroflexia; order Chloroflexales; family Chloroflexaceae; genus Chloroflexus. The sequence goes on from NZ_JBMFNE010000009.1 coordinate 45,192, forward strand.
CCGGCACCAGGTAGTCCAGGTCCAACCGGTACGATCTTGATGGTCGGGAAGGTAACATAGATAGACGTTACAACATAAGGTACAAAGTATACGTTTGGCAAAAAGGCTTGCTTTAGATAAGCGCTTTCAGACGTGCTATACTAAACACAAGTCAGGCACATCAGGGAGCGCTTATGACCGAACCGGCACATATTTTGGTCGTTGAAGACGACCCCGATATTCGGCGAATCTTTCAAGCGGTACTCTCCCGTGACGGCTTTCGCGTCTCAATTGTCAATTCAGGCGAAGAGGCGTTAAGTTTTCTGCAACTGATTACGCCGGATTTAATCTTACTTGATTTAGCTTTGCCCGGTATTGGTGGGGATGAAGTAACCAAGCGAATAAAGTCGGATCATTCGAAGCCTTTCATTCCGGTGATTATCGTTTCGGCCCACGCCGATCTCGATACAAGCGTCAGTAATCTCGATGCCGGCGCCGATGATGTACTGGTCAAGCCGGTTGATTTCAACCTCTTGCTGGCACGGGTACGCGCTTTGCTGCGTCTGCAACGGGCACAACGTAGTTTGCAGCAAGAGCAGCGCAAAACGGAATTATTGCTCCACCTCTCTCGCGATCTAGGATCGAGCATCGATCTCGATGTATTACTCACCGGTTTTCTCAACCATTTGGCCGATGCTGTTGGCGCAGTACGGGCGAGCATTATCCTGACCGGTTTTGTCGAAGATAAAATCTTGCTCTACTCAAGTAGTCGCCATCCGGCAGTCGCCGAGTTGCAAGATATTGTGCGTTACGGAGTGGCCGGTTTGGCCTTGCGTGAACGCGGCCCGATTTTGATTGCCGATACGCGGCTCGATCAGCGCTGGTTGGTCACCTCGCCGGTCCATAACGATGTACGGTCGGTCGTGGCGATGCCGATCATCCGTGACAATCGGGTATGGGGAGTGATCACACTCGTTCACCATACACCGGGCTATTTTACCGCAGAACATTTAGAATTGTTAGCTTCGGTGGCAGCCCAAAGCGCGGTGGCCCTAGAGAGTGCGCGTCTGTATCGGTTGAGTGAGCAACAGAAAGAGCTGCTCGCGCGACGGGCCGAAGAATTACGTCAGATCAACGAGATCAATCGACTCTTGTCGGAGTTAATGCAGATCGATCAACTGGGGCGCTTGTTGGTGCAGATGCTCCACCACCAATTCGGATACCCATTGGTGGCACTGGTGCTGCGTCAAGCCGAACAACTTGTGGTGCAGTCCGCTGCCGGCACCCAGCAGTTTGAGACGGGAAAGATGGTGATCGGCGCCGAGCGTGGTATCAGTGGGTGGGTGTGTCGTAACCGTGAGCCGTTGCGGATCGACGATGTGACCCAAGATGCCCGCTTTATCCCTTTCTTGCCCGATGAAGCGCGGATGCGGTCGGCGTTGAGCGTGCCGGTGCTGTTGCCGCGCGAAGGGGTAGTAGGCACCATTGAGCTGCGTAGTCCGCAGCTTGCTGCGTTTAGTCCGAACGATGAAGCCATTGTATCGGCGATTGCCAATCAGTTGGCGATTGCGATCTACAATGCCCGCTTATTTGCGAATGAGCAACGGCGGATTGCCCAACTTAGCGAGATCAACCGATTGTCGCTGGCCCTGACCGCACAGTTCACGGCACCTGATAATCTCCAACGCACGGTCGAAGCGGTTTCCCAGATCTTTCAGGTAGACCAGGCAGCAATGGTGTTGTTTGGTATTCAGCCCAGTGAGACGGTTGTCGTAATGAGTGGGCCGGCATCACTACACGATAACGATCTCATCAATTTTGTCAGCAATCATTCCTTGCTGGCTACCTATGTCGCCAAATTGGAGCAGCCACAACAATATACAGATTTAGATGCGCACGATATAGGAGCTCCGCTGCGAGCGTTCTTTGCCGCCCGTGGGATTCGATCAATCGTGATCGTTCCACTCGTTGTCACCGGTCAAGCTCAGGGCATTCTGGTGTTGGATATTACTCGACGGGGGGCGCTGGAGAAGACGGAATTAGAGATGGCCTCGACCGTCGCCAGCCTGATTGTCCAGATTTTGGAAAATGCTCGGCTATACCGAGTTGTGAATGACGAGCGTTCAACCCTCGATGCAGTCTTGCGGAGCGCAACCGACCCCATTTTACTGATAGATACTGATGCGCGGTTGCTCTTGGCGAATCCGGCCGCCCATGAGCGCTTGCAGATCGATCCGGTCGTTCACCGTGATCAACCGGTTGATCAATTCCCAGCGTTGCGTGCTGTGTTGCCGTTTCTTAATCGAGACAGTCCGACGACGGTTGAGATCGAGCCGAAGCCGAACGTCAATTTTAGCGTCAGTATTGCGCCAGTGCGAGGTGTGGATAACAAAGAGATTGGCCGCGTTGTCGTCTTTCGCGACATCAGTGCGATTAAACAACTCGAACGGCAAGAGCGTGAACGGGTGCGCAGTGTCTTCCGTCGCTACGTTTCACCACAAGTCGCCGAACGGTTGTTGAGCGCCGGAAGTGATTTTGGCGCACCAACCGAGCGTACTGTGGCGGTGCTGTTCGCCGATATGCGCGGTTTTACCACTCTGACCGAGCAAATCGGTGCGCGGGTGTTGGTCGAGCGGATTCTCAATCGCTATTTCACCGCTATGACCGAAGCGCTTTACGCTTACGATGGCACGATTGACAAGTTTCTCGGCGATGGGCTGATCGGTGTGTTTGGTTCACCTATTGCCCATCCTGATGATCCACAACGAGTGATTCGAGCGGCAGTGACGATGCAGCGAGCCTTTGCCCGGCTGGCTAAACAGTGGCAGGAGGAGCTGAATCTACGAATCGGGATGGGAATTGGGATCAGTTATGGCACGGCCGTTGTTGGTAATGTCGGTTCGGCGCAGCGCCAAGATTATACGCTGATCGGCGATGTGGTCAATACAGCCTCACGTTTGTGTGGCATTGCGCAGGCCGGTCAGATAATTGTCTCATCACAGTTGGCGAGTGTGCTCGGTGAACAATCGCCTTACCCGCTGCGGTTACTGGGCGTGACACGCTTGAAGGGGAAACAGGAAGAACATATGATTTACGAGGTGGTGCTTGATCAGATGGTGCGTACCTCGCTGGCCCGTTGATGTTTCTGGTTGGATGAAGAACTCGTTCGCTTTTTGCGAATTAATCTGACACTACTTGTTGAAAAACGTCATACAGAAGCTTCTCTTGACAGGTTGTTGTCAACCCTTTAAGATACGCGCAACCGGTAAGATTATTTCCCGGCTTACTTCATGCTAGAGGAGTAACGTAACCATGGGGTTGTCTGTGCGGCGAATCGCTCGCTTTTGGCTGTTCTGTTGTCTGATTGCAGGAGTATTGGTGAGCTGTACGACACAACCGGTTATTCTAACCGGTGTCGTTACCGATGCCTATACCGGTCAACCGGTTGTTGGGGCGACGGTCACAATCGGTGAGCTGACGCTTACCACCGATGATCAAGGTCGGTTTCAGACAGAACGCTGGCGTCCAGAGGATACCTTATCGTTCAAAGCACCGGCTTATGAGCCGCTCGAAATGTCATTGGTCGATCAGCCTGGAGTAGGTGAAAGCAGGGTGCTGACGGTAACAGTCACAACCGCTCTGCGTCCGAATGTATTGAGCGGTACGATCACCGATATGTATACCGGTCAACCGGTGGGTGGGGCTGAGGTGCGGATCGCCGGTAATGACGGGATGAGTGCCGTCACCGATGAGAGCGGTCGGTATACGCTGACGAATGTACCCGAAGCGTTTACGGTGACGGTCAGCGCTCCTCAGTATGCGCCTGTTACCGAGCAAGTGGCGCGAGTTACGGTGTTCGATATGAGTCTGCGTCCGAACACGCTGAGCGGTACTGTTACCAATAGTTACACCGGTAAGGCGGTGGCCGGAGCGACGGTCACGCTTGGTGCAATTAGTGCGACGACGGATGACACCGGCCGTTATCTGTTGCGTGACGTGCCGGCGGAAAGCGGCAAAATCACCGTGACCGCCGATGGGTTTGCTTCTGTGACACAGCCGTTTACGCGCACGACGACGCTCGATGTCGCCATTCGGCCTGATACCCTGGTTGGTCAACTGATCGACGCTACCACCGGTAAGCCGGTACCCAACGCAGCAATCATCGCCACAGAGACGCTCACCTCGACAGCCGTTGCTTTTGTGCGAATTAACGACAGTGTTGAAGGTCGTTTTCGTCTACCGAATCTGCCTGAACGTGGCTTTGTGCAGGTCTTGGCACCGGGGTACGCTAAGCGCGTGATCCCGATTGAACCGGGGAAGATGCCCGATCGGATTGAGCTTGAGCCGTTCTACGTGCGTGGTATCTATATCACGGCGGCAGTGGCGTCGGTGCCGAGTCTCGTTGACAAATTTCTCGACCTGATCGAGCGTACCGAGTTGAACACGCTGGTAATCGATATCAAGAGCGATTTACGCGATGATCTGGGCGTTGTTTATTACGATTCACAGGTACCGTTAGTCCGCGAATTAGGTCTGAGTACACCGCGGGTCGATTTTGCTTCCATCTTGGCGAAGGCTAAAGAGCGTGGCATCTATACTATCGCCCGCGTCCAACTCTTTTCACACGATAATGCTCTCTCTGATGCTCGCCCTGAGTGGTCGATCCGTCTACGTTCGACCGGTGAGGTGTATGCTGATTATCCGGGGCCGGGGATTCGATATGCATACCTCGACCCGACCAACCAAAATGTGTGGGATTACAACATTGCGTTGGCGGTCGAGGCGGCGCAAATGGGTTTCGATGAGATCAATTTCGACTATATCCGCTTTCCCGATTGGTTTGGGAAGTACAGTGAATTCAGCGAGAAGCTGCTCTTTAGTGAGCCGATCGATCCGGTGACGAACCCCGGTCGAATGTACGATGTGATCCTTGAGTTTATGCAGCGTGCCCACTCTGCGGTCAACGCTGCCGGTGCGTTTATGTCGATTGATGTCTTTGGGCGGGTGGTCAATGGCCCTTCACTGACGATTGCCCAAGATATGACCCGCATGGGTGAATTTACCGATTATATCTGCCCAATGCCTTACCCGTCGTTGTGGTGGGGTGGACTGGAGAACATTGCGGTGCCGGTGAAATTCCCCTACGAGACGATTAAAATTGCCGTTCGCAACGGTGGCCGGCAGATGATGGCAAGCTATGCTAAGCAACGGCCATGGCTGCAAGATCATACCGATCCGTGGGCACCGGTCGTGGTTGAGTACGGCCCGGTGGAAGTGCGTGCCCAGATCGATGCCACCGAAGAGCAGCCAGAGGCGGCGAGTGGTTGGATTTTGTACGACTCGGCAAATATCTATAAGGGTGCATTCAACGGTGCAGTGCGTCCGGCGCCATAGGGCATTGTTATAACAGCGCGTTTCCAGATCATCGTCGCTGTCTGTCCGATGGATGATACTCGTAGGTACCGGTATAATCATCGGTATGACAACGTTCAATGGTCATGGATATTGCAGCCTAATCTGGGCCGAGTGGCAATAGTCGCTCTGGCGGCGAGGCATGGGTTATGATCCAACACAAAGCGCTGCGGATTGGTCTCCTTCTCGTGTTCGCCGGAATCCTCGCGGCAACATTACCGGTTGCAGCGCGGCCAAGCGCACTAGCCGCACAAGTTTCGAGTTGGCGATTGAGCAGTGTACGTGATTGGGAGGCCGGCTCGATCTCCGATCTGTTGGTGGTGAATAATGCCGGCGGCGAGTTACGGTTGGCTGCTGAGGCGAGTACAGGTACCTTTGTCTCGGCGCCGTTTGAGACGGCGTTTGCCGTGAATGCAGCCGGTGCGGTGTGGCGCGCCGAGGTCATTGACGGGACTGATGTGCGCCTTGAGTTACGGGCGCGTGCAACTCCGCCGGGTGAGAACGACGAGGGATGGGGGCCGTGGACACCACTGGTCGTGGCCGATAAACCGCCGGCTGCTGACCCCGATGCGTTGACGACAGCCGTGCCGTTGGCATTGCCCGACGATACGCGCTATCTGCAATTGCGGGCAACGTTCACCAGCCAGATACCACGTGCCTCTGCCATTCTTAATGAAGTGACCGTCTCGTATCTCGCCACCCAAGTCTCACCGCCGATCTTCGCTGCCGGTTTGCCGCAGCGTCCGATCTTGTTCGGTCAGCCGGTGCTTACCGAACGCCCATTACAAATTGCTCGTGCCGATTGGGCTGAACCGGCCGCCGCTCGTCTCGAGCGGCGCGATCCACGTGGGGTTGTGATCCATCAGATTCCGGTTGATGTGCCACCGTCGGCAACGTTGGCTTATCTGCGCGCGTTGCTGGTCTATCAGACGAGCATTCTTGATTGGGATGATCTGATGTATCACTACATCATCGATAGCGAGGGTAATCTGTTTGAAGGTCGTCTTGGTGGGCCGACATCGCCGGTACGGTTGGTTGAGGGTAGTGTCGCCGATGTGCAGATTGCGCTGTTGACCCCGGTCGATCAGCCGCCGACCCTGGCGGCACAAGCTCGCCTGACGGCGCTGCTCGCATGGCTAACGCAGATTTACAACATTCCACCGACCGGTCAGCGGCCGTCAGCCGGTGGTGATGGGCTACGACCAACGATTGCCGGTCATTATGAGGTCAACCCAACAGCACTCGATCCGTATCCCGCGTTCCGTGATCGTTTACCAACCTTGCGCACGCAAGTCGATGCGGCAACGGTGCGCGCACGCTGGTATTTCGCTGAAGGGAATACCGCCGGTTATAGTCAACGGCTAAGCTTCTATAATCCGGCCGGCCGTCCGGCAACCGCACGAATTACACTCTTCCCCGAGGGGGGGCAGCCGGTTGTGCGTGAATTGCAAGTCCCCGGTGGTGGACGCGCCGATCTAAATGTGAACGAGCTTGTGCCCGGTGCGAATGCACTACCGGCAATGGTAGAGGCGAATGAAGCGATCCTCGCCGAGCGATCGATGGCCTTGACGAGTGACATCGATAGCGGTCCCGGTGTCGATCGGCTATCGCGGGTGTGGTACTTTGCCGACGGGAGCACCACCGCACAGACCCAGACTTATCTGATCATCTTCAACCCGCAGCCGAATGACGCGAGTGCGCAAATTACCTACATGCGACGCGATGGGACGGTCTTTACGCAGGATGTGCAGATCGGTGCGCGTAATCGGTTGGTGGTTGCGGTACACGACATCACCTTACCTGACGGCACACGGCCGTTGGCCAATACCAACTTCGGGATGCGGGTGATCGCTACCTTGCCGGTAGCAGTTGAGCGGACAATGCGGTTTGGTCCTGGTGGGAGTGGTTTGCACACCGGTCGCGGGATCGATCAGCTCGGTCGGCACTGGTTCTTCGCTGAAGGTACGACCGAAGGCGAGTTTCGTACTCAGTTGTTGGTATTGAATCCGAATAGCCAACCGGCCAATGTCGAAACGATCTTTCGCGGTCCGCAGGGGGTGGCGGCAACGCGCCGTTATGCGATCCCGCCCCGCACTCAATTGGCGATTGACGTGAACGAAGTGGTGCCGAATCTCGGTTTTGCCACTGAGGTGAAGGCTGACCGACCGGTAGCCGTTGAACGTGCGATGTGGTTTGCCGGTGGTAATGTAGGCACGATTAGCGCCGGTGCGCGCGAACCGGCCTACCGCTGGGCGTTCATTGACGGTCGGACAATTGATGCGACGTATTATCTGTCTCTGAGTAATCTCAGCCCGCTCTCGGCGATGGTGAACGTCGAGGCAGTTTTCGGCGATGGGACGAAAACTGAACTCGGTGTGCGTATCCCTGCCGGTGCGCGCTATACGCTAGCCTTGCACGAAGCATTTCCTAACAAATCGGCAGTGACAGTGATCGTGCGAAGCAACCAGCCGATTGTTGCCGAACGTTCGCTCTTTCCCGGTGGTGGTGTACGTGGTGGTAGTACGGCCCTTGGTATTCCATTACCGTAGGCAGCATAGTGGTGAGGTGCCCAGCGCAAAGCTGTAGTGCGAGCATCCGCTTTACAGCTCTGCGCTTTGCCATCACGATTTTCGCAAGCGCCGCCGGAGCGCTAGTACGCCGGCAACGCCGGCAATCGCGGCGGCTACCATCGTGGTGCCGGGGATGATCAATGGTGGGAACAGAGCGGTTAATTCGGTCGGTGGCTCGGTCACAACCCGCACATCTTCTGGCGGTGGTGCATTGACGAGGCGGGCCAAATTATCGAGGGTTGGAATGATCGAATTCGCATAGCCTTGGGCGATCCGCTTACGCAGTAACGAGAATGGGAAGAACGTAGGTAATACATAAATGAGCGCTACACCATTGGTCACACGGGTCCCGTTGGCTTCGGGTTGTAACGCAAATATCCATGCTTGGGCAATACCGGGAGCGTTGGGTAAGCCAACCCGCCAGGCAAAGCGGTAGGGTGGATCCCAAATCACAACGCGATTGGCAGTGACATAGTGAATGCCACGCATCAACTGTTGTGACTCAAACACACTGCCCACGTGCAGCGGTTGATTGTCTCGAATAGTAACAGCTTGCACTTCACCGCTGCCGGCAATCTGCGGATGGCGCTCAACATCACTCACCAATTCCCAAATAGATTCGACCGGTGCATTGATGCGACCGCTCACGGAGGCGCCAGTATACCGAATCATACTCTTTCGTATCTCCTTACATAACTCCTGAATGGGGTAACGAAACCGATAGGCGATAGGGCGTACTGATCTACAGGATAGTGTACCGTAGGTCAGTTGTACCGACTCACGAACGGCGCAGACGTGCCACCAATTGGGTATAGAATTGATTACTCGGACGCAAACGCACGAACGTACATACTTGTGGGCTGCGGCGAACGATCACCTCATCTCCTTCTATCAAATCAATGTTCTCACGACCATCGACCGCGAGCAGAGCATGGTGACGGGAGCGTAACTGCATCGTCACTACTGCATCCTCGTGTAACACCATCGACGGAATATTGGTGAGATGGGCTGCAATCGGCACTAGCACCAACGCCTGTGAGCGCGGATCGACAATTGGCCCACCGGCAGCTAGTGCATACGCCGTCGAGCCGGTGGCGGTAGCAACAATAACGCCGTCGGCGTGATATGTCGTTAGCGGACTATCGTCAATAGTGACGTGAACGTTGACAATCCGGCTAATATCGCTCCGTGAAATGACCACCTCATTGAGTGCCGTATGCTGACCGAGCTTTTGACCGTTACGCCAGAGCTGTGCTCGTACCAGGGTACGCTCATCAAACCAGCCGCCACCGTTCATGATTTGTTCGCAGCCACTGTAGACCTCTTCCGGTCCGATTTCGGCCATAAAACTCAGATGCCCAAGGGCAACTGGCAAGACGGGGATGTTATGTGGGAAACAGAGACGGGCGGCACGCAAAACGGTCCCATCGCCTCCCAAGGCAATCATGAGATCACAATCGGCAACCAATTGTGGTTGATCGCGAAACTCTTGTGACACACCCCGCGTGGTTTTGATACCACGTGCAGTTAACCAATCGGTTAATTCGCGCGATACTTTAATCGAGGCGTCACTGAGCGGATTGTACAAGACCGCCACGCGCTCTAACATTACGAAACCTCCGTTCACGTTGTTTGCATCAGGATACCATAGAAACGAGTCGGTAGCGAGAACAACCTGACTTGCCAATAGTGATCGTGGTATACTGCTTGTGCATTCCGCAAAATAACCGCGCTATCTGAGGTGTATGTTGGAACATGTTCAGCAACTTGCTGCGCGTATCGTGACGAATGTCGAACAGGTAATTATCGGCAAGCGTCAGATCGTCGAATTAGTGTTGGTCGCGTTACTCTGTCGCGGTCATGTGTTAATCGAAGATGTTCCCGGTACCGGTAAAACGATGCTAGCGAAGAGCATTGCCCGCTCAATTGGGTCGAGCTTTAAGCGCATTCAGTGTACTCCCGATCTGCTGCCGAGTGATGTCACCGGCGTATCGATTTTCAATCAGCAGACACGTGAGTTTGAATTCCGGCCTGGCCCGATTATGGCCCAGATTGTGTTAGCCGATGAGATTAATCGGGCTACGCCGAAGACGCAATCGGCTTTGCTCGAGGCGATGGAGGAGCGGCAAATTACTGTGGACGGCATTACGTATCCGTTGCCGCAACCGTTTGTCGTGTTGGCGACGCAAAACCCCATCGAATACGAAGGAACGTTTCCGTTGCCGGAAGCGCAACTCGACCGATTTCTCGTGCGTGTCCATCTCGGTTATGCCGACCGTCTCGATGAGATTGCTATTCTCAAGCGACAAAGAGAGGGTCATCCACTAGAGACGTTGTCTAAGGTCGTTGAAATTGACGAACTGTTGACCCTCCAAGAGGCGATTAAGCAAGTTCATGTTGATGATCTCATCGTTGAGTATATTGTGGCGCTGACGACGGCGACGCGCAATCATCCTGATGTGTATCTAGGGGCTAGCACCCGAGGTGCGTTAGCGCTCTATCGTGCGGCCCAAGCCTGGGCTGCGCTCAACGGGCGTGATTACGTCACCCCCGACGACATCAAAACGTTGGCTATACCGGTGCTCGCCCATCGCCTGATTGTCAGCCCGGCGGCGCGGGTGCGTAATGTAACCGCCCAGGCAGTGATTGAAGAAGTGCTCACATCGGTACCGGTGCCGGGAGCGCGGGCCGGTCGTCGTTTTGAGCGGGTGATTGCCGGTTGAGCAGGGTTACCATAGGTGCAACGATGGCTGATACACAGAACGAGGCAGGTGTTCGTCGCCAAGAGGTTTTGCGGCTCGCTTTGCAACGGATTGTATTGTTGCGTGAGACCGGCCCGAAGAGTGCTGTATGGCAGCGGGCCCGGATCAAAACAATGTGGCGTCTCCAACAGCAGTTGCTCACCGATGCTGCAATGATGCAGACGGCGAATACTTATGATCACGAATCGACTGTCGCAGTGGTTGACTCAAGCGGGTGACGAACTCTACGGCTTTGCATTGGCCTTGGCACCTGATGAACGAGCGGCACGCAGGTTGTTGCGGCAATGGGCGGTTGCTTTGCGTTCTCATCCACCTACTACGTGGAACGATGATGAGCTGTTGACGCGGCTCTATCAGGTGGCGACGGTGATGTTCACGCAGCCGGTGCAGCGCCGTCCGGCACCGCCGGCAATACCACTCCTTGGCCCACTCCGCGCTTTGCCACTCCCGCAACGGATGGTCGTGCTGGCGTATAGCGTGTTAGGCGCTGAACATACACGTCTAGCACGGATCGTTGGCCTCGAAGCCGATGAAGCGCTCTCACTCCTTGAACAAGCAGTACGACAGTTAGCTCCTGTCACCGGTCATGCCCTTTCTGTTGATGTTAGCAGTTCTGAGTGCCAAATCATCCACCGTGCCTTCCTCGATCCGCCGAACTATCTGATGATGTTTGAGAAGGTTCGGCAGCATCTTCAAACGTGTCCCCACTGCCGCATCTTCGAGCGTGAATGGCAAGAAACGATACGCTCGTTGCGACCGGCGCTGCGTCGGTTGGTTCAGGCGACACCGCTACCGGCAGCCGAGTGCAAACGGTTGCTGCAAGCAACAATAGCGCCTCGAACGCGGCTAGGACAATTGGCTCCGCTGGTCGGACTGCTTACCTTCGTCGGGTTGATGACCGTCATCGTGCTGCCCGGCTTGTTCAGGAATCCGTTTACCGTGATCGCGACCGGTGCTGCCGAACCAACCGTGAGTGCTGCTGAATTGGTAGCACGAGCGCTGATGCACGGGGGCATTCCCGAACCCGAAGGACCACCGATATGGCATGCCCGTTACCAGACCATCTGGTATTTCAACAATCGCACGGTTGCTCCGCTCTATGCCGAAATCTGGCACGATCGTGCTAATCCGGCGCGTCATCGCTTGCAATTACGTCACATCGAAGGTGGTGCGCCGTATGAGTTTCAGTTGGGTGATGGTTTGCGCCGTCTGTATTATGCCATTGATGGGGCGTATGCTCCTTCTCTCTACGGCGATCTCCCAATACGCGCCTTACCCAACGAGCCAGAGTTAGTTGTCGCCGAGCTTGATCCGACTGAGCAGCAGGTTGCTTTTCACGCCCGCCGAACAACCGGCCCATGGTCAATCGTGCCGAACTATCTGCACCAAGCCGCTGCTGCACCCGATCTGCGCTTATTGGGACGGCAGCGCATCGGTGAGCGATTGGCCTACATCGTTAGTTTTCGTGGTATTAGTCCGGTTGATCTACCGGCTGATGAAGCGGAACCGGTTACCGTTCTGATGGCTATCGGTGAGCAAGATGGTCACGTGCTCAGCGTGACCGAATTGATCGGCCCACCCGGTAGTACACAAACGAGTCGGGTTGTTTGGCGACTCGTCGAATTTAATTGGCTGGTGAGCGGTGAACAGATCCGCGATGCGTTTACCTTTATACGGGCGTGGAACGGGCGGGCCGAAGCGACGAGTGGATCGGTACAAGACCTGTTTGATCCTGCGTGGCCGTTAGTGCGTGCCGGATATGTGGTGTTACCGATTGTATCTGACGGTGGCTATCCATCGCCGAGTGATGACCAGAACGGGTCGTTTGGTAATATTCTGAGTGATTCGCAAATCATCCCGGCCAAGCCACCACTAGGCATTGAGCAGGCAATGCTGCTGCGGTTGCAGGGGCCGACTTTGAATGGCGCGATCTACAGTGGCCCTGGGAAGCGATTGGTGATCGCGTTTGATCGGTTACCCGGCGTTGATACGTCGATCTCGGTTGAAATCATTGGACCGTGGCGTGTGCGGATTGAACCAATGCGCGGTCAGCGGTATCGGGTGGCAATAGAGAGCAATACGCGACAGCGTCGCGGTGTTGGTGGAGGACGTCTCGCTCTTGATGTGTTCGGTTTTAGTCGTGATGAACTGCGCGCGTTGATTAGCTCATTGCAGCCGATCTATCGCGTCGATCTGTCCGCGCAGGCAGCACTGTTTGGGATAAAATAGAACGAACAAGTGTGTATTTTCAGCGAGTTGTCAGAACTCACCTGCATGTATGCTGAGTGCAAAAGAGAAAAAGAGTGGTCATCGGCATTAATGCAACAAGTGTATATTCAGAGATATGATGGTAGAGCATAGATAGGTTCAGGAAAAGAGGAAGATTATTGACGCTAGATATAGATAGATTAGGTCATTGCCCACCTAATGCAATGCCATGCGTATGTGGTTTGTACTCATCTTCCTGCGAGGAAGGTATCAGTTGATCTTGAAACACTTGGTTTTTCAGCGCCATTCGGCTGTGCGTCTGATAAATCATGGGCATTCCGGTCGCTCTCTGCTTGTTATGGAAGCAGCGGATCGAGACGTTATTTCTAGACTGAATATTTGGCTGGTCAGGTAATTTACCGGCCAATCGTCACCTAACTCGTGGTATACTCGTTAGCAATGGGGATAGGCAAAGCAATGCAACTCCGTACCGATCTGACGACACGCACCGAACAAGCAGCCTATCTCGCCGATGCGCTTGCCGGCTTGTACCAGGGACCGGCCACCCCGTCACCGATCCGTGGTGGGCGGCGGGCTGCGTTACGGCGGTTGCGCGCCTTTGATGTGCGCAACTATGCGCGGACCCGTAACGATGTAGCGCGGCGTACCGTCTCACAACTCTCGCCATACCTTCGTCACGGCGTCCTCACACTTGCTGAAGTGCGTGATTCGATTCTGAGTCGATTCGGTCATACACCCGATACTGAAAAGTTTGTCAACGAATTAGTATGGCGTGCATTCTGGCAAATCGTCTATGCCCATCTCGGTGAGCGGATTCATCACGATCTTGAGCCGGCAAAGCATCGCTCCCGTGTAGCGCGTCGTTTGCTCCCACCCGAAGTGCTCACTGCGACGACCGGTCTTGTGTGTATTGACGAGTCGTTGCAGGAGTTGTACACAACTGGCTATATGCACAACCACGCACGCATGTGGGTCGCCGCTTATCTGCAACACTGGCTCGGTGTGGATTGGCGCGAGGGGGCGGATCTCTTTTACCGTCACCTCCTCGACGGTGATCCGGCCTCGAATAGTCTGTCGTGGCAATGGGTGGGTAGTACCTTCAGTCACAAGCCGTACATCTTTAACCGCCAAAACGTTGAAAGGTTTAGTGGTGGTACGTTCTGTAACCGCTGCCCACTTGCTAACGGTGGTTGTCCGTTTGATGAGAGCTATGAACAACTCGCCCGTCGTCTGTTTGGGGTAACCTTAGCCGAACTGGATGGGCAACGATGAACGATTGGTTTTGCCGCGTTACATCCAACGCTTGGGCGATTACGGTTTGACAATGGTACCATAGTGTCAACCACCGGTGACTGTGGTATGAGTAACAGTATTGTTTGGTTGCACGGCGATAGTCTTAGTCCTACCGATCCAGCGCTACTGGCGAACCCTGCTGCGCCGGTAATCTTTGTCTTTGATGAGCCACTGTTGCGCACCATGCAGCTCAGTTTCAAGCGGCTGTTCTTTCTGTACGAGTGTGCGCTAGAGGCCATTGCCGGTCGGAGCGGAAGTATTCGGCGCGGCGTCGTTGTTGAAGAGGTACGTGCCTTTGCGGCAGAATACGGGGTGACGGCGGTGCATGTCACGGCGAGCGTTGCACCACGTTTTCGCCAGTATGTGGCCGAGTTGCAGGCTGTCGGCTTGACGGTTGTGGTGCATCCGCTGCCACCCTTCGTCTCGTGGCATGGTGAACCGCCACGCCGATTTAGCGCCTTTTGGCGTTGGGTAGCAGCCGAGGCATTACATCCGACCGGGCTGGGTCCGGTGTTGCCTGACGAGCACGAGGTGGAATAATGGAGTTTCAAGGCAAAGTCGCAATTGTCACTGGCGGCGCCCAAGGCATTGGGCGGGCTACTGCGCTCGCATTGGCGCGCGAAGGGGCTGCGGTTGTCATCGCTGACCGCGATGCTGCGGCGACAACGGCGTTGGTCGAGGGGATCAATGCATGGGGAGGTCGCGCGCTTGCCGTTATCGCCGATGTCAGCGACGAGGGCGATGCTGCCCGCATTGCCAACGAGGCAGTCTTGGAGTTCGGTGGGATCGATCTGTTGGTCAATAATGCCGGTATTCAACAGCCGGGTACCATTGAAAGTACAACTTTACAACTTTGGCAAGAGATTATCAATGTTAACCTGACCGGTGTCTTTTTAGTTTCACGCTTTGTGATGCCTGAGTTGCGACGGCGCGGCGGAGGAGCCATTGTCAACGTGGCCTCGGTCTATGGGTTGCGGGCCGAAGCAGGGTGGGCAGCGTATGCTGCCTCAAAAGGCGGGGTGATTGCCTTAACCCGAGCAATGGCGCTCGATGGCGCTCCTGACGGTATTCGCGTGAATTGTGTTTGTCCCGGCTTGATCGATACATCTCTCCTACGGGCAAATGCGGCGCTCGTCAACACCCAGCGCCCCGATGAGGCGTTGCGAACGTTTGCCCGTCGGGTACCGCTTGGTCGCTTGGGGACCCCGGAAGAGGTTGCAGCGGTGATCCTCTGCTTGCTCAGCCCGACGGCTGGGTACCTGACCGGTGCGGTCATTACTGCCGATGGCGGCTGGGAAGCACGATTGTAAGCATCGAATAACGAGGAGGTCGGCGATGATTACGGTGATAGTACGGTTTTTTGCCAGTCATCGCGATATTGTGGGACGGGCAACAGCCCAGTATACCGTGGCCAAAGGTACGACTGTTGGTCAGTTGTGGGAGCAGTTGGTTGCCGACTACCCGCGCTTGGCCGGGTATACCGGCCGGTTGCTGTTTGCCGTCAATCAGCAGTTTGGTCAGCCGGCGACGGTGCTCGCTGATGGTGATGAAGTCGCATTTATTCCGCCGGTCAGTGGTGGATAACAACGTTCTGCGAGTGCGATCAGGGTAGATTCGTTGAGGATGGGGTATGGTTGAACCATTTGTGATCACAACTGAACCGCTCGATCCGGCACCGTTGGTCGCTGCGGTACAGACACCCGATGATGGTGCAGTCGTGACGTTTAGCGGTGTGGTGCGGAACCATTTTGATGGTCGGCCGACGGCATTTTTGGTCTACGAGGCCTACACCGAGATGGCCGTACCGGTGCTGCGTCAAATTGCCGATGAAGCGCGGGCACGATGGCCAATTGGGCGCGTTTGTGTTCATCACCGGGTGGGACGGCTGGAAATTGGTGAAACAGCAGTGCTCGTCGTTGTCGCTGCTCCGCATCGTGATGCAGCCTTTGCTGCCGCAGCCTATATTATGGATCGGATCAAAGAGATTGCTCCGATCTGGAAACAAGAACATTGGGCCGACGGTTCAGCTGAGTGGCGTGAATAGGTGAGGATGCGATGCCAGAATTGCCCGAAGTTGAGACCGTCGCTCGTTCGTTAGCACCACAACTGTTGGGCCGCACGATTGTTGGGTTGGCAAAACTCGATTGGCCCCGAATGTTGACCCCACCGCTGTCCGAATTTGCAACGTTGGTGGCCGGACGTCGGATCGAAGCGGTTGGCCGGCGTGCAAAGTGGTTGCTACTGACTCTCGATGCCGGGTGGACGCTGGCAATTCATTTGCGGATGTCGGGTCATTTGCTCGTTGCCGAACCGGCGGCTGTCGATGCTCCGCATGTCCATTTTGCGCTCGATCTCGATAATGGTCGACGCCTCATTTTCGACGATCAGCGGAAGTTTGGCCGAGTCCATTTACTCGATAGTACCGGTTTGCTGGCGCTTGACGCGGCCCATGGTCCCGAACCGTTGGCAGACGATTTTACGCCGGCGATACTGGCCGAGCGCTTGCGCAATCGGCAGGCGCCGATTAAGGCCCTCTTACTCGATCAGCGGTTGATCGCCGGGCTTGGCAATATCTACGCCAATGAAGCGCTCTGGTTGGCGGGGATTCATCCCCTGACGCCGGGAGGTGCACTGACGCTAGATCAGATTGCTGCTTTATACCACGCTATTCGGCTCGTGTTAGCCGAAGCTATTGCCAATCAGGGTAGCTCGCTGCGCAATTATCGTGATGGGTATGGTCGTCGTGGCAACTATCAAGAGCATTTCAACGTCTATGATCGGGTAGGAAAACCGTGTCCTCGTTGTCAAACTGCAATCGAACGGATCGTAATAGCGCAACGGAGTACCTTTTTCTGCCCATCGTGTCAAGGGTTGGTGCAGTAGTGAATATACCTGTGTACAATACAAGCACGATACGAGGAGATTGTAGTAACAAACGTTCTGTGTGAGAGGGTAATTACGTGCAAGAGCCGATTCTGCTGGTTGAAGATGATTATATTTTACAATTTTCGCTAGCTACCATCCTTCGTCGCGAGGGGTATGCTGTTGATATAGCGCGTAACGTGTCTGAAGCTCGGCTCGCGCTTGTGTCCCGTCGGCCAAGAATTGTGTTGCTCGATCTCGGTTTACCTGATGGTAGCGGTATTGATATTCTCAAAGCGTGGGCGACGGAGCCAGATCGACCATTGATCATCGTGACTACGGCTAACGACTCGCCGAAGACAGCGTTGGAGGCGCTATCGCTCGGTGCATTTGATTGTCTTACGAAGCCGATTAATCACGAGATGTTACGGTACACACTGCGTCGCGCGGTAAGTTATGACCAGCTCCGTCAGCAGGTGCGTGATTATGAGCGACTTAAAGCCGAGGTAGAAGAGGCATCGATCACGGTACGGAAGGTTGTGCATTCTATTAGTCAAGCGTTGACGGCGATCATGGGAGAAGCGCAATTAGTGCGAGAAGAAGTAACCGATGAATCGTTATTGAGCAGCCTGGATCGGATTGTGCGTATAACCGAGACGGTTGCTCAGCACGTGACAACGATCCGATCACTGCGCCTTTTTGCCTTACGTGAGAGTGGAGGTGAACAGGCTACGGAAGTCAGGCATACGTAGCGTATTTCGAGCACATATTTGGTAGTGACGGGGCGTCGATGCGCCCCATTATCATCAGAGCAAAAGGTATCCAAACCAACCCTGTTAACCGATCATCTACCGACGGAAGCAAAGGATGGATCAGCCCAATCTGAGTGCATTTCTCCCCCGTTTGTTGTCGTTGAAGCTGCTGCCACGCACCGGTTGGCTTCAGCGCGGTGTGCGTGATGTCGAGAGCATTGCTGAGCATTCGTATAGTGTTGCCGTACTCTGCTTGCTCATCGGTGATCAAATCGAGGGTATTGATCAGGGGCGCTTGCTGGCAATTGCGCTATTGCACGATTTAGCCGAGTCGCTGCTCGGTGATTTGCCGGCTACAGCAACACGGTTGTTGGGTAAAGCGACGAAGCGTCAGGCTGAGCGAGATGGTTTGGTGAGCCTGATCGGCCATTTACCACGGGCAGATGAATATCTGGCGTTATGGGAGGAATACACGGCCGGGACATCCCGCGAAGCTCGTCTGGTGAAGGCTGTCGATCGACTCGAATTGATGGCGCAGGCCCTAGCCTACGAGCGAACAGGTGTGCGTGGGCTTGACGAATTTTGGCCACCTAATGACGACTGGGCAGCCGAGTTTCCGCCGGTTGAAGCGTTGGCTGCCCATCTCCGAGCCGAGCGCACCAAACTACAGTGACAGCCCGATCCAGATGTGTAATCGTGTTGGGTACGCTCACCGTATCATGTACTTGCAGCGCGAATAGCCGCATCGAGATCGTTCCACAGATCATGAACGTCTTCGATCCCCACACTGAGTCGTAGTAGCGATGGTGGTAAATGCTCTTGGCCGGCAACTGCTGCGCGCCGTTCCATCGTCGACTCAACTGCCCCTAAGCTGGTTGCGTGGCGGATCAGTCGCACATGCCGACAAACAGCATCGGCGGCAGCCGCTCCACCGGCGACATCAAACGAAATGATCGTTCCAAATCCTTTTAACAGCCGCTTGGCGGTGGCGTGCGTCGGATGGGATGGCAATCCCGGATAACGGACACACGTGACCAGAGGATGTTCGGCCAGCCGTTGGGCGAGGATCATAGCGTTGTATTGTGCCCGTTCGAGCCTCAATGCGAGAGTCCGTGCGCCACGCACGGCCAGAAATGCTTCGAGTGTGCCGGGAATGGCGCCGGCGAGGGTACGGGTTTGGTGGATGTGCTGCCAAAGTGCTTCGTCACGAGTAGTGATGACCCCCGCCAATAAATCGGAATGGCCGCCGATAAACTTCGTTGCCGATTGGACGGATACCGTTGCTCCTAGTTCGAGTGGTTGCTGGTTTAGCGGAGTAGCGAAGGTATTATCAACTGCCACAATAGCGCCGGGTTTGCGCGGTGCAGCACAAATCACGTCGAGATCGGCGACGGTTAGCAGCGGATTAGACGGTGACTCAAGCCAGATCAGATCGGCTTCGGTACAAGCTTGTTGCCAGGCGGCGGTATCGGTCAGGGCAATGCGTTGCACCGACCAGCGTCCGCGAGCGGCGCCGGCCATAGCCAAACCGACAACGCCCTGGTAGCAGTCGTCGGGCAAGACTACTCGTGCGCCAGACGGAAGTTGATCGAAAATGGCAGCGACTGCCGCCATCCCGGAAGCAAAGGCTACCGCTTTGCCGGCTTCTAGCCCACCGATCACCTCTTCCAGTGCTTCCCACGTTGGTGTGGAGTCACCGCGTGCATACGAACGTCCCTGACCAAGAATAAAGTTGGAGGCCGGGATCGGTGGTACGTTTAGCGGTGCGCCGGGATCGACGGTACGTCCGGCGGCTACCAGCCACGATGCGAGTTTCAGGCCGGAGGGGTGCTGCTCCATAATATACCTGCCTTTTCGTTCTATGTGATACGAGGTGCGGAAGGACGGGTAACCAATGTGGTTACAGGAGTCGTATGCTGCGACGGTGATTATTGCATTGCGAGGGTGAACTGTCAATTATCCTGGGCATGGATATATCTGTATCAAAATCAGCTATAATGACAATCAAATAACATGGTCAGCCGCTATAAGGTAACGCCAAGCTGTGCAACAGGTGTGATACGAAGGTGCAGTCAAGAGGGGCTAGTGATGGTATCACATTGCTGGGTTTTGGGTTGCGAAACTGAACGTGTGCGCTAACTTCGCCCTTCTTGTGTTCGCATCTGTGGGTTGTGATGTCGGGATCATCACCTCATCCTCGTTACCTATTGAGGAGGTCGGTGTGCAAATTGTGATTAATGGCAGTTTTTGGTCCCAGCCAACCGTAGGTATCGGTCAATACGTACACAACCTGTTGCCATGGATGTACCGGCTGGCACCACAGCATCGTTATGTGATCTTGTTACCGGCGGGTACCACGATCCCTGCACTACCCGACGGGATCGAGGCGCTACCGGTCAAGATCGGTGGTTCGCGTCAGGTTGCTAAGGTGATCTTTGAACAGGTCGCCGTGCCGGTCATTGCTGCACGCTTGGCGCGCAACGGTGAACCCACAGTGCTGTTCGTACCTTATTTTGCTCCCCCGTTACGCTCAAAATTACCGGTAGTGACGACAATTGGCGATCTCATCCCACTGTTGTTACCGGCCTACCGCGGTAGTTGGGCGGTGCGCGTCTACATGGCATTGGTACGACGGGCCGCGTTGCGCAGTGCTCACGTGCTCACGTTTTCATCGTTCAGTCGGACGACGATCTTGAACTATCTTGGCTTGTCACCCGACCGTGTAACGGTGACGTACTTAGCAGCCGGTGAGCAGTTTTGCCCGCCGATTGACAAGATTGCCGTTCAGCAGTTGGTTGCAGCCCGTTATGAGGTACAACCGCCGTTTATCTACTACGTTGGTGGGTTGGATGAGCGTAAAAATGTGTACACATTACTCCGCGCCTTTGCGCTAGTGCGGAATCGTTATCGGCATGTTACGTTAGTTATTGCCGGGCGCGCACTGGGGCGCGATCGGCGACTCTTTCCCGACATCAATCAGATGATCGCCGATCTCGGTCTCGGCTCGGCTGTACGCCGGATCGATGTACCCGTTGAGGATGGTCCATTGCTCTACCAAGCCTGTACGATCTTTACCTATCCGTCCCGCTACGAGGGGTTTGGGCTACCGCCACTTGAGGCAATGGCTTGTGCTGCACCGGTTATTGTCAGCGATGCAACATCGCTGCCGGAGGTGGTTGGCGCGGCGGCAATCAGGATTGCACCTGATGATGTGGCCGGATGGGCGACGGCGATCACCCGTCTGCTCGACGATGAGGCACTCCGTGCCGAACTCAGTCAGCGTGGTATGGTGCAGGCGGCTAGTTTTTCGTACCAGCGTACTGCAGCGACGACGCTCACCGTGCTTGAACAGGTGGCACAAGCGTTGGTGATCGAGTGCAAGCAGCACCGCAAAGAGGTGGGCTAAGGGGCGACCCACCGGATCGCGCGTACATCGGGGGGCCCGTACTGCCGGGTCGCCCGTAATGGAGGCGCGGTGGAGCGTAGGGGGCGACCCACCGGATCGCGCGTACATCGGGACGTAGGGGGCGACCCGCTAGGTCGCCCGTACATGGGGAGTCGCGCGTACAATCACCGTCTGGTTGCTGCACCAATTGGTGTATTGGGTTCGATCCCGCGCAACGCTGCCACCACTAAATCGCGGTTGAGTTGGGCAATCGTCTCGAGGCTAATCTCCTTGGGGCAGACTGCGGCGCATTCACCGATATTAGTACAATTCCCAAACCCCTCAAAGTCAGCTTGAGCAACCATATTCACCACGCGCTGATACCGTTCAGGTTGACCCTGCGGCAATAGGGCGAGGTGCGTAACCTTGGCAGCGGTGAAGAGCATTGCCGAGCCGTTGGGGCACGCCGCGACACAAGCACCACAACCGATGCAGGCAGCGGCATCCATTGCGCGGTCGGCTGCGGTCTTCGGGACGGGGATGGTATTAGCATCGGGTGCTGAGCCGGTGCTCACGCTGATATAGCCGCCGGCCTGGATAATCCGGTCGAACGCGCTGCGGTCGACAACCAAGTCTTTGATAATCGGGAAGGCAGAGGCGCGCCACGGCTCGACGGTAATTGTGTCACCGTCATTGAAGCTGCGCATATGTAACTGGCAGGTAGTAATTGCGTTTTTCGGTCCATGGGCTACGCCGTTAATCATCAGTGAGCACATGCCGCAGATACCTTCCCGACAGTCGTGATCAAACGCAACCGGCTCTTCACCTTTCATGATCAATTCCTCGTTTAGCACATCGAGCATTTCGAGGAAAGACATGTCGGGATTGACATTATCCATGACATACGTCTTAAACTCGCCGGGTGTTGAACGGTTCTTTTGCCGCCAGATCTTGAGGGTGATCTTCATAGGCTATCTCCGGCCACCGGTTGGCTTGCCAACCGGTGGCAGTAAGGCTGATCGAAGTCAACGAGTGCGCTACCAACCGTCGTCTACTTATAGCTGCGCTGAGTCGGCTTGACGTATTCAAACACAAGTGGTTCCTTGTGCAGACGGGGCTTGGCGGTATCGCCGGTAAACTCCCACGCTGCTACATACGAGAACTGCTCATCGTTGCGCAGCGCTTCGCCATCAGGGGTCTGATACTCTTCGCGGAAATGACCTCCACACGACTCCTCGCGATGGAGGGCATCGATACACATCAGTTCGGCCAATTCGAGAAAATCGGCGACACGGCCAGCCTTCTCAAGAGCCTGATTCAGATCACCGGCCTCACCGGGTACATTCACGTTCTCCCAGAACTCGGCACGGATTTCGGGGATGCGGGCCAACGCCTCACGCAAGCCTTGGGCGTTGCGTGCCATGCCGCATTTATCCCACATGAGCTTGCCCAATTCGCGGTGGAAGGAATCGACAGTGCGCTTCCCGCGAATGCTGAGCAGCCGATTAATCCGCTGTTGGACTTCAGCTTCCGCTTCGGCGAATTCAGGCCGGTCGACGCTTATCCCACCGGGTTTGACTTGAGCAAGGAAGTTGGCGATGGTATAGGGCAGGATGAAGTAGCCGTCCGCCAAACCCTGCATCAGCGCCGACGCACCGAGTCGATTGGCGCCGTGATCGGAGAAGTTTGCCTCACCGATCACAAAGAGGCCGGGTATCGTACTCTGCAAATTGTAGTCGACCCACAATCCGCCCATCGTATAGTGTACGGCGGGATAGATGCGCATAGGCGTTTCGTAGGGGTCTTCACCGGTAATCTGCTTGTACATGTCAAACAGATTCCCGTAGCGTTCGGCAATCTTCTGGCGACCAAGCCGCTTAATTGCATCAGAAAAGTCGAGGTATACGCCGAGACCACCGGGACCAACACCGCGGCCTTCGTCACAGACCTGCTTAGCGGCCCGTGAGGCAATATCGCGTGGCACCAGATTACCGAAGCTAGGGTAGCGCTCCTCAAGGTAGTAATCGCGCTCGGACTCAGGAATATCCTGTGGTCGGCGAGTATCACCTTTCTTCTTCGGCACCCAAATCCGGCCATCATTCCGCAGCGACTCCGACATGAGTGTCAATTTACTCTGATATTCGCCGCTGATAGGAATACAGGTCGGGTGAATCTGGGTAAAGCATGGGTTACCGAAGAAAGCACCGCGACGGTGTGCCCGCCAAATGGCCGTCGCGTTGCAGCCTTTGGCATTAGTGCTGAGGTAGAAGACATTCCCATAACCACCGGTCGCCAGTACCACTGCATCGGCAGCATGGCGCGTAATCTTGCCGGTCACGAGATCACGAGTAATGATACCGCGCGCCCGGCCATCGACGACCACCAGATCGAGCATCTCGGTGCGTGGGAACATCTTCACCGTACCGGCTGCGATCTGACGGCTCAGCGCCTGGTACGCACCGAGCAACAATTGCTGCCCCGTTTGACCACGAGCATAGAAGGTACGGGCCACTTGGGCGCCACCGAACGAGCGGTTATCGAGCAGACCGCCATACTCGCGGGCGAACGGCACACCTTGGGCAACGCACTGGTCGATAATATTTACCGAGACTTGAGCCAGCCGATAGACGTTACTCTCGCGAGCACGGAAGTCGCCACCCTTAATCGTATCGTAGAAGAGGCGGTAGATACTGTCGCCGTCGTTGCGATAATTTTTCGCGGCGTTAATCCCACCTTGTGCAGCGATGCTGTGCGCGCGGCGTGGACTATCCTGATAGCAAAAGCAGAGCACATTGTAGCCCGCCTCGCCCAGGGTAGCTGCGGCTGATGCTCCGGCCAGCCCAGAACCGACCACGATAATCGTGTACTTGCGACGGTTGGCCGGGTTGACCAGCTTCATCTCGAAGCGGTGCTTATCCCAACGTTGCTCAATAGGTCCGCTCGGTACCTTCGAGTCAAGGACACTCACAAACTCGACCTGCCGGGTACCGGTGCGAACCGCCGTTTCATTCTTCGTCTCGCTCATGCGGAGTTCCTCACTCTTCTAGCGTTGGGCGGAAGGTTTACGCGACAAAACCGAACAAGACCGCCAACGGGAAGGAGACATTACCGATAAAGACGGCTGCCGCTACCAGGATTGCTAGCCCGCGTAACAGCCGATCGTAGGTGCGATTGTTCCAACCAAGGGTTTGGAACATACTCCAAACGCCGTGGTACAGGTGTAGCCCAAGAAAAACCATCGTTAGCAGATAGAAACCGACGATCAGCGGATTCTGAAACCCATACACGACGTTGTTGTAGGTCTCATACACATCGCCGTGCGGATGGATGAACTGACCCGGCTCGTAGCCAACAACGCCAAAGGTCAAGTGGAGAATGTGATATACGATGAAGAAGAAGATCAACACCCCGCCGAACCGCATCGTGTAGTCGGCGTAGCTCGATTGGCGCTTGTGTTGACCGTAGCGACGGATAGCCGAAATGCTGCTGCCCCGTAGGCTGCGTTGACTCTGTAATGTCAGGCTGGTTGCGGCCCAGATATGCAAAAAGACCGAGGCCAACAGGATCACGCGCGCAATCCACAGGAGGTGTTCGTGTCCGAAAACGGGATAACCGAGTGATCGCAGGCCGGCGGCATACGCATTATAGACTTCGGGACCCTGATACATTTTCAGATTGCCGTACATGTGAAACACTACAAAACCGACGAGAATGAAGCCGGTTACGGCCATTATTACCTTCTTGCCGACCGACGTGCGGGTGAGGGTGAGCACTCCTGTCATCGTTCCATCCTTCCCTTACCGAAGACCACCATCTCCCTATAAAATCAAGAGAATGACAGTCAACTGCCGGCTTGTGCCGGCAGTAGTACATTGTTCGTGACTTGATCTACAAAATATTACACTGCTACTGAATTATAACGGAATTCCGATCAATTGTCTACCAACTACAACGATAGCACTATACTTTGTGAAGAAACACGCGAGGCTTCACAATGCGATCAAACGCGATTGGCATAGCAGTGACGAGACGAGCAAAGAACTTGCTGATCTTGAATCAATAGCAAAAAAGTCTGTAATAGGTCGTAAATATGACGCAATCAAGAATCGGTTGGCTAGAGGTGTTGGGCATGATAACAAAGCGACACAGCGATCTGTGTCGCTTGTTGATCGCGTGCTTATGGTGGTCGTTATAAATCCAACCGCACCTTGGCCCCGAAGTTTTTCTTCTCCTTGCTGGGGAAGTACGAAAGGCACGCTGCATCGAGCAGATCGGGGCTGAGGGTAGGCGTTTCCATATTGTAACGCGCGATCGCGATCAACTGGTCGAGAATATCACGCGGCTGACACATACGGAACGGCCGATTATCAGGACGAAACCACTTTGCGATCAGATAATCGATACTACGGTCATCGTAAGGCACTTTCCGCACCTTACACATAATCTTCCAGATCTCGCGCCATTGGTCTTCGGTCGGATCGATGATTTCGATCTTAAACTTGATCCGGCGCAGCAGGGCATCATCACCAAGGTCCTTGGGATCAAGATTGGTGCTGAACATAATCAGTTGATCAAACGGAATCTGAATCTTCTGCCCAGAGACCGTATTGAGAAAGTCGTAGCGCTTTTCCAGCGGTACGATCCAGCGATTCAGCAAATCAAAGACGCGCACCTGTTGGCGGCCGAAGTCATCGATCAGAAAGATGCCA
This sequence comes from Chloroflexus sp., assembly GCF_049970315.1. Lineage (GTDB taxonomy): Bacteria > Chloroflexota > Chloroflexia > Chloroflexales > Chloroflexaceae > Chloroflexus. The sequence continues at coordinate 71,145 of NZ_JBMFNE010000009.1, forward strand.
CAGTTGGCTTTCATCTGGAATGGTGCTTCATAGACTTTTGAGGTCGGGTTGTAGACAAGGTTCAGTTGCTCGAGCGTCAATTCACCACCAACAATCACGACCGGACGGCTAATCCGAATCCAGCGCTTGTCGTACTCAGTCTCTTCAGGAAGTGGTCGTCGTGGCGGCTCATGAATCACCGAATCGTACATCTTGATAATCGCACCGTCGGCGTAGATAGCGTAGGGAATGAAGATATCATCACCCATCAGATAGGTGATCCGCTCGGCGATAGTCGTCTTCCCATTGCCGGGGTATCCGAAGAGCATCACCGATGAGCCGGAATTGACGGCGGGACCAACCATATTCAGGATCGACTCGTCTATCACGAGTCCTTCAAACGCATCACGGATATTACGACGAGTAACTTTGACCTTCTTCACCGTCTGCGCTTTCACCGACTCGATCCACGCATCGAGGGGCACCGGGCACACACCGGTGTACTGTACCTTCTCCATCGCCGCTTGCGCAGCCGTTTGACCACGCGGTGTCAAAATGTATTCGTAGTTAATATCGCCAAAACCACGTTGACCGACGATGTCGATTTGCTCCACATTCCGCAGGTCAATAATAATGGGTTCGATCACGCGGTAAAACAGCCCCATTGCATTGGCCAATTCCATACCGGTCGCTCGACCCTTGTTGTAGAGAATGCGAAGGAATTGTTCGGTCAGGAAGGTACGGTTGAGGCCGGTTTCTTCGATAGTGACCGGTTGCGCCGGTAAGAAAGAGTTGTTCATTGTCGGACGGGCCTCTTCGTCCGACGGTGGGGGGTCGCCAAGGAGGTGCAGCGAGGCAATATTTTCGCCCCGAGCGCGTGCTTCGCCGATCAAGCGTTCGAGATCGGTGATGTGCATTTGCAGATGCAAGAGCGCATCAACATCGTTTTTCGCCTGCGCCTCTTTTAGACAGGCATAGACGGCTCGCGCAACCGTGTACTTCACGCCATCGATGTAGATGTGGTGGCAGTACTCCTGGTTGCGCACATAACAATCGCGTGGATGGCTTTTACGCGCCAACATCTCTTCGTATGAGCGTTGATCGAGTAAATAACGCATAAGGCTCCCTTTGTCGGTAGTAGGTGTGAAATGGGAATAACCCGTCACAAGCGTGGGAACGGAGGCATCAATGGTGCCGAGGTAAGGTTCGTACTTCTATTATTGTAACCCAATTAGCGAACCATCGTACTACCAATTGTGACGAATCGTGAGCGATCTAGCTCATGATAATGCCTAAAAACCGACTTGACAAGAACAAGTGTTCTAAACTATAATCAGAACAAATGTTCGATCATTCTGCACACAATGATGGGTACGATAGCGCTCACGCAAGCGCGGGGCAAGTGGTGCCGTCATCGACGGTTGACAATCTACAATCCTGTACTACTTGATAACAGAGCGGAGCAAGTGGTGCCGTCATCGATGAGGAAGGAGGGCAGGTATGGCAACCACCAGTCGCGTATTATCACCGACACGACGTTCAGTTGGAGTGTATACCATTGTTCGGTGGCTCGTGACGGCGACGGTCATCGTAGCAATCGCCATCATCGTGAGCGTCGTGATTGACTTTGGTCGCATCGTGCTCGATGACTGGCGTTATGGGCGACCACGAACCACCCATCTCACCGGCTATGCTGGTTTAGCTGCCGAGCGGACAGGGCATCCGTCTCACTTTATTGCTATGAATCTCGATCGACAAACCGTGATCGTCGTGTTACCCGGTGGTGACCCGACCTACGTGCAGACGTGGCAAGGCCCATACCTATTTGGGTTACATGAAGATCTCACCCCTGTGGTATTATCTTTGGCAGACGCTGATGGTGATGGTTTGGCCGATCTCGTCGTCACCATCCACAACGAGCAAGTGGTGTATCTCAACCGTGACGGTACATTTCGCCTGCCTAACCCCGAAGAGTGGCACCGGCTGGCACAGGAGCGAAGCAAGTGAGTGCCTTCTCTCGCCGCAACCGGAATCGGCGCTTGGGCCAACCGCTCTTTTCAATTGAAGAGACGGAGTCTGTTCAGCGTCTCCCAAGGCAACCGCTTGCTGAATTGACGTCCGATCTCGATGCCTTGCTCGAACAGCATGTTCAGCCGTCTCGTCCTGAAGAGCCTATCGGGTTGCGTGTGCCCGAAGATGTGAGATCGGCGTACCGACGGGCGCAGCGGAGCCGGACGGATGCTTATCATCGCCCACAAACACATCAGGAAACTGCCAAACACGCCCGGCCCGCAACGCCGGAACGGTCCGTCACCGATCACACTGCGCTCTCGGCGCCGCCGCGTGGCAACACAGCGCCGCCAATTCCGTCAGCAAGGCATACTGTTGGCGCTTATGCGAGGAGCAATGGTTCATCGTCAACCGCACAGTTGGTGGCCGGGCCAGAACGAACGCTGGTAACATTAGCCCGAGACGCTGTTGCAGTAGGTGTTGATCGGAGACTACGCAACAACCGATTAGCCGATTCGACATCTGTGGGTTTCACACCTCTGCCCGAAGCAACCGACCTGCCCCTGCCGGTAGGGCAGCGTTCTACTCCATGGTTGTGGGCTGCTCGAGCCAATCAGTGGCCGGTGATGGTAGGGATTGGCTTGGTAAGCCTCGTGATTATCGTTGTTTGGTTAGCGACCTTATCGCGTTCACCTATCTTGAGCTTTCAGTACGCGGTGGATATTAGCCGAGCGGTGCAGGTGAATGCTGCCAGTCTCACCAATATCCCGGCACTAGGTGATCACCGACTGCGTTCGGCGCCAAGTCTGACGCCGGCACAGATCGATGAGATTCTGCGCAGCTATGGCTCGCCGGCAACCGGTACCGGTGAGATCTGGTACCGCCTTGGGTTGGAGTACAACATCGATCCAGCCTATGCGATAGCTTTCTTTATTCATGAGAGTGGTGCCGGGACGAACCCGAATTGGGCCGGTATGAAGCCCGATGGTAGTACAACGCACAATGTCGGTAACATTATTTGTGCTGGTTATCCGACGTGCTATGGCCGGTTTCGTGATTACCCCGACTGGGAGACCGGGATTGCCGATTGGTATCGGCTTATCGATGTCGAGTATATTCGTTGGCGTGGTTTGCAAACCGTGGCTGACATTATTCCGATTTATGCGCCGTCGTTTGAAAATGACGTGCAGGGCTACATACAGGTTGTGACCGGTCTTGTCGATCGGTGGCGGAGTGGTCAAATTCCCTAGCGCTAGTCATACGGCGATTGGTGCAGCCTCAGTGCGCTGCTGTTGATGGCGGTGAATGTATACCGAGACGTTCGGCTTCGCTCTTTCAGAATTACTGTCCCTCTCGCGGTCGGTGATGAGTCAATGAGTGCTTGTGCTGTGGGCCGCGATCTTTTGTGGGCAAGACATGTCGTTGAAAACATCGTACTGAAGAACGTTGGCGATGAACAATTGCCCGATAGTTCAAGATATTTCAATCACGAATACCAATGTTCAGTGGTGTTATTAGGTTTTAAGCTCCATGCGACCAATTATGATTATTATCACACTTCTAGTTCTTGTCTTCAGCGCTCTACCGCGCTTGTTCACCCCTTCCCAACCTGTGCTAAGCAATTGGCGTGGTTCGGTTGATCAGGCACTGAAGGTCAACAGTATCAATGCCGCAGCGCAGGAAGCGTTAGTCGGCGTGGCACAGCCGCAGGGTCGTGGCTTTGATGCTGCTATGATTCCGAGTGGTAATCCATTGCGGGCAGCTAATACTGTCATGACGCAGGGCTATGGTGTGGGTACGCATGCCCCGGCACAGGTTTGGGGAGCCGTCGATCTCGCGCTCGATGGAGATGGCGATGGTAAAGCCGATCCCGCCGGGACGCAGAACCAACCGGTGTATGCAACGCACGCCGGGCACGTCACCTTAACCTACGATAGCTGGCCGGCAGGAAATCATATCTGGGTGACGAACGAACTCTACCGCACCGGTTACTCGCATCTTAGTGGGTTTGCGGTGAGTGATGGTCAGTGGGTCAATCCCGGCGATCTGATCGGCTATATCGGCTCGACCGGTATGTCAAGTGGGCCACATTTGGATTATCAGGTTTGGGTTTGGCGTGATAGCCAGTGGATAAATCAAAATCCCCTTGATTATGGTGTGTTTGCGCAGTAAGTTTTTTTGCCTGCCTTGTGTCTGTGATGGGAGGTGCCCCAGCGATCACGAATGAAAAAAGTGCTCCGAGTAGTGTGTGCGCTGCGGGGTGACCGGTATGCCAGAAGTTGGAGTGGCAATTGATGCACTGTAGTTTCTAAGCCCTCGATGATGACCCGCCGTCCCAGCGAACATACCGACATCTGCGTCTGAGGTGGGGCGATCGTCCTCCGGCGAATGCACTGGGTATCGCGGCGCGCCCCACTTGCGGTTTGCCTGTTCAGCGAACATACCGACATCTGTGTCTGAGGTGGGGCGATCGTCCTCCGGCGAATGCACCGGGTATCGCGGCGCGCCCCGCTTGCGGTTACTGGGTTCTCTGTGGTGATCCACTCTCCAAGAGCGACAGGCTCATCGGAAGATAGCCTACGTCAGATAACTTTATACTCAACCACCGCAAACCGAAAGCCGCAATGCGGCTCAGCCTCTTTTCTGACCAACTGCGATATTGCGTTGAGCATTGACTGTGCAACGATATTGTTCGGTTCAAGATAGCAAGTACGTTCGAGATAGCGTATTGTCCAATCAAATTGGTTACGCTGTGAGGCACTACAGGCGAGAAGTAGCCATGCTTTAGCATTATTTGGGTTGAGCTTGAGGGCGACGTGAATATATTTCGCTGCATCGTGATACCGACTTTTCCCCAGTAACTTTTCTGCATGCTGTAGAAGGAAGGTCCGACTCAGGAACCACACAATGGCGGTAAGGCAGATGAAACTATTGATAACGTTCAAGCCAGTCTGCATCATCCACAGACCACCAACGAGTATTACCGGTAATTCTGGCATTTGGAGCAATATCCGACCCAGCTGGTGAGTGGCGAGGCGATGCGGGCGAATGCGCGGACGTGTGACCTTGTCCTTTCCTACCTTGAGAACATCTGCACTAAGGCTGTTATGGGTGAGGCGCTGTTGGCTAATCGTCTTGTACGGACGTGCGGTCATGTCTTTTCCTCCCTCTGAAACAAGCGCTTATCAATCCAAGATCAGTTGATAGGCAGGACGCGCTATCTGTGTTCGGTTGTTGTGTAAGGCTGCTACGCACAAGATAACAGAGGGTTGTGACATGTACAGTCACATTTTGATGGTCCTTACTTCTCGGCTTCCTCGCTTCACCGAGGGAGTGGGAGAGAGACGAATGCCGGCAGCTCAGGGAGAAGTGAAGTATGGTGATTGAGGACGATGGCAGGTTGGCGAAGCGCAAGCAGGACCCCCTCTCCCGCAACGTGGAAGTGGGGCGAGGGCTATCGAACGGCGCCAAGTGGTGCAGCTTTACCCAACCGGAGCTGTCCGCAACGTGGGAGCGGGGCGGGGGTGAGGGCTATCGCAACACTAAAACCAACACGCAGGGCTGCCAAGCGACAACCCTGCGTGTTGTAATGTCTAGTGGTGGAGATGGGGGGAGTCGAACCCCCGTCCAGAAAGCTAGACCGCAGACATCTACAGGTTTAGCCCCTCGCTTTATCTCGCCCGTAGTCGCGCGAGTGGCAGAGCGACCGGCGGGCCAGCCTGTTGTCTTAGCCGATAGTGCTCAGGCAAGCACTACCGGAGCACCCGATATGCGACGCTCGATCCGCAACTATCGGGAAAGCTGCGGTGAGCGCGCTGCCAATCTTAGGCAGCGAGGGCCAGCCGAGGCTGAACCCGAGCGTTGTTGTTGGCAGTTGTTGCCTTGCCCCTTTTACGTGACTGGGCAGCACGACCTGCAGTCTACGGTGTTCACTCCCTGTCGAAACCGGAGCATCCCCCTAGTCCACCAATGTAGTATAGCAACTTTGATCGGTATGTCAATCGGTCTTACGATAGAGATGTGTTAACATGCCCGCTTTCTGCTCGCTTGCACGGAAATGCACGATGCGAGATACTATACATGTCGCAATGATTCTGAAATAAGTCCAAGGTGCCGAGATGGTGCGCAAAGCGTGAATGACGGTGAGAAGGCGACGTCCTTAGGACAAGGTGAGTGGAGGAGAAGTCAATGACCGGGTTGTACGAAGTGGGTTTGGCCAAGACAGCAGCCAACTATGTGCCGCTGACACCATTATCGTTTCTCAAGCGTACAGCAATGGTGTATCCACAGTTACCGGCAGTTATCCATGGTCAGCGTCGTTATACGTGGGCCCAGGTCTATGAGCGAGTACGTCGGTTGGCATCGGCGTTGCGGGCTGCCGGTGTGGGCCAACACGATACGGTTGCTGCTGTGCTGAGTAATACACCGGAGATGTATGAGTGCCATTTTGGGGTACCGGGGGCCGGCGCTGTGCTCAATACGATCAATGTTCGTCTCGATGCGGCGACCATTGCTTTTATCCTTGAGCACGGCGAGGCTAAGGTGTTGATCACCGACCGTGAGTTTGCGCCGGTGGTGAAGGCTGCGCTTGACCGGATTGAACGTTCGTTGTTGGTGATCGATGTCGATGATCCAGAGTATACCGGTCCCGGTGACCGACTTGGTACGGTTGAGTATGAGCAGTTTATTGCTAGTGGTGATCCGGCGTTTGAGTTGATCTATCCTGCTGATGAGTGGGAGGCGATTACGTTGAATTATACCTCGGGCACTACGGCAAACCCAAAGGGGGTCGTGTATCATCATCGCGGTACGTACCTCAATGCACTCTCAAATATTGTCTCGTGGGGAATGCCGCATCATGCGGTGTATCTGTGGACACTGCCGATGTTTCATTGCAACGGTTGGTGCTTCCCGTGGACGATGGCGGCCAACGCCGGAACCAATGTCTGTTTGCGTAAGGTGGATGCCGGTTTGATCTGGCAAGCGATTGAGGAACATCGGGTGACCCACTATTGCGGTGCGCCGATTGTGCATTCGCTGATCGCCAATAACGCACCGGCACACTGGCGGGCTGGACAGGGGACACATAAAGTCAGTGGCTTGATTGCAGCCGCTCCGCCACCGGTAGCCGTCTTGCAGGCAATGGCTGAGATCGGGTTTGAGATTACCCACGTCTATGGCTTGACCGAGACATATGGTCCGGCAGCGGTGTGTGCGAAACAGCCCGATTGGCATCGCTTGCCGATCGAAGAACAGGCACGCTTAAATGGCCGGCAAGGGGTGAATTATCACGCTGAAGAGGCAGTCAGTGTGCTTGATCCGGTAACGATGCAACCGGTGCCGTGGGATGGGCAAACGATGGGTGAGGTGATGTTCCGTGGCAATATTGTGATGAAGGGGTATCTGAAAAACCCAACGGCAACCGAAGCTGCTTTTTCGCGATGGATGGTTCCATTCCGGTGATTTGGCTGTCGTACATCCTGACGGCTATATCAAGATTACCGACCGTGCGAAGGATATTATCATTTCAGGTGGCGAAAATATTTCGTCGATTGAGGTTGAAGATGCGCTTTATAAACATCCGGCGGTGTTATTGGCCGCAGTTGTGGCGGCTCCCGATCCGAAGTGGGGTGAGGTGCCACACGCCTTTATCGAGTTGCGTGATGGGATGACGGTCACTGAGGAGGAGTTGCAGCAGCATTGCCGACAGTATTTGGCCGGTTATAAGATTCCGAAGAAGTTTACCTTTGGGCCATTGCCTAAAACCTCGACCGGTAAGATTCAGAAGTATATCCTGCGAGAACAGGCTAAATCTCGACAGGCTATTGCCGATGTTTGAAACGCAAAGACGCAAAGACGCAAAGACGCAAAGACGCAAAGGCGCAAAGGGTGCAAAGGATGAGGTTGTGGTAACAGCAATACTTTGCGCCTTTGCGTTATTAGGCTTGGAGAGGAAGGATGGAGATCGATCCACGGGCACGGCTTATCGAATGGCCGAGCACGGTGTTGGGCGTTGATGGTCGGATGTGTGTGTATACTCCACCGGAATACCGACCCGATGGCCCACCGCTTCCGGTTGTCTATTTGCTACGCGGTCACGAGCGCGAGTGGGTGAATCGCAGTGAAGACGATAGCCGGATCGGGACGGCCATTGATGTGTATGAGCGGGTACGGTTGCGTGGCGAGATTGGGCCGTTATTGTTGGCGATGCCAGGTTTGGCCAGCGCTGATAATCGTATTCCCGGCCTGTTGACCGATTTTATCGCACCGCACTTGACCGATGCCCCCGGTATTGGTACCGGTCGATTTGCAACCTTCTTCTTTACCGAGGTATTGCCGTTGATGGAGCGGGAGTTTGGCGCTCACCCTGTAGCACGAGCGATCACCGGTTTTTCACTCGGTGGGTATATGGCGGTCAAGGCGGTGGCGTTGCGGCCTGATCTGTTTGTCAGTGTTAGCGCCTACGATGGCTCATTTCCTTATGCGAGCGACGGCGGGCGCAGAGCGAGACGGTATGATCCGCTTTTGTTTGCGGAGATGTTCGATCCGGCGTTAGGGCGTCCACGTAATTTGGAACGCTTGTCCGATCATAATCCAATCTGCTTGTTGTTGCGCGCGGATCGTACTGCTCTTCGTCGCATCACGTGGATGATCCAGTACGGTCCAGAGCATATTGAGCCGTGGGGGTCAAATTTCTATCGCGGTGAGTATCTGTTGCGCGTATTGGCGACGTTGGGTATCACTAATGCAGCGCCGGTTGCCGCTCTGCCCGATGGAGCCCATACGTGGGCTGTTGCCGATCGGCATCTGGAACAGGCGTTACCGTTGCATTATCGGGCGTTTGAGCGGGTGATAGCAGGGCAGTAATGAAATCACCTCCTCGTAATACTATCGAATTACTGGTACGTCTGCGCTGGCCGTTTGCGGCAGTTGTTGGACTGCTGTTTGCCCTCACTCGACTAGTCGAAGGGTTTTTCTTCGATTCGGCAATGGAGACACCAACCGGACGAGCCGTTGATCCGATTGTGTGGGGCGTGTTGGCGTTTGCGGCAATCTGGATCGTCTTAAGTTGGGCGATCCGGCAAGAGCGAGAGCGGCTCTCGACTGAGGCACGCATGCTCGAAGCATTACGCGAGAGTAACGAACGGCTCGAACTCCTGTATGAGATCAATCAGCGGGTCGCGTCAAGTGCGACGCTCGATGAGGTGCTCAATTACGCCATCACCTTACCGGCTCGGTTGGTCGATGCCGTTGCTGCTACCATTGTGCTGACCGATGAGCAGGGTCAGCCGTATACGGCACGGGTGGTTGGGCTTGATGCAACGGCACTTGAACGGGCAAGGGCGGCCTTTGGGTTGTGGTCTACGGCGAAACCACAGCTCAATCCGGTTATGTTGTATCCGCAGCATCCGTGTGGATGGAGCGCCTGTTTGATTGTGCCGCTGATCGAACGTGGTACGCAACCCATCGGTTGGATTGAGGCGTTCCTCAAAGAGGGTGAATCGGCTCGGCGAGAGATTCGCCAACCGTTGCTGGCTACCGTTGCTAGTGAACTGGCCGAGGCAGTGATCAATAGTCGGCGGCGCGACCGCGTCGTCGCGAGCGTGGCGGCGGTAGAACGGGCAATTAGTGCTGAACGCACTCGCATTGCCCGTGATCTGCACGATGGGGTGGCCCAATCACTTGCGTTTATGCGGATGCGGATAGATTTGTGGGAAGATTGGCTGCAACAAGAACCGGAACGATTACGGGAAGAGTTTGTAACCTTCAAAGCAAATCTCCGTCGCCAAATCGAAGAATTACGGCGCGCCATTTTTGCGCTGCGCCCAATTGAGATCGGTCAACTGGGATTCGCCGGTGCACTCCGTCGCTTTATCACCGAGTTTGCCGATCAGCAAGATTGGGATGTTGAGATCGATCTCACCGATGTACCGCCCGATCTGCCGCCGGTGCTTGAATTGGCTGCGTTTCGCTTTGTCCAAGAGGCGCTCAATAATGTCGCAAAACATGCGCAGGCGCAACGGGTATGGGTTAAACTCGGTGTGCGCGATCAGGGGTTGATCATTCACGTCCGTGATGACGGCGTGGGGTTTAATCCAGGAGTTGAGCCACCGTCAGGTCATTTTGGGTTGCGTCAGATGCGGGAACGGGCGGCAGCACTCGATGGGCAGGTAACGATCATCTCGCGACCCGGTGATGGTACTGAGGTGCGCGTGTGGTTGCCGTTGATCTATTCGACGGTCACGGTGGTTTAAGTGCGACTTTCGGCGGATTCCATCGCACAGTAGTTGTCGGGTAAGATACGATTATGAGCCGACACCACGAAGACGTGGTGTGATCAATGGTGAGGAGTTATGACAACGACAACCACCGACCGTATCCACATCTTTGAACAAGTACTCCAAGGATTAATGCACCGCTACCGCGAACGTGTGCCCGATGTGACCGCTATTGCCCAAGCGATGGTTGCTGAGGGGATCATTGCTGCGCCCGACCAGATCGAGAATGATCATATTGCGTTTCGCACGATGGGCGTGCCGCAACTTGGTATTCGCTCGCTCGAAAAGATTTTTCTGTACTACGGTTACGCGCGGCGCGATCGCTATCACTTCCCGGCTAAGAAACTCGATGCCTTTTGGTATCACCCACCGCGTCCCGATCTGCCGCGGATCTTCATTTCTGAATTGCGGGTTAATGATCTATCGCCGGAGGCGGCTGTAATTATTCGCAGCTATACTGATGAGGTGCCATCCGATCCGGTTGATGAACTCGATTTGAACGATGCGGCCCAGGTTGATGAGTTCTTACACCGGCCACTCTGGCGTTTGCCTACGTGGTCTGACTATCAACGGTTAGCCGCCGAGAGTGAGTATGCGGCGTGGGTGATCTACAACCGCTACTACCTGAATCATTTTACGATTACAGTGCATAATCTGCCGGCCGGCTACAATACGATTGCCGATTTTAACGCCTTCCTTGAGCGGCATGGCTTCAAACTCAACGATTCCGGCGGCAAGATTAAAGTTAGTCCCGATGGCAAACTTCTCCAGTCGAGTACGGTGGCCGAGATGATCTGGGCCGAGTTTGCCGGTGGCGAGCGGCATCTCATTGCTGGATCGTATGTCGAGTTTGCCGAACGGCGTCCACTCGACGAGTTTGCCCATCTGCCACCCCATGAGCTGCGGCGCGAACATCGTCGTGAGGGGTTTGAAGCCGGCAACGCCGACAAGATTTTTGAGAGTACCTATAGTACGCAGACGGTGAAACGAACGGCTGAGGTGTAATCTGGTGCAATGTGAAGAAGGGCACAACAGCGCTGTGCCCTTCGCCGTCGTTCTGGTGCGGTTCGTTATGCGAATTGGCTCAGCTTCTCTTGCAGCGCCCGGTTCGATGGCTCAACAAGGATCGAGCCGTCAGGGAAGACGATGGTCGGCACACTGCGGTTGCCGTTGTTGAGCTTAACCACGAATTCGGCCGCAGCTGGATCGTGTTCGATATTGATGTAGGTATAGGGCGTTCCATGCTGATCGAGGACGCGTTGGGCGCGGCGGCAGTCAGGACACCAGTTGGTACCGTAGACGATAATGGGTTGCACTGACATAGTCTCCTCATATAGATGTAGATTGGTGAACAATGTCAAAGCCGCTCAATGCAGCTTCATAGTATACCAGTTTTTGCAAGAATAATAGCAGAATCCTTGTGAAAAGGGAACTGATACTAGCTAGCGCATCCCTTCCCCTAATCGCTTGACATACCCGTTTGATAGCGAATTTGGTGGCCGCTAGGCGGTGATCGGATTTTCTTGCGGCACCTGCTTCATGATCTCCAGCTCAATCTCGATTGACACCTCTTCGCCGACCAATACTCCGCCGGTTTCAAGGGCAACATTCCACGTCAACCCCCAGTCTTTGCGATTGATCTTGGTGCTAGCACTGAAGCCGGCGCTCGTCGTGCCCCACGGTGACTTTGACTGGCCGTTGTATTCGACATCGAGGACGACTTCGCGCGTGACGCCGCGGATCGTCAGATCACCAATGATGCGACCATGCGTCTCATCGATCAGCTCAATGCGCTTACTGGCGAAGGTGATCGATGGGTAGTTGGCAACGTCGAGAAAATCGGGTGACATCAGATGACCGTCGCGTCGCTCGTCGCGCGTGTCAATGCTTGTGGCATCAATGGTTACCTGCACCGACGAGTTGGCCGGATTCTGTTCATCAAAATTGACGGTACCTTCAAACCGGCTAAAGCGGCCACGCACCTTTGAAATCATCATGTGGCGAACTGAGAAGGTAATCGTCGAATGTGAAGCGTCAATTGTCCATGTCATACGTTGTTGCTCCTTTAATCGATTATGCTCACGTAAAGGAGCATAACAGGCGTGCGTAGACAAGCGCGTAGACAGAAGCGTGAACATTAGCGGGCAAGCTAAGTGGGGAGTAGAGTAGTAGAGACGGCCTGGCAGGTCGTCTCTACGCTGCGGTAATAGGAGAATGGGAGTAGTTCAGCTTAATTCGCTTCATCCAGCGATGGTACAATCTCGTAACGATAGCGAATGGTGACAGTCGCACCGAGCATGCGCCAAACCGGGCAGTAACGTTCGCGTGACAGCTCGATGGCGCGTTCGAGTGCCGCCGGCTCGACATCGCCAGAGCAGCGGTATACCAGTTCGATTTCGGTGTAGGGTTTCGGATACTCATCGCCTCGTGTACCTTGTGCCCGCACTTCGAGGCCGGTAACCGGCTGACGCTTCTTGCGCAAAATGCTAATGACGTCCATTGCGGTACAACCGGACAGCGCCATCAAGACAGTTTCCATCGGTGAAGGTCCGGCGAGATCGCGCTTCCCTTCGTGCGGGCTATCGAGTTCGATCGGGCGGCCTGAGTCGGCAACGGCGGTAAAGTGCAGACCTTCGCGTAAGCGGACGCTAGCATTGATGACTGATCCCATATGTAGCCCTCTTGTTGCATAAACGGCGTGAACAAAGCAGTACAAATACTGAGAAATCTCATTGTTAGTATACTACTCCGGGTTATAATGCAAACAGGGCAGGCCAAATGGCCATGGGAGAATCGAGCGTATGGATTACGACTACATCATTGCCGGCGCAGGTGCTGCCGGTTTGAGTTTAGCTTATCATCTTGGTCAGAGTCCGTTAGCCGGTCATTCAATCCTTTTAGTAGACCCCAATGCTGTCCGACGCAATGATCGCACATGGTGTTTTTGGGAGGTGGGTACCGGCCCGTTTGAGGCCGTGGTATCCCGGCGTTGGGATTATCTCTGGCTGTACGATGAGAGTTGGTCGGCGCGGTTGGCGATTGTCCCGTATCAGTATAAGTTGATCCAGGGAATTGATTTTTACCGCTACGTTGACGATTGGATCGCGCAACGACCGCAGATCACCCGCTTACAGGGGACTGTTGATCGGTTTATCGAGTTGCCCGATGGTGTAGCCGTCGTTGTTGGTGGTAGGACGTACACCGCGCGGTTTGGTTTTAATAGCGTGTATCGCCCGACTCCTACGCCACCCGGTTATCACTCGTGGCTGCAACATTTTAAAGGGTGGTTTATCACCACGTCCCGTCCGGTGTTTGATGCCGAAGCCGCTACTTTCATGGACTTCCGCATTCCACAGGTTGGTGATGTCCGGTTTGGCTACGTCTTACCGTTCGATACCTATACTGCGCTCGTCGAATATACTATCTTCTCACCCCAACTTGTCAGCCAGGCCGAATACGAAGCCGGTCTGCAGCGGTATATTGCCGATCAACTCGGTATTGACCGCTATGAGATTACGCACGTCGAGTATGGTGTCATCCCGATGAGTGATGTGCCGTTGCCACTGCGCCCTAGCCCTCATGTGCTCAATATCGGTACCGCAGGGGGGATGAGTAAGCCTTCGACCGGTTACACCTTCCAGCGTATTCAGTGGCAGGTGCGCCAAATTGTCGAGAGTCTGCTACGGAATGGGCACCCGTTCTACAAGCGGCCACGCTTCAACCGACATGCACTGATGGATAGCGTGCTGCTTAACGTGCTCGATGCCGGACGCACGCCGGGGCATCGTTTCTTCGCCAATCTGTTCCGTCATAACCCGATCCAGCGCGTACTTCGCTTCCTCGATGAGGAGACAACACTTGCTGAGGATTTGGCCTTGATGTCAACGGTGGAGATTACGCCGTTTATGGTTGCGGCGTTGGCGGTGGCGTGGGGGCGTATGAGTGCGTTGGGTCGGCGTGAGTTGGAGATGGGGTGAGGGGAGGGCACACGGATGGGACGGATAGGAAGGATGGGCACGGAGGGGGAGGGGAGGGCACACGGATGAGACGGAGGGGCACGGAGGGAGGAAGGGGAGCACACGGATGGAACGGATGGGCACGGATTCGAGTGAAGTTGATAAGGCAAATTGGCGCGATCCGTGCTATCCGTGAGGTCCCGTGTACGTCCGTGTTCCTTCCTAAAACGGTGCGAACACGGCGGGGGGTGGCACGGTTCGCCGGTTTACATCTACTATCCCGCTGATGATGATAGCACCTTTTCAATCACCTCAATCGGTACGTCGTTGCGCACAACCACCTGCCCGATGGTCGTCGGCAAGACCCACCGTACTTTCCCGGCCTGTACCTTCTTGTCGCGCGTGATGAGACGCAGAATCGCGGTGTGGTCAAGCTCGTCCGGTATCGCAACGGTGAGGCCATAGGCTGCGAGCAGGGCGCGCTGTCGTTCTACCAATGCAGGTGGACACAGACCGAGGGCGACGGCAATCCGTGCTGCTGCATCCATCCCAATCGCGACGCATTCGCCGTGCAGTAGGCGGTAGCCGAGCAGTTGTTCAATAGCGTGGCCGATGGTATGCCCATAGTTGAGCGTGATCCGTTCACCGCGCTCGAACTCATCGTTTGAGACTACCGCAACTTTCACCGCGACGGCACGAGCAATGATCTCGGTCAGATAAGTGGTGAGTTCTGCATCGGTGGCGTTCCATGCGGCGGGATGCGCGGCGTTCCATCCGCGGGTGGCGGCAAGATCTTCGAGGGCGGTAAACAGGCCGGCGTCGCGAATGACCCCATGTTTGATCACCTCTGCCCAACCGGCGCGTAACTCACGGGGCGGCAGTGTTGCCAGCAGGTTGGTGTCGGCTAGCACCAGCCGGGGTTGATGAAACGCACCGATCAAGTTTTTACCTAGTGGGTGATTAATTCCGGTTTTGCCGCCGACCGCAGCATCGACCATCGCCAAAAGGGTGCTCGGCAATTGTACGAGAGCCACCCCGCGCAAGATAGTAGCCGCAGCAAAGCCGGCTAGATCGCCGATCACACCACCACCAAGCGCGAGCACGGCGTCGCGTCGCTCGATACCATGCTCGATCATCCAATTGTAGAGTCGGTGCAGTTCGGTGAACGATTTGCTCGTTTCACCAGAAGGAACAGTAATGGTGTGGGCGCGGTAACCGGCGGCCTGTAGCATTGTTGTGGTCTGCTCGGCGACGGCAGTCAGATGTTCATCGGCGACGAGCCAGAGCGTACCGCGTAGTCCTAGCTCGGTGAGCCGGTCGCCAAGGGTCGCCAGTACGCCGGCGCCGACAATCACCGGGTACTGGGTCGTGCTGGTAGTGACGGTGAGCGTAGTTGTCATAACAATTGGACTGTCTTTCAGCAGTGTAATCACTTATGGCGCCGGTTGTAGATGGTCATGAGCGCTGCAACGAGGAGCAGCGCCAGACCGATATACGTCAACGGGCCGGGCCATGGTTCGGGTGTTTGTTGCACGATGTCAAGTAAGGTAGCGGATGGCAACGTCACGATGCAGTTCCTTCTCCGATCAACGGGCCGGTCAGCAGGGCGGGCAAGGTGCTCCCTGCCGGATAGATGGTGTCTCCCGCCGGGACAAGGAGTAGACCGTTAGCGCCGCGCAGTGAGAGTAGACGCGAACTGTTTTGGCTTCCGGTTGTGACGGCGACCAGCTTTCCTTCTTGGTACGAAACAACGATGCGCTGGTATTCGGGTCGGTCAGGTGAAGGTCGTACCGGTTGGCCCAGGGTGACGGTAACCTGTGGGCGGAACGGTCGTGCATCACCTTGCAACGCACGCAGAGCCGGTCGCACGAACACTTCAAACGATACTAACGATGAGACCGGAAATCCGGGCAGGCCAAAGACCAGTTTACCTTCGACGGTCGCAAACGTCGTTGGTTTACCCGGCTTGAAGGCGATGCGGCCAAAGTGAACGGTACCGAGTTCGGCGAGCAGGGGTTTGATCAAGTCGCGGGTTCCCATACTCACGCCGCCGCTGGTAATCAGGACATCGGCCTGAGCGAGGCCACGTAAGATCGCCTGCCGTTGCACCTCGACATCATCGCGGGCAATGCCGAGTGAAATCGGTTCACAACCGGCTTCACGCACCGCAGCCATGAGTGCATACCGGTTGCTATCACGCACGGCACCACCGGGACGCGACTTACTCGGTTCGACTACCTCATCACCGGTGGCGAGGACGGCAACGCGCGGGCGACGATAAGCGGTGATGCGAGTGATACCGAGGGTGGCGAGGATGCCAATTTCGGGCGCGCCGATAGTTGTGCCGGCGGTAAGCACCGTCTGACCACGTGCAACATCTTGTCCAACCATATGCACGTAATCGCCGGGTTTTAGTTCGTGCTGAATGTAGAGCATGCCATCACGTTCTTCGGTCATTTCCACCGGAATCATAGCATCGGCACCGGGTGGCATCGGTGCGCCGGTCATAATCCGGGTTGCTTCACCGGGACCAAGTGTTACAGTTGACAGTCCACCGGCGGTCAATTCACCCACGACGTGGCGTGGGGCCAGGCCATCGCCGGCACGGAGGGCATAGCCGTCCATTGCCGATTTTGGCACATCGGGAATGTCTTCTGGTGCGGTAATATCGTTTGCCAATACTCGGCCTAGCGCGCTGAGAGCATCGATCTCTTCACTACCAAGCGGTTGGGCGCGTTCCATAATCATCGCCGTAGCATCAGCGATGCTAACCATCGGGTATGGTGACTCACGAATGAGCACAGACATTGGCTTTCTCCTTTGGTTATGCGCGACACGTTGACTCACCGGTACATTCGATGGTAACTCGGCCATGTAGTGATAGCCTACACATCAGTGCGAGGTTTCGCTGATGTGCAGGTATCGGCATAGTGTTAGCGGCCGTGGATTGCTCGCCAGATCTTTTCTGAGCGGAGCGGAATGTCAAGATGGCGCACGCCAAACGGTGCGAGTGCGTCGATCACCGCGTTTGCAATGGCCGGTGTTGAACCAATGGTCGCCGCTTCACCGATACCCTTGACGCCAAGCGGGTTGAGCGGAGTCGGCGTCTCGGTCTTGTCAACCGTGAAGGGCGGGAAGAAGTCGGCGCGCGGTAAGGCGTAATCCATCAGCGTACCACTGAGTAATTGGCCGTTTGCGTCGTACACGACCTCTTCGAGGAGTGCTTGAGCAATACCTTGTGCTAACCCACCATGCACCTGACCGGTGACGATCAACGGGCTAATGCGAGGTCCACAATCATCGACCGAATAGTACTCGCGAATACGAACGTGGCCGGTCTCGCGATCAACCTCAACTACTGCAACGTGGGCGCCAAAGGGATAGATCAAGTCGGGTGGCCGGAAATAATCGACTGCTTCCAGACCGGGATCGAGATCTGGCGGGAGTTTGTTACTGTAGGCGCGACGGGCAATCTCGGTTAAGGTCAGGGCACGGTCGGGCACGCCGCGTACCCGATAGCGACCCTCGTGCAGTTCAATATCGGCCACACTAGCTTCGAGCATCGCTGCCGCAATCTGGCGCGCTTTCTCACGCACCTTTGTCGCTGCCCGCACGAGTGCTGCACCACCGACGGCTAGCGAACGTGAACCCATCGTCCCGATACCCATCGGTGTGATCGCGGTATCGCTGTGCTTAATCACAATCCGCTCAAAGTCAGCCCCGATCTGGTCGGCAACAATCTGAGCGAATGTTGTGGCCGTCCCTTGACCATGCGGCGAAATGCCGGTTGTCACCGTCACCGTACCGCTTGGTTCAACTCTGATCTGGGCGCTTTCGTAGGGGCCAAACCCACACATTTCGACGTAGCACGCGATCCCGATACCAAGCAACATTCGATCACCGGTAGCACGGCGGGCAGCTTGTTCGGCGCGTAACTGTTCGTATCGCGATAGTGTCAAGGCTTTAGTCAAGGCGCGATCATACTCGCCGCTATCATACGTCAGGCCGGTCGGCGTCTTGTAGGGGAAGGCGTCGGGCGGAATAAAATTGCGCCGGCGCACTTCTGCCGGGTCTAAACCGAGTTCGGCGGCGACCAGATCCATGAGCCGTTCGATGTAATAAGCGGCTTCGGGCCGACCCGCACCACGGTAGGCAGCGACCGGTGTGGTGTTGGTATAAACACAAATTGCTTCCAGATCGACGGTAGGGATTTTGTAGACGCCAATAGCCATAGCAGTGGTCAGATCGGGTAGACCGGGGGCGAGAGGATAAGCGCCGAGATCGGCTACGATCTGCATACGCAGTGCAGTCACTTCGCCATCGGCGGTAACGGCAGCCTCGACATCACACACCTGCCCGCGCCCATGAGTCGTCGCCTGTACGTGTTCGAGGCGGTGTTCGACCCAACGCAATGGTACGTTGAGCTGACGGGCAAGCGCGGCAAGGAGTGCCTCTTCGGGGTAGATACCGATCTTAACCCCGAAGCCACCGCCGACATCAGGCGCAATCACACGCACTCGATTCTCGTCAAGGCCGACCACTTTGGCGATCTCACCACGCACCTGGTGCGGGGTCTGCGTACTCGTCCATACCGTCACACCATCGTTAGCGGGATCGGGTGCAGCAACCACTGCGCGTCCTTCCATCGGGAAGCCGAGCAGGCGTTGATTGACCATTCGTTGGCGGATAACCCGATGAGCAGTGGCGAAGGCGGTCTCGACATCACCCTTTTGCCGGCGACGACGGTGGTCGATATTGTCGGGCAGACCATCGAAGATGATCGGGGCGTCAGGTGCAATTGCGGCGAGCGGATCGACCACTGCCGGTAGTGGCTCCCATTCGATGGGCAGGGCGAGCGCTGCATCGAGCGCGGCTTCTGGCGTCCGGGCGATCACTGCGGCGACCGCTTCACCGGCGTGACGCACCCGCTCGACGGCGAGCACATAGCGAGTGCGGCCCGTGTAGCGCTGCGGCCCGCCGCCTTCGCCTGAGCTGGCCAACGGCAATGGCTGGCAACAATCGAGCAGGTCGGTACCGGTATAGACAGCTACGACATCAGGCATTGCCAGCACGGCAGCTTTGTCGATGGCGACAATCCGGGCGTGGGCATACGGACTACGGGCAATGGCAACGTATAACATCCCCGGTAGACGCAAATCGCTCACATACGTGCCCTGACCCCGGATGAGACGCGGATCTTCACGGCGTTTCACTTCTGCGCCAATCAGGGCTGCATAAGCCATAGCGAGTGTCACCTTTCTGTTTTGTTAGCAATCAACCCCTGTGGTGCTATGGGTATGATACCAGATTTACAACCCAGTGTATGGCAGGGAGTAAGCTGTACCATGTTTACCTAATTGACGAATTTGTAATTGCAGCAAGGGTAAAAACCGACTATGCTACAGTAAGAGGTACGACATCTCCTCTCGTGGATTCTGCTGATCGATGTGATCGATATCTGCTCTATGGTTGCCTACTCGCATCGTTAAGCTCTGTATTCTGGCACGCACAGTGAGGAAACAAGCTTCATATGGCAACATTAGAACCGCCTACCACAACATCATTGACCAATCACACATCATTATCAACTGAATATACTCACGTGCCAACGATTATTGAACCACGCAAGGGTTGGTGGCAACTCAATTGGCGTGATCTGTGGGCATATCGCGAGTTACTCTTCTTTCTGGTGTGGCGCGATGTCAAAGTCCGCTACAAACAGACTCTCTTAGGGGCAAGTTGGGCAATTATTCAACCGGTGCTCCAACTTGTCGTGTTTACGATTATCTTTGGACGGTTGGCCGGTGTGAATACAAACGGCATTCCCTACCCACTGTTCAATCTGGCCGGGCTATTGCCGTGGCAGTTTTTTGCAAATACCGTTGGTCAAGCGGCAAACAGTCTTGTTGGCAGTGCCAGTATCGTGCGGAAGGTCTATTTCCCGCGACTAGCCATTCCAACTGCCAGTGTCTTGGCCGGCGTTGTGGATTTTGGTTTGTCGTTCCTGATCTTACTCGCGTTGATGATCTGGTATCGGTGGCTACCAACACCGGCTGCGTTCCTCTTGCCACTCTTCCTCGTCTTGGCGATGATCACGGCGCTTGGCGTGGGGTTTTGGCTTTCAGCAATTAATGCTCGCTATCGAGATGTGCGCCATGCTACGCCGTTTCTCATTCAGCTTTGGCTTTTTGCTACGCCGGTGGTCTATCCAAGCAACCTCATCGAAGGGTATTGGCAAGTAGTCTACGCACTTAACCCAATGGTTGGGGTAGTGGAAGGGTTCCGTTGGGCGTTGATCGGTACGCAACCGCCGAGTTTGTTAATGCTGGTCTCGGTTACGATGGCGGTCATGATCTTCTTTTCCGGTTTGATCTATTTTCAGGCTGTTGAACGCAAGTTTGCCGATATTATCTAGCCTATGCAATACGCAATCCGTGCCCGTGATTTAGCAAAACAGTACCGGATCGGTGCGATCAAACAACGCAGTGCAGGCTATATCACGCTCCGTGATGCCATTGTTGAGCGATTGCGCGGGCGAGGTGGGGCCTCTGCTACTACCGAGCTGTGGGCGCTCGATGGGGTGTCATTCGATATTCACCAAGGCGAAGTGGTTGGGATTATTGGGCGGAATGGCGCCGGTAAGAGTACGTTGCTCAAGGTCCTCTCGCGGATCACCGAGCCGACGCGCGGGCGGGCTGAGTTGTACGGGCGCGTGGCCTCGTTGCTCGAGGTGGGGACCGGTTTTCATCCCGAATTGACCGGGCGTGAAAATATTTATCTCAATGGGGCCATTCTCGGTATGCGCAAGCGCGAGATCGATCGCAACTTCGATGCGATTGTCCACTTCGCCGAAGTCGAGAAGTTTATCGATACGCCGGTGAAGTTTTATTCATCCGGGATGTATGTGCGTTTGGCGTTTGCCGTCGCTGCTCACCTGGAACCCGAAATCCTGATCGTCGATGAGGTGTTGGCCGTCGGTGATGCCCGCTTCCAAAAGAAGTGTCTCAACAAGATGCAAGATGTTGGTCAGCAAGGTCGTACCGTGCTCTTCGTTTCGCATAGCATGCAGTCAATTTTGCGCATGTGCCAGCGTGCTATCTTGCTCAATCAGGGGAAGGTGATTGCCGATGGGTCGGCTCAGCAGGTGGTCAGTGTATACCTTGGGAAAGGTGCTCATTCAATAGCCGAGCGAGTCTGGTCAGATCGGAAGACGGCACCAGGTGGTGAGGTCGCGTATTTGCAAGCAGTGCGGGTGCGCGATAGCGATGGTGATGTTGCCGATACCATCGATATTCGTACTCCGGTGACGATTGAGCTTGAGTTTGTAGTTGTGTGCGATGGATATATCCTGATGCCACACATCCGTCTCTACAACGATGATAACGTGGCGGTATTTACCAGTCTTGACCTTGATCCGACATGGCGACGACGGCCCCGTCCTTCTGGTCGGTATCGCGCACAGGTGATCATTCCCGGTAATTTTCTGGCCGAAGGTTCGTTTTATGTGGAGGCTGCACTAACGACGCTTGAACCGCCGATCAAGCAGTTTGCCGAACGTGATGCCGTCGCGTTTCAGGTGATCGACAGCCTCGATGGTGATACGGCTAGAGGAGACTGGGCCGGTAGTTTGTCGGGTGTCGTGCGGCCCATCCTTCCGTGGACGACAACCTATGAGCCATTGGTGTGATGCTCGTGATCCTCGCTTGGTGCGGTACGGGGTAGCGCTGTTGCTACTCGTGCTGGTCGGAATCCTCAGCCTGACATTATATCCCTTCGATTTTTCTGATCCATGGCCGATCCAGCCCTGGCATGTTTTGGTGTTTGGGTTAAGCCATGGTGTGGATATGCTGCAAAACGTCATCCTGTTTGTGCCACTAGGGGTGGCGTTGTCTTGGTTATTGGCCGGATTCGGGATGGGGCGACGCGGTCAGATTAGTGGGGTGTTTATTGTAGCCGCTGTGGTGGCATTCGGTATTGAGTGCGCGCAATTACTCATTCCCGGTCGTACTGCTGCGCTGCTTGATGTGTTGGCGAATGCCAGCGGCGCGGCGTTGGGTGGATGGGTACTAGCTCCCTTGGTGATACCGGTGGTTGATCGGATCATTCGGGCCGGATTATCGATCGTTCAACGTGTGCCAGCGGGGGTTGTGGTCGGTGGAATGGTGGTCTGGCTGGTCAGTGCCGGCTGGGTACAGATCCATTGGCAACGGGCGACGTTACCGGTCAATTGGTCAGAGCGCTACACGTTTCAGATCGGGGCGGCGAGCGATGGCCGTCGCTTTTGGCCGGGGTATGTCAGGTTTGTCGCCTTGTACGACCGCGCCTTTGATCATGCCGATGCCCAAGCGACGCTGACGCCGGACAACGCTTTTGCCCGTGCCCCGCTCCTTGCTTACGATTTTACCCACTATCCGCCAGCACAGGTTGGGCCTTTGGTGCGTCCTCTTGTTGCGAAAGGCAAACTGACCTTTACCACAGAGGGAGTGGGTGTGGGCTACCAATGTTGGCTCATGAGTGACGAACCGCTGACCGGTGTGGCAGCGGCAGTCGCCCGATCTCGTGCGTTCACCGTAGTAGCCCGGCTCGCCCCACGAGACCCGGCACGTCCTGCCGAAGGATTGATGATTAATTATGGTTGGCAAATTGATTCCCATAACATCAGTCTGATCCAGTCAGGGCCTGATCTACTGGTTCGGATGCGCTTACCATTTACCCGTCCGGTCGATGATCGACCACCGTTACGGTTTGCCGATGTGTTTCACGATACGCAACCACAGGTCGTAGTATTTAGTTACGACGGCGTCATCGCGCGTTTGTTTGTCGATGGGCAACCCCACCGTCAGTGGTATGCCTTCGGGCCGGGAGAAGTACTGGTGAACCGTCTATTACCGGTGCAGTCGCACCAGATCGGTGGTTGGAGCATTGCCTTAGCTGCCGTTTTGAGTGTGCCATTGGCGTTGGCCGGTTTGCCATGGCGTTATCGTCGTTGGTGGGTGTGGCTACCGGCCATTGTCGGGCCACTGATCATCGGTGGTGTACTGTGGCTGGCAGTAGCCCAACCCTTGAGTATCGTGATGGTTTGCTGGAGTGGTATCACGGTGTTGGTGAGCAGTACCGTAATCCGTTGGTTCTGTAGCTTATACCTCTAGAGGGTATCTTATGGCATTTGGGTGGCGTGTTGTTCTACTCGTCTGCTTAATCATCATCGGTAGCTCATTGAGTGGATTGGTTCTGGCTCAAGCGCCAACATTTGACTGGCGTAGCGATTGGGCGGTGGCAGAAGGATTTACGATTGTTGAAGATACGACTGGCTATGCGTTCCCTAGTGCGATTGCTTTTGTTCCGCAACCTGGCCCCGATCCGAAAGATCCGCTCTATTTTGTGACAGAACTGCGTGGAACAGTCAAAGTCGTGACCAATGATCGCAGTGTGTATACCTTCGCCGAGAACGTCTTCCATTTTCAACCAACTGAAGAATTGCCTTCCGGACAGGGCCAAGGTGGTATGGGGGGATTATGTCTCGATCCTGTGCATGGCTATGTGTTCGTTACGTTTCTGTATAACGATGCCAATGGGCGGATGCGCAACAACATTATACGCTACCAGACTAAACCCGGTACCTTTGGCCTGACGCCGGATGGTTTTATTGCCTTTACCGATGCGTTTGCCAACTACGAATCGGGTTTAGCTCATCAGATTGGTACCTGTCAAGTCGTTGGTAATCAGCTCTTTGTCGGGATTGGGGATGGGTGGCAACCGTATTTGGCTCGTGATCCTGATCAGATGGTCGGCAAGATTTACCGCATGAGCCTCGACGGTAAGCCGTTGCCTGAAAATCCCTTTTACATCGATGATGATATTACCAAGGCCCGCAATTATGTATGGGCGAGCGGTTTTCGCAACCCGTATGCGCTGAGGGTGGTGAATGACCGTGTATTTGTCGGTGATAACGGAGTTGGTACTGATCGCTTTGTTGAGGTGCAACGTGGTGAAGATTATGGCTGGAACGGCCAAGAGAGTAGTATCCATCTGCGAACGGCATATGTATGGGTGCCGAGTTTGGCGCCGACAACGTTACAGTATCTACCCCCCGATAACCACTTGTTGGGCGAGGAGAATGCCGGCAAGTTCTTCCTTGGTATGGCCGGATCGGTACGACGCGGCAAAATGCCGGGTATTGTACGTATTTGGTACGACATGGATAAACGTCGGGTGATGGCTGTGCCCGACTACTTCTTACGATACCGTGGTCAGCAAGAGCAAATGGTCGTAGCTGTCGCTATCGGGCCTGATGGTCTCTATTTTGCTCCGATCTACGCTAACCAAGCCGGTCAGACCTCGATTTACAAGATCGTGCCCGATTCCACCAATAGCTACCCATACCGACCCACGCAAGTAGATGATCCTCGTCAGATCATCCGCGAACGTGGTTGTTTAGGTTGCCATCAGATCAACGGGGAAGGCGGATTTGGTGGATCAGCTGGACCGCCGCTAAGTCGTGAATTACTCATCGCCAACATTCAGGCCCGGTTGAGTAATCCGCAATACCGACAACTGTTAGACGAACTCGATCAACTTAATGAAGAGCCATGGCTTTCCACGCGTGCAGCACGGGCCGCAGTTCGTGAACTGTCCGGTGAAGCAGCAGTCCGTCAGTGGATTATTAACCAAATCGTGGAACCGCGGTGGGATAACCGTGGCTCGCAAATGCCAAACCTTGGCGTACCTCCATCCGAAGCGGCGATTGTGGCCGATTACCTGCTGGCCCGTCCTACTCAGACTAACTGGATGACACGGCTCACGACGGTGTTGCGGTCACGGTTGGCATGGCTGGCGTTTGGCGCCGGTTTGGTGGTCGGCATGGTCGTTGTCGGGAGTGGAATGTGGCTTTGGCGGCGACGATACTCTCGCCTATAATACCTGCTATTGAGAGAACTTACTCAATTCGGAGCTGACAAACTATGTTTCACACATTGATGAACCGCATCCACGATCGGTCGGTCTGTGTTGGTGTCATTGGTTTGGGTTACGTGGGCTTGCCGCTGGCCGAGCGTGCCGGTCGGGTTGGCTTTCGGGTACTTGGATTCGATGTAAGCCCGACGCGAGTGGAGCAGGTTAATCGCGGTGAGAGCTATATCGGTGATGTGTCGAGCGTGGCGTTGGCCGCACTGCGCGAGGCAGGACGGATCGAGGCAACCACGGATATGCGACGCATGAGTGTGTGTGATATTCTCGTGATCTGTGTACCGACGCCACTCAATGCGACCCGCGAACCCGACATGCGCTACGTGAAAGCGGCAAGCGATGATGTCGCCGCCAGTATTCGCCCCGGTCAGTTGGTGATTCTCGAGAGTACGACCTACCCCGGTACGACCCGTGAACTGATCAAGCCTCGGATCGAGCGGAATGGGTTGCGTGTCGGTGAACAGGTCTTTCTGGCCTTTTCTCCCGAACGGATCGATCCCGGGCAGACGAGTAGCAAAGGGTATAGTGTTGAAAACACTCCTAAAGTTGTAGGTGGGATTACCCCCCAATGTACCGAACTAGCCGGGGCCTTCTACGGCTATATCACCAACCGAGTGGTGCCGGTCAGCTCGCCAGATGTGGCCGAGTTGACTAAGTTGTTCGAGAACATCTTTCGGGCAGTCAATATTGCCTTAGTCAACGAGTTGGCTCTTCTCTGTGACCGGATGGGGATCAACGTCTGGGAAGTGATCGAGGCGGCAGCTACGAAGCCTTACGGCTTTATGAAGTTTACACCCGGCCCTGGTCTTGGTGGGCATTGTATCCCTATCGATCCGTTCTATCTCACGTGGAAGGCACGGTCCTTTGATTTAACCACTCGGTTTATCGAGTTGGCCGGTGAAATCAACACCCAAATGCCGCGCCACGTCCATGATTTGGTGGTACGCACCCTTAATCGGGCGCGTAAGCCGCTGAACGGCAGCACTATTATCTTGCTAGGTATTGCCTACAAGCCCGATGTTGATGATTATCGCGAATCACCCGCGTTTAAGGTGTACGATCTGTTAACTGCCGATGGCGCGACGGTAATCCCCTGTGATCCCCACATTACTGAGTTTGAACTGCACGACGGTCGCCGGATGCAGACCGTTTCGCTTACGGATGACCTGCTGCGTTCGTGCGATTGCGCCGTGATTATTACCAACCATAGTGCATTCGACTACGAACGGATTGCGACATTAGCTCCGGCAATCGTTGACACTCGCAACGCAACTCGTCATCTGCAAGGCCCACTGCGCGAGAAGATTACAGTATTGTAGCCTGTTAGTAACACCTGCAATCATCAGCCATTCACCCGGCTTTGGCATAACGTAAGTGCGTAAGAGGCGAGCAGTAAGGAGCATAAGCTGTGCAACGTGAGGTGCGACTCAGTATCGTTATCCCATGTTACAACGCTGCGGCAACCCTGGGTGAACAGCTCACCGCGTTGGCCGATCAGACGTGGGATCGGCCATGGGAAGTGATTGTGGCCGACAACGGTTCGCGCGATGATTCGCGACGGGTTGCCGCCGCCTTTCTCAACCGGTTGCCGCACCTACGCATTATTGATGCAAGCGCACGACGTGGTGGTGCCTTTGCCCGGAATGAAGGCGCCCGCCACGCGCGTGGTACTGCCTTAGCCTTCGTTGATGCTGATGATGTGGTGGCGCCGAGTTGGGTGGCGGCAATCGGCAATGCTCTCGACCGCCACCCGTTTGTCGCCTCGCGCTTTGATATCGAGCGGCTCAATCGCCATTCCTGGCTGAGCCGGACGCGGCGTAATCCGCAAGCCGACGGGTTACAGCGGGTGAATTATCCGCCGTATTTGCCGCATGCCGGCGGGTGTGGCTTAGCCGTCGAGCGGTCGCTGCACGAACTGGTTGGTGGTTTTGATGAGACGCTGCTCCGTTTGATGGATACCGATTATTGTTTCCGGATTCAGTTGCAGGGTAACGTTCCATTGACCTTCGTTCCTGAGGCGCTAGTCTACGTTCGGTACCGCGACACTTTACGCGGAATGTTGCGCCAAACGCGCGAGCGGGCGATTGCCAATGTGGCGTTAGCTCGTCGCTATAGCGGTGAACAACTCGCGCAACGGCGGTCGTTCCAACTCTGGTTGGCATATACCAGGCGCTGGTTCCGCCATTTAGGCCGAGCGATACGGATTCGCCAGCGCGAACAGTTGGCGGAATGGTTGCGGGTGAATGCGTGGTTGATCGGATTACTGCAAGGTAGTCTGCAATACCGTTACCCACCCTTAGCAATCTAGGATCGGGACAGATGATTTCATCGCAGCAAGGTGGTCGTGCTCGTTCCTCACTTCTTGGGCGTTGGTTGGCGCCATTGGGCCGGCGGTGGCTTGGCACACTTATCCGGATAGAGACGCCTACTCCCCTAGTGGCATTGACCTTTGATGATGGGCCACATCCCCGTTACACACCACAGATTCTCGACGTGTTGGCCCACTATCACGCGCGTGCTACCTTCTTTGTGTTGGGTCGGCACGCGGCTGAGCAGCGTGATCTGGTAGCGCAGATTGCTGCTGCCGGTCACGTAATTGGTAACCACACCTTTCATCACGTGCGTATGCCACAGACGCCGCGCTACCAACGTTGGCGAGAATTGTGGTCTGCACAGCGGGCAATTGCACCATATGGAACCCGCCTTTTTCGCCCGCCTTACGGTGGTCAATCGTATGGCTCGCGACTCGATGCGTTGCTGCTAGGGTATGAAGTTGTCGGTTGGACATTCCACATCGAAGATTGGGTGACGCAATCGCCGGTTCAGTTGGTCGAGCGACTAAACCGACAGCTTCGTCCGGGCAGCATTATCCTGCTCCACGACCGGCTGGCGCAGCCGCGTGATCCGGCGGCAGCCGATCGGACACCATTGATCGAAGCGCTGGCAACGTTCCTCGCTCAAGGGGGTAAGACGTACCGTTTTGTGACTGTCCCCGAACTCATCCGTGCCGGACGCCCCGTGCGAGGGCCATGGTTCCGTCCGGCGTTGTAAGGATTTAGGAATACCACGATGGCTGAAGATACACTCCTGATCCCGCCGTATGGCGGTCGTCTGGTCAATTTGGTGGTGCCGGCTGAAGAGCGGTCCGCATGGTTAGCGATGGTCTCACGCTTGCCATCGATCCAGATTTCGATGCGTAGTCTGTGTGATTTAGAACTGCTGGCAACCGGTGGTTTTTCACCGCTGACCGGGTTTATGGGGCAGGCCGATTACGAACGTGTGCTGGAAGAGATGCGGCTGGCCGACGGTACGCTGTGGCCTATCCCGGTGACGCTGCCGGTCGAACAGAGTTCGTTTGGCAGCGACCGGATCGTGCTGCGCGATGTGCATAACAATCCGCTCGCCATTATGGAAGTGAGCGAGATTTTTTCGTGGGACGCCGAGCGTGAGGCGCTGGCCGTCCTCGGCACGAACGATCCCCGCCATCCATTGGTAGCCGAGATGGCGCGCTGGGGGAAGTTTTACGCTGCCGGGCGGTTGCACGTCTTTAATCTGCCGCGCTACTACGATTTTGTCGATCTGCGGCGGACGCCGGCTGAGGTACGCCGATTACTGACGGCGATGGGGCGGTCGAATGTGGTGGCGTTTCAAACGCGCAACCCGATGCACCGCATCCACGAAGAGCTGACCAAACGGGCAGCGGCGCAGATTGATGGGAGCCTGCTCATCCATCCGGTGGTTGGGATGACCAAACCCGGCGATATCGATCACTTTACCCGTGTTCGCAGTTACCGATTGTTAGTTGAAAAATACTACGACCCGTCGCGTACCCTGCTCAGTCTCTTACCCTTGGCGATGCGAATGGCCGGCCCGCGTGAAGCGGTGTGGCATGCCATCATCCGTCGTAATTACGGAGCGAACCACTTTATTGTTGGCCGTGACCATGCCGGCCCTGGTAACGATAGTATGGGTAGACCGTTTTACGGTCCGTATGATGCGCAAGCGTTGCTAGCACGCTATGCCGGGGAAATCGGCGTGAAGATGATCCCCTTTACCGAGTTGGTCTATCTCAAGCGCGAAGGTCGGTATGTGCCGATCGATGAGATGCCGCCGGGGGCTGAAGTTGCCACCATTTCTGGAACGCAGGTGCGTGATGAGTATCTGGCGAAAGGCCGTCTCTTACCCGAATGGTTTACCCGCCCTGAGACTGCCGAGATTCTACGTCAGATGTATCCACCGCGTCACCGCCAAGGGTTTTGTGTTTGGTTCACCGGTCTGAGCGGTGCGGGGAAGTCCACGATTGCTGCCATTCTCAATATTCTGTTACTCGAGCGCGGTCGCACGCCAACAATACTCGATGGTGATGTGGTACGGACACATCTCTCGAAGGGTTTAGGGTTTTCGCGTGAGGATCGTGATACCAACATCCTCCGGATCGGCTTTGTTGCCAGTGCAGTGGTCAAAGCGGGCGGGGCCGTTATCTGCGCAGCCGTCAGCCCCTACCGCGCCGCGCGGAACGAGTGCCGGGCCATGATCGGGAGTGACCAGTTTATTGAAGTATTTGTCGATACACCACTTGAAGTATGTGAGCAACGTGATGTGAAAGGTCTCTACGCCAAAGCCCGGCGTGGTGAGCTGCGAGGATTTACCGGCATCGATGACCCGTATGAGCCGCCGGTTAATCCTGAGTTGGTGTTGACGACAACCGATGTGACGCCCGAAGAGAATGCACGCAGGATCATTCGCTATCTCGAAGAGAAGGGTTTTCTGGAGGGTTAGTATGGTAAACGTCTTCCGTCGTGCGCGTCGTACTCTGCGTCAGTGGATCAGAGGCCCATATGCCGATCTCGGTTTTACTCCGCATCCCGATTTCTACTATCTCGCCTCGTTTCCGAAGTCGGGGAACACATGGGTGCGCTTTTTGCTGGCGAATTTGTTGGCCGGCGAAGAATTGGGCCTTCAGGGGTTTGGTCGTTATGTACCCGATAGCCATATCAAAGGTGATCTGGTCTATATGGCCGATCCGACCACACCGTTTAATCAGATGCGACCGCGCTTTGTGAAGACGCACCTTCAATATCGCCCGATCTTTCGACGGGCTATCTACATTGTGCGTGATGGGCGTGATGCAATGACATCGTTCTACCATTGGCGGAACAAACGCTCCGGTAAACCGATCACCCTACGTGAGGTCATCACCGGCGATTTCTACTGGGGTCGTTGGTCAGATCATGTCTTAGGGTGGCTGAACAGTGATTGCGAGCTGTTGTTGGTCAAATATGAAGACCTCTATGCCGACATTGTCACCCAAGTACGGCGGATCCTTGAGTTTTGCCACATGCAGGCGAGCGATGAACAGATTGCGGCTGCGGTTGCGGCCGCGTCGTTTGATCGGATGCGCGCTAAAGAACGAGCCGCCCAAGGAGCCGATACGCCGTTTTTTGTGCGCAAAGGCGGTTCAGGCGATTGGCGTAATTTGTTTTCGCCAGACGATGAAGAACTGTTCTGGCAATACCATCGTGCCGGCATGGTTGCCGCCGGTTACCCCACAACCTAGGCTAAGGAGTACCGTTTTATGCGCCAGCACGTGGTTCGTTTGTGGACATCACTATGGATGCGCTATGCCGGTCCACACCGGTTGGGTAAAGTGGCGACATGGTTGGCTGCCTTACCGTATGCGCCCTACAAAGCGCGCGTGGGACTGGCCCATCGTTATCCGCAAGGTTACATCGCACCGTCGGCACAACTGAATGGGCGCAGAATCCGGCGCGGTCGCCATGTGTTTATCGGCGATGAAGTGTTGATTTATCAGCGGCAAGACGGTGGACCGATTGAACTGGCCGATTACGTCGAGCTGCATCGCGATACGATCATCGAATGCGGACGCGGCGGGAGTGTGGTGATCGGTGAGCGCACGGGTCTTCAACCACGTTGCCAATTGTCGGCCTATGTTGAACCCATTGTAATCGGACGTGGATGCCAGATTGCACCACAATGTGCCTTCTATCCCTACGATCACGGCACGGCGCCCGGTCAGTCGATCGGTATGCAACCGCTGACGAGCAAAGGGCCGATTGTACTAGAAGATGATGTCTGGCTAGGGTACGGTGTGGTGGTGTTATCCGGTGTGACAATCGGTTCCGGGACGGTAGTAGGGGCCGGGAGTGTTGTAACAAAAAGTTTACCTGCCGGGGTGATTGCCGTAGGAGCACCGGCGCGGATTGTGCGTGAACGTACAGCACTCGATATTAACCCTATCACAATGAGGTGACATATGGTAGCGACGGTAACAGTTGCGATTCCGGTCTACAAACGACTCACGTATGTGGCGCAGGCGATCCGCTCGGTGGCTGCACAAGACTATCCGGCGATTGAACTCATTGTCTCCGACAACGGTTGTAACGGCAATGCCGTATGGGAAATAGTCCAGGCCAACTATCCGCGTCCCTTTATTTTTCGCCAAAACCCAGCTCCGGTACCGATTGTAATGCATTTCAACCAGTTGATAGCAGCCGCAAGCGGTGAGTATTTCATCTTGTTGAGTGATGATGATGAGTTGGCGCCGGGTTATGTCTCGACGATGGTTGCAGCATTGGTAGCGAATCCCTCCGCAGCCGTAGCCATCTCGCGGGTGGAGGTTATCGATGAGCACAATCAGGTGATCGGATCGACCGCCGACCGTCCGTTGCCGCCGCCGTTGATGAGTGGCCCGGATTGGATTGAGCGGTGGGGGCGCAACGAGCATAAGTTTGTTAGTTTCACCACCAATGTAGCCCGCACGTCCGAGATACGGATGGTTGGTGGTTATCCCGATTTCGATGGCGGGAATGGCATTGATAACGCATTGCTCGTTGCTTTGAGCATCGAGCGTAGTATCGTCTATTGTCACGAGGCTATTTTTCGCCATCGTATCTACGATACCAGCTTTGGTAAATCGGTCAGTATCGCAAGCTTGGCCCGTGCATCGCGCCAATTCCTCGCCTTCCTCGATCAGCATCCGGCGCTGCGCGCGTATGCCCGTCAACATCCGCAGGAGTGGCGTCGCTGCCGGAATGCTATTATTCGCGTGATCTGGACAACCTACTATGGGCGGTGGCGTCATCTCTACCGTGACCGTGAGGCATATCTCGATTGGTTAAAAGCCGGTTTTGCCTTGCCGTTCATTCCTGCTTACTACCGACGAGTGATTCCTGAGATTATCTACTCGCTGCCGACAATTGGGCAATTTGCCCAGCGTCGGCTCGAAACACGGTGAACGTATGCGTGTAGTTCACGTTAGTACGAACGACATCAGCGGTGGTGCGGCACGGGCAGCGTATCGGCTCCATCAGGGCTTATTGCAGTTGGGGTGTGCTTCACGAATGGTGGTTGCCCATCGGTGGAGTGATGATCCGACGGTGCAGGCGTTGGTGTCGAAACCCGGTTTCATCGGTACGTGGCAACGACGTTGGCGTGGTTGGCGGATCCGACGCGATATGCAACCGTACCTCACAACCCGCCCGCCCGGCCTCGAACCGTTCAGCGATGATCGCAGTCGGTATGGGTACGAATTACCAAGAGCATTGCCGGCTTGCGATGTGGTCACTTTACATTGGGTTGCCGGTTTGCTCGATTACGGCAGCTTCTTTCGGACCGTACCGCAACGAGTGCCGGTCGTGTGGCGGCTTTCCGACCAGCAGCCCTTTACCGGCGGTTGCCATTACGATGAAGGCTGTGGACGCTACACGGCAACCTGTGGGGCATGTCCGCAGCTCGGTTCGCGCGATGATCACGATCTTTCCCACCGGATTTGGTTACGCAAACGGGCTGCCCTCGCTGCCGTACCACCCGGTCATCTCCACATCGTTGCACTCAACCGTTGGATGGCTGCCGAAGTACACCGTAGCTCGCTGTTCGGGCATTTACCGGTACATGTCATTCCCAACGGTCTTGATACCACCGTCTTTGCACCGTATGATCGGGCCTATGCGCGGGCAGTACTTGGCTTACCCCAGCAAGCAAAGATCGTCCTGTTTGTCGCAGTTTCGGTCAATAATCGTCGGAAAGGATTTGCCCAATTAGCAGCGGCATTGGCCGGTCTGTATGATGAACCCGACTTATTGCTGGTCTCGATCGGCAAACATCCGCCTACCTTGAATATACCCATCGCGCATCATCCTCTCGGTACGGTTGATGAAGATACCCGGCTCGCCTTAGCTTATAGCGCTGCTGATCTTTTTGTTATTCCGTCGTTGCAAGACAATATGCCGAGCACGGTGCTCGAAGCACTGGCCTGTGGCACGCCGGTCGTCGGTTTTGATACCGGTGGGATTAGCGAATTGGTGCGCCCCGATCAAACCGGTTGGTTGGCGCCGGTCGGTGATGTCGACGGGTTGCGTGAGGCCATTCGGCGTGCGCTCCACAACGATGATGAGCGCTTATGGTTGGGACGTCGCTGCCGAGAAATTGCCCTTGCTGAGTATCGGCAAGAAATACAGGCGCAACGCTATCTCGACCTCTATCAACAAATTACGACTACCGCCAATGCTACAGTACGGGCGGGATGATCTGGCTCCCCTTCAGCAATCGCATAGTTGAACGTTTTGTCATTGCTGATGTTGTTCAATGACATTACACTGTCAGATGAACCCGTTACAACTAACATAGTACAGTGTGTCAACACCAAAGCGGTCGGGTTTCATATCTTCATCACTCCGTTCACATTGCCAGACTGCTCGTTTTCGGTAGCTGGCATGGCTCGATGACCCATTTTGTGTGGAGGGTCCCTTGGAACTACGATTGTATCTCCTGTTTGTTTGGCGTTGGGTGTGGTTGATTGCATTGTTCGCGGTAATCGGCGGTGGCATTGGCTACGCCTACTCGCAAACTCAACCACGTCTCTATGCTGCTTCGACCATGCTGATGGTCAATCAGGATCAGGGTATTTTTGCCCGTCCGTCGCCCACGTTCGATGATCTGCGTGCTCGTGAGCGCTACGCGCTAACGGTACGCGAACTGTTACTCGTCCGACCGGTACTCGAACGAGCTGCTTCGATGGTTGATGGCGTGACGGTAGCTCAACTCGCTGCCCGCACGAGTACGTCTGATGTTGGTAAGACCGAGCTATTTTTACTAACGGTGCAAGATACCGACCGTCAACGGGCCGTGCGATTGGCCGATGCCATCGTGGCTTCGTTTCAAGCCCTCGAACGCGATTTGCTCGATAACCCGTATGCCCAAGCCTCGAGCTTGATTATCGTTGACCCGGCTCATGCCAAGCGTAATCCGGTGAGTCCTGATTATACTCGCAATATTGTGCTTAGTATCTTTATTGCGGTTGTGCTGGCAATTGGGATCGGATTTTTATACGACTACTTCAATACCCGTATCCGCGATGAAGGTGATTTTACGCGCCGGGGTGGTGGCCGTCCGTTAGTCGTTGTTGGTAAGCTGAACGGCGCTACGCCGGCGGCACAACTCGTCACGCTCCGCGATCCAGCCTCGCTCGATGCCGAGGCGTATCGTATGATGCGACTGCACCTTGATGCAATCCCTGGCGACGAACGCCCCCAGGTGATTGCCGTGATCAGCCCGTCACCTGGTGAAGGACGGAGCGTGACCGCGGCTAATCTGGCCGTCGCACTAGCGCAAACCGGGCGACGGGTGGTGCTGGTTGATGCGCATTTGCGCCATCCCATCCTGCATACCATCTTCAACGTCCCACATCAAGGTGGATTATCCAACCTCCTGAGCACACCGGTGCAGGCAATCGAGCCATTCTTGCGCGTGACCGAGCAACCAAATTTGTATGTATTGACGGTAGGGAATGCCAGTGGTTTGCCGGCTCAGTTGCTGGGCGGGCCACAGTTAGAAAAGGTGCTGGCAGCCCTACGGCAACACGCCGATGTGGTGTTGATCGATAGTGCGCCTCTACTCACATTTGCCGATACCGCCCTTCTGTTGCGTGCCGTCGATACCACGCTGGCAGTAGTGCGAGTCAAGCAGACGACTGAAGAAGAGCTACGCCATATGCTTGATCTCCTGCGCCAGACCGAAATCGCGTGTCTTGGCGTGGTGCTGAATGGTGTTGTCAAACGTCGCCGACGGTTGCAGTTTACCGGCTTCAGCTCTTCGCCATTGATCAAATCGGCGACCATTGCGAACCGCAGCGAAATAGCGGGCGACACAGGAGATTGATCTATGTCGCGAATTTGGTTTCTCGTGATTGCACTAGGTACTGCCATACTGACCGGTTGCAGTCAGCCGGTGATCTCTGAGCCTGAGTCGTCTGCAACATCTGTTCCTGCTGAAGCAGCGGTAGCACCGACACCCACTGCTGCACCGGTGATTGTAAACGGGACGCTGATGGCTTCCGGTCGGGTTCAGCCGATGACAGTGCTTGATCTCAGCTTCGTAAACCCGGGTTCGGTGGCAGAGGTGGTTGTGCAACTCGGTGATCGGGTACGGGCCGGTGATGTGATGGCGAGTCTCGATGTGCGCACACTCGACTTGACGATAGCTGAGGCACGAGTGATGTTAGCTGAGGCGCAGGCCAATTACGAGCAGTTGATTAGTGGGGCAACGCCCGAACAAATCGAGCAGGCCAAGGCGGAGATTGATCGAGCGCGCGCACGTTTGGCCGATAGTCGCACGAATGTGACCCAGAGCGATATTGCCGCAGTACAGGCCGAGCTGCGTGAAGCGAAAGCAGTGCTCGAACGGCTCAAAAAGGGTATTACACCGGAAGATAAGGCTCGCCTCGAAGCTGCTGTGGCCGAGGCGCGTGCGCGGTTGCAAACTCGGATCAATACACTCGCCGGTGAAAAGACGCAACTTGAATCGCAGATCGAGCGCTTGGCAAATGAGTTGCGTAACGCCCAAGATGACTACTCGCGCACGAAGTGGGCGAACGAACAGATCATCGCCAGCGGTGGTCAGTTAACGCAGGCCCAGATCGACAACGAGACTCGACTGTTGCGGGCCGTGGAAAATGCTGAGCATCGGTTGCAAGAGGCTCGCGTAGCACTGGAAACCGTGCGCCAGAATGAGTTCAGCGAAATCGCTGCGTATCAGGCTGAAGTGCAGCAATCGGAAGCGCTCTTGGCCGAGGCGTTGCGTCCGGTAACGCCCGATCAGATCGCGGCGGCGGAAAAGCGCATCTTGCAAGCCGAGGCGAAACTGGCTCAGTTTACGATCAACCATCCCAACGAGGTAGCTGTGTATGAGGCTGAGCTACGCAAGGCCGAGGCTGATTTGGCTCGTCTGACTGCTAACCCCACCAGTGCGCAAATTGCCATCGCGCAAGCACGGATTGAGCGGGCCGAAATTGAGCTGCGCAAAGCAGAACTCAACCGTGAACGTTACCAAATTCGTGCCCCAATCGACGGAACCGTGGTGGGGGTCTACGCCCAACCGGGTCAGACGGTTGATGCTAGCCAGCGTGTGATTACGTTGGCAACCCTCGATCGGTGGCAGATTGTCGTGGCCAATCTGAGTGAGCTACACATCAGTCTGGTCCAAGAGAACGATCCGGTGACCATTAGCTTTATCGCACTGCCTGATGTTCGGTTGAGTGGAAGGGTTAGTTATATCGAACCGGTTGGTCAAGAGACCGGAATCGGTACGACGTATACCGTCCACATTGTTCCCGATAGCTGGGATCCGCGTCTGCGGTGGAATATGAATGCGCAAGTGACCTTTGCCGCAAGACCGTAGTTTGGGTGCGTCAGGTATCAATGCGTAGTTAGCACACCACTAGAGGAGGTTGGAAGAATGACAACTACACCTACGCCCCATGTGCTCATTACCGGAGGAGCCGGCTATATCGGATCGCTGCTGACCGGCGTGTTGTTGCAGCACGGGTGGTCGGTGACCGTGGTCGACGATCTCTTGTTTGGCGGTTCATCATTACTCGGCTATTGGTATCATCCTCGTTTTCGCTTCGCCAAGGGTGATATTTGCGATCCGGCAACGTTACGAGCCGGCGCCGATGGAATCGCGGTAGGGGATTTACCGCCGGCGCGTTTCGATGCCGTTATTCATCTCGCCGCTATCGTTGGTTTTCCGGCGTGTCAGATGGTGGGACCACAAGTGGCGTGGCGCTACAACTTCGAGGGGACTAAGCGGGTATTCGCTGTGGCCGATGATGCGCAAGTGGAACGGTTTGTCTTTGCGTCAACGTACAGTAACTATGGCCTGTCACCTAACGGTGAACCGGTGACTGAGGATTCGCCGCTTAATCCGCAGTCACTATACGCCGAAACCAAGATCGCTGCCGAGCAGTATCTGCGTAACGATACCGGTGGCGCCACGACAACCCCGATCCTATTCCGATTTGCTACCTTGTTCGGTATTTCACCTCGCACTCGCTTCGATCTCATCGTCAATCAATTTGTACTTGAGGCGATGACCAAACGCAAACTGATTATCTATCAGCGCGGGTATGCCCGTTCATTCGTGCATGTGCGTGATGTCTGTAATGCGATTCTGTTGGGCTTGAACGCGCCGTTGTCAACGGTAAATCGCGAAATCTTTAATGTGGGTGGTGATACAGGTAACTATACCAAAGACGAGATCGTAGCATTGGTGCAACGGCATGTGCCGGGGACAGTTATCGAGTACAAAGATCTGACGTTTGGCGGTGATATGCGCGATATTCGCGTATCGTTTGCCAAAATCCGTGAGCGGCTCGGTTTTGTCCCACAGATCAGCGTTGAAGAGGGGATCCGCGAAGTAGCGGGTGTCCTCACCAATGGTGTGATTAAAGATGCACTCGATAGCCAGTATCGCAATGCGCAGTTTATCGTCCAGTAGTGACGCTCCCTTATGGAGAAACATTCCTCATCATTCACGCATTCCAACAAAATATGAGTTTATCCAGCGAGGATCGTATGCAGCTCAACACACAGCGCTGGCCCGATAGTCATCAATTTTGGCACGATAAGCGCGTCGTTGTCACCGGTGGTGCCGGTTTTCTCGGCTCGTATGTGGTCGAGAAGTTGAACGCACGTGGTGCGCGTGATGTCTTTGTACCCCGGTCACGCGACTACGATTTGCGGCACGTTGATGCGATTCGCCAATTGTTGGCCGATTCCCGTCCCGATATTGTGATCCACATGGCGGCCCGCGTGGGCGGGATCGGCGCCAATCGCGATCACCCGGCGGAGTTTTTCTACGACAATCTCATGATGGGTGTGCAGTTACTCCACGAGAGCTGGAAGTTTGGGGTCGGTAAGTTTGTGACGATCGGTACGGTGTGCGCCTATCCGAAGTATACACCGGTGCCGTTTAAGGAAGATGATCTCTGGAACGGCTACCCCGAAGAGACGAATGCACCGTATGGCTTGGCCAAAAAGATGCTGCTCGTGCAGGGAGAGGCGTATCGGCAACAGTACGGCTTTAATTCCATCTTCTTGCTGCCGGTCAACCTTTACGGGCCGCGCGATAACTTTGATCTCGAAACATCGCACGTCATTCCGGCTCTGATTCGGAAGTGTATCGAGGCAGCAGAGCGTGGTGATGATCACATCGTGGTTTGGGGCGATGGTTCACCGACGCGCGAGTTTATCTACGCCGCTGATGCCGCGGAAGGCATTTTGTTAGCGACGGAACGGTACAACGATCCCGATCCGGTCAACATCGGGAGTAGTGATGAGATCAGTATTCGTGATTTGGTCACCCTAATCGCTGAATTAACCGGTTTTCGCGGCCAGATTGTCTGGGATACGACTAAGCCCAACGGTCAACCGCGTCGCAAGCTCGATGTGTCACGGGCATGGGAACGGTTTGGCTTCCGATCCACGACACCCTTTACCGAAGGATTGCGGGCAACGATTGATTGGTACCGGACGCATCGCGAGGCAATGGTTGCGATGCGTGCCGTTGGTGAGGTACTCTAAACCTATGCTAACTGTAACCTGGACAATACCGACAATTACCGATTTGCCGCCACCACCACCTGACCGACAAGGTTGGCCGTGGACAATCGCAACGCCACCGGCGCCAGCCTTGTTGGACGATGGCCGCCCGTGGCCCCGGATTACCATTGTAACGCCCTCGTACCAGCAAGCCCAGTACCTCGAAGAGGCGATCCGGTCGGTGTTGTTGCAGGGCTACCCAAACCTTGAATACATCGTGATGGACGGCGGGAGTCGTGACGGGAGTGTCGCGATCATTGAACGCTACGCACCGTGGTTGAGTTACTGGCAATCGCAGCGCGATGGTGGGCAGTCGGCGGCACTTGCCGATGGGTTTGCCCGCGCTACCGGCGAGATTCTGGCGTGGATCAATTCCGATGACCGTCTGCAGCCGGGAGCGTTGCAACGGGTAGGACGTTTTTTTGCCAAACGTCCGGGGCTGGCTTTCGCCAGCGGCGATGTCAATTTCATCGATGCCGATGGGCGGGTGACGGCACGGATCTTTGCCTTGCCACCTAACGGGAAGCTCACTGCGCAACTCGGTGTGCATCGCTGGCCGCAGCAGGGATGTTTTTGGCGACGTAGCGTGTATGAACACGTAGGTGGGGTGGACCGCAGTCTACGCTTCTGTATGGATCGCGATCTCTTCATCCGACTGAGCATTGCCGGACCGAGCCGCCGCATACCGGGGCCACCTCTGGGCGATTTTCGCCTCCACGAGGAAGCAAAGACCGCCACTCTCCAGGCGGTTTGGCAGCGTGAGCATGCACTGTTGCGGCGACGTTATGGTCAATCCCTTGCTCCACACGATTATGCCCGCCTACGCATCCTCTGGTGGCTCTGGCAAAAGCACGCGAGCCTGCGACAGCGTCTGTATCGGCATTTTGGCTTTGAATGCTAGGAAGACGGCTAACGATGATTGTGACCGGGTCCATCATTCTTAATCCACTTGAGCTTGCGTTACTCGGTCTCGTATGTTTGTACGCGGTTTGGCGCGGACGACCGGAGATTCCGTTGGCGATCTATCTTTCGTTTTCGCTGTGGACGCGCACGATCTTTGTGGGGCCGAGTGCGGCAACGTGGCCGTTGTTGGCAACGATAGTGGTGGCCCTGATTCGCTATTTGCACGTCGTGCGGCCATGGTCGTTGCTGCCACAGCGGCTAGATGCGACGACCGCCCAAATCTTTCCGGCAGTTGATCGCTGGATCGTACCGTGGATGGTGTTTTGGTGGGGATGGGCGCTCTTGGTACTGTTTCAGTTTAAACTGCCGGACAAAATGTCGATTGTGCGCCCGGTGTTGCTTTATATCATTGTGGGCGCAGTGGTAGCACTGATCGCGATCCGTGATGCGGCCGCAGCGCGACGGTTTGCCATTACCTATCTGTTGACAAGTGCCTACGGTTTGTATGCGGCATTGCGGTTTATCAATGTACCGCTCGATTATCTGCTCGGCGATCCCGGTTTGTCGTCGCTGCCGTATCGTAATCTTGGGATCCGCGAGTACAATTACTTTTCACATCATCTGAGTATTGCCTTCATTCTAGGTCTCGCCCTCTTCTTGCAAGCGCGTCGGTGGTGGTCGCTCATACCCACTTTAGCACTGGCACTATGGTGCATTTATGGCGTATTTCTGACCGGTGCCCGCCAGTCGTTGAGTGGCTCAGGTGTGGCAGCAGCGCTCATCTTTGGTTGGTCGCTGACCCGTACCGGTAAGAAATCGTGGCGTGTGCCATTTTCCATTGCGATTATTGTGCTCGTGGTTATGATGATTTATCAGGTAGCGCCTCATCTGGTGGTGCGAGAAGGGGAGAGTGGTCTTGAAGAATCGTTCAACATCTTCGAGGACCGCGGTGGATTGTGGCAGATCGGTCTGAACTACTTCTTTGCGTCACCGGTATGGGGTTGGGGATTTGAATACAAGCTCTGGTCGCACAATATTTTCATCGGTACGCTAGCCGATCAAGGATTGGTGGGGATGACGTTTCTCATCGGCTACCTGATCTGGGCGTTGCGACGCTTGCCAGCG
This sequence comes from Chloroflexus sp., assembly GCF_049970315.1. Classification (GTDB taxonomy): domain Bacteria; phylum Chloroflexota; class Chloroflexia; order Chloroflexales; family Chloroflexaceae; genus Chloroflexus. The sequence goes on from NZ_JBMFNE010000009.1 coordinate 112,257, forward strand.
ATTTGGGTACAGATCCCCACCGATGATCGCGGAGTTTGGCGTATTACCTTTTTTGCCATCTTTGTCTTCGCCTTGGTGCATGGTCAAGCGTCGGGGAATACGATGGTGACGGCCCATCTACACTGGTCGTTGTGGGCGGTGTGGGCGTTGAGTACGGGCGTTGTCACGGCACCGGCCCATGCCCCGTTGCCGCTATTGGCGCGGGTACGGCCACGCACGTTACCGGCGGGGGTGCGAGCATGAGCCACGAACCACGTATCACCTTTGGTATGATCGTGCTCAACGGCGAGCCATTTTTGCGCTACAACCTGCGATCTATTTACCCGTTTGCGCACCAGATTATCGTGGCCGAGGGGGCTAGCCCACGTGCAGCGCATGCGGCTACGCCTGATGGTCATTCGCTCGATGGTACGTTGGCAGCACTCTACCGCTTCAAAGCCGAAGAAGACCCAGACGATAAGCTGATCATCGTGACCGCTGAGATGTGTGGTCATCCCAACGGGTTTTGGCCGGGTGAGAAGGACGAACAAAGTCGTGCCTACGCCGACCGGGCTACCGGTGATTGGTTGTGGCAGATCGATGTTGACGAGTTTTACCATCCGTCTGACATCGCGCGTGTGATCGCATTTTTGCAACAACATCCCGAAACGACCTGCCTGAGTTTTCGGGCCTACCATTTCTGGGGTGGGTTCGATTATTGCGCCGAGGGTGGTCTCTTCTGGCATCGTCAATATCAGGGGGAACCGTGGGGACGCTATCGGCGCGTGTTGCGCTGGCGACCGGGTTATCGCTACGATTCACACCGTCCGCCGACTATTGTCGATGAACGGGGGCGTAATATCACCCGGCGGCGAATGTATGTCGCCGATTCATTCGGGGTGTGGATGTACCACTACTACATGGTTTTTCCTCATCAATTTTCGCGTAAGGGGGCCTACTACCAAAATCAGCCGTGGGAACGCGAACGTGGCCGTTTGCAAAAGAATCTCGATCTGCTCGGCGAGGTGAATCTGACCAACGGCTTACACATTATGGATCAATACGGGACGTGCAACTGGCTGACTCGCTTTCAGGGGCAACATCCGCCGCAGATCGAAGCGTTACGTGCTGATATTGCTGCCGGGCATGTGCAGATTGAACAACGCCGGACCGATGACATTGAGCACTTGTTAGCCGATCCACGCTATCTCCAGATGGTGCGTGTCGCTGCTCGGCAGGAATGGCTGAAAGCATGGCGTAATTATCTCATCTATCTACTGTGGTGGCGTCCGCGGTCGAATCTGGTGCAATTCATCCAAGAGCAGACACCGTCGGCATTGGTGCAGCGCTTGCCGCCCGCGCTCCGACGCAAGTTTATTCCCGAGTATCGACGGCGGTATCAAGAGCAACTTCTGCGCTATCAGCGTTCAATCCGTTCAGGAGACGCAACGTGACCGAACCACTCTTCAGCATTATTACGATCACCCTCAATTGCGCCGCCGATGCCGAACGAACGGCGCGTAGTGTGTTGGCTCAGACGTTTCCCGAGGTTGAGTATTTGGTCAAAGATGGTTGCTCGACCGATGGAACACCAGAACGGTTGCGGGCGTTGGGGGTACGGGTGATTGTGTCGCCCGATAGCGGTATCTTCGATGCGATGAACCAAGGTCTCATCTATGCCCGTGGGCGTTACGTCTGCTTCCTCAATGCGGGCGATGTGTTTAGTAGCCCTCACGTGTTACACATTGTGGCCGATGCACTAGCCCGTTATGGTGAACCAGATTTTCTCTACGGTGATGTACGCTCGTTGGTCGACCATCCGTTTCTCGGTACCGGTACTAACGGTAGCGGACGCTTGATCCGTTACCCTGACCGGCTGAGTCGGTTTTGGTTATACCGCAAAATGATTTGTCACCAAGTCTGGTTTGTGCGGCGTGAGATCTATGCGGCGCAACCGTTTGCGACCGATTACCGGATTTTAGCCGATTACGCCTATCTGCTCGATATGGTATTGCACCGCCGGGTACGCTACGCCCATATCACCCACGAACTCGCCATTTTCGACGGTGGCGGGACAAGTACGCGATCGTCGCCGCGCCGTGATGCCGAGCGGGCCCGTGCGTTGGCTTCCGTCTATACGCTGTGGGAACGGTGGCTGTACGAAACCGTCTTTGGGGGAATGCGATGGCTCAACCGCACACTCATCTACCCGGTCATACCGTTGCTACCCGAACGGTTGCGCGCTCGGCTGAGCGGTCTCTGACCGGAACACACCGGATTGTCCATATTTCTACGGTGCATCAGCCGTTCGATCAGCGCATTTTTCACCGCGAATGTGCGAGTCTGGCGGCTGCCGGATATGAAACGCATCTGTTAGTGCCGTTACCGGTCACCGCCCTCGAACGGCAAGGGGTGTATTTGCACAGTGTTGGGGTGCTGGCCGACCAACGGCTGGTCTTGGCGCTCAAGCGGCGATGGCGGCGGATGCGGCAAGCGGCGCTCCTTGCTCGGCAGTTAGATGCCGCTCTGTACCATCTGCACGATCCCGAGCTGATCCCGCTCGGTCTCTGGCTCAAGGCTACCACATCGGCACGAGTGATCTTCGATTGTCACGAAAATAATACGGCGTATCTGCACCAGAAACATCACATGCATCCGGTGATGCGCAGCGGTTTGTCATGGGGGATGGCGACGTTGGAATGGCTGGCGGCTCGTACATTTGATGCGATTATCACCGCCGATCGGGGGGTGGCCGATCTGTATCTACGCCGGTTTCGTGCGCGCCGGGTGGTGACGATCCACAATTTTCCGCATCTTGATCTGTTTTTGCAACAGCCACCACCCGCCGACGACGCACCGTTCGATTTGGTGTATCACGGCACCATCCCGCGCTATCACCTTGAGGTGACCTTTGCTGTTGCCGAGGCATTGCGTCGGCGTGGTCGGCGGGCGCGCTGGCTCTTTTTCGGGAAGTGCCCGGAGGCGGCATGGGCGCAGGCCGAGATCGAACGGCGTGGCTTACAAGACGAAATCGTGCTTGATGCGAATCAGGTGCCGCACGAACAGGTGGCGACTCGCGTGCGACAGGCGAAGATCGGGTTTATTCCGCTGCCCAATCTGCCTAAGTTCCAGCACAATATCCCGACCAAGCTGTTTGAGTTTATGGCGTTGGGTATGCCGACCGTGCTTAGCAATTTACCGCCTAGCCGGCCATTTGTTGGTGATGGTCAGTGTGCCATTATGGTACCGCCCGATGATAGCGAAGCGTATGCTGATGCGATCATCCGTTTGCTCTCCGATGCGGCATTGCGGCACGCACTGGGTGCTGAGGGTCGCAGGCGGGTGATCAAGGAGTTTAATTGGCAGCGCGAGGCACAATACCTGTTAGCGTTGTATGCCGAGTTGTTAGGTTCATAGATTACGACTGCTTATGCACCATCTCATTATTACTGCCGATGATTACGGGATGTGTCCAGAAGTGAATCGGGCCATTGAGGAGTGTCTGGCTGCCGGTGCATTACGAGCGACGTGTGTGATGGCGAACATGTCGTATGATACCGATGCCGCACAACTCCGCCGAGCCTTTCCCCAAGCCTCAATCGGCATTCACTGGACCCTCACGCTTGGGAAGCCGGCCGCAGCCCCTGAACAGGTACCCGATCTGCTGGCGCCAAACGGTCAGTTTTGGCCGGCAGCGGAATTCCGGCGCCGCTGGCTCGCCCGCCGTATTTCACCGGAGCAGGTGCGCCATGAATTGCACGCTCAGTATACGCGGTTCGTCGCCGTTGCCGGCCAGCCCGATTTTTGGAATACGCACCAGAATGTACATGTGGTACCCGGTCTCTTTATGGTGGTCGTTACCCTTGCGCATGAACTGGGTATCCCGGCGATGCGCTCTCACCGTCGGATTACCGTCCCACGTCGTGGCACGGCCCTGACCTACCATCTCTCCCATCCGGTGTATTGGTTGAAGGGCCAAATCATTGCCCGCTGGGCTGCGGCAGCCGCTCGATATGGGCTGCGTATGCCTGCCGGCGTCGTGAGCACACCGGGATTTGGGCCGGGGAAGGCAGCGGTTGAACAGATCGTGCGCCAGATGACGTGGCCGCGCCACGCGCCTGCCGAGTTGGTCATTCACCCGGCCACCCGGCTGATCCCCGAACTTTTTGGGTCGTTGACCGATTCACGTCTGCGCGAGTATGAAGTCTTTCGCGATCCGATGCTCGTCAATCGCTTAGCTGCTGCCGGTGTCCAGACAACCGGCTTTGAGGTGTTGCGATGAACCTGCGTTTGCCTTCGCAACAGCAGATCTACGATACCGCCCCGCGTTGGTTACAGCGGGTGTTGGTCAATGCCGAAGCGGTACGTCGCGAGTGGTTTCGGCGTCATGGTGCGTATCAGCAGTTGGTACGCGAACACGATCCCGCGTGGTACTATCGCTCGCGTGCCGAGCAGGAATCGTGGCAGCTTGCCCAACTCAATCGCCTGTTGGCCGAAGTTCGTCGGCGGGTGCCTTTCTACCGGCATGTCTTGCCCGACCGTCCACTCACCGGGCTTGACGAACTCTCCACGTTGCCGATGCTCAGCAGAGAGCAGGTTCGGCGTGATCCGTTTGCGCTGGTCGCTACCGATCTCGACCGACGTACCCTCTGGCCACGCAAGACGAGTGGCTCTACCGGGACGCCACTGACCTTCTACCTTGACCGCGAAGCAACCCGTAACCATCAGGCTCCGGCCGATGCGATGCTGGCCGCGTTTGGGTGCCGGTTTGGTGAACCGCGTGCTCGCTTTTCGGGCGCGTATGTCGTGCCGTATACTCGCATTCAACCGCCATTCTGGATCTGGATCGACCTCTACCATCAATTACAATGCTCGGCCTACCATCTCGCACCCGAGTTTTACCCGCATTATCTCCGTGCCCTGCGCGAGCATCGGGTGGTTTATGGAACCGGCTACCCGACGGCGTGGCATCTCTTGGCGATGTACGTCCGCGAACACGGCGATCAACCGCCCCGTTTGCGGGCCATCGTTACCGATAGCGAGGGCATCTCGCTCGAACAGCAAGCTGTGGTCGAACAAGCGTTTGGCTGCCCCGTCGTACAAACCTACGGCACCGGCGAGGTGGGGCAAATCGCGTGGCAGTGTGAGCATCGCCGCTACCACGTGCTCAGTCGCGCTGCCATTGTCGAAGTCGTTGATGAGAACGGCCAACCGGTCGCTCCCGACGAGACCGGTCAAATAGTCGTGACCTCATTTGCCAGCTCAGGGACGCCGTTTATCCGGTATCAAACCGGTGATCTGGCAACGCTGGCCGCTGATGATTGTCCGTGTGGTCGGCATAGTCCGTCGTGGTTGGCGATTGAGGGCCGGATCGATGACCGGATCAAGACTCCTGATGGACGTTGGGTTGGCCGTCTGAGCCACGTAACGAAACCCGGCATCGGAATCAAAGAGAGTCAGATTGCGCAAGTAGCTCGTGATCGGATTATCATCCGTGTGGTGCCGGCCCCTGATTTTGTACCCGCCTCAATGCAAGCGGTGCTTGCAGCGGCCCAACGTTATCTTGGCCCAACGATGCGGGTTGAGTGGGAATTGGTGGAACGCTTACCCCGGACACGCGCCGGAAAGTTGCGTCACGTCGTGCGTGAAGTTCCCGACTTATAGAAATGGACGCGAGCGAGACCGATGCACATTCTCTATCTGCATCAATACTTTACTACCCGCGCTGGGAGTGGCGGAACCCGCTCGTATGAGTTTGCCCGCTATTTTGTTCACCACGGTCATCGGGTGACCATCGTGACGGCTGCCGATCCGCAGACACCGTGGACGGGCGGATGGTGGCGGCAACGTGTGGTAGACGGAATGAACGTAGTCGAGGTACGGGCCGGTGATACCGATTATCGTCGAAAGACGGCCCTTGGCTACGGTCAGCGGATGGTCGCGTTTCTCCTCTTCGCCCTTGCTAGCGTCATCGCCGTACTGCGCGTCGAACGACCCGATGTCGTCTTCGCGACCAGCACACCGCTTACCATCGGCATTCCCGGTATGATCGCTAGCCGTTGGCATCGCGTCCCACTGGTATTCGAGGTGCGCGATCTGTGGCCGGAAGCGCCGTTACAGATGGGCGCATTGCGTCATCCGGCCCTGATACTGGCTGCACGCTGGCTCGAACGCACTATCTACCGCCACTCGCGCCATATTATCGCACTCTCGCCCGGTATGCGGCAGGGCATCTTAGATACCGGCGTACCACCGGAAAAGGTTAGCGTGATTCCCAATGCCGCCGATCTTGATCTCTTCCATCCGTTACGTGATGGCCGGTGTTGGCGTGAACGACTAGGTCATCCCTCATTTCTGGCGCTCTACTTTGGCACGATGGGTGAGGCTAACGATCTACAGCAGGTGATCGAGGCTGCACGAATATTGCAGACACAAGGCCGTGACGACATCCTGATCGTGCTGGTGGGGCAAGGCCGGCAACGTCCACAGCTTGAGGACAAAACCCGTGACTACCAACTGCGCAATGTGTGTTTTCTTGATCCGTTACCCAAAACCGAGGTCGCCGATCTGGTCGCTGCCGCCGATGTCTGTCTGACCATCTTCAAAGCCATACCGGTGCTGGCAACGTGCTCACCGAACAAACTCTTCGACGCACTGGCCGCCGGTAAAGCGGTTATCGTCAACACACCAGGTTGGTTGCAACAGTTGGTCGAAACGCATCAATGTGGGCGCTATGCACGTGCCGGCGATCCCGCCGATCTAGCAGCCCAGATCACTTATTTGTGTGACCATCCGGACTTCACCCAGCATGCCGGTCAACAGGCTCGGTATCTGGCCGAGCAACAATTTGATCGCCGGCAACTGGCAGCCGCAGCACTGACTATCCTGCAAACATGCACAGCAAACTAGCAACCTCTGCGTCTTTGCGTCTTTGCGTCTTTGCGTCTTTGCGTCTTTGCGTCTTTGCGTCTTTGCGTCTTTGCGTTATATAATTCGTTCCCACCACCGTGTCGGTAAAGCGATAGATGGCTCTCCGGGGGCTCAACCGGTTACGTCCCACGCCGATCATCCCTCTAACGCCTGCTGTACCGCTACCTCTAACGAGCTGGCACGAAATGGCTTCTCAATCAGGGGTATGTCGCCGATATGCACCCCTTGCAGCGCTGCAAATCCGCTCATCAACAATACCTTAAGGGTGGGCAAAGCCTGTTGTGCCAGCTTTGCTAGCTCTTGGCCGCTCATCTCCGGCATAACGACATCGGTTAGCAACAGGTCGACCGGTTCGCTCTGTAATAACGTAAGTGCCTCAGGCCCATTGTTTGCATGCAACACGGTATAACCAAGATGGATCAGGGTATTGACCGTCATTCGCAACAGATCGGGATCGTCATCAACCACTAAAATACGTGCTTGGCGACGGGCTGTGGGTATAACCACCGGCGATTCAACCGGTGTCGTTTGTTGGGCACACGGTAAGTACAGCCGGACGGTCGTGCCGAGGTTGGAGGTAGAATAGATTTGGGCTGTCCCTCCCGATTGACGAGCAAAGCCATAGACCATCGCCAGGCCAAGACCCGTACCGCGTCCGCGTTCTTTAGTGGTAAAGAACGGTTCAAAGGCACGTTTGGCTACTTCTGGTGACATTCCGTTACCGGTATCGATAACGTCAATCACGATATAGCAGCCGGGCGCCAACATCGCCGTCAACATGACATCTTCCACAGAAACCCACTGCTCACGAACCTTGATCGTCAGTATTCCGCCCTGCGGCATCGCATCACGACTGTTGATCACCAGATTCAGCAACGCGGCCTCAAGCCCGGCGCGGTCGGCTCGTGCCGGGAGAGTGGTTTGTTCGAGCAACTCAACTTTCACGTTTGAGCCGAGCGAGACTTGGATGAGCGGCAAGAACTCCCGCAACACCTGATGCAGTTCAATTGTAGTTGGTGCGAGCGGTTGGCGGCGGGCTACCGCCAGCAAACTTTTGGTTAGTTCGGCGCCACGCAATGCCGCATGGAGCGATGCCTGGATCATCTGCTGTATATCGGGATCGTATTGCCAATCGGCTAATACCATATCGAGATTACCGATAATAATCCCAAGCAGGTTATTAAAATCATGAGCAAGCCCACCGGTGAGCAACACCAAGGCCTCAAGCTTCTGCGTTTCGTGCAGGCGTTCATCAAGTTGTTTGCGCTCGGTAACATCGCTCAGTGCCCCGATCATACGTGTCACGTTGCCGTTTGCATCGCGCAACGCTTCACCCCGCGCCAGTATCCAGCGATACCGGTTGTTGCGATGACGCATGCGGAATTCCATATGAAACGGTTCAAGACCGGCAAAATGGCGATCAAGCGCTTTCGTCACTGCCGGCCAATCCTCGGGATGAATCCGCTCGAAGAAGGTAGTGATCGTGTTTGGTAATTCATCCTTGTCAAAACCGAACAAGGCTTTCCATTGTGATGAAAGATAGGTGATCCCATTGCTAATATCCCAATCCCATACCCCATCTTGCACTGCTCGTTCGGCCAACGTGTAGCGCTCTTCACTTAGTCGTAACCGTTCCGAAATGATGTGCTGCTCAATGATCGGTCCGGCTAAGTGGCTGATAAACTGGGTGAGGATGAGGTCTTCACTCGCCGGTGACGCAGCTCGTTTCGACCACACCGTGAAGGTGCCGATGACAAGGCCACCAGTACTGAGTATCGGTTCGGCCCACAGCGTTTGAATACCGTTCGCCTGCACAGTGTTCGCAACATCATGCCAGGCCGGATGGTTGGCGAGTATCGGAATAATGATCCGTTGGCGGTTGAATAGTGGCTGCCAGCGGTTGGTCGACGCTAACAATTCGTCTGTTTCGAGAAAAGCGCGGAGCGGCGGTGGCACGCTGGCTCCGATCACACTGCTTATCGCAAGGTGTTTTGGATCGAAGAGGATAATCGCACCGTAGGTATCGGGTTGCTCTTCTTCAAACGCCTGTATCAGAATGTTCATAAGGGTTTGCAAGTTTTCACCTCCCAGTAAGCTGGTGAAGAGTTGAACCCGTAACCGCTCGTGAAACTCGAGGCGCTTTAACGCGCTTATATCGGTGTGCGTGCCGAGGAGCCTGGTCGGAGTCCCATGTTCGTCACGTTCAACAATCGAGCCGACTGATAGGATCCACCTCCAACCTCCGTTCTGCATCCGCGAGCGGTATTCAACCCGATACTCTGAAATCTTGCCGGCCAGGTAATCGAGGAAGGTTTGGTATACGGTATCTGCGTCATATGGATGCAATCGCTCACGCCACTGTTGGTTGGTCTCGCTGAAGGTAGCCGGATCGTAACCCAACATGGTCGCATATTCAGCCGTCACAACTGTCCGACCACTGCGGAGATCGAGATCGTACAATCCTTGATTAGCCGCTCGCAAGGCGAGTTCGAGCCAGTGGGCATTGATTTGCAGGGTGCGAAGACTTTCGTATTCACTAGTAACATCGGTAAAAAAGATGAAAATAAACGTTTGCCCGTTCCCGTAAGTTCCGCCCGGTGCAATATTACAATAAAATGTTGAGCGATCTTGGCACAGACAGGTAATATGAAGGAGTGGTGTTTCGTCTCCGCTGCTCATCCGCTGAAACGCATCGATGATGATCGTATGTATATCGTTCGGATGCAAATCTTCGATATACAGGTTCTGCATTTCGCCGGCAGAGTAGCCGAAGAGACGATGCATCGCTTGGTTCGACCAGCGTACCTGCCGACTACCGATTTCAACCTCAATCACGCCAGACGGAGTATGCTCGACCAGCATGCGTAGGCGATAGGTTTCACGTACCATCGCGTGTTCTTTGCGGAGTTCACGCAGCACAATGAACGGCAACCGCATGAGGTCGGTTTCGGCAACAATATCGACGATGGCCGGTTCGTGGATAAACTGCGCAGGGTGATATTCATGTGTTGGGGAGAGGATGATCAGCGGTATGCCGGTCGGTACACTGAAGCACTGGGCCGTTCGGCAGAGAATGAGCAGCGGCGGTTGCTGAGCAATCTGGACGAGCAGATCACTCGGTGTGTTGGCAAACGAGTAGTTGATCTGCGGGTAAGCGAGTAGTTGTTGAATGAGAGGTTGCCGCAACTCATCAACGGCATAGAGGAGAAGGTGGGTGCGATTGCCGGTCATGGTCCTATTCCTATTGGTAACCGAAGCGACAAATCGCACCGGGTATCTACTAGTATATCACTCACAATGATAATTGCTACCGTTTCTGCGTATAGAGACGCTAACTTAACCGTTCGTTTTGTCACTGCTAGTTGCCGATGTAAAGGCGTGATCGACGTCCCATCCATCACCCCACTCGCTCGCGCGTGCCTGTCGCCAGACTGCACCGTGCCGGCGCGTAACGGTAATGTGTTGTACCCCCTGTACCGTACAGACTTGCAGTTCGATGTGCCCACTATGAATAAGCGGGTGACGGACGATCCGCCCACGAGTTGATGGTGTACCCTGCCGGGCGGCGATCAGGTACGAAAACTTTTCATCCTCAAACGGCGCCGTTGCACCTTTCAAACGACGTTGAAAGGCCGGCCGTGCAATGCGTTGGGCGAAGTGGCACCAGTCGTGCTGTTCGGCCAACGGGCAGGCTGCGGTATGAGGGCACGGCGCTACGATCGGAATATCACGCTTTATCAACTCATCCCGAATACTCAGAATGGTCGTATGACCGGTCGGTGTGCCTGGTTCGATAAAGATCAAAGCACCTTTCGTGGCTTTCCAAAGCCGACTAAGCAAGGTCAGGCGCATTGACGGCTCAATTTCACCATACACATAACTCGCTACAACCAAGTCGCTCTCCGGTAACCGTTCGATGGTGAGCACATCACTACGCTGCCATGTCACCGTCGGTAAACCGGCCCCGGCCATCAGTTGTTCGCCGATTCGCGCCATCGCCAACTGACGTTCAATCGCAATCACACGTTGCAGTGACGGCCACTGTTCGGCGGCAGCCCAAATTGCTGCACCACTGCCTGCTCCAACGTCCAGCATCTTCGTTGGCGCAAACGTCGGTTGCGCTTCGGCCAAACGGCGAAAAACGGCACGCACGGCCGCGTAGGTAGCCGGCATACGCCATGCCGCATACGCAACCGCTTCGAGCGGTGTGGTGATCGGTGGAGCTTGGCCGGTGCTTAACTCACGGTAGCGCGTCGAGAGTGCGATAGCTGTTTGCTCCAGTGCTGTCGCCGGTTGGCCGGCTACCATTCGCTCGAGTGATCGTTGGAGGATTGGTGGCAATTGCATAGGTACTTTTTCTCGCTACTGCTTTGCTCAACCTTGCTATTGTACCGGTACGTGCAACAATAACTCGCTATTTCAAATTATGGTATACTACAAGTATATTATCCACTTCTAAAAGAACTTCCTATCGAAACACCTCAAGAGCGGCTTGGTAGCCGCAGGAGTGCGGAATGAACCGTGCTGAACTAATTGCAGAGCTTGAGCGCATCCTCGGTCCGCGCGGTGTGGTAACCAACCCCGATGCCCTGCTGACGTATGATGCCGACGGGTGCGTGATGGATACCCACGAGCCGCACGTCGTCACTCTCCCGACCAGCGCCGAGCAAGTGGCGGCGATTGTCCGGCTGGCTGGCCGTGCCGGTATGCCGATTGTACCGCGTGGCGCCGGTACTGGGTTGGCCGGTGGGGCGACGCCGATGCAGGGGGGGATTGTCATCTCCACGGCCCGCATGGATAAGATTTTACAGGTTGATACGGCCAATGGGCGCGTGCTCTGCCAGCCCGGAGTTATTAATTGGGAATTGTCACAATATCTCAAGCCGTTTGGATATCAGTTCGCCCCCGATCCTTCTTCCCAAAAAGCATGCACAATTGGTGGGAATATCGCTAACAATTCCGGCGGTCCGCACTGTCTGAAGTATGGTATAACTGCCAGCCACGTGCTCGCCGTGCAAGTTGTCTTACCCGATGGTGCGATTGTGTGGACGGGGGATGGTAGTGTCCATACACCCGGCTACGATTTAACCGGCGTGATCACCGGTTCGGAAGGAACCATCGGCTTTGTCACCGCAGCATGGCTGCGCTTGACTCGTCTGCCGGAAGCGGTGCGGGTGGTGTTGGCCCTCTTCCCCGATATTGCCGGTGCCTCCAATACCGTCTCACAGGTGATCGCCAGTGGTTTGCTGCCTGCTGCACTGGAGATTATGGATCGACTGGCGATTAAGGCGGTCAACGATATGTATAAGTTGGGTTTGCCTGAAGCTGCCGGAGCTGCCTTGCTCATCGAGGTCGATGGGGTTGAAGATGGTCTTGATGAGCTGCTGCATGATATTACCGCCATCTGCTGGCGCAATGGGGCGATAGATGTACGACCTGCGCGCACATCGGCTGAACAAAATCAGGTGTGGGCCGCACGTAAGAATGCTTTCGGGGCGATGGGTCGTCTCGCGCCAACTTATTATCTGGTTGATACTGTTGTACCGCGTACAAAGCTACCGCAAACGATGGATGAAGTGGGCCGGATTTCACGCGAGTTCCGCTTACCGATTGCTAATGTCTTTCACGCCGGCGATGGTAACCTGCATCCGATTATCCTCTTCGACCGTCGCGATCGTTCGCAGAATCAGCGCGCGCTCGAGGCGGCGACCAGTGTTATGAAAGTGAGTATCGATTTCGGTGGCGTGATAAGTGGTGAACATGGGATTGGGGTCGAGAAGCAAGATTATATGACGTTGCTCTTTACAACCGAGGATTTGGCTGCGATGGCTGGTCTTCACCAGAGTTTTGATCCTCACGATCTGTTTAATCCCGGTAAGGTCTTCCCGAAGGGTCGTGGTTGTGGTGAATTGGCCGCTCTCCGGCGTGCGGGTATTGCCTGGAGTACGTTGAAAACGAGTTAATCGCATGAAGCTCGCATCGTTGCAAACCGATTTGGCCGCGATCTGCGGTGAAGATTATATCTGTGAACAACCCGCCGATCGCCAGATTTATGGTCAAACGCCGCTCTTGGCAGTTGCCCCCGGCTCCATTGATGAGTTATCCCAGACGGTAGCCCGCCTCGCTGCGGAACCATTGGCGATGGTGCCATGGGGTGGTGGTACCCAGCAATCATGGGGGCGTCCGCCTAATCGTCCATTTGTGGTGATTGAAACCCATCGTCTGCACCGCATTCTTGATTATACGCCGGATGATTTGACCATTTCGGTTGAGGCCGGTCTGACCTTAGGTGCGTTGAGTGCAGCGTTGGCCGAGAATCGGCAGATGTTGCCGCTCGATGCGCCATTGCCTGATCGAGCAACCATCGGTGGTTTGTTGGCAACAGCGATGGATGGCCCGCGTCGGCTCGGCTATGGCTCGGCCCGCGATCTACTGATCGGGATCAAGGTTGTCGAAGCGACCGGTCGAGTGTCGAAAGCCGGCGGTATGGTGGTTAAGAATGTGAGCGGCTTCGATATGATGAAGCTGTATTTGGGGAGTTTTGGTACGCTGGCAATTATCGCATCGGCCAACTTTAAGTTAATTCCGCAACCACGTGCCGCGGCAAGTATTCTATGTCGAGCTGCAACTCCGGCGCCGTTGTGGAAAGTAGCCAATGCCATTGCTGTAAGCCAACTGACACCGGTAGCCGTTGAGTATGTCGAAGGAGTAGCGGTAACCGGTGCATCGTATGCTTTAGCGGTGCGTACTGAGGGGTTGCCGGCAGCGGTCGAGCGTCATGTGCGTGATGTGAGGGCCTTTGCCACCCAATTCGGTGTGAGCGCTGAGCCAATGCGCGATGCCGAACACGAGCAACTGTGGGCTGCGCTTAATGATGTGCCGCAAACGGCACTCGTCGCCGCCGATGAGCTGGTTGTCCGTGTTACCTGCCTCCCCGCCAATCTGAGTACGATCCTGACGGAAGCACGCACTGCGGCGCAACACGCTGATCTCCCTTTCCAAAGCACGGCTCGGTCGCTGAACGGCGTAGCCTATCTGCGGGTGCGTGGTCCACATCCTGCTTTGCGAGAATGGTACACTGCGTTGCTCAACGCTGCCCCTCAGATGACACTGCTGGCTGCACCGCTGTCGTTGGTCGCTGAATTACCGGCGTTCGGTTCGCATGTGCCCAATCGCGAATTGATGCAACGGATTAAACAAGAGTTTGATCCGACGCATCTGCTGAATCCGGGGCGATTTGTGGTCTAGTTCTTTCCGGTAACGGGCCGGTCTGTACAAAAGGAGTTCGCCGCAGTGACGACAACTGCTGCTCCAACTGCATTGGTTGAAGAGCTACGCGCCGTGCTCGGCGCAGAAGCAGTGCTGACGACGCCGGAGTCGTTGCTGACCTACGACTCCGATGGCAGTATGATCGTTTCCCATCCACCGGATATTGTCGTGTTACCGACCACTGCCGAACAGGTTGCAGAAGCGGTGCGGTTGGCTAATCGTGCCGGCTTGGCAATCGTAGCGCGTGGCGCCGGTACCGGGATTGCCGGTGGCGCCGTGCCGCTGCGTGGTGGGTTGATGATCAGTACGGCGCGCATGGATAAAATCCTTGCCGTTGATACTCGTTCGCGATTGGCCGTCGTTCAGCCCGGCGTTGTCAATGCCGATCTCAATGCCTATCTCGCGCCACTTGGCTACCAATTTGCCCCCGATCCCTCTTCGCAACGGGCCAGTACCATCGGTGGTAATATCGCAACGAATGCCGGTGGTCCGCACTGTCTGAAGTACGGGGTGACGAGTAATTACGTGTTGGCAGTCGAAGTGGTCGATCACGCTGGTTCTCGTTACTGGACTGGTGATGGTGTGCTCGATCAGTCCGGTTACGATCTAACCGGCCTCATGACCGGCAGTGAAGGAACGTTGGGGATTGTGACGGCTGCTATTGTGCGCCTGACACCGCTGCCTGAAGCGGTGCGCGTGGTATTGGCCCTCTTTCCATCGGTCGTGGCTGCGGCTGCGGCAGTCAGTGCCGTGATTGCCGCCGGTTCGTTGCCGACGTCGCTGGAAGTGATGGATCACAATGCGATCCGCGCCGTCAATAGTGCCTATAGTTTGGGCTTGCCGGAAACGACCGGCACGACGGCCCTCATTATCGAGGTAGATGGTGTCGAAGATGGATTAGACGATCAGCTCGATCAGATTATCGCGATTTGTCGTGACCACGGCGCGTTTGATTTGCGTCCGGCCCGGGATCCGGCGACGCAGGCGCGGGTATGGACCGCACGCAAGTCGGTGGCGGGTGCCATTGGTCGCCTTGCGCCGGCGTACTATCTCGTTGATACGGTGGTACCGCGCACAAAGCTACCGTTGATGATGGAGCATGTCGAGCGGTTGCGGGCCGAGTATGGTATGGAGGTGTGTAACGTTTTTCACGCCGGTGATGGGAATCTCCACCCGCTCGTGCTCTACGATCCGCGTGATCCGGATCAGCGTCGGCGTGCGCACGATATTGCTGCCGGTGTGCTCGAACTTAGTATTGCCAATGGGGGCGTAGTCAGCGGTGAGCACGGTATTGGCCTGGAGAAGTGCGAATACATGCCACGCTTTTTCTCACCCGCCGAGTTGCAATTGCACGCGACAATTCATCAGGTGTTCAATCCAACCGGCTGTTTCAACCCGGCCAAGATCTTTCCCGCCGATACCACACCAGCAGCGTTGGCCGCCGCGCGTGCCGAGCGGTTGCAACGGTGTGATCCGGCACACGGCGCTGCTGCACCTGAACCCGGGGCATTCGTTGCACCGGAAACGCCGGCCGCTGCCGCAGTGCTGATGAAGGCTTGCTATCACGCCGGCTTGTCGGTAATCCCAACCGGTGGAACCACGGCGCGTTCGCCCCAGGCTGTGACGATCTCAACGAAGGAGTGGCACGGCCCTCTCGTGTACGAACCGGATGATCTCACTATTAAGGTGGCTGCCGGTACGACGTTGGCCGAGTTGCAAGCCTTGCTCGCGCCGCATAATCAGATGTTGCCTCTCGATGTGGCCGATCTACACCGGAGCATCGGTAGCTTAGTTGCCACCGCTGCCGATGGTCCGCGCCGACTGGGCTATGGCGCGCTTCGCGATTGGGTGTTAGCACTCGATGTACTCGAACCAGATGGTGAGCCGGTGCGCCTCGGTGCCCAGGTAGTCAAGAATGTGACCGGCTACGATCTGGTTAAGCTCTATACCGGCAGCTATGGCACCCTCGGTCTGATGACGGCAGTGGCCTTGAAGGTCTTTCCACAACCGCCTGCCGGTGCGACGGCCATTATGAAGATGCCGACAAGCGTTGCTGCGTGTACACTGATCGATGATCTGGCCGCAACTCGTTTGTTGCCTACGGCTGTTGAATACCTTGCCGATGCGGGTGCTATCGTGGTCGCCGTGCGTGCTGAGGGTCATCCCGCTGCCGTTGAGCGTCATATGCAAGAGGTGACAGAACTCGCCCACCGGCATAATGGGGTATGGACGGTGGTGGCCGGCGCTGATGAAACAAGCTTCTGGCAGCAGACGGTTGCCCGCTATGGGGTGGTGACCGATCAGGCGTTGTTGCGGCTTAGCGTTTGGCCATCCCGTTTCGCTGCTACCCTCCAGACAATCGAACAAGCCGCGTGCCACCAACACGTAGAGGTTGCGCTTACGGCACACGCGCTCAGTGGGATCATCTATCTGCGGGTGATCGGCGAGCCGGCGGCGATAGCTGCATATCATGCTGAGTTGTACCGTACAATTCCCCATACCCGTCTCCTTGTTACACCACCGCACTTCGTGCCGCAGGTGCCGGTATGGCCTCTATCGCCAACCACGCTCAACCGTATCCGTGCGCTAAAAGTAGCAATTGATCCGCATAACACGCTGAATCCAACTGCCGTTTGGTTTGCCAATCGTACCTAGAGGAGAAATACCTGTGACCGTGACTCACTCATCACCAGCGTCAGCGCAGCCGGTTATTCCCCTGATCGGCTTTAGCGTCAAAGATAAGCCAAGCTCTGACATTATTAACACCTGTGTTCACTGCGGGTTGTGCCTTTCGTCGTGTCCGACCTACCGCGAGACGGGTTTGGAAATGGCGTCGCCGCGTGGACGCATTTACCTGATGAAAGCGGTTGACGAAGGGCGGATTAGCCTTGCCAGCCCGGTTTTTCAAGAGCAGATGAGCCTCTGTCTCAATTGTCGAGCCTGTGAGGCGGTATGTCCTTCAGGGGTACAGTACGGTGCAATCCTTGAAGCGAGCCGTGCGCAGATCGAGCAGGCCCGTGCCGGTAAAGCCGGACCCGCAGCGGTACCGGGTGCGCCGGAGCCGAAGTTGCCATCGCGACCACTCTGGCAGCGCGCGTTGCGTAGTGCTGTGTTTGGGGTGTTGTTCAAGCGGATGGAAGTGTTTCGTCTCTTCTCAACGATGATGCGCCTGTACCAGCGGAGTGGCGTACAGTGGGCGGCCCGCAAGAGTGGCATCCTCAAACTATTGCGGTTGGCCGACACAGAAGCGATGTTACCACCGATCAGCGACCACTATATCGTACCGAACGGGCAAATCTTGCCTGCGGAGGGTGAACGGCGCTACAGTGTTGCACTGCTTACCGGCTGCATTATGAGTACGGCATTTGCGCACGTCCACGAAGCGACGATTCGCGTCCTGCGCAAGAATGGTTGTGAGGTGATCATCCCGCCAGACCAAGGCTGTTGTGGGGCGCTGCATACACATGGTGGCGATCTTGATGGTGGACGTGAGTTGGCACGGCGTAATATTGCCGCATTTGAAGGTTTGGGGGTAGATGCGATCATCGTAAATGCCGCCGGTTGTGGCAGTACGATGAAAGAGTACGGCCATCTGTTGCACGATGATCCGGAGTGGCGTGTGCGCGCTGAACGCTTCAGTGCCAAAGTCAAAGATGTGCATGAATTTCTTGCCGGGATTGACTTCAACCGCGCGGCCCTGGGTCGTCTCGATCTCACCGTCACCTATCAAGAACCGTGTCACCTGGTGCATGCCCAGCGTATTAGCGCGCAACCTCGCACACTGCTGACCGCCATCCCCGGCCTGAAGTTAAAAGAGATGCCCGAGTCGTCGTTGTGCTGCGGCAGCGCGGGGATTTATAACATCACCCAGCCTGACATGGCGATGAGTCTCGGCGCCCGTAAAATTGATAATGCCCTCACCACCGGCGCCGAAATTATCGCGACGGCCAATCCTGGCTGCGCGTTGCAGTTGGCCGGTGAGCTGCGCCGGCGCGGCAAAGAGGTCCAAGTGCGCTATATTATCGAATTGCTTGATGAGTCGTATCGAAGATCGGTAGTTGCCTGACAATCTCGATAAGTCATTTCTAACAGCCCTGTGCAGCCCTTACCGGTCCTGCACAGGGCTTGTTCATGTTGCTTGTCTGTCTCAAGGTATGCTACTATAATTGCACCAAGCGGCACAAAGAATGCGCCGATACCGTTTCGCTAGGATTGCAGCTAAACCACTACGCGCTCGATGAGGAGATATTTGCTGCCGTACCGGTGTATCTACCGTCCAGAACGGCTTATCAATTCGATTGTGCCAATCCTGGCAGCCGGTTTGTCGCGATGACAAGCGTGTACGTGTAGTCGTAAACCTATTCCGTTATGGGAGAAAGCAAGGTTGGCTATTCCTACTCGCTACCAAACCTAGATGCAAAAAGTATGGAATCGGCTGCATTGCCCCGGTTGTCATCGAGTATAATCGGACGCAGAAAAATGTGCCTAAAATCACAAGTTTGTGAGCGGGTTATTGGATCCGCCCTATATCTAGTCTGGCCACGCCAATGAGTGAGATCAACCTTCACCCTGCCGCGCCCGAAATCGAGGCCGTGCGCGCCCAATTACAACAGGCGCGAGGCAAACAGTTCTGGCGTTCGCTCGATCAGTTGGTCGATACGCCGGCCTTTCGCGAGTTGATTGCCCGCGAGTTCCCGCAGGGCGCGAGCGAGCTGGCCGATCCGGTATCGCGCCGAACCTTTCTCAAGCTGATGGGAGCGTCGCTAGCGCTGGCCGGTCTCTCCGGCTGTACCGTTGCGTTCAAACAGCCGCAAGAAAAGGTGGCTCCCTTTGCCCGCGCACCGCGCGATCAGATTCCGGGCATTCCGAACTATTACGCCACTGCTGTCATGCTTGATGGGTTCGCTCTCGGGGTTACGGTCAAGAGTAACGAAGGACGCCCAACGAAGATCGAGGGGAATCCGGCCCATCCGGCAAGCCTCGGTGCGACTGATGCCTTCGCACAAGCTGAGTTGTTGGCACTTTACGATCCCGATCGACCCGAAACGGTACGTCGGTTCGGTTTGCTGAGTACGTGGGAGGCGTTTGTTACTGCAATTAACGAAACCTTGCAGGTGCAACGGACATTGCAGGGCCAAGGGTTGCGGTTGTTGACGCCAACCATTACCTCGCCCACCTTACGGGCCCAGATAGCCGAACTATTGACCAACTTCCCGGCAGCACGCTGGATTCAGTACGATCCGGTAGGTCGCAGCAATACCTACGCCGGTGCAGCATTGGCGTTCGGGGCTCCGTATGAGCCACGTTATAACTTCGCCGAGGCTGAGGTTGTTTTGGCGCTCGATGCCGATTTCGTGAGCGAAGGCCCTGGTCGGGTACGCTATGCGCGCGATCTGATGCAACGCCGCCGAGTGCGCGCCGAAACAACCACGATGAGTCGGTTGTACGTCGCCGAACCGGTCTTCTCACCGACCGGTGCCATTGCCGATCACCGCTTGGCGATCCGGGCCGGTCTGGTCGGTCAGTTGGCTGCTGCTATCGCCAATGAGTTAGGGGTGACAGCGGTAGCACCGGCGACCGGCCTGAACGAGGTTCAGCAGAAGTGGGTGGCGACCGTCGCTGCCGATCTACGTCGTGCCGGCTCACGGGCAGTTGTCGTGGTGGGCGAGGCACAGCCGCCGGTTGTGCATGCCATTGCCCATGCGATCAATGTGCAGCTCGGTGCTGTGGGGACAACGGTTGAGTTGACCGAACCGGTTGCCCAACCCGCCGATCCGCAGGATTTGGTGACCCTAACTGAAGAGTTACGGGCCGGTCGTGTTGAGCTGTTGGTTATTATTGATAGCAACCCTGTCTTTACGGCACCGGCTGATCTTAACTTTGCCGAGGCGATGAAGCAGGCAAAGCAAAGTGTGGTGCTGAACCCTTACGAAGACGAGACGGCAGCTCAGGCCACGTGGTTTATCCCATTGTCCCATCCCCTCGAGTCGTGGTCAGATGCCCGTGCATACGATGGTACCGTGAGCATTATTCAGCCGCTCATTCGCCCCCTCTATAGCTCACGTACCGCTCACGAATTGCTGGCTGTCCTGAACGGCGCCATCGGAACGACAGATTACGACAGTGTCCGCACGTACTGGCAGCAGCAAACCGGCCTTGACGATGCTGCTTTTGATGATTTCTTCAAGCGTGCATTAAGCACTGGTGTGATCGAGGGAACACGCTTAGAGCCGGTCGATGTGTCGTTGGTCGACGGGGTGCAGTTACAGGCACCGCCACCTACGACTAGCTTGGAATTGTTGTTCCGACCCGATCCGGCGATCTGGGATGGGCGTTTTGCCAACAACGGCTGGCTCCAGGAATTGCCGCGTCCAATGACAAAATTGACGTGGGACAACGCGGCATTGGTGAGTCCGCGCACAGCCATCCGGTTGCTCAACCTACCGTTTGACCCGGCCAGTTTGGCTGCACCCGGTCGAGCACGCGATCAGGCACTCGAACGCCTTACCGGTGAGAACGGTCGCATGATCGATATCACGACGCCGGCGGGGACGTTGCGCATGCCCATCTGGATTGTCCCCGGTCACGCCGACGATACGATTACGGTGACGCTGGGCTATGGCCGTACCCATGGCGGGCGAGTGGCCGAAGGCGCTGGGTTCAATGTCTATCGCCTGCGCCAGAGCGCCAATCCGTGGCTAGTGGCCGGTGTGAGCGCAACCGCTGTGAACGAGCGTTATCTGCTGGTCAGCACCCAAGATCACTGGACACTCGAAGGGCGTGATGTGGTGCGCGCCGGCGAGTTTGCCCGCTTCAAGGAAGACCCGAAGTATATCGCCAAAGAGGTCTATGCTGAGAAGTACGGGTCACCGGAACGGAAGCCGCAATATCAATCACTGCTCCCCGGTTTCGACTACAGCACCGGCAATCAGTGGGGGATGGTCATCGACCTCTCGGCGTGTATCGGTTGCAATGCGTGTGTAGTTGCCTGCCAGGCTGAAAACAACATTCCGATTGTCGGTAAAAACGAAGTGGCTCGCGGGCGCGAGATGCACTGGATCCGGATTGATCGCTATTACGCCGGTGAAGATCTCGACAACCCAGAAGCGTACTTAATGCCGATGACCTGTGCTCACTGTGAACAGGCACCCTGCGAGTTGGTCTGCCCGGTGGCGGCTACCGTCCACGATGCCGAGGGCATTAACAATATGGTGTACAACCGCTGTGTCGGTACGAAGTACTGCTCGAACAACTGTCCGTTCAAGGTTCGCCGGTTCAACTTCTTGCAGTACAGCGACCTGACCACCGAGAGCCTCAAGCTCATGCGCAACCCACAAGTGACGGTACGCAACCGTGGTGTGATGGAGAAGTGCAGCTACTGTGTACAGCGGATCAGTGCAGCTCGGATCAAGGCGAAGGTTGAGGGCAACCGCCCCATCCGTGATGGTGAAGTCGTAACCGCTTGTCAGCAGGTTTGCCCGACCGAGGCTATCATATTCGGCAACATCAACGATCCCAATAGTCGGGTAGCACAGCTCAAGCAGCAGCCGCACAACTACACCGTATTCGACGAATTGAATCTCAAGCCGCGCACAAGCTATCTGGCGCGGGTGCGTAACCCCGAAGAATCACTCGATGGTGGTCACAGTGCAGGGTAGCAGCAGAGGCCGGTCGGCAGATGACCGGCCAGTGCTAGAAACGAGAAGCGTATGGTGCAATCTGTTCGCAAATCGATCGTGACCCGCGTGGTGCGGCTGGCGTGGCTGCCGCTCTGCCTGTTGCTGGTCGCCTGTCACGTTGATATGTACGATCAGCCTAAGTATAAGCCGAACGCGGTAAGTAACTTTTTTCCTGATGGCCGTGCTATGCAGCCACCACCGGCCAATACCGTACCACTCAACAGCTACAACCCGGATTCACCGCTCATGACCGGGCGGATCGATGGTCAGTTGGCCGATCAGTTGCCACCCGAACTAAAACTCGATGCTGCGTTGTTTGCCCATGGTCAATCGCGTTACAACGCCTTCTGTGCCCCGTGCCATGGGTTAGTCGGTGATGGTCAAGGAGTCATCGCCTACCGCGGTCCGATCACCGTACCGAGTTTTCATAACGACCGGTTGCGTAATGTACAGATCGGTTATTTCTTTGACGTGATCACGAACGGTATCGGCAAAATGTACAGCTATGCGGCGCGCATCCCACCTGAGGATCGCTGGGCGATTGCCGCGTATGTGCGGGCGTTGCAATTGAGCCAGAATGCCGATGTCGCCTTGTTAAGTGAGGCTGAGCTACAGCAAGTCAAAGCCGGCCGCTAGGCTAGAGAGCGAGAGACGCGACGTATGTCTGCCCAAATCTTTCCGCGTAATGCAAATGCAATCTTTCTGGCCAGCCTCTTTGGCCTTGTGATGCTGGTGATCGGTGTTATTGCCGCCATGGTCGGTTTTTACCTCTCACCATGGTATACTGATGTTGGTGTTGCGAAAGCCCAGCCGGTTCCGTTTAGCCACAAGCATCACGTCAGTGAGTTGAAGATCGACTGTCGCTATTGTCATGCGACGGTTGAGAAGGCAGCTCACGCCGGTTTCCCGGCTACCGAGACGTGTATGTCGTGCCACTCACAAGTGTGGACGACTAGCCCGTTGCTTGAAGTCGTGCGTACCAGTTATCAGACTGGTGAGCCGGTCGTGTGGAACCGCATCTACGATCTGCCCGACTTCGTCTATTTCAACCATTCGGTGCATATCGCCAAAGGTATCGGTTGTAGTTCGTGCCACGGTCGGATCGATCAGCAGCAGTTGGCGGCTAAAGCACAGCCTCTCTACATGGGCTGGTGTCTCGGTTGTCACCGCGCTCCCGAAAACTTTATTCGCCCTCGCGAAGAAGTTTTCAATATGGAGTGGGACGTGAATTCGTTGTCGTTGGCTCAGCGGCAACAACTGGTGATCGAATACCAGATCCCAACCGATGGCCGTTTGACTAACTGTTTTGTCTGCCACCGCTAGAAGAGAGGTGATTATGAGTCACGCTCATGCCCATAGTGAAGGCCCGTCAGCCGAGAGTCTGGCGCTCAATCATGAAGTGAGCGATGCGCGCTCGACACCGGTCATTTGGGGTCTTGGCATCGTGTTTGGTACGTTGCTGCTCGCCTTTGTTCTGATGGGTCTAGTGCTGGCTCTGACGTCCGGCTCGATTACCGATGCGAGTAATACCCTGAGGAACGACGAAGTGACGCAGTTGCAGTTACCACCGGCGCCCCGGCTCGAGCAGAATCCACGAGTTGATGGTGACCGGATTATCACCGAAGCGAAGGAACGGCTTGAAAGTTACGGTTGGGTGAATGAGCGAGCTGGTCGGGCACATATTCCTATCGAGCGGGCAATGGAACTCTTGCTCGAGCACGGTCTCGGTGCCGGAAAGTAACCCGCTTTTAGGCTAGATTGTGAGTTGGTGTTATGAGACGCTGGATCTCGCTAGCGCTGCTCGGATGGCTGAGTATGTTGTTCCTAGCACCCGTCACTGTACTGGCGCAAGGAAGCAAATCAAATCCGGCTGATGGGGTAGCGTTTGAGCAACGTATGGGTGAGCAAGTACCTCTTGACGCCGTCTTTATTGACGAGCAAGGGTATGAAGTGCGGCTCGGTCAGTTTTTCCGCTCTGGGCTGCCGGTTGTCCTCGTCATGAGCTACTATGAATGCCCGATGCTCTGCTCGTTTGTACGCGAAGGCGTGTTATCGGCGTTGCAACAGGTATCGTTAACAGCCGGGCGAGATTTTCAGGTGGTCAATATTAGTATCGACCCGCTTGAGACACCAATGATGGCCAGCGGGGTCAAGACGCTAACCTTGCAGCGTTATGGACGGGCCGGGGCGGAAGATGGTTGGCATTTTCTGACCGGGAGCGAAGAGCAGATCCGGCGTGTAGCCGATGCGATTGGTTTTAAGTACGTTTACGACGAGACGATTGACCAGTATGCGCATGCGGCCGGGTTTGTCGTACTGACACCGGAAGGAAAGACGTCTCGCTACTTTTTTGGGATTGAGTTTAACGTATCTGATGTGCGATTAGGCATAGTAGAAGCTTCATCCGGTAAGGTTGGTACGCCACTTGATCAGTTCTTGTTGCTCTGTTATCAGTACAATCCGATCACCGGTAAATATACACCGGCGATCATGACGATACTCCGTATTGTCGGTGTGCTCACTGTGATTGGAATCATTATCCTGATCGTAACGTTGAGTCGCTCGACTCCCGGTGGTAATCTACCGCCGCCGCGTGAGTCGGTGCCAGCCTAGCAGTAGTAGCGTCGGGGCCGCTGCGCCCCCAGATAGGACGAAGTATGCGCGATTTTCCGTTATTTCCCGATCAGGCGTCAACCTTTGCAACACAGGTTGACCAGCTCTACTTCTTTCTGGTGGCCCTGAGTCTACTGTTTGCCGGTGTGCTGCCGTTTGTCATTCTCTACCTGATTGTTCGCTATCATCGCAGTCAGAAAGTCGATCGCAGTAATCCGGTCCACTCGAATCTGAAACTGGAATTGACCTGGACCTTGATCCCACTGGCGCTGGTGATGCTGGTTTTCTTTTGGGGTGCGTTTTTATACGTGCAGATGCGTACCTTACCAGACCGCACCCTCGATGTCTACGTGATTGGCAAGCAGTGGATGTGGCATGTACAGCATCCGAACGGTAAGCGTGAGAACAATGAGTTGCACGTTCCGGTTGGTCAGCCGGTGAAGCTGATTATGACCTCACAAGATGTCATTCACAGCTTCTACATCCCGGCATTCCGTGTGAAACAAGATGTTCTGCCCGGACGCTACACAGTTATGTGGTTTGAGGCGACCAAGCCCGGTGAATACCATCTGTTCTGCGCCGAGTATTGTGGCACAGAGCACTCGCTCATGATCGGACGGGTGGTAGCTTTACCACTGGCCGATTACGAGCGTTGGCTGGCAACACCTGGCCCGGTGGTACTGCCTGATGGTACGATTGATACCGGTCAACCGGTGGTTGCGGTAACACCTGGCAATCCGATGGCAGCGGCGGGTGGTCAACTCTTCACCAGTCTTGGCTGCGCCGGATGTCATGTGATGGCCGGTGGTGGTGTGGGACCGAGCTTGCAAGGTCTCTACGGCGCGACCGAGAAATTGGCCGATGGTTCGACAGTTGTGGCTGATGAGAACTACTTGCGTGAGTCGATCCTCAACCCGAATGCGAAGATCGTTGCCGGCTATGCTGCTGTGATGCCGTCGTACCAAGGGCAGATTAGTGAAGATCAGCTTAACCAACTGATCGAGTATATTAAGTCACTCGCCAATACGGGGAATTGAGTATGAGCACTGTTTCACTTCCACAGACCAGCTACATCCGCGATACCTCACGGACTTTCACCGATTGGTTGAAGTCGTGGTTGTTGACGGTTGACCACAAGCGGATCGCCATCCTGTACCTGTTGTCGATCAACTTCTTTTTCCTCCTTGGCGGGTTGGCGGCGACATTAGTGCGGGTGGAGTTGATTACGCCGCAAGGTGATCTGATGTCGTCGGATGTCTATAATCGCGCCTTTACGCTGCACGGCGTGATTATGGTCTTCTTCTTCCTCATCCCGTCGATTCCGGCAGTGCTGGGTAACTTCTTGGTGCCGTTGATGATTGGCGCTCGCGATCTGGCCTTCCCGCGCCTCAACTTACTCAGTTGGTACTTGTACATGATCGGTGGCATCTTTGCCCTGATTGCGGCCGTCTTTGGCGGTGTTGATACCGGCTGGACGTTCTATACGCCATTTAGCTCGACCTACTCTAACTCCAACGTGGTGATGACGATCACCGGTGCGTTCATTATGGGCTTTTCGTCCATCCTGACCGGTTTGAATTTCATTGTTACCATCCATAAGATGCGCGCGCCCGGTCTGACGTGGTTCCGTCTACCGCTCTTTATTTGGGCCAACTACGCAACCAGTATCATTCAGATTCTGGCTACGCCAGTGTTGGGTATTGCACTGTTGCTGGTTGTGGTCGAACGGGTGTGGGGAGTTGGTGTTTTTGACCCGGCGCTCGGTGGCGATCCATTACTCTTCCAGCACCTGTTCTGGTTCTATTCGCACCCGGCGGTCTACATTATGATCTTGCCGGCGATGGGTGTTATCAGCGAGCTGATTAGCACTTTCTCGCGTAAGCGCATTTTCGGTTACGAATTCATTGCCTTCTCGAGCATTGCCATCGCGATCCTTGGCTTCCTTGTCTGGGGTCACCACATGTTTGTGAGCAGCCAGTCGGTGTACGCTGGACTGATCTTCTCTTTCATCACGATGCTGGTGGCGATCCCGTCAGCGATTAAGGTCTTTAACTGGACAGCAACCCTCTATAAGGGTTCGATTAGCTACCGAACGCCGATGCTCTACGCGCTCGGGTTTATCGGTTTATTCGTGATCGGTGGCCTAACCGGAATTTTCCTCGGTGTAACGGCGGTTGATCTCCACGTGACCGATACCTACTTCGTGGTGGCCCACTTCCACTACGTGATGGTGGGTGGGACGATTATGGCCTACTTGGGTGGTATCCACTTCTGGTGGCCGAAGATGACCGGTCGCATGTATAATGAAACGTGGGGTAGTATTGCCGCGTTGATCATCTTCGTTGGCTTCAACATGACCTTCTTCCCGCAGTTTATCCTCGGTTATCTGGGGATGCCGCGTCGCTACCACGTGTACCCACCGGAGTTTCAGATCCTGCACGTGATGAGTACGGCAGGGGCGAGTATTCTGGCGATTGGCTTTATCATACCGCTGATTTATCTCGGCATATCGTTGCGGAAGGGACGGATTGCCGGGGATAATCCGTGGGGAGCAACCGGCTTGGAGTGGAAGACATCGTCGCCACCGCCTACATTCAATTTCGATAAGACGCCAATCGTTACCGAAGAAGCCTATTCGTATCCACCAGATGCTGCCGAGCGTGATGCGGCGTCGTGGCGCCCTGGTTCGCCGCTGTAGTGCAGGCGGACTGCTGAGCAGAATGGCTTAGCGCGCTGCACCCCGTATAGCGTGCTCGTACATAACGGTTTGTGCGTTTGGTAAGCAAATATGGTGCATACGGTGTGAACGCACCGTTACCGATTTCGCTACGTTGGCAATTGGACGCAGAGGAGAGAGCGTTGGCAACGATCACACACGAAGAGGCGCATGTACACACACACAGCCACGGCCCCGAACTGCAACATCAGTTCGAGACGCCGGAGCAGCAGAAAGAGGCTGCTACGTTAGGCATGTGGGCCTTTCTCGTCACCGAAATAATGCTCTTCGGTGG
Organism: Chloroflexus sp.; assembly: GCF_049970315.1. Taxonomy (GTDB): domain Bacteria; phylum Chloroflexota; class Chloroflexia; order Chloroflexales; family Chloroflexaceae; genus Chloroflexus. The sequence goes on from NZ_JBMFNE010000009.1 coordinate 139,738, forward strand.
TATCTTCATGGCCTACATCGTCTACCGTTGGGCTTTCCCTGAAGCATGGGAAGAGGCGGCAGCGCTGCTCAATACTCCGTTAGCTGCCGTCAATACAGTCGTTCTCCTAGTCAGTTCGTTGACGGTGGCACTGGCTGTCAATGCTGCCGAGGAAGGTAATAAGCGGCGACTGTTGACAATGCTGGTGTTGACGATGTTGCTCGGCGTAACCTTCCTTGTAATCAAGGGGTATGAGTACAGTGAGAAGTTTGCTCACTGCGCCGGCGCGAAAGATCCGATCAGTTGGATTACCGGTAGTGACTTACACGAGAGCCATGAATGTTTGGTGCCGGGTCGCGGGTTCATGTTTCCTGCCGAGCATGGTGCGTCGAGTGGCGGCCATGGCGCGACTGCAACCGGTCTGATGCAGTCCGGTCACCAACTTTTCTTCTTGTTGTACTTCTGCGCAACCGGCTTACACGCGATCCATATGTTCATTGGCTTGGGTGTGATGGGTACCATTACAGCTATGGCTTTGCGTAACAAGTTCTCGCCAACCTACTACACACCGGTTGAGATCGGTGGTTTGTATTGGCACCTGATCGATATTATTTGGGTTTTTCTCTTCCCACTTTTCTATCTGGTTTAGGAGGTCGGGATGGCCGAGCATCATGCACATTCGCACACGCATTACCACGGCGCTGGACATGCCCATATTTCGCGCGGTACTTACTATCGCGTCTTTGTAGCGCTGATGGTGCTCATGGTGTTGACTGTCGTAGCGTGGTGGGTTGAGAAGAATCTGATCACGATGCCGGGTTGGTTGGCCGTCACGATTGCGATGTCGATTGCTATTGCCAAGACGGTCTTGATCGTGATCTATTTTATGCATGTGAAAGTGAGTAGCCGGATCACACAGATTTATGCAGCAGGTGCGTTTGTCTGGCTATTGATCCTCTTCCTTATTACCATGGGGGATTATATTGCTCGTGGTTGGCCGCCACAGCCGGGGCCGTTACCGTAAGTTCTGACGATACATCGCCTAATCGAGAGGAGCAGGCTTAACGCCTGCCCTTTTTGTTGTCACCTTTACCCAAATATTGTTAACAACGCGGCAAGACTGGTCTGGGCAAGGCTGGGTAGGATAAGGTCGGCTGGCGGGAGGGGAATCTGCCGCGATACTGCGCCGGGTACAGCTACGACGGGGCAGCCGGCTGCGCGGGCGGCAAGGATACCGTTGGGCGAATCTTCTAGTACGAGACAGGCACTGGGTGGCACGCCGAGCCGGGTTGCTGCCGTCAAGAAAAGATCGGGTGCCGGTTTGGTCGCTGCGACATCATCAGCCGTTACGATTGCGGTAAAGGCGTGGTATACGTCGAGGCGGCGGAGCCAGCCTTCGACCCAACGCCGACTACTGCTACTGGCAACGGCGCACGGCAGACCGGCGGTATGTGCTTCGGCTAATAGTCCGGCTACACCGGGTAGGAGTGGTTGATCGGCGCTGAGAGCGTCTTTACGGGCTTGCCGACGGGCTAAAATAAGGTCACGCTCGGCAATAAGTTGTTCGGCTAGAAGAGGATCACGTTCCTGCACCAAAGCAACCAGATGGGCGTGGGCATCGAAGCCGGCATTGGCGCCAAGGGTAGTTGCCCAGTCATAGACGCTAAGTGTGACGCCGTACTCGGCATAGATCTCTTGCCAACTGTGCAGAGCTGGGGTTTCGGTATCGACCATCAGGCCGTCGAAATCGAAGATGAGGGCACGGATGGGCATGCGTTGGTTCCTTCGCAGATGGTGGGGCAAAGTGAACGGGTTGGCGTAGGTCGCTCACCTACGAACGCCACTCTTTGCCCTAATGCGATAAGCCATTGTCTCTCTTCGTTGGTTCCGTAACGGGTGACGTTTACGGAAAATTGTCTCACCGTTATCATACCATAGCCTTACATAATGATAGTGTTTGTAGGATTAGCGCACTGACCAGACCACAATGGTGAATGAGACATTGACTATCCTCTAGGGTCTCTCTACGTTCATAGCCATCTTCGCCAGAAACTGGCAATTGCATCTCTAGTCTGATGGCAAAGAGGTGGCGAGAAGATATGATCAACTGAGCGAGATCTGTTCCCAGAGGAGCGACGATCATGAGTAAGTTTGTTGAAATAGTACGGGTGCGACCGTTTGAGCACGATGACTCCGATTATGCTGCACTCGTGGCGATCGCCAACGCAGTGTTCCCCGATAATCACGAAACGGTCGACGAGATACGGCATTGGGATACAACTCGTCCTGCTCATTGCGTTCAGAGACGGTGGTTGGCCGAAGTGGATGGTACGATTGTAGCGGCGGCTGAGTATTTTCAACCCGCGTGGATGTACCACCCGCGCAAATTTTTCGTCAATGTGGCAGTGTTGCCGGTATGGCAGGGGCAAGGAATTGGTAGCTATTGTTATGATAAACTGATGCGCGACCTTACGGTGCAGTATCAGCCGTCGGAAGTACGGGCGAACTGCCGCGAAGATCAAACTCGCAGTGTGCGATTTCTCGCCGATCGGGGTTTTCGTGAAGAGATGCGGACGTGGGAATCGCGGCTCGATTTGCGCACGTTTGACCCAACCCCGTATGTTGATGCATTGGCGCGAGTCAGAGAACAAGGCTTCACTATCTGTACTTTGCGCGAGTGGCTTCACCGCTTGCCCGATGCTCGGCAGCGGCTCTATGAAGCAATGACAGAGATGCGCACTGATGTGCCTCAACCTGAACCGTTCACACCGGTTGATTTTGCGACGTGGGAACAGTCGGTATTGGGTAATCCGCATCTCTACCCAGAGGGGTACTTTCTGGCACTCGATGGTGATGAGATTGTAGCGACGAGCCAGCTCTGGAAGTATGCCGAACCTGACGTGTTGATGACAGGCATTACCGCTACCCGCCGGCGTTACCGGCGACGTGGACTGGCACTGGCGTTGAAGGTGCATGCACTGGCGTTTGCGAAGGCTGCCGGCTACCGCGAAGTACGTACTTACAACGCTACTACCAATCGGGCAATGTTGAGCATTAACGAGACGTTGGGCTTCGTCAAGCAACCGGCGTGGATTGAGTTTGTGAAGGTTATAGGGTGACGTTGGGGGAGTGTAGTATTGTGAGAACACACCGGCAGTGTGCCCTGGCGAGAACTCAACGCAAAGGCGCCAAGAGCGCCGAGGACGTAGCGAT